>NZ_BAAASB010000002.1:0-581532 GCF_039532665.1 Streptomyces amakusaensis | reverse complement strand
TTCCCTTCGGTCTTGCGTTTCCAACTCTACCAGATCCTTTTCCCATTCCGTTTCCGGTTTGGATTTTCAGATCCAGCGGCCAGTTGGACCGGCCTTTTGCCTTTCGGCTGCTCCGACTTTATCAGAAGTTCTGAGTCGGAATTTCCCGCCCGTTTGATTCGGATGAACCGTTGGAGAACGTGATCCGATCGCACGAATGCTTCGGGTTCCCCGTGGGCGGAGCCGTAAACCTACTGGAGCGGAGCGCCTCGATGCAAATCGAGGCGCTCCGCTCCGGGAAGGGGAAGTGCGACGTCAGACCGTCAGACCTCGACGACGACCGGCAGGATCATGGGCCGGCGACGGTAGGTGTCGGAGACCCACTTGCCCACCGTGCGGCGGACGAGCTGCTGGAGCTGGTGGGGTTCGGCGACCCCGTCCGCGCCCGCCTTGGCGATGGCCTCCTCGACCCGGGGGAGCACCCCGTCGAAGGCCGAGTCGTCGATGCCGGAGCCGCGGGCCTGGATGTGCGGCCCGCCGACGACCTTGCCGGTGGTGGAGTCGACCACCACGAAGACGGAGATGATGCCCTCGTCTCCGAGGATGCGGCGGTCCTTGAGGGAGGACTCGGTGACATCGCCGACCGAGAGGCCGTCGACGTACACATATCCGGCCTGGACCTTGCCGACGATCCGGGCCTTGCCGTCGATCAGGTCCACCACCACGCCGTCCTCGGCAATGACGATGTGGTCCTTGGGGACGCCCGTCAGCGCTCCGAGCTCGGCGTTGGCGCGCAGATGACGCCATTCGCCGTGCACCGGCATGAGGTTCTTCGGCTTGCAGATGTTGTAGAAGTACAGCAGCTCGCCGGCCGAGGCGTGGCCCGAGACATGGACCTTGGCGTTGCCCTTGTGGACGACGTTGGCGCCCCAGCGGGTCAGGCCGTTGATCACGCGGTAGACCGCGTTCTCGTTCCCCGGGATCAGGGAGGAGGCCAGGATGACGGTGTCGCCCTGGACGATCCGGATCTGGTGGTCGCGGTTGGCCATCCGGGACAGGGCCGCCATGGGCTCGCCCTGGGAACCCGTGCAGACGAGGACGACCTCGTGGTCGGGCAGGTCGTCAAGGCTTCTGACGTCCACCACCAGACCGGCCGGAACCCTGAGGTAGCCCAGGTCGCGGGCGATGCCCATGTTCCGGACCATGGAGCGGCCGACGAAGGCCACGCGCCGCCCGTACTCATGGGCGGCGTCCAGGATCTGCTGGATGCGGTGCACATGGCTGGCGAAGCTCGCCACGATGATGCGCTTCTGGGCGCTGGCGAAGACCTGCCGCAGGACATTGGAGATGTCCCGCTCGGGCGGGACGAACCCGGGGACCTCGGCATTGGTCGAGTCGGACAGCAGGAGGTCGATGCCCTCCTCGCTGAGCCGGGCGAAGGCGTGCAGGTCGGTGAGCCTGCCGTCCAGCGGAAGCTGGTCCATCTTGAAGTCGCCGGTGTGCACCACCATGCCGGCGGGGGTGCGGATGGCGACGGCCAGCGCGTCCGGGATGGAGTGGTTGACCGCGATGAACTCGCAGTCGAAGGGACCGATGCGCTCCCGGTTCCCCTCCACGACCTCCAGGGTGTACGGACGGATCCGGTGCTCCTGGAGCTTCGCCTCGATCAGCGCGAGGGTCAGCTTGGAGCCGATCAGCGGGATGTCCTGCTTCAGCCGGAGCAGATAGGGGACACCGCCGATGTGGTCCTCGTGACCATGGGTGAGGACGATGCCCTCGATGTCGTCGAGACGGTCCCGAAGCGTGGTGAAGTCGGGCAGGATGAGATCGACTCCGGGCTGTTCGTCCTCGGGGAAGAGGACGCCGCAGTCGACGATGAGCAGGCGGCCCCCGTATTCGAAGACCGTCATGTTCCGGCCGATCTCACCGAGGCCGCCGAGCGGGGTGACCCGCAGGCCGCCCTTGGCGAGCTTCGGCGGGGCGCCGAGTTCTGGATGCGGATGACTCAAAAGACTCTCCTCACCACGTACGCCACGTACCTCGAAGGCACGTGGCGTACGTGACTGTCGTGCACTTGCTGTTGTCAGTGCGCCGACCGCGGAACGGCCGGTTGTCGTATTTCCTTCAGTTGTTCCTGTATTCAGTTGTGAAGTCTGTGGTCACAGCTGTACCCCGCCCGCGGCGAGGTCGATCTTCAGCTGGGCGGTTTCCTCCGGGGAGAGCTCCACGAGGGGGAGCCGGAGGGGGCCGGCGGGCAGGCCCTGGAGGGCCAGGGCGGCCTTGGTGGTGATGACGCCCTGGGTGCGGAACATGCCGGTGAAGACCGGCAGCAGCCGCTGGTGGATCTCGGTGGCCTTCTGGACGTCGCCGTTCAGATGGGCGTCGAGGAGGGCGCGCAGCTCGGGGGTGACGACATGGCCGACGACGGAGACGAAGCCGACCGCGCCGACCGAGAGCAGCGGGAGGTTGAGCATGTCGTCGCCCGAGTACCAGGCGAGGCCGCTGCGGGCGATGGCCCAGCTGGCGCGGCCGAGGTCGCCCTTGGCGTCCTTGTTGGCGACGATCCGGGGGTGCTCTGCGAGGCGGACGATCGTCTCGGTGTCGATCGGGACGCCGCTGCGGCCGGGGATGTCGTAGAGCATCACGGGCAGCTCGGTGGCGTCGGCGATGGCCGAGAAGTGACGGCGCAGGCCCTCTTGCGGGGGCTTGTTGTAGTACGGCGTGACCGCGAGCAGGCCGTGCGCTCCGGCGCGCTCGGCGGCGTGGGCGAGTTCGACGCTGTGGCGGGTGTCGTTGGTGCCGACGCCGGCCACGATGGTGGCCCGGTCTCCGACCGCCTCCAGAACAGCTCGTACGAGCCGGTCTTTCTCCGCGTCGCTGGTGGTCGGGGACTCACCGGTGGTGCCGTTGATGATCAGGCCGTCGTTGCCCGCGTCCACCAGGTGGGTCGCGAGGCGCTGCGCGCCGTCGATGTCGAGTGCGCCGTCCGCCGTGAAGGGCGTGACCATGGCGGTGAGGACCCGCCCGAAAGGGGTCTGCGGAGTGGAGATCGGAGCCATGGGTAACACGCTACTCGTTGCTCAGCACACTGTGTCCCCTGGAGGGCGTGACGTACGTCGGGGCTGAAGGAGCCCGGCACTGCCTGCTCGGGGGGTCAAGCAGTGCCGGGTCCGTTTGATCAGCCTAGATGAACTTCATGAAACACCGCAATGCGGACACTTCGCCGAGGGAATCCGTACATCTGTGCCGTCGTACCGTCTCCTGAAAGGAAGCTTCACAGGTCAGACGGGGTGAGGCACGGTCTCACGGAGCGATACGGCCGTTGGCGTTGAAGGCGGCGTGGGTGAGCGGCATGAGCCGCGCCCACTCCTCCTCCATCTGCTCGCCGACCATCTCGATCTCCCGCTGCGGGAAGGACGGCACCTTCGCCAGCTCGTGCTGGGTGCGCAGCCCGAGGAAGTGCATCAGCGAGCGGGCGTTGCAGGTGGCGTACATCGAGGAGAAGAGTCCGACGGGGAGGACCGAGCGGGCGATCTCGCGGGCGATGCCAGCCGCCAGCATCTCCTGGTAGGTCTCGTAGGAGCGCCGGTAGGAGTCCTCCATGGCGTCGCTGACGACCTTGTGCTGCGCCGGGCTGCCGTCGACGAAGACGTACTTGCCGGGGCGACCCTCCTGGACCAGCTTGCGGTCCTGGCCGGGGACGTAGAAGACGGGCTGAAGCTCCCGGTAGCGGCCCGACTCCTCGTTGTAGGACCAGCCCGCCCGGTGCCGCATGAACTCGCGGAAGACGAAGATCGGGGCGCTGATGAAGAAGGTCATCGAGTTGTGCTCGAAGGGGCTGCCGTGGCGGTCCCGCATCAGGAAGTTGATGAGCCCCCTGGAGCGCTCGGGGTCCTTCTGGAGCTCCTCCAGCGACTGCTCACCGGCCGTGGAGACACGGGCGGCCCACAGCACATCGGTGTCGGAAGCGCTGTGCTTCACCAGGTCCACGGTGACATCACCGCGGAAGCTGGGGGTCGCGGTCTCGGCGGGGGTGTCGGTCACCGGGTGGGTCCTTCCAGGGGCGTGAGCTGGGCGGCGACCACTCTAGTCCACCGGGTCGCCGTCGCCGCCGACCCTCCTTCCTCGGTCGATTCGGTGAAATCGGGCACCGAATCGGCGTTTCGTGCGTCTGTACGAGTAGTGGACCGCTTCTGTGGCGGTCGCACCGTTCGTGCCGTCATCGTTCCCTGATCGAGGAGAGTGCCCTGATGTTCCGCCGGCGGGAGACCGTTCCGTTCTCATTCGTCGCCGCACCCGAGGCCGAGAGCTTCAGCAGCAATGTCGCTCCCCCGCCGCGCGAGCGTCCCAGCGCCTCCCAGCTCGCGGGGCGTGCGCTGATCGGGCTGACCCTCGCCGCCGGGCTGGCCGGTGCGCTGCTCTTCGGGCTCCCGGCAATGGAGTCAGGGCAGACCCCGGGGAACACCCAGCAGTCCGAGGCGACCGAGCGCCGTTGACACATACGGCCCCCCTGGGGTGGTCGACCGGTGAACGCCTCGGTAGCCTCACCCGTCACAGCCCCCGATCGAGTGTGCTGGTGAGTGAGGATCAGTCGTGCCCCTGCCCTTTCTGACGGCCGACCGTGCGTTCGACGCTTCGGATGATGTCGCGCTGCCGTTCGACGACCATGATCAGTGGCGGCGTCCCTACCGTCCGGGGCCCTGGCGGGTCGGGACGGCGGCCGTGCTGCTGCTGCTCGCCTCGTTCGTCCTGCTCGCCGCGATGATCATCGTCTTCGCGGGGGCGTTCTCCGGCGCGCTGCTCTGTCTGAGCGTCGGCGCGGTTCTCGTCGCGGTGGCCCTGCGGATGCTCCGGATGGGCGTGTGGGTGAGCCGGAACGGTCTGCGGAAGGTCGGTCTGCTGACCACGGCCACCGTGCCGTGGGCCAAGGCGTCCGCCGTCCGCACGGTGCAGCAGCCGGTGCGCTGGCTGGGGCTCCCGAGGACGGTGCAGGGGCAGGCGCTGGTGCTGACGCGTACCGGCCCCGGCGACTCGATGGCGCTGCTCACCGACCACAACGCCGACTTCCTGTCGCGGGTGGAGGCGTTCGAGCGGGCCGCGGACACCGTGGAAGCCTGGTGGTCGGAGTACCGCCAGGGCTGACGGACTTCCCCCGCGCGCTCCGGCCCGTCCGCCGGCACCGTCCCCGAAGGGGCGGGTCAGTGGACGGGCCGGCCCGCGTGGAGGGCGATCGCCCGCTGCATGGCCTTGCGGGCCCGGGGGGTGTCCCGGGCGTCGTGGTACGCCACCGCCAGCCGGAACCAGCAGCGCCAGTCGTCCGGTGAGTCCTCGGTCTCGGCGCGGCGCAGCGCGAAGGCCGCGTCCGCCGCGTCGCGGTCGATGCGTCCGCCGGGGGTGCGGGCGAGATCGTCCACCGGCAGTCCGCCCTCGGCGTCCAGTTCGGCCGCGAGCCGGTTGGCCCTGGTGACGAACTGGGTGTTCTTCCAGAGGAACCAGACGCCGATCCCCGGCAGGATCAGCACCGTGAGACCGAAGGTGACGGTGATCGGGGTGCCCTGCTGGATGAGCATCAGACCACGGCTGCCGACCAGGACGAAGTAGACGACGAGGACGGCTGCCGTGATCAGGTAGGTGATTTTCGCGCGCATGGGATCAGCCCAGGTCGAGGAAGTGTTCGAGGCCGAAGGTGAGACCGGGCGCGGTCACGACACGGCGGACTCCGAGCAGGACGCCCGGCATGAAGCTGCTGTGGTGCAGGGAGTCGTGCCGGATGGTGAGGGTCTCGCCCTCGTCGCCGAGCAGGACTTCCTGGTGGGCGAGGAGACCCCGGAGCCGTACGGAGTGCACCGGGACGCCGTCCACGTCGGCCCCGCGCGCGCCGTCCAGGGCGGTGACCGTGGCATCGGGCTGGGAGCCCAGGCCCGCCTCGGCGCGGGCGGCGGCGATGAGCTGGGCGGTGCGGGTGGCGGTGCCGCTGGGGGCATCGGCCTTGTTCGGGTGGTGCAGCTCGATGACCTCGGCGGATTCGAAGTAGCGGGCCGCCTGCCGGGCGAAGGCCATGGTGAGGACCGCGCCGATGGAGAAGTTCGGGGCGATGAGCACCCCGGTCTCCGGGGAGGCGTCGAGCGAGGCTCCCAGCTGCGCGAGGCGGTCCTCGGTCCAGCCGGTGGTGCCGACGACCGCGTGGATGCCGTGGCGTACGCAGAAGTCGAGGTTGCCCATCACCGAGGCGGGGGTGGTCAGCTCGACGGCCACCTGCGCCCCGGCCTCGACCAGGGTCTCCAGCCGGTCGCCCCGGCCGAGGGCGGCGACCAGCTCCATGTCCTCGGCGGCTTCCACGGCTCGTACCGCTTCCGAGCCGATCCGGCCCTTGGCTCCGACGACCGCCACGCGCAACTTGCTCATCAGTGTCTTTCCTTCGGGAGTCTCGGGATTGTTCAGGAGACCGTCTCGTGGAGGCGGTCGGCCTGGCGGTCCTTGAGCGGGCCGATGACCGCGAGCGAGGGGCGGTGGCCGAGGATGCCGGCGGCGACCTCGCGTACCTCGTCGGGGGTGACGGCCGCGATCCTGGCGAGCATGGAGTCCACCGACATCTGGGTTCCCCAGCACAGTTCGCTCTTGCCGATACGGTTCATCAGCGCGCCGGTGTCCTCCAGGCCGAGCACGGTGGAGCCGGAGAGCTGGCCGATGGCCCGGCGGATCTCGTCGTCCGTGAGGCCGTCGGAGGCGACCTTGTCCAGTTCGTCCCGGCAGATCTTGAGGACGTCGTGGACCTGGCTGGGCCGGCAGCCCGCGTAGACGCCGAAGAGTCCGCAGTCGGCGAAGCCCGAGGTGTACGAGTACACGCTGTAGGCGAGGCCGCGCTTCTCCCGTACCTCCTGGAAGAGACGGGAGGACATGCCGCCGCCGAGGGCGGTGTTGAGCACGCCGAGCGCCCAGCGGCGCTCGTCGGTGCGGGCGAGGCCGGGCATGCCGAGGACGACATGGGCCTGCTCGGTCTTGCGGTTCTGGAGTTCGACCCGGCCGGCGGTGCGCACCGAGCGGCGGCCGTCGCGGGGTTCGAGCGGGACGGCGTCCGTGCGGGTCAGCGCGCCGGCCTTCTCGAAGGCGCGGCGGACCTGGCGTACGACGGTGGCGTGGTCGACATTGCCCGCGGCGGCGACGACCAGATGGGTCGGGTCGTAGTGCTTCTGGTAGAAGCGGCGGACGCGTTCGGCCGTCAGGGCGTTGACGGTGTCGACGGTGCCGAGGACCGGGCGGCCGAGGGGGGTGTCGCCGAACATGGTGTGCGCGAAGAGGTCGTGCACACAGTCGCCCGGGTCGTCCTCGGTCATGGCGATCTCTTCGAGGATCACCCCGCGCTCGGCGTCCACGTCCTCCTGGAGGATCAGCGAACCGGTGAGCATGTCGCAGACGACGTCGATGGCGAGCGGCAGATCGGTGTCGAGCACCCGGGCGTAGTAGCAGGTGTACTCCTTCGCCGTGAAGGCGTTCATCTCGCCGCCGACCGCGTCGATCGCGGAGGAGATGTCGAGGGCGGAGCGGCGCTCGGTGCCCTTGAAGAGGAGGTGCTCCAGATAGTGCGTGGCGCCGTTGAGGGACGGCGTCTCGTCACGGGAGCCGACGTGGGCCCAGATGCCGAAGGTGGCGGAGCGTACGGACGGCAGGGTCTCGGTGACGATGCGCAGGCCACCGGGGAGGGTGGTGCGACGGACCGTGCCGATGCCGTTCTCGCCCTGGAGAAGTGTTTGGGTACGGGCGACGGCCCGCGCCTTCGAAGAGGCGCGGGCCGTCGCTCGGGGACTGCGCGACGTCACTTGGCAGCGTCGTCCTTCGTGTCGTCGCCGGCGGCCTCGCCGTCGATCACGGGGATCAGGGAGAGCTTGCCGCGGGAGTCGATCTCCGCGATCTCCACCTGGACCTTGGAGCCGACCGCGAGCACGTCCTCGACGTTCTCCACGCGCTTGCCACCGGCGAGCTTGCGGATCTGCGAGATGTGCAGCAGGCCGTCCTTGCCCGGGAGCAGGGAGACGAAGGCGCCGAAGGTGGTGGTCTTGACGACCGTACCCAGGTAGCGCTCGCCGACCTCCGGCATCGTCGGGTTGGCGATGCTGTTGATCGTGGCGCGGGCGGCCTCGGCGGCCGGGCCGTCGGCGGCACCGATGTAGATGGTGCCGTCGTCCTCGATCGTGATCTCGGCGCCGGTGTCCTCCTGGATCTGGTTGATCATCTTGCCCTTGGGGCCGATGACCTCGCCGATCTTGTCCACGGGGATCTTGACGGTGATGATCCGCGGGGCGTTGGGGGACATCTCGTCCGGCGTGTCGATCGCTTCCATCATCACGTCGAGGATGTGGAGGCGGGCGTCACGGGCCTGCTTGAGGGCGGCGGCGAGGACGGAGGCCGGGATGCCGTCGAGCTTGGTGTCCAGCTGGAGGGCGGTGACGAACTCCTTGGTGCCGGCGACCTTGAAGTCCATGTCGCCGAAGGCGTCCTCCGCACCGAGGATGTCGGTGAGGGCGACGTAGTGCGTCTTGCCGTCGATCTCCTGGGAGATCAGACCCATGGCGATGCCGGCGACGGGGGCCTTCAGCGGCACACCGGCGTTCAGCAGCGACATCGTGGAGGCGCAGACCGAGCCCATGGAGGTGGAGCCGTTGGAGCCGAGGGCCTCGGAGACCTGACGGATCGCGTACGGGAACTCCTCGCGCGTCGGCAGCACCGGCACGATGGCGCGCTCGGCGAGCGCGCCGTGGCCGATCTCGCGGCGCTTCGGCGAACCGACGCGGCCGGTCTCGCCGACGGAGTAGGGCGGGAAGTTGTAGTTGTGCATGTAGCGCTTGCGGGTCACCGGGGAGAGGGTGTCCAGCTGCTGCTCCATGCGGAGCATGTTCAGGGTGGTGACGCCCAGGATCTGGGTCTCGCCACGCTCGAACAGCGCGGAGCCGTGCACCCGCGGGATCGCCTCGACCTCGGCGGCGAGCGTACGGATGTCCGTGACGCCGCGGCCGTCGATGCGGACCTTGTCCTTGATGACGCGCTCGCGCACCAGGTTCTTGGTCAGCGAGCGGTAGGCGGCGGAGATCTCCTTCTCGCGGCCCTCGAAGGCCGGGAGGAGCTTCTCGGCGGCGAGCTCCTTGACGCGGTCCAGCTCGGCCTCGCGGTCCTGCTTGCCCGCGATGGTGAGCGCCTGGGCCAGCTCGCCCTTGACGGCCGAGGACAGCGCGTCGTAGACGTCGTCCTGGTAGTCCAGGAAGACCGGGAACTCGCCCTCGGGCTTGGCGGCCTTGGCGGCGAGGTCGGACTGGGCCTTGCAGAGCGCCTTGATGAAGGGCTTCGCGGCCTCGAGACCGGCGGCGACGACCTCCTCGGTGGGGGCGTCGGCGCCGTCCTTGACGAGCTGGATGGTCTTCGTGGTGGCCTCGGCCTCGACCATCATGATCGCGACATCGCCGTCCTCGAGGACCCGGCCGGCGACGACCATGTCGAAGACGGCGTCCTCCAGCTCGGTGTGGGTCGGGAAGCCGACCCACTGGCCCTTGATCAGCGCGACACGGGTGCCGCCGATCGGGCCCGAGAAGGGCAGGCCGGCCAGCTGTGTGGAGCAGGAGGCGGCGTTGATCGCGACCACGTCGTACAGGTGGTCGGGGTTGAGCGCCATGATCGTCTCAACGATCTGGATCTCGTTGCGCAGGCCCTTCTTGAAGGAGGGGCGCAGCGGGCGGTCGATCAGGCGGCAGGTGAGGATCGCGTCCTCGGAGGGCCGGCCCTCGCGGCGGAAGAAGGAGCCGGGGATCTTGCCGGCCGCGTACTGCCGCTCCTCGACGTCCACCGTGAGGGGGAAGAAGTCGAGCTGGTCCTTGGGCTTCTTGGAGGCGGTGGTGGCCGACAGCACCATGGTGTCGTCGTCCAGGTACGCCACGGCGGAGCCGGCGGCCTGCTTGGCCAGGCGGCCCGTCTCGAAGCGGATGGTGCGGGTGCCGAAGGTGCCGTTGTCAATGACGGCCTCGGCGTAGTGGGTCTCGTTCTCCACTAGCGTTTTCTCCGTTACTTTGCGTCTTTCGTCCCCTCGCCCGTGTGGCGGGAGGACCTGCGGAGAAGCTCTCGTACTGGGCCGGTCTTCGATCGAAGCACCCGGGGTTGTCCGCTCCGGGAGCCACTACCGAGGACCGGCGGCGGCGAGTCGGCTTCTCACTCGTTCAGTGGTGCATTGTGTCGTTCGGTACTGCTCTGTGTGCGACCAGACTAATTGCCGTCCGGTGTGTCGCGCACGTACAGCGGGTCACGCGGTCGCACGGGGTGCGGCCGGGCCGTGACGCTCTGTACAGCGTGTACGCGGCTGTACATTCCGTACGCCATGTACAGCAAAGCTGTGTACAGCAAAAGGGAGCGGCCCCCTGTTCAGTGGGAACCGCTCCCTCCACGGCGTTTTACTTGGCGCCGCCGGCCGCACCGCGGCGGATGCCGAGGCGGTCGACGAGCGCACGGAAGCGCTGGATGTCCTTCTTGGCCAGGTACTGGAGAAGGCGGCGGCGCTGGCCGACGAGGATCAGCAGACCACGGCGGGAGTGGTGGTCGTGCTTGTGGGTCTTGAGGTGCTCGGTCAGGTCCGAGATGCGGCGCGAGAGCATGGCGACCTGGACCTCGGGGGAGCCGGTGTCGCCCTCCTTGGTGCCGAACTCGGTCATGATCTGCTTCTTGGTAGCGGCGTCGAGAGACACTCGGTACTCCTCTTGTGGTGTTCTATGCGCCCACGAGTGCCCCTGGTCTGGTACTCAGGGGAGCTTCCGTGACTCGGAGGCGAAGGTCCGATGGGCGCAGCTCCCAGGGCATCCCGGGAACGCGTACACAAACGGCCGTCACCCAGCGTACCAGTCCCTCCGGCGGGCTCCCCCGGCGGCCGTCGCGCGCTCAGGAGCACACGACGGGAGCGCGCGCTCAGGAGGTGGTGGCGCGGATCGCGTGGTAGACGCCGAAGACCGCGAGGGTCAGCGGGATGAGGGTGAGCAGTACGCAGGTCTCGGCGATCTCCAGGAAGCGGCCCCAGAAGGGGGTGACCCCGGTGCGCGGGACGATCAGTCCGACTGCGGTGACGAGGGCGGCGACGAGCGCGACGGCGGCGGCGAGCCAGACCGTGCGGATGTCGAGGCCGGAGCTGTCGCCGCGGAGGGCGGCGCGCATCAGGGCCTCCGGCGGGTTGAGGCAGAGGCCGAGGCCGAGCAGGAGCAGCGAGCCGAGGCCGGCGGCGAGCGAGCAGCCGACCTGGGCGGTGTAGCGGAAGAGGTGGGCCCGCATCAGCATGGACACGCCGGTGGCGAGGGCGAGGAGCTGTCCCCAGACGCTGTCGGAGAAGCCGAGCACCGCGGCGGATCCCACGGCGACCAGCGCGCAGCCGCCGACGAGTCCGACGAGCAGTTCGTGGCCGCGCCGGGCCTGGGCGGCGATGCGGCGGGCGTCGACGGGGCCCTGGGGCTCGGGCTCGGATCCGTAGTCGCCGATGGTGGTGCGGGGCGGGTCGAAGCCGATGGGCAGCCGGGCGAAGCGGGTGGAGAGGCCGGGCAGGAAGGCGAGGGCTCCGACGGCGAGCGGGGCGCAGAGCGCGGCGGTCTCGGCGGGGCTCAGCCGGTAGGCGATCGCGAGGAAGGCCGCGAGGACTCCGACGGCGGCGGCGAGGACGAAGGCGACGAAGGGGCCGTCGCCGCCGGGGGCGACGATGGTGAGGATCACGGCGACCACCAGCACGGCGGCGCAGGCGAGCAGGAAGTGGAGCCGGCCGACGCCCTGTCCGTCGGCGGGGGGCAGCAGTCCGGATCCGGCGACGGCCGCGCCGGCCATCGCGCCGATGCCCAGGGCGACGGCCGACGCGCGGTCGTCGTACACCCGGGCGCGGACGCAGGCGAGGGCGAGGAGCAGCACTCCGGCGACGGCGGCCAGGATGCCCTGGAGGCCGTGGGTGTCGTGGCCGGGGGCCGAGGACCACAGGACGAAGGCGAGCAGCAGGAGCAGTGTCGCGCCGCCGAAGAGGCCGGCCCCGCGCATCAGCGCGTCGCTCCACAGGGTGCGGTCGCGGGCGACGGCGGTGGCGACGGCGTCGGTGACGTCGTCGAAGACGGCGGGGGGCAGGGATTCGGCGAAGGGGCGCAGGGAGAGCAGCTCGCCGTCGAGGATGCGCTGCGCGCCGAGCGTGCGCGCGCCGTCGAGGACGGTGCCGTCGCGGCGGACCAGGTGGTAGCCGACAGGGGCGCCGGGGGCGGGGCTCTGGCCGGAGAGCCGGAGGATCTCCGGGTAGAGGTCGGCGACGGCGATGTCCTCGGGGAGGGCGACGTCGACGCGGCTGTCGGGGGCGACGACGGTCACCCGGCAGAAGCCGGTTCCGCCGCCGGACGGGGTCGCCTGTCCGGTGTGGCCGGCTCCGGTGGCCGCCGCTCGGGCCGTCATAGTCACCTGCTGCATCCCCTCGTGATCTCTTGTCATCTCCCGCGGATTCCTCCGCGGTTCGCGACGCGGATCCCGCCGCGGTTCGGGCCGTGTCCCAACACCGCCGGCTGTCCCGCACCGCCGGTTCACGATCCGGTCCGCACCGCAGTGCGTGCCGCGGTCGGCACGGTGCTCAACGCTGTGCCGCACATCGATTCGCGTTTCTCGCCGGCGGGACCGCGCGGCGGTTCAGCGGGTTCGCGAACGCGTCGCGCCACCCTACCGCCCGCCCCGGCGCGCCGCCGCAAGTAGGATCCCTCCCCGCGGACGGAGCCCGTCGCCACGGGGGCGCCGATAGGAACATTTCCGTCCGGCAAGGGAATTGGTGAGCTTGTGAGTCAGATCGTCGTCAAACGGCCACCACGGGCTCTGCCTTCCGAGGTGCCCGGCGAGCACGTGCAGCTGCAACCCCCTCCCGAGCTGCCGCGAGGGCAGCAGGAGGGCGCGCTGATGCAGCTGTTGCCGATGCTGGGCATGGGCGGTTCGGTCGTCTTCTTCTTCATCACGCCGAATCCGATCATGCGGATCATGGGAATGATCATGATCGCGTCGACGATAGCCATGGCCATCGCGATGCTGGTCCGTCATCGGCGGGGCACCCAGGGCGAACTGGCCGATCTGCGCCGGGACTATCTGAAGTACCTGACGCAGACCCGGCGGGGCGTGCTGCGCACCGCGCGTCTTCAGCGCGATGCCCAGTTCTATCTGCACCCGTCGCCCGAGCAGCTGTGGGCGCTGGTGGCGGAGGGCAGCCGGCTGTGGGAACGGCGCATCGGCGACGCCGACTTCGGCCAGGTGCGCATCGGGCTCGGCAGCCAGCAGCTCGCCACTCCGCTGATCGCCCCCGAGACCGCGCCGGTGGACGAGCTGGAGCCGCTGACGGCGGGGGCGATGCGCCAGTTCCTGACGGCGCACGGCACGCTCGACGGGCTGCCGATGGCGGTGTCGCTGCGCGCTTTCTACCATCTGACGCTCAGTGGTGAGACGGAGTCGGTACGGGCCACCGCCCGGTCGTTGACGGGCTCGCTCGTCTCGCTGCACTCCCCCGAGGATCTGGTCGTCGCGGTCGCCGCCGGGCCGGACGCCGCGCCGCACTGGGAGTGGGCGAAGTGGCTTCCGCATGTGCAGGCTCCGGGTCCGGGCGACGGCGCGGGCAGCCGCCGTCTGATCACGACGGACGCGCGCGAGCTGGACGAGATGCTGGCGGCGCTACTGGAGGAGCGGCCCCGGTTCGGCGGGAATCCGCTGCTGGACCAGCCGCATGTGGTGGTGGTCCTCGACGGTCAGTCCGTTCCCGCCGGTTCCGCGCTGGCGGCGGCCGAGGGGCTTCAGGGGGTGACGGTCATCGAGGTCGTCCCGGGTGAGGCGACGGGACCGCGCGGCGGTCTGTCCATCACCGTCCAGCCCGACGCGCTGCGGCTGGAGTCGGGGCACGGGCTGGTCTACGACGGGGTGCCCGACCTGCTCAGCCCGCAGGCGGCCGAGGCGCTGGCCCGCCAGCTCGCTCCGCTGCGGGTGGGCACCGGCGGCGACGACGACCAGCCGCTGCTGGCCAATCTCGACTTCACCGATCTGCTGAATCTGGGGGACGCGGCCTCGGTCGACGTCAGCCGCACCTGGCGGCCCCGGTCCCAGTCGGAGCGGCTGCGCGTACCCATCGGCGTCGGCGAGGACGGCGCGCCGGTGATGCTGGACCTCAAGGAGGCCGCGCAGGAGGGTATGGGCCCGCACGGCCTGTGCGTGGGCGCGACCGGTTCCGGCAAGTCGGAGCTGCTGCGGACGCTGGTGCTCGGCCTCGCCGTCACCCACTCCTCGGAGACGCTCAACTTCGTCCTCGCGGACTTCAAGGGCGGCGCGACCTTCGCCGGCATGTCGCAGATGCCGCACGTGGCCGCGGTGATCACCAACCTGGCCGACGATCTGACGCTGGTGGACCGGATGGGCGACTCCATCCGCGGCGAGCTGAACCGCCGGCAGGAGATGCTCCGCGACGCGGGCAACTACGCCAACATCCACGACTACGAGAAGGCCCGGGCGGCGGGCGCACCCCTCCAGCCCATTCCCTCGCTGGTGCTGGTCATCGACGAGTTCAGCGAGCTGCTGACCGCCATGCCCGACTTCATCGAGATGTTCGTGCAGATCGGCCGGATCGGCCGGTCCCTCGGGGTCCATCTGCTGCTGGCCTCCCAGCGGCTGGAGGAGGGCCGGCTGCGCGGCCTGGAGACCTACCTCTCGTACCGGATCGGTCTGCGCACCTTCTCCGCCGCCGAGTCACGGGCGGCGCTGGGCGTGCCGGACGCCTATACGCTGCCGAACGTCCCCGGTTCGGGGTATCTGAAGTACGGCACGGACGAGATGGTGCGGTTCAAGGCCGCGTACGTCTCCGGGGTGTACCGCGCGGGCGCTCACCGGGCCGCCTCGGGCGGGCCGCTCCCGGTGGACCGCAGGCCGGTCCCGTTCACCGCCGCGCCGGTGCCGGTGCGGTACGCCGCGCCCGCGCCCGGTCCCTCCGTGCCGGACGCGCGCGCCGCCGAGGACGACGCCCTGGCCGACTCCGTACTCGACGTGGTCGTACGCCGGCTGGAGGGCCGGGGGGCCGAGGCGCACCAGGTGTGGCTGCCGCCGCTGGACAATCCCCCGCCGCTGGACGAGCTGCTGCCGGGGCTGGCGAACGTGCCCGGCCGGGGGCTCACCCAGCCCGGGTACGAGGGGGCCGGCCGGCTGGTCGTGCCGCTGGGCGTGGTGGACAAGCCGTTCGAGCAGCGGCGCGACACCCTGTACCGGGACTTCTCCGGCGCGGCCGGTCATATGCAGATCGTCGGCGGCCCGCAGTCGGGCAAGTCGACCCTGCTGCGCACGCTCGTCTCCGGGTTCGCGCTGACCCACACCCCGCAGGAGGTCCAGTTCTACGGGCTCGACTTCGGTGGCGGCGGGCTCTCCGCGACCGCCGGGCTCCCGCATGTCGGCGGGGTGGCCTCCCGGCTCGACCCCGAGCGGGTGCGGCGGACGGTCGCCGAGGTGTACGGCATCCTCTCGCGCCGCGAGGAGTACTTCCGCGGCGCGGGCATCGACTCCATCGCCACCTTCCGCAGGATGCGGGCGCGCGGCGAGATCTCGACGGCGGAGCAGCCGTGGGGAGACGTCTTCCTGCTCATCGACGGCTGGGGCAACTTCCGCTCCGACTACGAGGGCCTGGAGCCCGCCGTCCTGGAGATCGCGGCACGCGGGCTGGGCTACGGCATCCATCTGGTCCTGACGGCCTCCCGCTCCATGGAGGTGCGTGCCAACCTCAAGGACCATCTGATGAACCGGCTGGAGCTGCGGCTCGGCGACACCATGGACTCCGAACTGGACCGGAAGGCGGCCGTCAATGTGCCGACGGGAGTCCCGGGGCGCGGGCTGACGCCGGAGAAGCTGCACTTCATGGCGGCGGTCCCCAGGATCGACGGAATGAGTTCCGCCGGCGATCTCTCCGAGGCCACCACCGCGATGAACCAGGAGGTCGGCCGCCACTGGACCACCCCCGGCGCGCCCCAGGTGCGGCTGCTGCCGCGCGAACTGCCCGCCGGGCATCTGCCCCCGGGCTCGGCCGACCCGGGGCGCGGGGTCGCCTTCGCCATCGACGAGAACAATCTGGAGCCGGTCTTCGCCAACTTCGAGCGCGATCCCTTCTTCCTCGTCTTCGGCGAGAGCGAGTCGGGGAAGTCGAACCTCCTGCGTCTCCTCATCACCCAGCTGAGCCGCCGGTACGAGGGCGACGCCTGCAAGTTCTTCGTGATCGACAACCGTCGCGGGCTGCTGGACGTCACCCCGCCGACGCATCTCGCCGAGTACGTCCCCATGTCCAACAACATGGACCACCATGTGGACGCCCTCTTCGACCTGATGCAGCGGCGCACCCCGGCGGCCGATGTCACGGCCCAGCAGCTGAGGGACCGCAGCTGGTGGCGCGGCCCGTCCGTGTTCGTCGTCGTCGACGACTACGACCTGGTGTCCACCTCCAGCGGCAACCCGCTGAGCAAACTCACCGAGCTGCTGCCCTTCGCCCGTGACGTCGGCGTCCGCTTCATCATCGCCCGCAGCTCCGCGGGCGCCAGCCGCGCCGCGTACGAGCCCTTCATGCAGCGGATGACGGAGCTCGGCGCGCAGGGCGTGCTGCTCTCAGGCGACCCGCAGGAGGGCGACATCCTCGGCGGTGTGCGCATGCGGCCGATGCCCGCCGGCCGGGGCGTCTTCGTCTCCCGGCAGCGGGGGAATCCGCTGGTGCAGACGGGGCTGATGCCGCCGGACGAGCAGATCTGACAGATCCGCGGATCCGCCGGATCTGCCGGTACGGGGGGAGTCTCGCGGGTCATGTGGATCCTGTGAACTCCCCCTCGGCCTTCGCTTCACGTCAATAGGCTTGTCCGACGAGTCGGGCGACGGGGTGCCGGTGGGGTGCCGCCCTGCCCGTGGGTACGGCGAGGGGGTCTTCCGGGCATGGCATGGGACGAGTGGGAACGGCTCAAGGCCTCGGCGGCCGAGCGGAACGCCACGGGCACCCAGCTCAACGGGGTGCCGGTGGACCATGTCGAGGAGGGCGACCTCCGCGTCTCCCAAACGGACCTGGCCGCCGTCGGCAACGAGGCCCACACCCTCTACGAACGGCTCCGGAAAGAGGGCCGCGTCGCCGTTCCCGCCAGCGACAGAGCGGCGGGAGACCTCTCGGGCCAGGGGTTCGCGCTGGGCGGCGCGCTCAAGCACGTCTCGAACCGCTGGGAGAAGCAGCTCGGTTCGCTGCTGGACGCCTGCGCCCACATCTCCAACCACATGGACGTCAGCGGCAGGATCCACCAGGACGACGACCACTGGATCCGGCGGAGCATGAGCAGCATCAACACCCTCGACCAGGGGTTCGACGAGTCGTACGCCCCGGCGGGCGCGAAGAATCCGGCGTACGCCGAGAAGGACGCGAAGGACACGAAGGGCAAGGACGGGAACTGATGGACCTGGAGGCGCTGCGCTTCGCGAACTTCGCGCTGCTCGACGAGGCGATCACCGACTGGACGACGACGGTCACCCATCTGGAGGCTCTGGAGAGGGAAGCCCGGGAGGGGTTACGCGGCCGGGCCGAGAAAGCGAACTGGTCAGGGGTGAACGCCACCGTCTCCCGCGAGTTCATCGGCAGAACGGCAGCCGAGTTCGCCGACGCCCGGACTCAGGCCACATCCTTACGGAACATCCTCAAGGACACCCGCGACGAGCTGAAGAACTGGCACCGCAGGCTCGACGAGGCGATCGAACGGGGGACGGCGAAGAACCTGACGGTGGTCCCCGGCGGCGGGGGCGGCTTCACCGTCACCATGAACATCCATCCCGACCGGGCCGCCAAGGGAACCTCCTTGCCCGACCACTCCCCGGACGACGTCACCGCGCTGCGCGACGAGATCCAGAGCATCCTCGACAAGGCCACCGAGATCGACACCTCGGCCGCACAGGTCCTCAAGGCCCTGGCCGACCAGACCGACCACGGCTTCTCCGGCGCCCAGTACGCCGACCGCGACGCCGGGGCGAACGCCCTCAAGGAGGCGGAGAAGCTCTCCGCCCTCGCGAGGAGGAAACCCGACGACCTCAGCGCCGAGGACTTCGCCGCACTCAACGCCGGCCTGAAGAAGTACTCGGGCGACGAACTCTTCGCGGAGCACTTCGCCTCACAGCTGGGAGCCAAGGGAACCCTGGACTTCTGGGCCAACCTCACCGATCCCCGCTACGCCTACGAAGTCCGCGCCCATCGGGATCAGCTCGGCGAGCTCCAGAAGAACCTCAGCCTCACCCTCGCGAACGCGACCCAGAGCGACACCCGGTCGATGTCCGAGTGGAAACACGACATGACCCAGCTCGGCGGCCAGACCGTCTCCAGGACCAACTCCGCCCTCGGCTTCCAGGTCATGAGCAACCTGATGCGCTGGGGAAACTACGACGATCAGTTCCTCAAGAGCTACGGCAGAGAACTGATCAAAACCGACAAGGAGCTGACCCACAACGGCAAGCACAGCCCGCCCCTCTGGAACGACATCCCCCTCAACCCCCAGCTGAACCGCGACGGCACCGACCTCGGCTCGGACCCGTTCACGGGCTTTCTGGCCGCCCTGTCGAACAGCCCCGACGCCGCGACCGCCTTCTTCGGCGACACCTACGTCTCCAAGGACGAGGACCACGACTTCACGGAGAAGGACGGCGACAAAACAGTCAAGGCCGACCTCACCAACTTCGAGTACCTCTTCGAAGAGCGCGACTGGCCCCACGCCGAGGACCCCAAGGGCAAGGACAGCCACTCCGGCCGCGACAACCTCGCCCGCGCCCTGGAAGCCGCCACCACCGGCCATCCTGCGGGCGAACTGCCCACACGGGACACTCCACCGCACAACGCGGAGCAGGCACGGCTCATGGAACAGCTGGTGCAGTCCATCGCCGAGGACGGCGAGCGGCTGACCAAGCACAGCTACATGTCCGACAGCATCGGGCAGATCACCGCCGAATATCTGCCGGACATCAGCCGGGCCGCCGCGAACGACACCCATGGGAAGACCAATCAGCTCTTCCCCATCGCGGGAGTACCGGCAGACCTGTCTCACAACGAGGTCACGCGTCTGCTGATCACCTTGGGACAGAGCCCTGAGGGATACGCCGCAGTGGAGCTGGGCCAGATGTCCTACATGGCGAACTTGATGGACTACCACCTGAACCCCAACCTCCCGGAGAACCAGCGGTACTCGGACTCACCCGAGAACATCGTGGAAGCCATCGCACGAAACTCCGGCGAGATTGGAGGGACTCTGGCCATCGGTCGGCAAGAAGAAATTACGAGCCCGGCCGGACAAGCGGCGAAAGATTTCCAGGATTCAGTGGCGCAACAGAAGAACGCCTGGTCAGGTGCGATCGGCACGGGCGTGGGCGTCGGCGTGAGCTTCATCGCCTCCCCGATCGGCGGGGCTGTGGCCGGCGGTGTCGCGGCGACGGTCAGCAGCGTTGTTCTTGAAGGTCTGTTCCAGCAGTCCGAGACAGATGTCCTCAAGGACGCGGGCAAGGACGCGGGCAGGCTGTGGGAAGCGAGCGTAGACAGCGGCACTCGCTCGGCGCAGGAAGCCGCGATCAATGCGGCCAAGGCTCATAACGCAGATTACGCCGATGCCGTGGCGGACTGGGCCCTCAGCGCCTCAGAGGATGGCTTCTCGCATGCTTCAACCAACGCCCGGCAAATGTCGGATGATCTGACCACAGAAATTCAGCCTTGATTACAACGCCTACGGAGT
Organism: Streptomyces amakusaensis; assembly: GCF_039532665.1. NCBI lineage: Bacteria > Bacillati > Actinomycetota > Actinomycetes > Kitasatosporales > Streptomycetaceae > Streptomyces > Streptomyces amakusaensis. Next base: position 561,784 of record NZ_BAAASB010000002.1, on the reverse strand, counting down.
CAAGATGAAGAGCTTCAAGAGGGCAGTTCAGCAAAGGATAAAACCTGCCTTCATGATGCCCGTGGCAGCACTGCTCGTTCTGCCCACCTCCGCATGCACCGCCCCCGAGCCGGAAGCCGCCAAGTCCTACACGGTGCCAAACACTCTCTGCGACAACCCCATCGAGCCGAATCTTCTGGAACCCGCACTACCGCCCGGCCGGAAAATCTCCACAAAGGAGACGAAGCTAATCGGGGCTGAAGGCTGTCACATCCTCGTGGACGGCGTGTCCGCGCTGTCGGTGCGCAAGGTCTGGCGGGAGAGCTCCACCACAGTTCTGGACGTTTCCTCTCTGTGGCATGGCGGGGGCATCAGACTCGACTCGAAGTTGACGAAAGACCGGCGCTACGCCTGGTCCGCCAAAGGAGGCGTCGCCAGAGTTCACTGCCCCGAGCCCAAGGAGCCCAAGCGCAAGCACGACTACACGCTCTTCGCAACCATCGTCATCTTCGGGGATCTGAAGGCGAAGGAGTCGGAGACGAAGAAACTCATCACCGCCTACGCCGCATCGGTGGGCAAATCTGCGGGCTGCAACGCCGCGAAGTCCTGATGGGCGCGTCGGTATCCCGCAAGGGCGGGGCGGGATACCAGGACGGGCTACAGGGTGGGCGTCTCCCGCGCACGCCCACCCTGTAGCTGATCTTGACGATCCCCGCTTAGAAGTAGCCCGCGGCCTTCCGGTCGCCGGCCTGGTAGGCGGGGGCCGCCTCGCGCACGGCGCGGGCGATGCCCTTGAGCGCGGTGTGGATCATCCGCGTCTCCTTGTCCCACTGCTTGTGGTAGTTGTCCGCGGCCGTCGCGGCCTCACCCTCGAAGGTGCTGGAGATGCTGCGGATCTTGGCCTGGATGGCGTCAAGGCTCTTGTCCAGGCGATCGGCCTGCTTGTCGATGGTCGCGGCCGCCTGGTCGAGCGAGGCGTAAGTGACGACCAGGTTGCCGCCGGCGTTGTCCGCCATGAGTCCTCCGAATGCCGTGTGTCTGTTGCTGAGTCTGTATCCGGAACCGGCCGAGCGCTTCAGCCGGCAGAGCGGTCAGTAACCGCTGATGTTCGAGGTCGCCGAACGGGTCGCACCGGCGTCGCCGGTGAAGCCGGGGGTGACGTCGACACCCTGAAGGGCCGCGCGGACGTCGTCGTCGGTGTTGGTGGCGGTGGTACGGGTGACCTGGATCGCCTCCTGGAAGTGGATCAGCATCTTGGCGATGCGCACCATGCCCTGGTTGATCTCGGCCTGCTTCGCGTCGAAGGCTCCGTGACCAATGCCCTTCCAGCTGCCTTCCAGGCTGTCGATCACACCGTGGAGCTGCTGGAGCTGGCCCTTGACGTCCTCGAAGTTCGCCGTGATCTCGTCTTGGAGACTCTTGAGGCCCTCATCGCCGACCTTCTGAACTGACATGTATCGGTCTTCCCTTCCCTGCGTTCATTCGTACTCGGTGCGGTGGATCGTGATGGTTCCTGAGCGCGCCGTCGCACTCAGGCGTTGCGACGGCGGCGGGCCAGGAGGAAGCCGCCTCCGGCGAGGACGACGACGACCGCGACCCCGCCGAGAATGAGTCCCGTTCCGTTTCCGTCCTCGGACTTCCCGCTGGAGCTTGCCACCGCAGGAGCCTCGCTGGACCCGCTCTTCGGAGCTTGTGACGTACCCGGTGCGGAAGCCGCCGGCGACGCGGGGGATCCGCTCGTCCTCTTGTTCGTCAACGGGCTGACATCCGGATCACCCGGCTTTCCGAGCCCTCTGTTGATGTGAGCCCCCGGCCGGACGACACCATGCCCGTAGAAGTTGCTGAGCCCCTTCTTCTTGCCGTCCTTGCCCTTGCCGGCGCTCTCGAACATCACCCGAAGAACCTGGTTGGCGGTCCAGTCGGGGTTGGCGGACCAGATGAGGGCGGCGGAGGCGGAGGCGATGGCGGTGGCGGCGCTGGTGCCGCCAGCATCGCAGTAGCCCTTGAAGGAGGCGTCACACCAATGGGGGATCTCGCTGCCTGGAGCCGCGAGATCGACGAACTCTCCGTGCTGAGAAAATCCGGCGGTTCGCCCCTCCGGGGCGGATGCTGCGACACCCACAACCTCTGGATACTGAGCCGGGTACTCCGCCTTGTTGTCCTCGTCACCGCTATTACCCGCAGCGGCGAAGAGCAACTTCCCCTTGCTTTCCGCGTACTCGACCGCCTTCTTTTCCTTGGCGTCCATAAATTCATTGCCGAATGACATGCTGATGATTCGGGCATCACTGTCGGCTGCGGCCCGGATGGCTACAGAGTTGTCCCACGGATCCGTCTTGTGCTTCTTCGAGAACTTCTCGTCAGCGATCCTGAACGGAATGATCTTGGCCTTGGGTGCCAATCCCTGCAAACCACCCCCTTGGCCGGTGCCCGCAATCAGTTCGGCCATGGTGGTGCCGTGCCCATCGAAATCCTCAGTCGCCTCACCGCCTACACCTGTGGCGTCCAAGCCCTTAAGGACCTGGCCTTTGAGAGACGGAGTCGATGGGTTCACACCGGAGTCGATCACAGCGACCTTGATGCCCTCGCCAGCAGTGGTCTTCCAGATCTCCTCGGCGTTCATCGCGTCCAAGTACCACTGCTTGGACCGCACATCCTCGGCCGCAACCGCCGTCGGCACAGCCCCAACGACGCCCACTGTCCAAGCCCCGAGCGCAGCCACAGCGCAGACCAGGCTCCGCCGCAGGGCATAAGACTCCCTGCGCTTCCGGACCTGGCTGGTCATTCCTGCCGTCATCCTGGCTTCCGAACCTTCCGCCGTGCCTAGTCGATCACTGGTGGGACGGCACGCCGCCGAACCGCCCATGTCTCTTCGTCTTCCGTCAGATAGTCCGGCCGGGCCGAGGCTGACCGCTCCTGCTCGTCCTCGGACTCCTGCCTGCTCCGACGGCCGACGAGACCGGCACCACCGGTGGTGAACCCGCCACCGGCGGCCGACCGGGGTGCGGGACCACCGCTACGGGGGGTGCCGACGATTCCATTGGTGCTCGGTGTACCGCGACCGCCGGGCTGGGCAGTACCGTTCACAGGTCCCGCGCCGATGACTCCCGACTGGCTCGGCCTCGCCGCAGAGGGACGGCCGACTGCCGCCGCCTCCCCGCCGATAACAGTCCCTCGGGGAATACGCGGACCGGCTGAACCGCCGACGGCGCGCTGAGGGGTGCCTCCGACGATGCCGTTCGCGCGTCCGGCTCCCATTCCGGCAGAGGGCCCCGCACCGGCGCGTCCCGCCATGCCGGCCTGGCCCGCAGCGCCTGCTGCTCCGCCGGCCATCGGGGGCTGTGCTGCCCCTCCTGCGGCTCCGGCGCGTCCAGCAGTCGGTGAACCGCCGGTGACGGGGCCTGCGGCCCCCGCTCGACCGGCTGCGGTACCTCCGCCGGCCGGTGTTGCCGTGCCTGCTCCGATCACCCCGGGGCGTGCGCCCTCGGCGTACTTGGCCGCAGGAGCGCCTCCGACCGCTCCCGGCCGCCCGCCGGCAGTGGCGCTCGGAGCGACACCTGGCTTGGGTGCTGCCGGAGCCCCCTTCGCCTGGGCGACCTTGCTCTGGACCGGGCTCGGCACACCCGCGATCACTGGCGGCGTCTGCGTGGCCGCAGGACCTCCAGGGGTTCCTGGAGAGGTCGTAGGGGCAGGGCCGGTCGGTGCAGGGGGTGCAGTGACACTGTCGATGTTCATCGAAGTATCCGGGAAGGCGTTTCCGGATTGCGCCACCGGCGCCCCAGGCGCGATCTGTGAAGGGGGCACCGGGCTTGCCGCTGGGGCATCCGCTTGAAATGCCCTGCCCACTCCAGTGGACTGAGCCTGCCCGGAAACCGCCTGTTGGCCGATCCCACCGGAAGCATCACCACCGCCTCCGCTGCCTGCCGAAGGGCTGTCCTTTCGCCAGTTGCCTTCAGGCCGTGGTACCGCCGCATCAAGCATCTTGGGCAGCCTCGGCGGCTCCTGCCCCGCCAGCGTCTGCTCCGAGACCGCGTAGAACGACGCCAGACGGTTCATCTGGTTGATCGCTTCCTGGCGGTCCCTCTCGGCCTTCACCGCAGCCTTGTACTCAGGGTTGTCGTCCTTGCGTTCGGACGGCGGGAAGGCGTCGGGCTTCTTCGGGTCGGCGCGGGCGTCGCGGGGGGGCTTGGAGTTGCGGACGGAGGTGAGGCCTTCGCTGGCGACCTTCATTTGGGTGCCGACGGTGTTGGCGAAGGTGCCGAGGTCGCCGGCGTAGCGGGCGAGTTCGCTGCCGAAGCGGCGGAATTCGTCGCCGGATTCGCCCTTCCAGTCGGTGGCTTTGACGAAGGAGTCGAGTTCCTTGGCGGCGCGGTTGAGGGCCTTGGTGGCGCTTTGGAGGGCGTGGCCGGCGTTTTCGAGGTCGGTGGGGTTGGCGGAGTCGAGGAGGTCGAGCATGGCGTTGAGGCGGGCGGACTCGAAGTCGGTCTTGCCGAAGAAGCCGCCGGGGCCGGAACCGTTGCCGATGCCGAACTTCTCGAGGATGGCGGCGGCGCGCTCGGCGGCGTTGGTCGTGCCGTATCGGGTGTGGATCAGGGCGCTGTCGGCGGCCTGCTGCCGCTCGTGGGCAGGGGGCTGGTTCGTGTTGGCGTCGCTCATCGGCGTTACCCCAAGTCCGTCGGAAGGGCGGTGTCGTTGTCGCGTGCCTGCTCGCGCTCCGCGCTCTTCTCCGCAGGCGCGGTGGGCCGCTGTGCCTCGCGGACCGCGCGTTCCTGTTCCACGCTGGACTGGATCGTGTGGAAGCGACTGCGCATGTCTTCCTCCACGTTGTCGAAGCCGACGTCGGCGGCGTGGACGCCGATGGTCAGCATCTCGATCTGGTCGCCGAGTGTTTTCGAAAGGGAGACCAGCTCCCGGTGGACGCGGTTGTACTGGGTGAAGAAGCCGTCCGCTTCGGCGAATGCCAATTGGGCGCCGCTGAAGGACCCCCGTGAGACCCGCTGTTCGGCGACCTTGGTGCTGCCGCCCTCGCCGCCCTCGAAATCCCTGAGAAGCGCGGTGACTTGACTGTGGAACTTCTTCAGCGCGTCAACACCGCGCTCCAGATCACTCCCACCGCCGGAGCCTCCGACCCCGCCGCTCTCTGCATCGAGCACGATGCCCGTCCCTCCCCGTTTGCCACTGCTGTCCCTCGTTCGATCGCGGCGGAATTCGACCACCTGCGATCAACCGGGCCCCACTCTAGTCACTGCCTATGACAGCCCCAAGCGTCTTATCCGATGGGCGGCTTCCTTATGTGAAGAACCATGGAGCATACGGGTCGTTGGCCGACCCGGTCGTGTGCGTTCCGTGTACGTCGGCGATGTCAGCGCCCTGTGGCGCGGCCCGGACGCCTTCGGGCGTCCCGCAGGGCCACCGCGCTGCCTCCGATGGCGGCGACCAGTACGCCGCCGCCGACCACCACATAGGTGGCGAGGCGGGTGTCGCGCTCCTCGGGGGTCTCGCCGAGGTGGATTTCGGGCGGGGTGGGGGGTTCCGCCCTGGTGAGGCCCTCGCGGGCGACGGGGCGCTCGATGGGCTTGTCGTCCTCCGTGAGGGCGCGTACGGGGTCGACCACTCCCCAGCCGACCAGGCGGTCGTGGTCCGAGGTGGACCGTTCGGCGGTCTGCTGGATCTGGGCGGTGATCTGCCGGGGGGTCCAGTTCTTGTGCTTGCTCTTGATGAGGGCGGCGACGGCGGCGACGTAGGGGGCGGAGAAGCTGGTGCCGTTGTCGGCGCAGTGGCCCCCGCCGGGGACCGTGGTGATGACGTCCACGCCCGGGGCGGCGACGTCGACGAAATCACCGGACTGGGAGAACGCGGCCCGCTCGTTGTTGCGGTCGGAGGAGGCGACCGCCAGGACGCCCTCGTACGAGGCCGGATAGGTCTTCTTGACGTTTCCGCCCTGGCCGTCGTTGCCTGCGGAGGCGACGACGACGACGCCCTCGGCCAGCGCCCGGTCGACGGCCTGCTTCAGCAGGGGGGTGGGCTCGACGGCCTTCGCGGTGTCCTGGGAGATGTTGATGACTCCGGCGTCCCGCTCCACTGCCTCGTCGATGGCCTTGGCGAGGGAGACGGCGGTGCCGTTGCCCTCGGCGTCGTTCTGCTGGATGGGGATGATCGTGGCCTTGGGGGCGAGGCCGGAGAAGCCCGTGCCGTCCATGGGGCGGGCGGCGATGATGCCGGCGACCTTGGTGCCGTGGCCCACGGTGTCCGTGGTGCCGTTCTCCGCGCCGCGCTCGACCTTGTTCCCGTTGGCGTCCTTGAGGTTCTCGGGCATCAGATTCAGCCCGCTCTTGGCGTCCACCGCGCCTTTGAGCTGGGGGTTCTTGATGTCGACGCCCGTGTCGATGACCGCGACCCGGACGCCTTCGCCGGTGGACTGCTTCCACAGCTCGTCCAGCAGCACGCGTTGCAGCGCCCAGGGCCGCCCCTGGTACATCTCGCCGGGATAACTGCACTGACCCGGTGTGTCGGCGACGGCGGACGGCACGGGAAGCCCGAGGCAGCCGACGGCGGTGGCGGCGGCCACCGCGAACAGCCGGCGGGAGGGCGGGGCCGGGCGCAGGGGTCCGCGCGGGGTCCTCATGAGCCCTGCGGCTGGCTCGCGGAGCCGGTCGAGAGCCGGGGGCCGGTCGGCAGGAACGCGGACCAGGCGGCGGGCACCGGCAGCGGGACGACGTCCTTGTAGCCGAGCTGGATCTGCGCCAGCTGGGCCTCCTGACGGCGGGCCTCCCGCTCCTCCTTCGTACCGGAGGAGCCAATTCCCGAGGAGTCAGCGGCGCTGTCGCCGTTGGACTGCATCGCGTAGCGCAGCCCGGTGTCGGTGACCAGGAAGAGGAATCCGGTGTCCGTCCGGGAGCCCGTGAACTGGCGGAACAGCTGGCCGGAGCCGGGAGTGACGTACGCGCTGCTCGACCCGACCGGCAGGGTGGCGGGGAAGTCCGCGCCCGCCCAGGTGCTGAGGGTCGTCGAGCCGCTGTCCGGGTCGACGCCGCGCAGGACGTTGCACACCGTGTTACGGCTGCCCTTGCCCTCGCTCGCGGAGTTGACGGGCTCGGGGAGCAGCTGCGGCCAGCGCTTCTCCTGGTTGAACGGCTCGCCCGGCCGGAAGGCGCCGCCGCTGAGGCGCTCGGCCTTGCCGTCCTGGCCGAGGGTGACCAGCTTCTCGCTGTTGAGGAGGAGCTTCGCGGTGAAGTCCGAGACGGGGGCCACCCGGCCGGGAAGGACCACGTACTTCTGGTCCTTGGTCCCGGCGCTCGCCTCCAGGACCATGCCCACCTTGTTCAGGGCGGGCTCCAGGTCGCCGCTGGGGATGCCCGCGTCCGAGCCCGGCACGGCGCCGATCTCGGGGAAGTCGATCGTGTCGCCCTCGCGCAGGGTGGCCAGCCAGGCGGCGGAGACCCGCTGCGGCACCCGGCCCTGGTCGGCGACCTGGCGCAGCAGCCGCTCCCCGGGGGCCAGGGGATACGCCCTGCCCGCCGCGTCCACGACGTGACGGACCTTGTCGGGGCCCTCCACGAAGAGCAGTTCTCCGCCGCTCAGCCGGCCCGCGCCGTCGGTCTTGTCCCGCTCGCGCTCGGCGAGGACGAAGGCCGCCTTCTCGATGGACCGGCCGCCCGCTCCCGGGCGCTCGCACACGGCCCAGCGCTTGGCCGAGCCCGCCTCCTTGGCGGAGGGAAGGCGGTCGGGGGCGTAGGGAATTCCGAGGGTCGCGCCGTGCGGAATATCGCCCTTGTCGAGCACCGACTCATCTACATTGATGACTTTTCCCTTGTCGGCATTGAGGAGGAGTTTTGCCGACGACATATTCAGAACGGGATGCAGCTGCACCTTGCCGTCCGTCTTCAACACCACATATCGCGTGGTGGATTTACTGGCGATGATGACGTTCTCACCGGGGTCGTTCCAGCCCTTGGGAGCCACCGGCTTGAACATCCCCCAGGCCGCGAACCCCGCGAGAATGACCACGCCGACGATCGCGCCGGGGACCACGGCGCGCAGGGGACGCGGCGCGCCCTCCTCCGAGCCGGTGGTGCTGGGCTGCAAGAACTGCGCGATCAGCCTCCGTTTGGCGAAGGTGTACGCGTTGAGTTCGTCCCGACGTGATGCCATGTGTCCGCTGTCCCTCTCCCCGCTGGGCTGCCAGGCTCAACCTCACCGAGAGGGGCCGGCGCTCGTACCGCCCTCCTACTATGCCTGCTGGGGCCGGTGGCCCACTGCTCAGGTAGGGTGATCGCCCGGTCAACGCCCATAGGAATGCGGCAGTTACCGACACAAGGGGGCAACGCGGGGATGGGTACGGCGACGCGCGCGCGAAATGGGCGGACTTCCGATCGACGTCGCGGCGCTCCCCGGAGACAGCGCGCGAGAGGCGGTGCGCAGGCCCCGGCTGCCGAAGGGACCTCGTCGTCCGCGGGCGCGCCCGCGACCACCGCGCTGCGCCCCCTCTCACACGGCGGCCGCATCGGCCCGCTGAGGCTCCACCAACTGGCGCTGGCCCAGATCGCGCTGGCGCTCGCCCTGGTCGGGCTGGTGCTGGAAGGCCTCTGGCTCATCCCCACGATGACGGCGGGCGGCGCGCTGCTGCTGCTCGCCTTCGTACGGCGGCGCGGGCAGGCGGCCCAGGACTGGATGTCGACCGCGCTGGCTCTGCGCTCCCGCAGGCGCGGCGCGCGGCCGTCCCCGGCGGACACCGACCCCTCACTGGCCCCGGTGGTGGAGGGCGTTCCCGGGTTCCGCCCGTTCGCCTACGTCGACCGCGACCGGCGGACCGTCGGCATGCTCGGCGACGGCGGCTTTCTGACGGCGGTGATACGGGTCGAGGCGAGCGGCGACGCGCTGCGCCCGGCCTTCGGCGCGCGGGCGCTCCCGCTCTCCGCGCTGGGCGGCGCGCTGACAGTGGACGACATAGTGCTGGAGTCGGTGCAGCTGGTGCAGCAGGTGCGCTCCGCGCCCGCTCCGCATCTGCCGCAGCAGTCGATGGCCCGGCTGTCGTACGCGCCGCTCCAGGAGCGGACGGGCGCGCCGGCGCTCAGGATGACCTGGGTGGCGGTGAAGCTGGATCCGGAGCTGTGCCGGGAGGCCGTGGAGGCGCGCGGCGGCGGGCTCGAGGGCGCGCAGCGCTGTCTGGTGCGGGTGGCGGACCATGTGGCGAGCCGGGTCACGGGGGCCGGTTTCCAGGCCGTCGTGCTGGATCAGGAGGAGCTGAACTCCACGGTGGCGACGGCGGCGTGCGCGAGTCCGCGGCTGGCCGCGCGGGCGAGCAGGCCGGACGCCGCGCCGCAGCGCCGGACCTCCGAGACGGCGCGGGTGTGGCGCTGTGACGACCGCTGGCACACGACGTACGCGGTGGGCCGCTGGCCCGAGCTGGGGCGGGGGGCGGCTCCGCTGCCCAAGCTGGTGTCGCTGCTGACGGCGACGCCGGCGTACGCGACGACGTTCAGTCTGACCCTGCGGCGCGGGGCGCACCGGGGCGCGCTGGCGGTGTCGGGTCATGTGCGGGTCACCGGCGGCTCGGACACCGAGCTGATCGGGGTGCGCAGGACGCTGGAGCAGTCGGTGCGCGCGGCGCGGATAGGGCTCGTGCGGCTCGACCGGGAGCAGCTTCCCGGCGCGCTGGCGACGCTGCCGCTGGGCGGTGCCCGATGAGGGGGGCCGGGGTGGCGCGCGGGCTGCGTGGTCCGAGGCATCCGGGGCACACCATGCCGGTCGGCGATCTGGGCGCGCTGTCGCTGCCGGTCGGGGACGACGGTGTGGTGATCGGCGACGACGCGGAGGGGCGTCCGCTGATGGTGGGCTTCCACCGTTCCACGCCGTACGACGTGCTGTTGATCGGCGGTCTGTGGACGGCCCAGGTGGTCGCGCTCCGGGCGGCCGGGACGGGTGCGCGGGTGGCGGTGGAGACCGGGCGCGCCGGTGTGTGGTCCGGTCTGGCGCAGGCGGCGGGCGCGGGGCTCGACTGTGTGACGCTCCATGATGTGGGGCGGGTTCCGCCGATGGGCGCCACGGTGGGCAGCCCGGTCGTGGTGGTGCGCGACTGCGGCATGCGGCCGCCCCGGGGGCGGGTCGTGTCGTCGCCCTGGCAGTCGGTGCTGACGCTGCTGCCGTATCTGAGCCCGGTGGCCCCCCGGTTGCTGCGGGACTCCACGCTGGTGGGGGTGCAGCGGGTGTCGCCGCAGGAGGCGGAGCAGATCGGCCGGATCCTCGGGCTCTCGCGGGCGGAGAGCGACGCGCTGCCGACGCTGGCGGACGGGGTCACGCTGTGGTGCTCGGGGAGTGAGCGGAACTGGGTGATGACCAGTGGCACGGACGCGGAGACCGGGCTGCTGGGCCCTGCGCGGCGGATGGACTGACGGACGGCCGCGCCGCGCGACGGTGAGCGGCGGGTGACGGGTGACGGCGGGCGCGTTCGTACGCTCGTACGTTCATACGCCCGGGGCTGTGGATTGTCTCGGATCACAGGGCGTGGTCGGCCTAGACTCCTGAGTGATGTGGACCGGCCGTCGGCCGCCCGGTGACCGCCGGCGCGTGGGGCGGGGCCGGTAGCCGAACCGTTTACCGAAAAGGAGCTTGATCCATGGGGAGCGCGCAGGAGAAGGACGAGCTGTACGCACTCGACATCTCGGGTGTCGAGTGGCTCAGTGCCCCAGGCACGAGCGAGGAGGAGGAGCGGGTCGAGATCGCTCATCTGCCGGGCGGGGCGGTCGCGATGCGGTCCTCGCTGGACCCCGACACCGTGCTGCGGTACACGGAGGCCGAGTGGCGGGCGTTCGTGCTGGGGGCGCGGGACGGGGAGTTCGATCTGAACTGACCCGGTCCACGCCGGTGGGGCGGGTGAGGAGGCCGGTGCGTCTGTCGAACCGTACCGATTTGCCCGCTCGGCCCCTCACGCTCCGCCGTCCTCGGTTCACTTGGGGGCAGAGCGGGGGACGGGGCGTGACGCACGGGACAGCGGACGTCGGGCATCGGGCCTGCCGGGCCGCCCTTGTTGACGATTAGGCTGGGACGGACAGCGGCAGAAGAACCTGCGGGGACGCCCATCGTGTTCCCGGGCGGAGAGCCGGGTCGATCGGAAGACAGAGCGGTCGCCCCCACCCACGACGCACAAGGGTGCTCGACCACACCAGGAGGCACAGTGAACAGCGATCGGGACGAGATCCGCGGGGGATGGACCCCTCCCGCCGACGAGTCCGACGCGGATCCCGCCGAGATGACGGGTGAGTTCACCATCGACTACACCCCGCCGGCCTGGTACACGCAGAACGCGTCGGGCGACGCTTCGGGGGCGGGCCGGATTCCGCCTCCACCGCCGCCGCCCGTCGGGCCTCCGGTGGCGACGCCGGGGCTGCCGGCGGGAAGCGGATTCGAGCCTCAGTGGACGCCGCCGCCCGCCGCGCCGGGGCAGTTCCGGGGACAGGAGCGGGGACAGGGACACGGGTTCGGCGGCGGGGCCGCCGGTGCGACTCCTCCTCCGCCGGCTCCTTCGCTCCCGGCTCCTCATGCCCCGGTGCCGCAGGCTCAGGTGCCGCAGGCTCCGGTGCCGCAGGCTCAGGTGCCGCAGGCTCCGGCTCCGCGGCCGACTGCGTCCGCGGCCGCGGATTCCGGTGAGTCCGACTCCGCGCCCGCCGCGCAGGCCTACGGGGGCGGCAGTGTGGAGAGCGGGGCGACCATGCGTTTCTCTCCCGCCGCGCTGAAGCGGGAGTTCGCCGCGCTCGACGCCGCCAAGGCCGCGGAGGCGGAGGCGGAGGAACAGGCCAGGAAGGCGGCTTCGGGCGCACCGGCCGAGGGCGCCGGAGGGCCCGGCGCGAGCGAGGCCCCCGCCGAGGCCACCGGCTCCGACGGCCGGGCCGACGGCTTCGGGGGCCCGGTGCCGACCGGCCGCCGGGCGCGCTCGGCCACCGACGACTGGCCGGGCGCCGCCTCCGGCACCGAGGTTGAGGCCGCGCCCACGGGCGAACCGGCGGGCACCGCATCCGGCCCGGACGGGATTCCCGGCGCGGACGCGGACACGGGCGCGGCCCCCGGCGAGCGGTCCGGGGCGGACGACGCCGTGTCCGGCACGGACGGCCGGCAGGACGGCTCGGAGCCGGTCGCAGGCGCGGAGAACAACACCGGGACCGGTCCGGACGAGAGCGCTCCGGACGACAGCGGCACCACCGGGGCACCGGCCGGGACGGACAGCCGGCAGGCCCCGCCCGCTCCGGCGCCCGCCTGGTCGCCGGAGCAGTCCGCGCCGGAGGCGGGGCTGCCCCCGCTGCCGCCCGCCTTCCAGCCGGCCGCCCCCGCGTCCGCCCCGCAGTGGCCGGTCTCTCCGCAGGCCCCCGGGCCGGGACAGCCCACCGCTCCCCCGGCGCAGACCCCGCCGCAGGCCCCCGCGCACGGCGGGGCGCAGCCGATGCCCGCCGCCGCCCAGCCGGGGCCCTTCCCCCCGCACGGCGCGTATCCGCCCGCGCCCCCGGCCCCGCAGCCGGGTTATGGATTCCCGCACCCGAACGGGCCGCAGGCCCCGCCCCCGGGCTACGGCTACCCGCCGCCGCCACAGCAGCAGCAGCAGCCCGGCCCCCCGCCGGCAGCCGCGGCACCGCAGCCCGGTTATGGACACCCCCCGCAGGGGCAGCCCGGCGGGCCCGGGCCGGGGTCCGGGTCCGTGCCGCTGCCTCCGCAGCAGCAGCCTCCCGGGCAGCAGCCCGGCCCTCCCTCCGATCCTCGCGGTGGGGCCGCCTGGCCCACCCCGGTCACCCATGACCAGCGCGAGCGCTCGGTGCCGGGCGCGCCGCTGGGTTACACCGCGGCGGTGGAACTCTCCTCCGACCGGCTGTTGCGCAACAACAAGCAGAAGGCCAGGTCCAGCCGGGGGCCGAGCAGTGCCTCCCGGTTCAAGCTGGGCGGCCGCAAGGAGGAGGCCGAGCGGCAGCGGCGGCTGGAGCTGATCCGTACGCCGGTGCTCTCCTGCTACCGGATCGCCGTGATCAGCCTCAAGGGCGGTGTCGGCAAGACCACCACGACCACCGCGCTGGGCTCGACCCTGGCGACCGAGCGGCAGGACAAGATCCTGGCGATCGACGCCAACCCCGACGCGGGCACGCTCGGCCGTCGGGTGCGCCGGGAGACCGGGGCCACCATCCGGGACCTGGTGCAGGCGATCCCGTATCTCCACTCGTACATGGACATCCGCCGCTTCACCTCGCAGGCCCCGTCCGGTCTGGAGATCATCGCCAATGACGTGGACCCGGCCGTCTCCACGTCGTTCAACGACGAGGACTACCGGCGGGCGATCGATGTACTGGGCCGTCAGTACCCGATCATCCTCACCGACTCCGGCACGGGGCTGCTCTACAGCGCGATGCGCGGGGTGCTGGATCTGGCCGACCAGCTGATCATCGTCTCGACGCCGTCCGTGGACGGTGCGAGCAGTGCGTCGACAACGCTCGACTGGCTCTCCGCGCACGGGTACGCGGAGCTGGTGCAGCGTTCCGTCACGGTCATCTCCGGGGTGCGCGAGACCGGGAAGATGATCAAGGTGGATGACATCGTGGCGCACTTCCAGACGCGCTGCCGCGGTGTGATCGTGGTGCCGTTCGACGAGCATCTCGCGGCGGGCGCGGAGGTCGATCTCGACATGATGCGGCCCAAGACCCGGGAGGCGTACTTCAATCTGTCGGCGCTGATCGCCGAGGACTTCGTCCGGGCCCAGCAGCAGCAGGGGCTCTGGACCGCCGACGGCAATCCGCCGCCGACCATGCCGCCGCCGATGCCGGGGCATCAGCAGGCGCAGGCGCAGGCCCAGGCCCCGATGCCGGGCCAGGTCCCCGGGCCGGGTCAGCCGCCGGTGCCGGGGCCGCAGGGGTACCCGGGTCACCCGGGGCAGCAGGGACACCAGGGGCCGGCCTCGCCGTACGGCCGGCCGCAGGTGCCCGGTCAGCAGCAGCCGGGACAGCCTTCGCCGTACCCGCCGCAGCAGCAGTACCAGCAGCAGCCGGGGCAGGGCGGGCCGTTCCCGCCGCAGCAGCAGTACGGCGGCCCGTATCCGCCGCAGGGCCTTCCCCAGCAGCCGGGGCCGCCCGGGCCGCCGCCGCACCAGCAGCATCAGGGGCCTCCTCCGGCACAGGGCCGGCCGGGTGGTCCTGACCAGCCCGATCAGCAGGAGCAGCCGCCGCTCGCCGAGTGGCCGCCGAGGCAGCCGCCACAGCCGCCGAGGCAGTAGGAGGGCGGCGGGCGGGAGCCTCATGGGGTCCGTGTCGCGACAGCGGTGCGGACCCCGCCGTCGTCGTGACGGCCCACACGCCGGTCCCGCCGAGCGTTGACGCGGCCGGACCCCGCTGGTACACCTCGCATCACCGGCCCGTGAGTCACGAGGCGAGGTCGCCGTCATGGTCGCAGAACCCTCAGAGTCCCGTGCCCGGGCACGGCCCTGGATGTGCGCGGTCGCCGCGCTGCTGATCCTCGCGCCCGCCGCGCCGTCGGCGGCACCGTCCAGCGGCGAGCGCGGGGGCAGACAGGTGCTGACCGTCGCCGTCTCGCAGAGCGTGGACTCGCTCAGCCCCTTTCTGGCCAAGCGGCTGGTGTCGACCACCGTGCACCGGCTGGCCTACGAGTATCTGACGAACTACGACCCCCGGGACGGCCGGGTGATTCCGGGGCTGGCCACCGCGTGGAAGTCCTCGCCGTCCAAACTGATCTGGACCTACACCATCCGGGAGAACTCCCGGTGGTCCGACGGCCGGCGGGCGACGGCCGAGGACGCGGCCTGGACGTTCAACAGGATGATGTCCGACGAGAAGGCCGCCGCGGCGAACGGCAGCTTCACCGCGAACTTCCGTGAAGTCACCGCGCCCGACCCGCGAACGCTCGTCGTCGAACTGAAGAAGCCCCAGGCCAATATGGTCGCGCTCGACGTCCCGATCGTGCCCCGGCACAAGTGGGAGCGGATCCGCGACCTCTCCGCCTTCAACAATGACCGCCAGTTCCCCATCGTCGGCAACGGCCCCTTCGTCATCACTGGTTTCGAGGTCGACCAGTTCATCAGGCTGGAACCCAACAAGGATTTCTGGCGCGGCGCTCCCGCGTTCGACGAATTGCTGCTCAAGTTCTACAAGGACGGCGACGCCGCCGTCGCCGCGCTGCGCAAGGGCGAGGTCTCCTTCGTCCAGGGCCTGGTCCCCGCCCAGGCCGCCGCCCTGCGCCGGACCGCGGACATCAGGGTCAACGACGCGCCCGGCCGCCGGTTCCTCGCCCTCGCGGTCAACCCCGGCGCGCGGGCCCGGGACGGCAGGGCGTTCGGCACCGGCCACCGGGCGCTGCGCGACCCCGCCGTACGCCGGGCCCTCTTCCACGCCGTCGACCGCCGGGAGATCGTGGAAGGGCTCTTCCAGGGCCATGCGACCGAGGGCGCGGGATACATTCCGCCGCGCTTCGGCGCGTACTTCTGGCGGCCGGAGGCGCACCAGGAGATCGCCCACGACCCGGCGAGAGCGGCGGCGCTGCTGGACGGGGCGGGCTACCGGCGAAAGGGCGGCGGGGTCCGCACCGGGAAGAACGGCGAGCCCCTCGTGCTCCGGCTGCTGTGCCATGCCGCCGATCCGTACGACGCGCACATCGGCAGATATCTCTCCGAGGTGTGGCGCGAGCTGGGCGTCGAGACCCGGATGGAATGCCGTGACAATGTCTCCGACCCCTGGCTGAAGGGCGACTACGATCTCGCCTTCGACGGCTGGTCGGTCAATCCCGACCCCGACTTCGTCCTCTCGATCCACACCTGTGCCGCGCTTCCGGCCACGCCTTCGGGCAGTGGTTCCACCGACAATTTCATCTGCGACCGGCGATTCGACGAACTGTACGCACGGCAAATCGCCGAATACGACCCGGCCAAACGGGCTGAAGTGGTGAAACGCATGCAATCACGGCTGTACGACACGGGCTTGATGAATGTTCTCGCGTATCCGAACGCCGTGGAGGCGTACCGGACCGACCACATCGAGTCGATCACGACGATGCCCGAGGACGGCGGCAGCCTCTGGGGGCAGGACGGCTACTGGAGCTGGTGGTCGGCGAAGCCCGCGGACGGCCACGGCCGCTCCGGGGAGGCCGCCTCCGCGACCGAGGTGGTGGTCGGCATCGGCGCGCTGATCGCTGCGGCGGCGGTGCTCACCGGGCTGGTGGCCCTGCGCCGCCGGGCCACCGCCGACGACCGCGAGTAGCCGGTGGCCTCCCCGCGCGCCTATCTGCTCCACACGGCGGGCCGGCTGGGCGGCGCGGCGGTCTCCCTCCTCGCCGTGCTCGTCACCGGCTTCTTCCTCTTCCGGATCGTCCCCGGCGACCCGGTGCGGGCGCTGACCAGGGGCACCCCCACCACGGCGGGCCAGCTGGACGCGCTGCGCCGGCAGTTCGGCCTCGATCTGCCGCTGTGGCAGCAGTTCACCGACTACTGCGCGAAGGCGCTGACGGGCGACCTCGGCGTCTCATACCAGTTCCGGGCCCCGGTGGGCGAGCTGATCGCGCAGAAGGCCCCCGCGACCCTGCTGCTGACCGGGGTCGCCGTGGTGCTGTACTCGGCGATCGGGCTCTGGATCGGCGCGCGCGCCGCCTGGCGGCACGGCGGCCCGGGCGACCGGGTGCACACCGGGATCGCGCTGGCCCTCTGGTCGGTGCCGTCGTTCTGGCTCGGACTCCTGCTGATCACCGTCTTCGCGGTGGGCGCGGGGCCGGTGCCCGGGCTCTTCCCCACCGGGGGCATGTCCACGGGCACGGAGAGCGGCCTCGCGCACGCCGTCGATGTGACGCACCATCTGGTGCTCCCGGTCGTCACCCTGGTCGCGGTGGGATACGCGCAGACGCTGCTGGTGATGCGGTCCTCACTGCTGGACGAGATGGGCGGCGACTATCTGACGACCGCGCGGGCGAAGGGGCTGCGGGACTCGGCCGTACGACGCCGTCACGCCGTGCCCAACGCGCTGCTGCCGACGGTGACGATGGTCTTCATCAATCTCGGGCATGTGGCGGCCGGATCGATCCTGGTGGAGACGGTGTTCTCCTGGCCGGGCCTCGGCGGGCTGTTCTACCAGGCGCTCAGCGTGCCCGATCTGCCGCTGGTCCAGGGGCTGTTCCTGGTCTTCGCCGGAGCGATGATCGTGATGAATCTCCTCGCCGACCTGCTCCACCCCCTGCTCGACCCCCGGGTGGCCCGATGACGGAATCCGCGCTCCCCCGCCCCCCGGTCCCCGCCCGCCGCCCCGGCGCGGCCGTCCGGTTCTGGCACTCCTACCGCGCGCACCGGGCGGGCCTCCTCGGCCTCGGCGCGCTCACCCTGATCGCCGCCGTCGCGCTCCTCGCCCCGCTGCTGGCCGACGAGGACGTACGGAAAGTCACGAACGCGCCGGGGGATCCGCTGGAGCCGCCGAGCGCCGCGTTCTGGCTGGGCACGGACCAGTTCGGCCGGCCGCTGCTCGGGCTGCTGGTGTGGGGGGCGCGGATCTCGCTCACCGTGGGGCTGCTGGCGGCGGGGATCTCGGTGGCGATCGGCGCTCTCGTGGGCATCGCCGCCGGGCACTACGGCGGCTGGTTCGCCACCGTGCTGATGCGGGTCACCGACTGGTTCCTGGTGATGCCGACGCTGGTGCTCGCGATCGTGCTGGCGACCGTGATGTCCCGGAGCGTATGGACGGTGATCATCGCCATCGGGGTGACCAGCTGGCCGACGACCGCGCGGCTGGTGCGGGCGCAGACCGTCGCGGTCGAGTCCCGCCCGTACATCGAGCGCGCGAAGGCGCTCGGCGGCGGGCACCGGCACATCATGAGCCGTCATGTGCTGCCGAATGTGATGCCGCTGGTGCTGGCGCAGACCACGCTCGGGATCTCCGCCGCGATTCTGACCGAGGCGACGCTCGCCTTCCTCGGACTCGGCGATCCGATGGTCGTCTCCTGGGGCGGAATGCTCCAGGAGGCGCGCGAGGCGGGCGCCGTCTCCTCCGGCCACTGGTGGTGCCTCGCGCCGCCCGGGCTGGCGATCGCGGTGGTGGCGCTCGCGTTCACGCTCTGCGGGCGGACGATCGAGACGGTGCTCGACCCGAGGCTGGGGGTGGGCCGGTGAGCCTGCTGGAGATCCGGGATCTGCGCGTGACGTACGGTACGGGCGCGAACGCCGTGCCCGCCGTGCGGGGAGTCGATCTGAGCCTCGCCGCCGGGCGGACGCTGGGCATCGCCGGGGAATCGGGGTGCGGGAAGTCGACGCTCGCCCTCGCGCTGCTGCGGCTGCTGCCCGCCGGGACCCGGCTGAGCGGCGAGATCCTCCTCGACGGCGAGGACGTCCTCACCATGCGGTGGGGCAGGCTGCGGGCGGTGCGCTGGGCGGGCGCCTCGCTGGTCTTCCAGGGGGCCATGCACGCGCTGAACCCGGTGCGCCGGATCGGCGACCAGATCGCCGAGCCGATCCTGCTGCACCGGCGGGCGACGCCCCGGGCGGCCCGGCTGCGGGCGGCCGAGCTGCTCGCCCGGGTCGGTCTGCCCGAGCGGCACGCGGACGCCCGTCCGCACGAGCTGTCCGGCGGCCAGCGCCAGCGGGTGATGATCGCGATGGCGCTGGCCTGCGACCCCCGGCTGATCGTCGCCGACGAGCCGACGACCGCGCTGGATGTGATGATCCAGGCGCAGATCCTGGGGCTGATCGGACGGCTGGTGTCCGAGCAGGACATCGGACTGCTGATGATCAGCCACGATCTGGCGGTCCTGGCGGACGTCTGCGACCGGCTGGCCGTGATGTACGCGGGGCGGGTGGTGGAGGAGGGACCGGCGAACGCCGTCCGGACCGCCGCGCGCCACCCCTACGGCCAGGCCCTGGCGGCTGCCTTCCCCCGGGTGGGCGACCCCGCCTCGCGCCACGCCCCGCGCGGGCTGCCGGGCGATCCGCCGGATCCGTCCGCGCTGCCGCCCGGGTGCGCCTTCCATCCGCGCTGCGCGGTGGCGCTGGCGGTCTGCGCCGAGCAGGAGCAGTGGCTGACCGGGGACGGGGAACACCGGGCCGCCTGTGTGCGGGCGGCCACCGCCAAGGGGCCCCGCGGCCCGCTCGGGGAGCCGTCATGACCGCCGTACCGCTGCTGGCCGCCACCGGTCTCGAAGTCGTCTTCCCCGGGCGGCGCGGCGGGCCGGCCGCGCGGGCCGTGGACGGGGTGGACCTCGCGGTGGGCCGGGGCGAGATCGTGGCGCTGGTCGGCGAGTCCGGCTGCGGCAAGACCACGCTGGCGCGCGCCCTGCTGGGGCTGGTGCGGCCCACGGCCGGCCGGATCGACTTCGGCGGCCGGCCCCTCGTGCACACCGCGCGCGCCCTGCGGGCGCACCGGAGGCGGGTCCAGCTGGTGCTCCAGGATCCGAGCGGCGCGCTCAACCCGCGCCATTCGGTGTACGAGGCGGTCGCGGAGGGCCTGCGGATCCACGGGTGCGCGGGGGACGAGGGCGAGGCGGTCGCGGGGGCGCTGGCCAGGGCCGGTCTGCGGCCTCCCGGGCGGTTCGTCGCCCGGTATCCGCACGAGCTGTCGGGCGGTCAGCGGCAGCGGGTGGTGATCGCGGGCGCCCTGGTCCTGGAGCCGGAGCTGATCGTCGCGGACGAGCCGGTGGCCTCGCTGGACGCCTCCGTACGCGGGGAGATCCTCGCGCTGCTGCTGCGGCTGCGGGCCGAACTGGGGCTGTCCGCGCTGGTGGTGACGCACGATCTGGGACTGGCGTGGAACATCGCGGACCGGGTGGCGGTGATGTACCTGGGCCGGATCGTGGAGTGCGGTCCGGCCGAGGAGGTGCTGACGGCTCCCCGGCACCCCTACACCCGGGCGCTGCTGTCGGTACTGCCGGAGTCGGCGGTTCCGGCGGCCGTGCTGACCGGCGAGCCGCCCGACCCGTCGAAGATCCCCGGCGGCTGCCGCTTCCACGTCCGGTGCCCGGTGCTGGCCTCGGGCGAGGCGGAGCGGGCGGGGGTGGCGGGGCGGTGCCGCTCGGAGGAGGTGGGGGTGGTGCCGGGGGCGGGGGCGGGCGTGGCCTGCCACTGGGCCTGAGCGGGACCGGTCCGGTGGTCCGGGCCGGGGCGCGTACGGACAGCGGCGGGATCAGCCCCCGGCCGTCAGCTCACGGCACTTCTTGACGTCCTCGGCCATCGCCACCAGCAGGGCGTCGACGGACTCGAACTTCCGCTGGCCGCGTACGTACGCCAGGAAGTCGACGGCCGCGTGCAGCCCGTACAGATCGAGGCCGACGCGGTCGATCGCGTACGCCTCCACCGTCCGCTCGACGCCCTCGAACTGCGGGTTCGTGCCGACCGAGATCGCCGCCGGCATCCGTTCGCCGGACACCGTCAGCCAGCCCGCGTACACCCCGTCCGCCGGGATCGCGGTGTGCGGCAGGGTCTCCACGTTGGCGGTGGGGAAGCCGAGTTCACGGCCGCGCTGCGCGCCCCGGACGACGATCCCCTCGACGCGGTGCGGGCGGCCCAGGATCTCGCCCGCCCCCTCGACGTCGCCGTCGGCGACCAGCCGGCGGGTGAGGGTGGAGGAGAACGGCAGTCCGCCGCCCGCCTCGCCCGTCACGACGAGGTCGATGACCTCGACCTCGTAGTCGTAGGTCAGGCCCATCTCGGCGAGGAAGTCCACCTTGCCGGCCGCGCGGTGGCCGAAGCGGAAGTTCGGGCCCTCCACCACCAGCCGCGCGTGGAGCTTGTCCACCAGCACCTTGACGATGAAGTCCGCCGGGGAGAGCTGGGAGAACTCGGCGGTGAACGGCAGGATCAGCACCGCGTCGACGCCCAGTTCGGCCATCAGCTCGGCGCGCCGGTGGTGCGGCGCGAGCAGCGGCGGGTGGCTGCCGGGGCGCACCACCTCGCTGGGGTGCGGGTCGAAGGTCACGACGACCGACGGCACGGACAGCTCGCGGGCGCGCTCGACCGCGCGACCGATGATCAGCTGGTGTCCGCGGTGCACCCCGTCGTAGGAGCCGATGGTGACGACGCTGCGTCCCCAGTCCTGGGGAATGTCCTCCAAGCCACGCCAGCGCTGCACTGTGACCGCTCCTCGCCCGAACCTGTGTACTGGTATGCCGATATAACGACAGCTGACTACGCAGGTCTAAGACTGCCATGCCCGGGGCCGTCGCTTCGCATCGGTGTCGGGGAGCCCAGTGAGCCGATCGTCCGGCGGGCCTCCGGGCCCAGCGGCGCGGACCAGTCCTGAGGGGGTCCGGCCAGCCATCCGGCGAGGAGTTCCGCGAAGCCGGGGGCGGCGCGGGCCAGCCTCAGCAGCTGCCGTTCGAAGCGGGCAGCGCCCCCGGGGGCGGCGGTGAGCAGCAGCCCGGCGCGGCGCACCAGCTCGCGGGTGGCCGCCTCCGGCCGGGCCGCGCGGCCGAGCGCGGCGGCCTTCAGCAGGGCGGTCGCGGTCTCGTGCTCGTACGGCGGACAGGCTCCCAGCAGTACGTCGAGCAGCTCGGCCCGCAGCGGGCGCGACAGGGCGTTCCCGGGGGCGGCCAGTACGGGCGCGAGCGCCTGGCGCAGTCTGCCGGGGCCCTCCCGCAGCGCGGTGCTGACCAGCGGGAAGAGCAGGGAGCGGGCCGCCGGGCCGTGATCGAGCCGGCGGTCGACGAAGGCGGCGGCGTACGCCGCGCCGCCCGGGTGCAGTTCGAGGTACTCGGCCACCAGCGCGGCGGCGCGGCGGGCGAGCGCGGGCACGGTGACCCCGGCGAGGGCGCTCAGCACCTCGCCCGCCCGGTCGTCCGCCCGCAGCCGGGACCGGAAAGCGGCGAACACCGGTTCGGGGTGGGTGACGAGCGCGGTGGCGAGGGCGCTCGCCGAGAGCCCGGGGACCGCGGCGGCGTAGGACGCCAGCGCCCGCCGGAGCACCCGGGAGCGGGCGTGCGGATCCTGTACGAGCACGGCGAGGGCCGTTCCGTGCGACGCGGCGTCGTCGGGGCGGCCGAGGAGTTCGTGCGCGGCGTAGCGGAGCAGCCTCCGGTCCGCCTCGCTGGTGACGCGGGCGGCGACGGGCAGCGCGTACGCGGCGGCTGCGGCCCGCCGGCCGGGGCGCGGGTCGTGGGCCCAGCGGTCGACGGCCCGGCAGAGCGCGGAGGGCTCCTCCTCGGCGAGCGCGGCGAGCAGCTCGTCGGCGCGGGCGTGCCCGCTCTCGGCGAGCGCCTCCGCAAGGTCGTCGAGGGCGAGCGCCCGCCGCGCGTACAGCAGCGCCTGGGCGACGGCACCGGCGGTGGGGCGCATCCGGTCCCCGGGGCGGGTGGGGAGCGGGGTGTTGTCGGTGAACCAGCGGCAGAGCAGGGGCTGCACGGTCGCGGGGTCGGCCTCCAGCCGGGCGGCGACGGCGTCCAGATAGCGCGGGGAGGTCCCTGCCGGGAGCGGCTCGGGGTCAGAAGCGGAATCCTCAGGGGCGGTGGGCGCGCGGCCCTCGGGCCCGGGGACCGCCCCTGCGCCCGGCAGCCCGGCCCAAGGCCGTGCGGCCGTTGCGGCGCATCGGCCGAGAGCGTCGGGCGGGCCTCCTCGCGGGAGCGCGGACGGGCGCTGACCGGTGGCGGGCGGCGAACCGGCGGGGCAGGAAGCGGAGGGGTCCGAGGCGGTCGGGTCTGGGGGCACGGACACCGGCTCGGGCGTACGGGGCGGCACGGAGGCGGCCGGGGGCGGCGTCGGGGGGCCCAGGGGGCCGTCGGCGGGGAGGAGGCGGCGGAGGAGGTCGAGGCGGTCGGGTTCGGGGAGGCGGAGGCGGAGCCAGAAGTCCGGGCCGAACTCCGCGGGCGGGCGGACACCGCGCCGGGCGGAGCGGGCGAGGCGGTCGGCGAGGAGCCGCAGCATGGGCAGCTGGGACTCGGGGGCGGGGAGTCTCAGCAGGGTCCCCGCCAGCAGCCTCGCCGCCCACCAGTGCGCGTCGGCCCCGGCCTCGGGGCGGATCACCGCGTCGATGAGGTCCTTGAGCCTGCGGGTCAGCGCGGCCGGGCCGTGGACGCGGTCCAGCCGCAGCAGGGCGTGGACGACCGGGCCGATCCGATGGCGCGGCACGGGCAGCGGCGGCGGGGGCCGGTGCCGGGCCGAGCCCGGCGGCGGCGGCACATGCCCGGGGGTGAGCGTGCGGCCCGGCCGGGAGGGCAGCCGGGCCGGGGCGTGCGCCGGCGGCCGGTGGACGAGCGTGCGCAGGGCCGCGTCCGGGTCCAGACACGCGCCCTGGAGCCACTCCCCCACCTCCTCGTGGGCGAAGCGGTACCCCTCGCCCGCCGGTACGAGCAGCCCTTCCGTGAGGACCGCCGCCGCCCAGCCGGGCCGCCAGGGGAAGAGCTCCTCGAAGGACTCGCGGTCCAGCTCCCCGTGGCCCGGTCCCAGACAGCGCCGGGCGGCCTCGTGGACCCGCCCGGCGACCCGGGCGGCCAGCCGCCGCACGGCGGGCCCCGGGGGCTGCGGCCGGGTCGCGGCGGCGACACGCACCGCGATCCGCAGACAGACCAGGTCCAGATGCGCGCCGAAGACCTCCTCCCGCCCGGGCCGGCCGGTGACGTCGGACGGCAGTGCCCGCCGTACCTCCGCGAGGAGCCGCAGCGCCAGCGGATGGCCCTCGTCGGCGGGGGCGATCGCGCCGGCGGGCAGCCCGTGGCGCTCGCGGGCGGCCACTGCCTCGGCCGGCGACAGCCCGGCGAGGCGGACCGTACGGGGCGGGGGCGGCCCGGCCGGATGGAGCGGCAGGGCGTGCTCCCAGTGCTCGGGGCGGCAGCCGACGGCCAGCCGGGCCGAGCGGCCGGCCAGCCAGTGCGCGGTCCCCGCCGTCCAGGACGGCAGCCGGCGGGCGAGCCCGGGCGGCATCTCCTCGGGGCCGTCCAGCACCACCAGCAGGGGGCGGCCGGCCAGCCGGGCGAGGTGGGCGACGCGCTCGGGGGTGATCCCGGACAGCTCGCCGGGCCCGCCGGACGCGGCCAGGACCCGCCCGGCCCGCCGCAGGGCGCGGGCCACCGCGTCGGCGACGGAGGCGTCCTCGCTGTGCAGATCGGCCCCGCGCAGCCACACCGTGGGGGCGGGCTCGGGGCCGTGGGCGCGGTGGGCGGCGAGCGCGGCGAGGGCGGTCGTACGGCCCGTCCCCGGGTCGCCGACGAGCGCCAGCACCGGCGGTCCCGGGGCGGTGAGCCGCCGCAGGATCCCCGGTCCGGGGTGGGGGTGCCCGGGGCGGGCGGCGGGGCCGAGGGAGGTGGCGGTCAGCTCCAGCACGGTGGCGAGGTTGAGATCGTCGCCGTACCCGGGGACGGTGGCCGCGTTGTGCCGCAGCAGCGCGGCGAGCGGGCCTTCCGGCAGCCCGTGGACACGCAGCGGCAGGGCGAACACGGCGGCGCGGCCACGGCCTGCCTGGAGCGCGGTGCCGAGCACGGCGAGGACCGCGCCGGTGGCGGCGTCGATCACCGGTCCGCCGCTCGCCTCGCCGCCGAGCCGCAGGGCTGCGGCGGCCTGGGCCGGAACGGCGAGTTCCACGGCCTCGTCGATGAGGTGGAAGCGGTCGGTGGCGGTGTAGGTCACCTGGACCGCGCCGAGGGCCCGCGCGTGGTGCCAGCCGTCGGCCGGCAGCCGCAGATCGGTGCCGGGGACGATCCGGCCGCGCGCGGTCACGGGGACGGGCCGCAGACCGAGGCCCTCGGTGCGCACCAGGGCGAGTCCGGCCTCGGGCAGCGGGGTGACGGCCTCGGCCCCGGCGAGCCAGGTCCGCTCGCCGGGGGCGTGCAGGACCACCCGGGTGAGCCCGTCGACGCTCTCGTGGCTGGTGATGACCGTGCCCTGATGGTCGGCGGCGAATCCGACGCCGCGCGGGCGGCCCGCCAGATCGTGGATGCGCACCAGGTCGCAGCCGTGTGCGAGCGTCGCCGGGTCCGCGCGTCCCATGGTCTCGACGGTAGGCGGAGGCGGGGCGGCGGGTGAAGGACACCGGGCGAACGCGCCCCCGTACCGCCCCGGATTCGCTCCGAGCGCCGGGCCGTACGGGTGAACGGCACTGTCCGCGCCGCCCGGAAACGACAGCGCCGTGGAACCGGTGGCGGGGCCACCCGTTCCACGGCGTGCGCGTCGGCGCTCGAAGCGGATCTCAGCCGAAGACGGCGAGGCTCTTGGCCTTGCCGCGCTGCTCCTCGACCAGGGCCAGGAAGCGGTCCTCCGGTCCGAAGACCGCCACCGGCGACCGGTCGTGGGACGGTATGTCCAGCCGTACGCCGTTGAGCAGCAGCTTGGCGCGCCGGTCGTCCACGTCCCAGCGGGGGAACGCGGCCGCCGCGGCGTCCGCGATCGGCATGACGGTCAGCTCCTGCTGGAGCTGGTCGAGCGTCTTGGCCGCGTCCAGTCCGTAGGGGCCGACCCGGGTGCGGCGCAGGGCGGTGAGATGGCCGCCCACGCCGAGTCCGTCGCCGAGGTCACGGGCGAGGGCCCGGATGTAGGTGCCCGAGGAGCAGACGACCGAGACGACCAGGTCCATGACGGGTGTGCCGTCCTCCGCCCGGGCCTCGCGTACGTCGTAGACCACGAAGGAGGAGACGGTGACCGGGCGGGCCGGGATCTCGAACTCCTCGCCGCCCCGGACCCGGGCGTAGGAGCGCTTGCCGTCGATCTTGATGGCGCTGACCTTGGACGGCACCTGCATGATCGCGCCGCTCAGGGCGGCGACACCGGCGTCGATGCCCTCCCGGGTGACCCCGGAGGCGTCCGTGGACGAGGTGATCTCGCCCTCGGCGTCGTCGGTGACGGTGCTCTGACCGAGCCGGATCGTGCCCAGGTACTCCTTCTCGGTGAGCGCGAGGTGCCCGAGGAGTTTGGTCGCCCTCTCGACGCCCAGCACCAGCACTCCGGTGGCCATGGGGTCGAGCGTCCCCGCGTGTCCGACGCGCCGGGTCCTGGCGATCCCGCGCATCTTGGCGACGACGTCGTGCGAGGTGAAGCCCGACGGCTTGTCCACGATGACCAGGCCGTCGGGGGTGGTGGTCTGCTGTGTCATGCGGAGGCTTCGTCCTCGTCCTCCGGCTTGCGGTACGGGTCCGCCTCGCCGGCGTAGGTCGCGCCCGAGGACGCCTCCCGCACCCTGGCGTCCGAGCTCCGTGCCTTGTCCAGCAGGTTCTCGATCGACTTGGCGTTCTCGGGAAGCGCGTCCGCCACGAAGGTCAGCGTCGGCGTGAACTTGGTGCCCGCCGCCGAGCCGACCGCCGAGCGGAGCACGCCCTTGGCGCTCTGGAAGCCCGCCGCGGCGCTCGCCCGGTCCTCGTCGTCCCCGTAGACCGTGTAGAAGACCGTGGCCTCCCGCAGGTCGCCGGTGACACGGGTGTCCGTGATGGTCACATGAGTGCCGAGCCGCGGGTCCTTGATGCCACGCTGCAATTTCTCGGCGACCACTTCTCTGATGAGGTCCGCCAGTTTCTTCGCCCGCGCGTTGTCGGCCACTGGTCCTTCTCCTTCTTACCTGCTTGCCTTGCCATCAGTCTTCGTCGCTGTGGAGCCTGCGTCGAACCGAGAGCAGCTCCACCTCCGGCCGGCCGGCGACAAGGCGCTCACACCGGTCCAGCACTTCCGCGAGGTGCCCCGTGTCACCCGATACCACCGCCAGGCCGATCTCGGCCCTGCGGTGAAGATCCTGGTCTCCGGTCTCCGCCACGCTCACCGCGAATTTCCGCTGGAGCTCGGCGACGATCGGGCGGACCACGGAACGCTTCTCCTTCAGCGACCGTACGTCACCGAGAAGCAGATCAAAGGACAGTGTCCCCACATACATGGATGTATCCGGATGTCCCGCCGGTTCGGGGTCATGCCCCCGCCAACGCTTGGCAGGAACATTCAGAACCGTACACGGAGCGGCCGGGGCCGATCGACGGGATTTCTCCCGCCGACCGGCCCCGGCCGACTGTTCCGCGTCAGCCGTACGGTCAGCCGCGCGGCTTCTCGCGCATCTCGTACGTCGCGATGACGTCGTCGACCTTGATGTCGTTGAAGTTTCCGAGGTTGATACCGCCCTCGAAGCCCTCGCGAATCTCGGTGACATCGTCCTTGAACCGGCGCAGACCCTCGATGTTGAGGCTCTCCGCGATGACCTTGCCATCGCGCAGCAGTCGCGCCTTGGTGTTCCGCTTGACCTCGCCCGAGCGGATGAGGACACCGGCGATGTTGCCCAGCTTGGACGAGCGGAAGACCTCGCGGATCTCCGCCGTACCCAGCTCGACCTCTTCGTACTCCGGCTTGAGGAGACCCTTCAGGGCCGCCTCGATCTCCTCGATGGCCTGGTAGATCACCGAGTAGTACCGGACGTCGACGCCTTCGCGCTCCGCCATCTGGGCGGCACGGCCGGCCGCACGGACGTTGAAGCCGATGACGATGGCGTCGGAGCCCATCGCCAGGTCGATGTCGGACTCGGTGACCGCACCCACACCACGGTGGAGGACGCGGATGTCGACCTCTTCGCCGACGTCGAGCTGGAGCAGCGAGGACTCGAGAGCCTCCACCGAACCGGACGCGTCACCCTTGATGATGATGTTGAGGTCCTGCAC
Organism: Streptomyces amakusaensis; assembly: GCF_039532665.1. Classification (NCBI taxonomy): domain Bacteria; kingdom Bacillati; phylum Actinomycetota; class Actinomycetes; order Kitasatosporales; family Streptomycetaceae; genus Streptomyces; species Streptomyces amakusaensis. The sequence goes on along the minus strand of NZ_BAAASB010000002.1, from coordinate 534,253 downwards.
GAGGCCGGCCTTGAGCACCTTGTCCAGGTCCTCCAGGGAGACCCTGCGGACGCGCTTGGCGAAGGCCGCGTTGCGCTCACGGGCGGCGCGCTTCTCGGCGATCTGACGGGCCGTACGGTCCTCGTCCACCACCAGGAAGTTGTCGCCCGCGCCCGGGACGTTGGTGAGACCCAGGACGAGGACCGGGGTCGACGGACCCGCCTCTTCCAGGTTCTCGCCCTTGTCGTCGAGCATGGCGCGCACTCGGCCGTAGGCGTCGCCCGCGACCATCGTGTCGCCGACGCGCAGCGTGCCTCGCTGGACCAGGACGGTCGCGACGGCGCCGCGGCCGCGGTCGAGGTGGGCCTCGATCGCGATGCCCTGTGCGTCCTGCTCCGGGTTGGCGCGCAGGTCGAGGGAGGCGTCCGCGGTGAGGACCACGGCCTCCAGCAGGGAGTCGATGTGCAGACCCTGCTTGGCGGAGATGTCGACGAACATCGTGTCGCCGCCGTACTCCTCGGCGACCAGACCGAACTCGGTGAGCTGACCGCGCACCTTGACCGGGTCGGCGCCCTCGACGTCGATCTTGTTGACCGCGACCACGATCGGCACACCGGCCGCCTTGGCGTGGTTCAGCGCCTCGATCGTCTGCGGCATCACACCGTCGTTCGCCGCGACCACGAGGATCGCGATGTCGGTGGACTTCGCACCACGGGCACGCATGGCGGTGAACGCCTCGTGACCGGGGGTGTCGATGAAGGTGATCTTGCGGTGCTCGCCGTTGACCTCGGTGCCGACCTGGTAGGCACCAATGTGCTGGGTGATGCCACCGGCCTCGCCCGCGACGACGTTCGTCTTGCGGATGGCGTCGAGCAGACGGGTCTTACCGTGGTCGACGTGACCCATGACGGTGACGACCGGGGGACGCGAGACGAGGAACTCCTCGCCGCCCTCGTCCTCGCCGAACTCGATGTCGAAGGACTCGAGAAGCTCGCGGTCCTCCTCCTCCGGGCTGACGATCTGAACCTGGTAGTTCATCTCCTGAGCCAGCATGACCAGCGTGTCGTCGGTCACGGACTGGGTCGCGGTGACCATCTCGCCGAGGTTCATCATCACCGCGACGAGCGACGCCGGGTTGGCGTTGATCTTCTCGGCGAAGTCGGTGAGGGACGCGCCGCGCGACAGGCGAATGGTCTCGCCGCCACCGCGGGGCAGCATCACGCCGCCGACCGACGGGGCCTGCATGGCCTCGTACTCCTGGCGCCTCTGACGCTTCGACTTGCGACCACGACGGGCGGGCCCGCCGGGACGGCCGAAGGCACCCTGTGTGCCGCCACGGCCACCGGGGCCGCCGGGACGACCGGCGAAGCCGGGACGACCGCCGCCGAAGCCGCCGCCGCCACCGGGGCCACCGCCACCGGGACGACCGGCGAAGCCACCGCCGCCGCCACCGGGACGACCGCCGCCGCCACCGCCGCCCGGACGGCCGGCGAAGCCGCCGCCGCCACCGGGACGACCGGCACCGGCACCGCCGCCGGGACGACCCGGACCGGCGCCGGGACCGCGACCGCCGCCACCGCCGGGACCCGGACGGGGACCGGCAGCGGGACGCTGCGGCATCATGCCCGGGTTCGGGCGGTTGCCGGCGGGGGCACCGCCGGGACGCGGGGCCTGCGGACGAGGCATGCCGCCGGGAGTCGGACGAGCGCCGCCCTGACCGCCCTGGGGGCGCGGAGCGCCGCCGGGGCCGCCCTGCGGACGCGGGGCGCCGGAGGCACCGCCGCCGCCGGGGCGCTGAGCGCCGCCGCCGGGACGGGGCGCCTGCGGGCGCGCCATTCCGGTGGAGCCACCGGAGGTGAAGGGGTTGTTGCCCGGACGGGGACCGGCCGGACGGTTGCCGCCGGGGCGGGGGCCGCCCTGGCCGGGCGCGGAACGCGCGGGGCGCTCGGGACGGTCGCCGCCGCGGCCGCCGTCACGCTGACCGCCGTCGCGCTGGCCGCCGTCGCGCTGACCGCCGGGAGCGGCCGGACGAGCCGGACGCGGGCCGGGGGTGGCGGCGGGACGGGAGGCCTGCGGGGCGGCGGGCTGGGCCGGGGCCGGGGCGGAGAACTCCGCCTGGGGCACCGGGGCCGCGGGGCGCGCGGGGGCGGGCTTGGGGCCCGGACGCGGGCCGGACGCCGCCGGAGTGCCGGCGGGCGCGCTGCTCACGGGAGCCTCGGCGACGGCCGGCTTGGGGGCCGGGGCGCCGGGCTTCGGGGCAGGCGGACGCGGCGCGGCCGGGGAGGGCGCGCCGGGGGTGGGACCGCCCGGACGGGGGGCGGGGGACGGCGCGGCCTTGCGGGGCGCGCCGGGCTTGGCAGCGGACTTGCCGGCGGAGCCGGGTCCCTGCAGTGCGTCAGTCAACTTGCGTACAACCGGCGCCTCGATCGTCGAGGACGCCGAACGGACGAATTCACCGAGTTCTTGGAGCTTGGCCATGACGACCTTGCTCTCTACGCCGAACTCCTTGGCGAGCTCGTATACCCGGACCTTAGCCACTTCGCTCCTTTTAGGTCCGGGTTACCGCCGGACCGTCGCTACTTCATGGGCGTACTCATCGCGTACTCATCGAGTGCTCATCGCAATCTCGACCTACTTCCAACTCGCGAGGTACCTGACCGCACGGGGCTCCGTGCCGCACTTCTTCTTACAAAACCTGCCGCTCTGCCTTCTCCATGTGCCCTCGCAGCGCGGCGGTGTCGAGCGGTCCTCCGCCCCGAAAGGCCCGGGGGAACGCGCGGCGCCGTACAGCAAGATCGAGACAGACCGTGGCGGGGTGGAGATACGCGCCCCGGCCGGGCAGCGTACCGCGATCGTCGGGGACGTATTCGTCTCCGACGGCCACGATGCGCAGCAGATCGGTCTTGGCCGCTCGCTCCCGGCACCCCACACATGTCCGTTCAGGACATGTACGTTCAGGGCGTGGGCGGGCATGCGTCCGGCCAGACACGATTAAGTCTACCTCCCCGTAGCGACCTCACCCGCGTCGGGCAAGAATCGAACGATCGTTGTCTCGATCTCGGCGGGGCGTCGCACTCAGTGTCACCGAATGCGACGAATCCCGCGCCGGATTTATTCCCCGGGCCCCGCCGGGGGTATTCCCCGGGCGGGCTCCGGGGCCGCCGCCGTCAGTCCCGGTCGTCCTGGTCGGCCTGCTCGGTGTCGGGGCGGATGTCGATGCGCCAGCCGGTGAGACGGGCGGCGAGACGGGCGTTCTGCCCCTCCTTGCCGATCGCCAGCGAGAGCTGGTAGTCGGGGACGGTCACCCGGGCGGAGCGGGCGGCGAGGTCCACGATCTCGACCTTGCTGACCCGGGCCGGGGAGAGCGCGTTGGCGACCATGTCGGCCGGGTCGTCGGACCAGTCGACGATGTCGATCTTCTCGCCGTGCAGCTCGGCCATGACATTGCGGACACGTCCGCCCATGGGGCCGATGCACGCGCCCTTGGCGTTGAGCCCGGAGCGCATGGCGCGGACCGCGATCTTGGAGCGGTGGCCGGCCTCGCGGGCGATCGCCGCGATCTCGACGCTGCCGTCCGCGATCTCGGGGACCTCCAGCGCGAAGAGCTTCTTCACCAGGTTGGGGTGGGTGCGCGAGAGCGTGACGGACGGACCGCGCACACCCCTGGCGACCCGGACCACGTAGGTGCGCAGCCGCAGACCGTGGGTGTACTCCTCGCCGGGGACCTGCTCCTGCACCGGCAGGATGGCCTCCAGCTTGTCGTCCAGCCGGACCAGGACGTTCTTCGGGTCCTTGCCCTGCTGCACCTGGCCGGAGACGACATCGCCCTCGCGGCGGGCGTACTCGCCGAAGGTGACGTCGTTCTCGGCGTCGCGCAGCCGCTGCTGGATGACCTGGCGGGCGGTGGTGGCGGCGATCCGGCCGAAGTCCGACGGGGTGTCGTCGAACTCCTTGGGCTCCTGGCCCTCCTCCAGATCGGCGGGGTCCTCCTTGGCCCACACGGTCACATGGCCGGTGTCGCGGCTGAGCACCACGCGGGCGTGGCGGCTGCTGCCGTCGGTGCGGTGGTACGCGATGAGGAGGGCCGACTCGATCGCCTCGACCAGCAGGTCGAAGGGGATCTCCTTCTCTTGTGCCAAGCCCTTCAGGAGCTTTACGTCGATGTCCACGGCTACGCCTCCTCTTCCTTCTTGTCCTTGCGGTTGAACTCGATCTCCACGCGCGCCCGGTCGATCTCCCCGAAGGCGATCCGGCGGGCGGTGGGCTTGCGCCCCTTCACTCCGGGCACCTCGGTGTCGAGTCCCTCCTCGTCCACGGTGAGGATGCGGGCGACGAGCTCCCCGCCCTCGTGGAGGTGGAACCTGGCCAGCCGCCCGACGGCACGCGCGTAGTGGCGGTGCTCGGTCAGGGGGCGCTCGGCGCCGGGGGAACTCACTTCGAGGACGTACTCGCCGTCGCCCATGACGTCGGTCTCGTCCAGCTTGTCGGAGATCGCGCGGCTCAGCTCGGCGCAGGCGTCCAGGGTGGCTCCGTCGTCGGAGTCCACGATGATCCTCAGCTGGCTGCGGCGCCCGGCGCGGGAGACCTCGATCTCTTCCAGATCCAGGTCGGCGGCGCTGACGAGCGGTTCCAGCAACCCGCGCAGCCTCTCGCTCTGGGTGGTGCTCATCCGGGTGACTCCTCGGCCGCGTGTGCTGTTGTGGGATCGTCGCGTTTCGTCGCGTGGTGAATCAAAGGGTATCCGGTCCCGGAGGGTGTTGCCGTCCACCCGAGGGGCCCCCGCGGGTACGCTCGCCTGCGGCGATGATCACCATGAGGTCGGCACGAGGTCGAGGGAGACACGCGTGGGGCGCACCGGGACGACACGCAGACGTCTGTTCGTGGTGACGGGCGCGGTCACCGCCGGGGCGCTGACCGGCTGTTCGACCGGCTCGTCCGGTGACGGGACCGCCGCCCTCACCGCCGAGGCGGCGGCCGAGGAGGCCGCCGAGCGGCGGCGGCTGGCCGGGGCGAGCGGGGCGCTGCGCGACCGTTACGACGCCACGATCGCCCGCCATCCCGGGCTCGGCGCCCGGCTGGGCGGGCTGCGGGCCTCCGTGTCCGAGCATGTCACCGCGCTGGGCGGGGCGACCCGGACGGCGGAGCCGGTCCGGGTGCCGTCCGACGAGCCGTCCGCGCTGGCCTCGCTGGCGGACGCGGAGCGCCGTACCTCCGACACCCACGGGGCGGCCCTCCAGAACACCGGCGACCCGGAGTTCGCCCGGCTGCTGGCCTCGGTGGCGGCGGCCGGCGCGGCCCACGCATTTCTTCTGACGAACGGGGATTCGCGATGAGCGGGGAGTCCGAGCGGGTTCTCACCGCGGTACGGGCGGCGCTCGCCGCCGAGCACGCCGCGGTGTACGGGTACGGGGTCGTCGGCGCGCGCGTCGGCGCGGCCCGCGGGGCCGAGGCGGACGCGGCGTACGGCGCGCACCGGGCCCGCCGGGACACGCTGGCGCGCACCGTGCGCGATCTGGGCGGCGAGCCGGAGCCCGCCGCCCCCGCCTACGCGCTGCCGTTCCCGGTGCCGGACGAGGAGGCCGCGGTGCGGCTCGCCGCCGTCCTGGAGGACCGGGTCGCGGGCGTCTACTCCGACCTCGTACGGGCCGGGGGCGGCGCGCTGCGGCAGGAGGCCGCGGTGGCGCTGCGGGAGGCGGCGGTGCGGTCGGCGCGGTGGCGGGGCAGCGGCGTAGCCTTTCCTGGGCTCGCGGAGCGGGCCCGGGAGCGGTGAGGACCGGCGGTGCGCCGGTCCGGATGAGGAAAAGGGAACTACGCGCGCATGGGTTTTGAAGCGCCCCAGCGTCTGGTGCGGGCGCTCGGAGAGAGCGACGCGTGGATCGGGCGGCTGCCCGGGATCGCCGAGGAGGCGGTGGAACGGCTCGGGCTCCGGGTCGAGCGGGTGCTCGCGCCCGGCGGCCGGAGCGGTCTGATCGTTCTCGTACGGCTCGCCGACTCCACGCCCGCGGCTCTGAAGCTCGCCCCGCCCTCGGCCTCCCCCGCGCTGGAGCGGGCGGCGCTGGAGCACTGGGACGGGTGGGGGGCGCTGCGGTCGCTCCCGGTCGCGGGGGCGGGTGACGCGCTGCTGCTGGAGCGGTTGCACCCGGAGGTCTCGCTGCGGTCGCTGCCGGAGGCGAAGGCGCTGCTGGAGGCGGCCGGGATCGTACGGCGGCTGTGGGTCGAGCCCCCGCCGGGGCACGGCTTCGAGACGGTGGCGGAGCGTACGGCCCGGCAGGCGTCGGCGCTGCGGGAGATGGACGACCCGCTGGCGGCGGCGGCCCTGGAGGCCCGGGACCGGCTGGTGTCGGACTCCGCCGAGAGCTTTCTGCTCCACGGCTCCTTCCGGCAGGGCAAGGTCCTCGCGGCGGACCGCACCCCCTGGCTCGCGGTGGGGCCCGAGCCGGTGGTGGGCGAGCGCGCCTACGACCTCGGGCGGCTGGTCAGGGACCGGGCCGAGGATCTGATCGCCTCGGCGGCGGGGGCCTCGGCGGCCCGCCGCCGGGTGACCCGGCTCGCGAACTCGCTGGAGGTGGATCCGGAGCGGCTGCGCGGGTGGGGGCTGTTCCGGGCGGTGGAGTCGGGGACGCGGGCGATGGCGGCGGGGAGGGTGCGGGAGGGGGAGGCGACGCTGGAGTTCGCCTCCTGGCTGTGAGCCGGGGATCGACGCCCGGTGCTGTGCGGGTCGCCGTACCTGAGGGTCCGGGTGGGAGGGAGACACTCGGTCTCCCTCCCACCCGGGGCGCTTTGGGGGATGTCAGGCGCTCAGGCGGGCGATGGCCTCGGCGGCGGGGAGTTCCTCGCGCTCGCCGGTGCGGCGGTCCTTGAGTTCGAGGACGCCTTCGGCGGAGCGGCGGCCGGCGACGAGGATCTTGGGGACGCCGATCAGTTCGGCGTCGGTGAACTTGACGCCGGGGGAGACGCCGGGGCGCTCGTCGACGAGGACGCGGAGTCCGGCGGCGGCGAGCCGCTCGGCGACGTCGAGGGCCAGTTCGATCTGGACGGCCTTGCCGGCGGCCACGACGTGGACGTCGGCGGGGGCGATCTCGGCGGGCCAGCAGAGGCCCTTCTCGTCGGCGGTCTGCTCGGCCAGGGCGGCCACGGCGCGCGAGACGCCGACGCCGTAGGAGCCCATGGTCACCCGGGTGGGCTTGCCGTTCTGGCCCAGGACGTCGAGCTGGAAGGCGTCCGCGTACTTGCGGCCCAGCTGGAAGATGTGGCCGATCTCGATCGCGCGGTCGAGCTTCAGGCCCGTGCCGCAGCGGGGGCACGGGTCGCCGTCCTCGACCACGACGACGTCGACGTACTCGTCGACGGTGAAGTCACGGCCGGCGACGACGTTCTTCGCGTGCACGCCGTCCTTGTTGGCTCCGGTGATCCATGCGGTGCCGGCGGCGACCCGGGGGTCGGCGAGGTAGCGGACCTTCTCCAGGCCCTGCGGGCCGACGTAGCCGCGCACCAGGTCGGGGCGGCCGGTGAAGTCCTCGGCGGTGACGAGTTCGACCTGGGCGGGCGCGAGGTGGTCGGAGAGCTTGCCGAGGTCGACCTCGCGGTGACCGGGGACGCCCACCGCGACGATCTCGCCGTCGACCTTGACCAGGAGGTTCTTCAGGGTGGCGGAGGCGGGCACGCCCAGGTGCCGGGCGAGGGTCTCGATGGTGGGCGTGTCGGGGGTGTCGATCTCCTCGGCCGCCGGGTGCTCGGCGGTCCCGGCCACGGCGGCGGTGAAGGTCACGGCCTCCGTGTTGGCCGCGTACTCGCAGGAGGGACAGTCGGCGAAGGTGTCCTCGCCGGCCGCCGCCGGGGCCAGGAACTCCTCCGAGGCGGAGCCGCCCATCGCGCCCGAGACGGCGGAGACGACACGGTGGTCGAGACCGAGCCGCTGGAAGATCTTGATGTACGCCCCGCGGTGGAGCGCGTACGACTCGGCCAGGCCCTCGTCCGTGGTGTCGAAGGAGTACGAGTCCTTCATCAGGAACTCGCGGCTGCGCAGGATGCCCGAACGCGGGCGGGCCTCGTCGCGGTACTTCGTCTGGATCTGGTACAGGGTGACCGGCAGGTCCTTGTAGGACGTGCACTGGTCCTTGACGAGGAGGGTGAAGATCTCTTCGTGGGTCGGGCCGAGCAGATACTCCGTGCCCTTGCGGTCCTTGAGCCGGAACAGCTCCGGGCCGTACTCCTCCCAGCGGCCGGACGCCTCGTAGGGCTCCTTCGGCAGCAGGGCGGGGAGCAGGACCTCCTGCCCGCCGATCGCGTCCATCTCCTCGCGCACCACGCGGGTGACGTTCTCCAGCACCTGCTTGCCGAGCGGCAGCCAGGACCAGATGCCGGCCGCGTTCCGCCGGACGTAGCCCGCGCGGACCAGCAGTTTGTGGCTGAGTGTCTCGGCGTCCGCGGGGTCGTCGCGCAGTGTCTTGACCATCAGACGGGACATGCGCTGGACCTGGGCTGCCATGGGGAACTCTCCTGCGTCAAGAAAGGGTGGTGTCCGAGAGGTTAGCCGGGCGGCGGGTGAGGGCGGAAATCAGTTGCCGCGCAGGAGGGGGAGCCGGGCCCCCATCACGGCGTACGGACTCGGCGCGCTGGGGAACAGGACACGGCGGGCGAGGTCCTCGTACCCCAGCCGGCGGTAGAGGCCGCGGGCCGGTGACTCGATGTCGATGGCGGAGAGGATCGAGCGGGGCTCGTCCGCCCCGTCGGTGATCGTGGTGATCAGCGTCCGGCCGATGCCGCGGGCCTGGAAGGCGGGGTGTACATGGAGTTCGGTGATCACGAAGGAGTCCGTGAGCCACTCCTCGTCGCCGGTGCGGCGCAGATAGGGCTCCACGATCGTGGACCACCAGTGGCGGCGGTCGTTCGGCATGCCGTAGACGAAGCCGACGAGCCGGCCGGTGCCGGTGAGCGCGCCGAGCGCGCGGGCCCCGGGCTGGAGGAGATGCCGGTGGACGATGTGGCGGCGCACCTCGATCTCGTCGGCGGTGAGCCCGAAGGCGAGGGCCTGCACCGCGAGGGCCTCGTCGATGCGGGCGCTGAGGTCGACCGGCTCGACCACGACATCGGGAAGGGCTGCCATGGGCGGAACCCTACTTGCCGCCGTCCCGGGCCGGGACGGCGCACTTCGGAACCGTCAGAACAGCACGCTCATGAAGGCGCCGGTCTCCTCGAAGCCGACGCGGCGGTACGCGGCCCGCGCGGCGGTGTTGTAGTCGTTCACGTACAGGCTGACAACGGGGGCGACATCGGCGAGGGCGTAGCGCAGTACGGCGGCCATACCGGTCTCGGAGAGTCCCCGGCCCCGGAACTCGGGGTCCACCCAGACGCCCTGGATCTGGCAGGCCTGGGTGGTCGCGGCCCCGATCTCGGCCTTGAAGACGACCCGGCCGTCCTCGATGCGGGCGAAGGAGCGGCCGGCGCCGACCAGCTCGGCGACCCGGGCCTGGTAGAGGAGTCCGCCGTCGCCGGCCATCGGCGAGACGCCGACCTCCTCGGTGAACATGGCCACGCAGGCGGGCATGATCACGTCCATCTCGTCCTTGCGGATCCGGCGGACGTAGGGGTCGGGCCGGACGTCGGCGGGGAGCCGGTCGGTGACCATCAGGGGCTGCCTCGGGCGTACGTCCCTGGCGGGGCCCCAGCTGGGTTCGAGGAGCCGCCACAGCAGGGCGGTGGGCTCGGCGGGGCCGACGATGGAGGAGCAGCGGCGGCCGGCCCTGCGGGCGCGGTCGGCGAAGGCGCGGACGGCCTCGGGGGTGGCGCAGATGGGGACGAGGTTCGCGCCGGAGTAGCACAGGGAGCGGAGCCGTCCGTCGGCGTACCAGCCCCACATCTCACCGCCGAGCCGCCAGGGGTCGAGTCCGGCGACCTGGACGCGCGAGGTCACAAAGGCGTTCGCGACGGGCTCGCTCTCCAGGACGGCGAGCGCTGCGCCGAGGTCGCTGGGTTCGAGGACCCGGGTGGTGGTCTGCGTCAACACGAGGGGGCCTCACCTGCTGTCTGCCGATCTCCGCACTGTACCCGCCAGGTGGGCCGGGTGCCGAGCGCACAGCGGGGCCCCGCTCGCGCGACGGCGCGGGCGGGGCCCCGGTGGAAGGGTGTCAGCTGATGGAGACGGTGGGCTCCCCGGAGGGGATGCCGTCCTTCTCCATCTGCTCGGCGAGCTTCATCGCCTCTTCGATCAGGGTTTCGACGATCTTGGCCTCGGGCACGGTCTTGATGACCTCGCCCTTGACGAAGATCTGGCCCTTGCCATTGCCGGAGGCGACTCCGAGGTCGGCCTCACGGGCCTCGCCGGGCCCATTGACGACACAGCCCATGACGGCGACGCGAAGCGGCACCTCCATGCCCTCCAGGCCTGCGGTGACCTCGTCGGCGAGCTTGTAGACGTCGACCTGGGCGCGGCCGCAGGACGGACAGGAGACGATCTCCAGCCGGCGCTGGCGGAGGTTGAGCGACTCCAGGATCTGGATGCCGACCTTGACCTCTTCGGCCGGGGGCGCGGAGAGGGAGACGCGGATGGTGTCGCCGATGCCCTCGCTGAGCAGCGCGCCGAAGGCGACGGCGGACTTGATGGTGCCCTGGAAGGCGGGGCCGGCCTCGGTGACGCCGAGGTGGAGCGGGTAGTCGCACTGGGCGGCGAGCTGGCGGTAGGCGTTGACCATCACGACCGGGTCGTTGTGCTTGACCGAGATCTTGATGTCCTGGAAGCCGTGCTCCTCGAAGAGGGAGGCCTCCCAGAGGGCGGACTCGACGAGCGCCTCGGGGGTGGCCTTGCCGTACTTGGCCAGCAGCCGCGCGTCGAGCGAGCCAGCGTTGACGCCGATGCGGATCGGGGTGCGGGAGGCGGAGGCCGCCGCGGCGATCTCCTTGACCTTGTCGTCGAACTGCTTGATGTTGCCGGGGTTCACCCGGACCGCGGCGCAGCCGGCGTCGATGGCGGCGAAGACGTACTTCGGCTGGAAATGGATGTCGGCGATGACCGGGATCTGCGACTTGCGGGCGATCACGGAGAGCGCGTCGGCGTCGTCCTGGGTGGGGCAGGCGACCCGGACGATCTGGCAGCCGGAGGCGGTCAGCTCGGCGATCTGCTGGAGGGTGGCGCCGATGTCGGAGGTCCGTGTGGTGGTCATCGACTGCACGGAGACGGGGGCGTCGCCGCCGACGGCGACCGAGCCGACCTGAATCTTCCGGGTGACCCGCCGGTCGGCGAGTTTGGTCGGAACGGAAGGCATACCGAGAGAAATCGCGGTCATGTGCTGTGCAACCCCAAGGTGTGGATCGAGGTCCCGAATCGGCGGGCTCCAGGGTCCGAGATTACGGCACCTCGGTTACGACAAGCACATCGCGCGCGGAGAAACCGCCGGATTGATGAGCGGCCGGGCACCGGGGGTCCCGTGTGCCCGGCCGGGTCGGGACCCGTCGGCGGATCAGCTGATCTTGACCGGATTGACGATGTCCGCGACCAGTACCAGCAGCGTGAAGCAGATGAAGATCCCCGCCACCACGTAGGCGACCGGCATCAGCTTGGCGACGTCGAAGGGGCCGGGGTCGGGCCGCTTGAAGAGCCGGGCGACCTTGCGGCGCGCGGACTCCCAGAGCGCTCCCGCGATGTGTCCGCCGTCCAGCGGCAGCAGCGGCAGCATGTTGAAGAGGAAGAGCGAGAGGTTGAAGCCCGCGAGCAGCAGCATGAAGCTGGCCACGATGTTCTGGGTGGGGACGTCGAGGTTCATCACCTCGCCGCTGATGCGGGCCGCGCCGACGACGCCGACCGGGGAGTCGTCCTTGCGTTCGCCGTCGCCGAAGGCCGCGTTCCACAGGTCGGGGACCTTGGCGGGGAGCGCGATGATCGACTCCACCCCGTTCTCCAGCATGCCGCCCATGCGGTCCACGGAGTCGGGGAAGGAGAGCGGCATGATCTCGGTCCTGGCCGCGAAGCCGAGGTAGCCGGCCTCCACGAACTTCCCGGGGACGACCTCGCCGTCGGAGTCCTTCGCGACCACCTTGTTGGTGATCAGATCGGCGCGCAGGGTCTGCCGCTCGCCGTCGCGCTCGATGGTGACCTCGGCGCTGCCGGTGGTGTCGCGGATCAGGCCGGAGAGGCCGGCCCAGTCGTTCACCGGCTTGCCGTCGAAGGCGACGATCTTGTCGCCGACCTTGAGTCCGGCCGCCTTGGCGGGGGACGCGGGGTCGCCGGGGACGCACTTCGTACGGTCCTCGCTCTGCGCGATGACGCACTGGGGGACGCCCGCGACCTCGGTGGTCTGGGTGGCGAAGCCGAAGCCCATGGCGACGCCGAGGAAGATCGCGACGGCGAGGACCAGATTCATGAACGGCCCGGCGAACATGACGATCACGCGCTTCCACGGCTTGCGCGTGTAGAAGAGCCGCTTCTCGTCGCCCGGCTGGAGTTCCTCGTACGCGGCGGTCCTGGCGTCCTCGATCATGCCGCGCCAGGGCGAGGTGGAGCGGGCCTCGACCCGGCCGTCGGCGCCGGGCGGGAACATCCCGATCATGCGGATGTAGCCGCCCATGGGGATGGCCTTGACGCCGTACTCCGTCTCGCCCTTGGTGCGGGACCACAGGGTCGGGCCGAAGCCGACCATGTACTGGGGGACCCGGATGCCGAAGAGCTTGGCCGTCGAGAGATGGCCCAGCTCGTGGAAGGCGATGGAGAACAGCAGTCCCACGGCGAACAGCGCTATGCCGAGGACCGTCAACAGCAACGTCATGCGCGCGCCTCCGCTGTGGCTTTGCCTGCCAGTTCCCGGGCCCTGGCCCGGGCCCAGCTCTCCGCTTCCAGGACGTCCGACACCGTCAGCGGAGTTCCCCGGTCGGGGGCTCCGTGTTCGGCGACGACTTCGGTGACCGTATCCATGATTCCGTTGAACGGCAGCCGTCCGGCGAGAAACGCGTCCACGCACTCCTCGTTCGCGGCATTGAACACCGCCGGGGCGGTGCCGCCCAGCTCCCCCACCCGGCGGGCGAGCCCCACGGAGGGGAAGGCCTCGGTGTCGAGGGGGAGGAATTCCCAGGAGGAGGCCTTGGTCCAGTCGAAGGACGGGGCCGCGTCGGGGACCCGCTCGGGCCAGCCGATGCCGACGGCGATCGAGCCGGTCATGTCGGGCGGGGTGGCCTGGGCGATGGTGGAGCCGTCGGTGAACTCCACCATCGAGTGGACGTACGACTGGGGGTGGACGACGACCTCGATGCGGTCGAAGGGCACGTCGTAGAGGAGGTGCGCCTCGATGACCTCCAGGCCCTTGTTGACCAGGGTCGCGCTGTTGACCGTGATCACTGGGCCCATGGCCCAGGTGGGGTGGGCGAGGGCGGCGGCGGGGGTGACGTCGGCCAGCTCGGCCCGGGTGCGGCCGCGGAAGGGGCCGCCGGAGGCGGTGACGATCAGCTTGCGGACGTCGGCGCGGGTGCCGGCGGCCAGCGACTGGAAGATGGCGGTGTGCTCGGAGTCCACCGGGATGATCTGGCCGGGTGCCGCGACGGCCTTCACCAGCGGCCCGCCGACGATGAGCGACTCCTTGTTGGCGAGGGCCAGGGTGCGGCCCGCCGTGAGCGCGGCGAGGGTGGGGGCGAGGCCGATGGAGCCGGTGATGCCGTTGAGCACGGTGTGGCACTCGGAGGCCGCGAGTTCCGCGGCAGCCGCCGGCCCGGCGAGGATCTCGGGCAGCGGCTCGGAGCCGTACTCGGCCGCCAGCGCCTCGCGCAGCGCGGGGACGGCCTCCTCCCGGGCGACCGCGACCGTCTCGACCCGCAGCCGCCTGGCCTGCTCCGCGAGCAGCCCGACCCGTCCGCCGGCGGCGGAGAGCGCGGTGACGCGGAAGCGGTCGGGGTTGCGCAGGACGAGGTCGATGGCCTGGGTTCCGATGGAGCCGGTGGAGCCGAGGACGACGATGTCCCGGCGTCCGTCGGTCGGATCGAAGGCGATGTGCGGGTCGGCGAGGGGAGATGGGCTGTCGCTCATCCCCCCATTGTGGCCGTAAAGACACCGCTTCAGGACAGCGGTGCCGGTACGGAGTTCCCTCGGAGGCCGGGAACGGTCCGGGGACGGCCCGGAGACGGCCCCGAACGGTCCTGGGACGGTCAGGGGATCGGGCGGTGGACGTTCTCCTCGACCGAGGGGCCCGGGGTCGCGTCCGCGATCCAGGGGCCCTCGCCGCTGGGGTCGACGATGCCCTCCTCCAGCCAGGTGTACCGGCCCGAGAGCACCCCTTCCACGACCCGGTGGTCGATGTCGTCGGTGTTCGACCACAGCCGGGTGAACAGCTCCTCCACCCTGATACGGGCCTGCCGGCAGAACACGTCGGCCAGCTGGTAGGCCTCCCGGCCCGGCCCCTCCCCGCTCCGCAGCAGCTCCGCCCGCACACAGGCGGCGCTCATCGCGAAGAGTTCCGCCCCGATGTCGACGATCCGGCCGAGGAAGCCCTGTTTGGTCTCCATCCGGCCCTGCCAGCGGGACATCCCGTAGAACGTGGAGCGCGCGAGCTTGCGGGCCGAGCGTTCGACGTACCGCAGATGGACGGCGAGGTCCGGGTGGCCCTTGGGGTGGAATTCGCGGTACGAGCCGGGCAGCCCGCCGGGGCCCGCGACCAGCTGGGGGAGCCAGCGGGCGTAGAAGGCGGTGGCCCGGCCGCCCGCTCTGGCCCTGTCGCCGAGCGAGACCTCGGGGTCGATGAGCTCGCCGGCCACCGAGAGATGGGCGTCGACCGCCTCACGGGCGATCAGCAGATGCATGATCTCGGTGGAGCCCTCGAAGATCCGGTTGATGCGCAGATCGCGGAGCAGCTGTTCGGCCGGGACCGGGCGCTCGCCGCGGGCCGCGAGCGAGTCGGCGGTCTCGAAGCCCCGGCCACCGCGGATCTGGACCAGTTCGTCGGCCATCAGCCAGGCCATCTCGGAGCCGTACAGCTTGGCGAGGGCCGCCTCGATCCGGATGTCGTTGCGGTCCTCGTCGGCCAGCTGGGAGGAGAGGTCGAGTACGGCTTCGAGCGCGAAGGTGGTGGCGGCGATGAAGGAGATCTTCGCGCCGACGGCCTCGTGCCGGGCGACCGGTCTCCCCCACTGCTCACGCTCCGCCGACCATTCACGGGCGATTTTCAGACACCACTTCCCCGCGCCCACACACATCGCGGGGAGGGAGAGACGCCCGGTGTTGAGGGTGGTGAGGGCGATCTTGAGACCCGCTCCCTCGGGGCCGATGCGGTTGACCGCCGGGACCCGGACCCGGTGGAAGCGGGTGACGCCGTTCTCCAGACCGCGCAGCCCCATGAAGGCGTTGCGGTGCTCGACGGTGATGCCCTCGGACGCGGCCTCGACGACGAAGGCGGTGATGCCGCCCCGGTGTCCCTCGGACTCCGGGACCCGGGCCATCACCACCAGGAGATCGGCGACGACCCCGTTGGTGGTCCACAGCTTCACGCCGTCCAGGACGTAGTCCTCGCCGTCGGGCACGGCCGTGGTGGCCAGCCGGGCGGGGTCGGAGCCCACGTCGGGCTCGGTGAGGAGGAAGGCCGAGATGTCGTGACGGGCGAGGCGGGGCAGGAAGGCGGCCTTCTGCTCCTCGGTGCCGAAGGTCTTCAGCGGCTGCGGCACGCCGATCGACTGATGGGCGGAGAGCAGCGCGCCGACGGCCGGGCTGGCCGAGCCGATCAGGGCGAGGGCCTTGTTGTAGTACACCTGGGTGAGGCCGAGACCGCCGTACTTGATGTCGATCTTCATGCCGAGCGCGCCCAGCTCCCTGAGGCCGTTGATCACCTCGTCGGGGACGCGGGCCTCGCGCTCGATGAGCGCGCCGTCGATCCGGGTCTCGCAGAACTCCCGCAGCCGGGCGAGGAACTCCTCGCCGCGCCGGACGTCCTCGGCGGCCGGCAGGGGGTGCGGATGGATCAGATCGAGCCGGAAGCGGCCGAGGAACAGCTCCTTGGCGAAGCTGGGTCTGCGCCAGTCCCGCTCCCGGGCGGCCTCGGCGACCTGCCGCGCCTCCTGTTCGGTGACCTTGGGGGGCCGGTTCTTCTCCAGTGGGGCGGTCATGAGGTTCACCTCGCCGCGAGTCGGGATTCCGGGCGTCGGCGGGCGGGGCCGGGGGGCCTCCATCGGCCGGGTGCTACCCGTCCGTACTATCCGATTCCGGGCGGGTCCACCAGCCCCCGGGCGCAGTCGGGCGAACGTGCGGGCCGTTCGGGGCCGGGAGCCCCGGGTGCGCGAGAAGGCCGGAGCCCCCGCACAGCGGGCTCCGGCCTTCTCCGTACCTCTCGTACCTCGCGTACCTCTACAGCGCGAGGCCGGTGAGGACGAGCACCCGCTCGTAGGTGTAGTCGGCCATCGCGGAGGCGACGCCCTCCCGGCCGGTGCCGGACTGCTTGACCCCGCCGTAGGGCATCTGGTCGGCGCGGTAGGAGGGAACGTCGCCGATGATCACGCCGCCGACCTCCAGCGCCCGGTGGGCGCGGAACGCGGTCTGGAGGTCATGGGTGAAGACGCCCGCCTGGAGGCCGTACGGGGAGTCGTTGACCGCGGCGAAGGCCTCGGCCTCGCCGTCCACCCGGGTGACCGTGAGGACCGGGCCGAAGACCTCCTCGTCGGCGATGGTGACCCCGGCCGGGACCTCGGCGAGGACGGTGGGCGCGTAGCTCGCCCGGTCGCGGACGCCGCCGGTGAGCAGCTTCGCGCCGGCCGAGACCGCCTCGTCCACCCAGGACTCGACGCGCTTGGCGGCGTCCTCGCCGACCAGCGGGCCGACATCGGTGGCCGGGTCGGACGGGTCGCCGGTGACCTGGGCCTCGACGGCCGCGACGATCTTCGGCAGCAGCCGGTCGTGGACGGAGGTGTCGACGATCACCCGCTGGACCGAGACACAGGACTGGCCGCCCTGGTAGTTGGAGAAGGTGGCGATGCGGCCGGCCGCCCAGTCGAGGTCCGCCTCGGAGGCCCAGTCGCCGAGGACGACGGCCGCGCCGTTGCCGCCCAGCTCCAGGGTGCAGTGCTTGCGGGGCACCGAGTCCATGATCGAGTAGCCGACCGGTCCCGAGCCGGTGAAGGAGATCACCGGCAGGCGCTCGTCCTGGACCAGCGCGGGCATCCGGTCGTTGGGGACCGGCAGCACGGACCAGGAGCCCGCCGGCAGCTCGGTCTCGGCCAGCAGCTCGCCCAGGAGCAGCCCGGAGAGCGGGGTGGCCGGGGCGGGCTTCAGGATGATCGGCGCGCCCGCCGCGATGGCCGGGGCGACCTTGTGGGCGCTCAGGTTCAGCGGGAAGTTGAAGGGCGAGATGCCGAGGACGACGCCCCGGGGGATACGGCGGGTGAGGGCGAGCCTGCCGACGCCGCCCGCGTCGGTGTCCAGGCGCTGGGCCTCGCCGCCGTTGAAGCGGCGGGCCTCCTCGGCGGCGAACCGGAACACGGAGACGGCGCGGCCGACCTCGCCCCGGGCCCACTTGACGGGCTTGCCGTTCTCGGCGGAGATCAGCAGGGCGATCTCCTCGGTGCGCTCCGCGAGCCGCCGGGAGACATGGTCGAGCGCGGCGGCGCGGACATGGGCCGGGGTGGCGGCGAACTCGTCGCGGACGGCGTACGCGGCGGCGACGGCCTCCTCGACCTGTGCCTCGGTCGGGATGGAGACCTTGCCGACGAGACGTCCGTCCCACGAGTTGGTGACGTCGAAGGAGGTCTCGCCGGTGGCCTGGCGGCCTGCGAGCCAGAAGGCGTGGGTGGAGGTCATGTCCCGGCCCTTCCGAAGTAGATGGGGTGAGCGGATGGGGGTGCGTCCGACCACGGTAGGACCGGAAGGGCGTTCCCGCGTTTGTCCGGGGTGGAGTGGTCGGCGGACGCTTCCCTACGCTTTGGCGCGGACCGGGTGCGGGTCCCGCCCCGGGACGCCCGGCCGGTCACTCGCCCGGTCGCTCCTCGGCCGGTCGCTCGGCGGCGGGGGCCGCCGCCGCGGTCTTCAGCGCCAGCCACAGTTCCATCCGTACGTCCGGGTCGTCCAGTGAGCGGCCGAGGATCTCCTCGACCCGGCGCATCCGGTGGCGCAGCGTGTGGCGGTGGACCCCCAGGTCGGCGGCGGCGGCGTCCCACTGCCCGTGGCGGGAGAGCCAGGCCCGCAGCGAGGCCGTCAGATCGCCCCGGCCCTTGGCGTCGTGGGCGCGCAGCGCGCTCAGCGTCCCGTCCGCGAAGGCGCGCACCGCGTCGTCGGCGAGGAGGGGCAGGAGCGAGCCCGCCGCCAGCTCCTCGTGGCCGACCAGCGCCCGGCCGCGCCGGCGGGCGACCGCGAGGGCCGCTTCGGCCTGCCGGTACGCGGCGGCCGCCCCCTCCGGTCCGGCGGGGGCCGAGAGCCCGAGGACGGCCGCCGGACCGCCCGGCTCCGCCGCCCCGTACGCGGCGAGGCAGGCGGCGAGCACCGCGCCGCCGTCGGCGGCGAGCACCACGAGGCGCTTCTCGCCCTCGGGGACGGTGAGGACGGTCTCGCCCGCTCGGGAGGCCGCCGAGTCGAGGAACTCGGCGAGCGCGGGCACGGGCGCGCCTTCGGCGATCAGCAGCCGGAAGGGGTGGTCCAGGAGGGTGCCGTACAGGTCCCCGGCGACGGCTCGGGCGTGCTCCGGGCCGTCCGAGAGCAGCATGCGCAGCACCGCCGCGCCGAGGCGCTGCTCGGCCCGCTGGAGGGAGCGGGAGCGTTCGGTGGCGAGGGTGAGCAGGGCGACGGCGGAGTGCACCGCGTACCGCTCGGCGGTGCCCAGCGGCGCTCCGGTGCCGACCGCGAGGGCCCCGCGCACCCGCCGGCCGGTGCCCAGGGACTGGAGTTCCACCCGGTCGTCTCCGGTGTCGGCGACGACGGCGCTGGCGGGCGCGGGGCGCTCGCGCAGCCGTGCCACGTCGTCGGTGAGCCGGGCGGCGCGGCGGCCGGCCCAGTCGGGGGAGGCGGCGAGGACGGCTCCGGAGGCGTCGTAGAGCGCGGCCCAGCCGTCGACATGGGCGGCGAGCCGGGCGACGACCGCGCCGGGGCCGTCGGCGAGGGCCGCCCGGGTCAGCTCGCGCTGGGCCTCGAATCCGGCGGTCACCGCGCGGTAGGTGTCGGCCGCGATCGCCGCGGAGACGGCTTTGCTGATGGCGAGGAAGGGGGTGCGGCGGGGGACGGCGAGGAGCGGGAAGTCCTCCTCCCGGGCGGCGGTCAGGAGCGCGTCCGGGATGTCCTCGTAGAAGACGCCGACGGCGAAGCCGAGCCCGACGACGCCCGCGCGGTCCAGTCTGCGGACGTAGCGGCGCATGGCGTCGGCGTCCTCGGCGTCCAGGGTCATCGCGGTGACGAGGAGGAGTTCGCCGCCCTCCAGATACGGGACGGGGTCGGCCAGCTCGCTGACGTGCGCCCAGCGCACCGGGGTCGCCAGCCGGCCCTCCCCGGCGCGCACGGTGAGCTTCAGCGCCGAGTGCTGGAGCAGGGAGGCGAGGGTGGGCGGCATGGGACCTTCAGTGACCTGGGGGTTTCCGGCGGGGGTTTCCGGCGGGGGCCGCCGTCCCGTATGAACGGCTTGCTTCGATTCTGCCAGCTCATGGGCGTCCGCCGGTTATGTCCTCAGGTCCACCAGCAGGGGCGGTGTGTGCTCTCCCCGTACGGTCGTCAGGGAGAGCACCGCGTGCCCCGCGGGCACCTGATGGGCGAGGTCCGAGGCGGACCAGCGGGCGCGCTCGACCTCGCGGACGGTGACCGCCTCGGCGGTGACCGCCCGGCCGGTGACCAGGCGGCGCATCAGGTGCATCGCCTTGGTGAGGGGCTCGTCGGAGACGATCTGCCGGTTGGTGACGTCGCGGGTCTGCACCCACTCGGTGCCCCAGGCCTCGGCGAAGCGATTGCCGTCCCAGGGGGCGAGTCCGGCGAACGCCATCCGGCAGCCGACCGCGCCGAGCAGCGGGCCGCGCAGCTGCTCGGGCACGTCCTCCAGGGTGCGCAGCGCGAGGAGGACCCCGGCGTTGGCGGAGCGGAGCCGCTGGATGGCGCGGACGGAGTCGGCGGTGACGGTGTGCGTGGCGTCGTCCAGGATCAGCGCGGCGAACAGCGAGCGGTCGGCGCGGCCCAGCACGGCCTCGGTGAACTGGGCCAGCACCAGCCGGGCGACGATCCGGGAGGCCTCGGCGTGGCCGCGCTCGGGGAGGTCGATCCGGACCCGCAGGGGGTGCTCGATGGCGCGCAGCGAGAACTGACGGCCGCTGCCGTCGGTGCGGAAGGAGTCCGCGAAGGCCGGGCGGTCGAGGAAGGCGATCCGCTCGGCGAGCAGCACCCCGACGTCGTCGGCGCGGGCCGACTGGCGCTCCCTGGCGTCCAGCTCCCTCAGCTGCGCGGCGGCCGACGGGCCGCCCTTCCCCTCCAGCGCGGCCCTGAGCCCCGCCGTCGCGGCGGGCGCGCCGCCGAGGAGTTCCCGCAGCTCGGGTACGGCGGGAAAGCGTCCGTGGACATGTCGGTACGGCCCGATCAGCTGCGCCAGCGCGGTGGCGGCCCGTCCGCTGTCCCCTCCGGGCAGCGTGGCCGCGAGATCGCCGACCAGCGCCTCCGCGATCATCCGGGCCGCCTCGTCCGGGTCGTCGGCCCCCCCGTAGAGATCGAGGTCGTGCGTCGCCCCCGGCCGCCCCACCGGGATCACCAAATCGAATGCCCCGTCCCCCGTCGGCCCTCCGCCCCCCTGCCCGGCCACCATCACCACCGCCGCCCGGTTCGCCAGCGCCAGCAGACACATCGACTCCACCACCGGCCTCACCAACCTCACACTCTTCCCCGCCCCCGACGGCCCGACGGCCACCAGCGAGGTACCGAGCAACGAGGGGTCGAGGGCGAGGCCGGTGGTGCGGCGGGGGTAGGGGTTGCGGGGGTCGTCGGCGGCGGTGCCGATGCGCACCTGTCCGGAGGCGAGGTCGTGGACGGCGGTGCGGACCGGCAGATCGCGCAGGCCCGAGGGGTGGGCGCAGGCGGCCGCCCCGTGCCGGCGCACCGTCTCGGCGAAGGAGGCGAGAAGGTCCGGCCGTGCCTGGACGCCCTGCCAGGCTCGCCGGATCCGCGCGTAGTCGACATCTCCGAGTGCTCCGCCGCGGGTGGCTTCGGTGAGCTGGTGCGCGGTGTCGGAGAGTCCGGCGGAGCGCAGCTCGGGCCACTCCCCGGGGTCCGTCTCCGGGGGCGGCGGAGCCTGCTCGGGCCCGCCGCGCCGACGCTGGAGGACGGGCCAGGTGCCGACACGCGCGACGACAGCGACAATGGCGAGGGCGAACAGGACGTAGTAGACGCCGGAGGCCCACTGGAGCAACTCGGTGGTTTTCGGCTTGTCCCGCCAGTCGCTCTGCACCAGAACGAAGAGGGGCCACAGCGGTACGCCGTAGCGTTTCCAGACCTCGGACCAGTTCCCGACCCGTCCCATGCCGACCGAGATGAGGCTTAGCAGAAGCCCGATGTAGAGATAGGCGAACGCGGCGAAGAGTTCGACCCCCTCGGGGTTGTCCCGGTTCCTCCAGGAGTCGGGAAGCACCCATTGGAGGGGCAGCATCCACCAGTTGTCGATGAAGATCCACCACCCCTCAAGGTAGTCGTGGGTGAGCAGCGACCAGAGCAGCCAGCCCGCGAGGAAGGCGATGAGCGCGCCGCTGAGCAGTTGGCGTCCGGGTACCTGGTCCGGCTCTTCCTCGGGGCGGTCCCGGTGGCCCAGTCGCCAGATGCCGGGGGCGGCGGCGGGCCGGGGCATGCGGAGCCAGTCGGCGACGGACGGCCGGGCGGTGGGCGCGTGGCCGGGGACGGGCGGCGCTCCCGGCAGGTTCGGCGGCCCGGCGGGCCGTGGCACCGAACCGGGATGTGTGCCGCGTACGTCGAATGCGCCTTCGGATTCCATCTACTGCTGCCCCCTGACCAGCCAGGCCCGCTCTGTGCACCGTCAATCTAGTGCCCTGACACGGGCGGTTCACCGATTCTCCCGGTGCGGGAGGGCCCGGGGTCCGGCACAGGGGCCCGCCGGAGCCCTGTCCGGTGCGGACAAGGGCCCGGGTGGAACACTCCCGAACGGCGCGTGCCGGGGGCCGGGTCGCGGACCTAGCCTGCGGGGGAAGAGTCACAGTCGCGTCCCGAAGACACTCAGGAGCCCGTTATGACCGCGATCCCGCAGGAGCGCCGTGTGGTCACCGCCATTCCCGGACCGAAGTCGGTCGAGCTGCAGGCTCGGCGGGCCTCGGTGGTCGCGGCGGGGGTGGGGTCGGTGCTGCCCGTGTTCACGGCGCGGGCGGGGGGCGGGATCATTGAGGACGTGGATGGGAACCGGCTGATCGACTTCGGTTCCGGTATCGCGGTGACGAGTGTCGGCGCAAGTGCGGAGGCGGTGGTGCGCCGGGCGTCGGCGCAGCTGGCGGAGTTCACCCACACCTGTTTCATGGTGACGCCGTACGAGGGGTATGTGGAGGTCGCGGAGGCGCTGGCCGAGCTGACCCCGGGTGATCACGCGAAGAAGTCGGCGCTGTTCAACTCGGGCGCCGAGGCGGTCGAGAACGCGGTGAAGATCGCTCGCGCGTACACGAAGCGGCAGGCGGTCGTGGTCTTCGACCACGGCTACCACGGGCGTACCAATCTGACGATGGCGCTGACCTCCAAGAACATGCCGTACAAGCAGGGCTTCGGGCCGTTCGCGCCGGAGGTCTACCGGGTGCCGGTGGCGTACGGCTACCGCTGGCCGACGGGTGCCGAGAACGCCGGGGCGGAGGCGTCGGCGCAGGCCATCGATCAGATCAGCAAGCAGATCGGGGCGGAGAACGTCGCCGCGATCATCATTGAGCCGCTGCTCGGCGAGGGCGGCTTCATCGAGCCGGCGAAGGGCTTCCTGCCGGCGATCGCGCGGTTCGCCAAGGACAACGGGATCGTGTTCGTGGCGGACGAGATCCAGTCGGGCTTCTGCCGCACGGGCCAGTGGTTCGCCTGTGAGGACGAGGGCGTCGTCCCGGATCTGATCACCACCGCGAAGGGCATCGCGGGCGGTCTGCCGCTCGCCGCCGTCACCGGCCGCGCCGAGATCATGGACGCCCCGCACGCGGGCGGTCTGGGCGGTACGTACGGCGGCAACCCGGTGGCCTGCGCGGGTGCGCTGGGCGCGATCGAGACGATGCGGGAGCTGGACCTCAACGCGCGGGCCAGGCGTATCGAGGAGGTCATGAAGGGCCGGCTGACCGCCATGGCGGAGAAGTTCGACCTCATCGGCGACATCCGCGGCCGGGGTGCGATGATCGCGATCGAGCTGGTGGAGGACCGGGAGACGAAGAAGCCGGCGGCGGCGGCGACCGCCGCGCTGGCCAAGGCGTGCCACGCGGAGGGGCTGCTGGTCCTGACCTGTGGCACCTACGGCAATGTGCTGCGTTTCCTGCCGCCGCTGGTGATCGGCGAGGATCTTCTCAATGAGGGCCTGGACATCATCGAGCGGGCGTTCGAAGGCCTCTGACCGGCGACGGAGCGGGTGACGGAACCAGCCCGGCCGGTTTCCGTACCCATATCCGAAAGGTCCGAACGTATGAACCGTGAACAGGCGGAACGGTCGCGACCTGTGAAGAAGGTGTGGGGGGCCGATGGCGGGATGGGAATCCGCCTGTCGGTCCTCCCACCCCTGCCGTACGGTTTCTGCAGATGAGAGAAACACCCCGCCCGCAGGGAGCTGCGGGCGATTCCGGGTCGGGGCTTCCCCAGCACCGCCCCGGTCGTGCCTTCGCGCACACCACCGGAGCCTCAGGTTCCGGAACTCCTCACCGATCGGACGGCCGCTCGTCCCAAACCCCCCGGGGCGTGCGGCAGCCCGATCAGGCCGGCCGTCTCGGAACCACCCCCCCTGTTCCGAGGCCGCCGGCCTTCTTCACGGCCCTGTTCGGCCTGCTGCCGATCGTGCTGTGCGCGGCGCTCTTCGCCCTGGTCAGCCAGCAGGTCGCGACCGGCGGACCGCTCCGCTCCCTCGACGAGCGAGCCGGCCGGACCCTCTTCGGCCGCGGCCCCGAGCCGCTCACCGAACTCCTCGCCGACCTCGGCTCCCTCCCGGTCGCGCTGCCGGTGCTCGCCGCGGCCGTCGCGTACACCCTGTGGCGGGACGGCGCGCGCAGACGGTACGAGGCACTGGCCGCCGTGCTGGCCATGGCCGCCGTCCCCGCGCTCGTCGTACCGCTGAAGGCGCTGATCGCCCGCCCGGGCCCGCTGACCGACGCGACCGGTTACTACCCCTCCGGCCACACCGCGACCGCGATGGTGGCCTACGGCGGTGCGGCCCTGCTGCTCCTCGCGTACCCCCGGCTGGGATGGACGGCGCCCGCCGCCGGGGTGCTGACCCTGGCGACGGGCGCCGGACTGGTGCTGCGCGGCTATCACTGGCCGCTGGACGTGCTCGGCAGCTGGCTGCTGGGCGCGGTGATCCTGCTGGTCAGCTCCAGGTGTACGCGTCGAAGTTCCGCGAGAACTGCCACTGGTTGTAACGGTCCCAGTTGATCGACCAGGTCATCAGCCCGCGCAGCGCGGGCCAGGTGCCATGGGTCTGGTAGGAGCCGCAGTTGGTCTTCTTCGTCAGACAGTCGAGCGCCTTGTTGACCTCGGCCGGCGAGGTGTGACCGCCCGCCGCCTGGGTGGAGGCCGGCAGACCGATGGCCACCTGGTCGGCGCGGAGCGGCGGGAAGATCCGTGACTGGTTGCCCGCGACGGGGAAGCCGGTGAGCATCATGTCGGCCATCGCGATGTGGAAGTCCGCGCTGCCCATGGTGTGGTACTGGTTGTCCAGGCCCATGATCGGGCCGGAGTTGTAGTGCTGGACGTGGAGCATGGTCAGGTCGTCCCGCAGGGCGTGGATGACCGGGAGATACGATCCGGCGCGCGGGTCCTGGCCGCCCCAGGGGCCGGAGCCGTAGAACTGGTAGCCCAGCTGGACGAAGAAGGTCTCCGGGGCCATGGTGAGGATGAAGTCCTTGCCGTACTTCGCCTTGAGGGACTTGACCGCCGAGATCAGATTGACGACGACCGGGGTGGTCGGCGAGCGGAAGTCCGTGTCACCGGTGTTCAGCGACAGGGAGTGGCCCTCGAAGTCGATGTCCAGCCCGTCGAGCCCGTACTCGTCGATGATCTTCGAGACGGAGGAGACGAAGAGGTCGCGCGCGCCCGTGGAGGCGAGCTGGACCTGGCCGTTCTGGCCGCCGATGGAGATCAGCACCTTCTTGCCCGCCGCCTGCTTGGCCTTGACGGCGGCCTTGAACTCGGCGGCGGACTCGACGTTCGGGCACTCGGCGACCGGGCAGAGGCCGAAGCGGATGTCCCCGGAGGTGACCGAGGTCGGTTCACCGAAGGCCAGATTGATGACGTCCCAGGACTCGGGGACGTCGGCGAGCCGGGTGTAGCCGGAGCCGTTGGCGAAGCTGGTGTGAAGATAGCCGACGAGGGCGTGGGCCGGGAGCCCGCCGCCCGGGGTGCCGCCGGAGGTGGTGGTGGCGCTCACCGCGGCCGATTTGGCCGACTCGCCGGCGCTGTTGGACGCGGTGACCTGGAAGCTGTACGAGGTCAGCGGGGTGAGCCCGGTGACCGTGGCCGAGGCCCCGGTGACCGAGGCGACCTTGGCCGTGCCCTGGTAGACGTGGTAGTCGGTGGCCCCCGCGACCGGGGTCCAGCTGAGCGGTACGGAGGTGGAGCCGGGCGATCCGGCGGTCAGGCCGGTGGGGGCGGCCGGGACCCGGACCGGTTCGCCGCCGGGTCCGAAGAGGGAGATGTCGTCGGCGTGGTAGGCGGCGGTGCCGTACCAGCCGTGGGTGTAGAGGGTCACGGAGGTGGTCGTCGCGCCCGTGCGGAAGGTGGTGGAGAGCTTCTGCCAGCTGGGCGCGGAGGGCGTCCAGGCGTAGACATCACCGGTGCCGGTGCCGGTGACGCCGAGGTAGGCGTAGCCGCCCTGGACCCAGCCGCTCAGGCTGTAGGACGAGTTGGGCTGGACATTGACCGTCTGGGAGCACTTGGCGTTGTCGCCGCCGGCGGGCGTGGCCTTCAGGGCCGAGACGCCGCCGTGGACGGGTGAGGTGACGGCCGCGCCGCTGCCCGCCGAGCAGCTCCAGCCGGTGAGCCCGGCCTCGAAGCCTCCGTTGACGGCGAGTTCGCTGTCGGCGGCCCGCGCGGTGCTCGCCGTGGCGACGATCCCGCCGAGTGTGAGCAGGACGGCCGAGAGAACGGCCGTCCACCGGCTGGGGCGGCCCGGGGAGCGGCGGCCCCGGGCGCTTCCTCTGAGCCGGTCTGTCCTGCGGTCTCTGGTGCGTTCCACAACTGCCTCCGTGCATGGGGGGTGGGAAGTGGGAGCGCGGACAATTTGGTCCAGACCAATGGGCTTGTCAAGGCTTTGGACAGACTCGGCGG
Source organism: Streptomyces amakusaensis (assembly GCF_039532665.1). Taxonomy (NCBI): domain Bacteria; kingdom Bacillati; phylum Actinomycetota; class Actinomycetes; order Kitasatosporales; family Streptomycetaceae; genus Streptomyces; species Streptomyces amakusaensis. The sequence goes on along the minus strand of NZ_BAAASB010000002.1, from coordinate 507,873 downwards.
ACAAACATCGCGCGTTCACTCGCCTTCGCCCTCGCCCCGGGCCAGGTCCGCCGCGGCCTCGTGCATCGCCAGCTCCAGCAGCGCCGGATCGGTGAGGGCGCCGGAGCCGTCCGGCGCGATCAGCCAGTGGATCCCGCCGCCGGCCGGACGGCCCGGATACGGGACCACGATCCAGGTGCCCTCGCCCGCGCCGCGCACACCGGTCCCGATCCAGCGGTCGGCGGTGCCCGGCGGTACGAAGAAGCCCAGCCGGGCGTCCTTGACGTCGGCGAGCACCGGCCCCGGCCGGTGGACCAGCCTGTTCAGCACCTCCAGCGCGGGATGCCCGAGCCGGCCGGGCAGAATCAGCACGTCCCAGCGCCGGCCGGCGGGCAGCAGGGCGATCCCCAGCGGGTCGCGCTCCCACCGCCACCGGCAGGCACCGGGGTCCGGCGCCGCCGATACCAGCCACTCCACCGCTGCCTTGGCCCCCGAACCGGTCATCTCCCGGCCTCCGTCCCTGATTCCGTGTGGTGTCCGCCGGCGCTGTGCGCGCCGTCGCACTCAGAGAGCGGGCCGGGCCCGGGGTATGACGCGGGTTTCTCCTACTCGTTGGTAGAAAACTTGGCGGGGAGCGGGCAGCCGGTCAGCTGTCGAAGCCCAGCCCCAGCCGGTCCATGGTCCGCAGCCAGGCGTTGCGCCGCCCGCCGTTGGCGTCCGCCCTGGCCAGCGACCACTGGGTGATCCCGATCCCGGCCCAGGCGAGGGGCTCGGGCGGGAACGGCAGCGGCTTGGTGCGCACCATCTCCAGCCCGGTGCGCTCGGTGCGCTCCCCGGCCAGCAGATCGAGCATCACCTCCGCGCCGAAGCGGGAGGCCCCGACGCCCAGTCCCGTATACCCGGCGGCGTAGGAGACCCGGCCCCGGTGGGCGGTGCCGAAGAAGGCGGAGAACCGGGAGCAGGTGTCGATCGCGCCGCCCCAGGCATGGCTGAAGCGGACCCCCTCCAGCTGGGGGAAGCAGCGGAAGAAGTGGCGGGCGAGCCGGAGATGGGTCTCGGGCCGGTGGTCGAGGCCGGGGCGGAGCCGGCCGCCGTAGGGGTAGACCGCGTCGTAACCGCCCCACAGGACGCGCCGGTCGGCGGTGAGCCGGAAGTAGTGGAACCGGTTGGCCGCGTCGGCCAGCCCCTGGCGGCCGTGCCAGCCGATCTCCGCGAGCTGCCCGGCGGTCAGCGGCTCGGTCGCCAGGGCGTAGTCGTAGACCGGGACGGTGTAGGGGCGCACCCGTCTGACCAGCGAGGGGAAGATATTGGTGCCCAGCGCGACCCGGCGGGCGAAGACCCGGCCGGAAGGGGTGCGGACGGCCATCCCGGCACCGGACGCGGCGAGGTCCAGGGCCCGGGTGTTCTCGTGGATCCGTACGCCGAGACCGAGGCAGGCGGATGTGAGGCCCCAGACGAGCCGCGCCGGGTTCAGCATCGCGGTGCCGCGCCGGTCCCAGAGCCCGCCGAGGAAGGTCGGGGAGTTCACCTCGGCGCGGACGGCGTCCTGGTCGAGCGGCCGGAGCCCGTCGAGTCCGAGCGAGCGGGACGTCTCGTACAGCTCGGCCAGCTCCGCCAGCTGGTGCGGCTCGGTCGCGATGTCGATCGCGCCGGTGCGCTCGAAGTCGCAGTCGATGGAGTACGCGGCGACCGCCGCCTCGATGGCGTCGAGGTTCCGCTCGCCCAGCCGTTCCAGGGTGCCGATCTCCCGGGGCCAGCGGGCGAGACCGTTGCCGAGCCCATGGGTGAGGGAGGCGGAGCAGAAGCCTCCGTTGCGGCCGGAGGCCGCCCAGCCCGTCTCCCGGCCCTCGATCAGCACGACCTCCCGGGCCGGGTCGCGCTCCTTGGCGAGCAGCGCGGTCCACAGTCCGCTGTAGCCGCCGCCGACGACCAGGAGATCGCAGTGCGCGTCGCCGGTGAGCGCGGGCTCGGCCCCGGGTCTCGCGGGGTCGTCCAGCCAGAGGGCGAGGGGCCGGGCGTCGGAGAGGGACGAGGCGACGGGCATGGCGGCTGGGGCCATGGTTTCCACTCCTTGGCGTACGGGGTGCACGGGGTGCGCGGGTGTCAGGACGGGGTGTGGTTCCTCCGCCGGCCCGCGACGAACTGTCCGAGGACCACGGTCAGCACGGCGAGGACGAACATGGCCGTGCCGATGACATTGATCTGTACGGGGGTTCCGCGCTGGGCCGAGCCCCAGACGAACATGGGGAAGGTGACGGCGGTTCCCGAGGTGAAATTGGTGATGATGAAATCGTCGAAGGAGAGCGAGAAGGCGAGCAGCGCGCCCGCCGCGATGCCGGGTGCGGCGATCGGCAGTGTGACCCGCAGAAAGGTCTGTACGGGACCGGCGTAGAGATCCCGGGCGGCCTCCTCCAGACGGGGGTCCATCGACAGCACCCGGGCCTTGACCGCCACCACCACGAAACTGAGGCAGAACATGGTGTGGGCGATGAGAACGGTGGGGAATCCCAGTTCCGCGCCGAGGTTGAGGAAGAGGGTGAGCAGCGAGGCGGCCATCACGACCTCGGGCATCGCCATCGGCAGGAAGATGAGCGAGTTGACCGCGCCGCGCCCCCGGAAGCGGTATCTGACCAGCGCGAAGGCGATCATCACCCCGAGTGCGGTGGCCCCGGCCGTCGCCCAGAAGGCGATCTGGAGGGAGAGCGCGAGCGAGCCGCAGAGGTCGGGCACTCCGCAGGGGTCCCGCCAGGCGGCGGTGGAGAACTCGCGCCAGGAGTAGTTGAATTTCCCGGCCGGCGCGTTGAAGGAGAACACCAGCACGACGAGGTTGGGCAGCAGCAGATAGGCGAGGGTGAGCAGCCCGGCGACGATCACCATATTGCGGCGCAGCCACACGATCGGAGCCATCAGAGAAGATCCTCCGTTCCGGCCCGCCGGATGTAGACGGTGACCATGATGAGCACAATCGCCATGAGAAAGAACGACAGCGCGGCGGCGGTCGGATAATCAAGCACCCGCAGGAATTGCGACTGAATGACATTGCCGACCATTTTGGTGTCGGTGGAGCCGAGGAGTTCGGCGTTGACGTAGTCGCCGCTGGCCGGGATGAAGGTCAGCAGGGTGCCGGAGACGACCCCGGGCAGGGAGAGCGGGAGGGTCACCCGGCGAAAGGCGGTGAACGGTCTGGCGTAGAGGTCCCCGGCCGCCTCGTGGAGCCGGGGGTCGATGCGCTCCAGCGAGGTGTAGAGCGGCAGGATCATGAAGGGCAGGAAGTTGTACGTCAGTCCTGTCACCACCGCCAGCGGGGTCGCGAGCACCCGGTCGCCCTCGGTCATGCCGAGCAGGCCGGTGACCTCCAGGAACCCGACCGCCCCGAGGAACTCCACCAGCGGGCCGCTGTCCGCGAGGATCGTCTTCCAGGCGAGGGTGCGGATCAGGAAGCTGGTGAAGAACGGGGCGATCACCAGGACCAGCAGCAGCGCGCGCCACCGGCCGGCCCGGAAGGCGATCAGATACGCGAGCGGATAGCCCAGCAGCAGACAGAGCGCGGTCGCGGTGCCCGCGTAGAGCACCGAGCGGACGAAGTGCGGCCAGTACTCGGCGAGGGCGTCCCCGTAGGCGGCGAAGTGCCAGGTGACCGTGTAGCCCTCTTCCAGCGATCCGGTCTGCACCGAGGTCGAGGCCTGGTAGACCATCGGCAGCGCGAAGAAGACCAGCAGCCAGAGCACACCGGGCAGCAGCAGCCAGTACGGCGTGAGCCGGCGGCGGGCGGGCGCGGTGCGGACCGGGGGGACGGCCGGGGCGGAGGGGGCGGGCGGGGGAGCAGCGGCCGGCGGGGCCTTCGCGGCGGTCATGAGGGGTCTCCCGCCGTCTCCACCCCGGAGTTGATGTCCTGGGCCGCGTCGAGCCCGAAGCTGTGCTCCGGGTTCCAGTGGACGACGACCTCCGCGCCGGGCGTCAGCCGGGGGTCGCGCTCGATGTTCTGGACGTACACCTCCACCCCGGGGCCGAGGGGGCTGTCGATGAGGTACTGGGTGGAGACGCCGATGAACCCGGCGGCGGCGATCGTCCCGGTGAAACGATTCCGCCCGGCCGGGACGGAGTCCGCCTCGTCCCGGTGGACCAGCGACATCTTCTCCGGCCGTATCCCCACCAGCAGCCTTCCGCCGGCCGCCGGCGTGGTGGCGCACCGCCCGGCGGGCAGTCGCAGCCGGACGCCGGACGCCGTCACGACGACCTCGCCGCCGCCGGCGGAGACCACATCGGCCCCGATGAGGTTGGAGGTGCCGAGGAAGTTGGCGACGAACGTCGTCCGGGGGTTCTCGTACAGCTCGGCGGGCGCGCCCTGCTGCTCCACCCGTCCGCCGTTCATCACCGCGACGGTGTCGGCCAGGGACATGGCCTCCTCCTGGTCGTGGGTGACATGGACGAAGGTGATGCCGACCTCGGTCTGGATGCGCTTGAGCTCCAGCTGCATCTGACGGCGCAGCTTGAGATCGAGCGCGCCGAGCGGCTCGTCGAGCAGCAGCACCCGAGGGTGGTTGACGATCGCGCGGGCGACGGCGACGCGCTGTTGCTGGCCGCCGGAGAGCTGGTGCGGCCTGCGGGCCGCGAGGTCGCCGAGCTGGACGAGGTCGAGCATGTCGCCGACCCGCTCGCGCACCCGGGCGGCCCTTCGCCGGCGCAGGCCGAAGGCGACGTTCTCGTACACGCTGAGATGGGGGAAGAGCGCGTAGCTCTGGAAGACCGTGTTGACGGGGCGTTTGTACGGCGGCAGCCGGGTGACGTCGCGGTCGCCGAGGAGGACGGAGCCGGTGGTGGGGTCCTCCAGGCCGGCGATCATCCGCAGGGTGGTGGTCTTGCCGCAGCCCGACGCGCCGAGCAGGGCGAAGAACGTGCCGTCCGGCACGGTCAGATCCAGTGGGTGGACGGCGGTGAAGGAGCCGCCGTAGGTCTTGCTGATCCCGGTGAGGCGGAGATCGCCGCCCTCGGTGCTGTCGGTCATGGGTCGCGGTCCCGGTGGTAGCGGTGGTGAACGGGGATGGGCCGGGCGGGGGCGGGGTCAGGCGCCGATGAGTTTGGCGAACTTCTCCTCGTACGCCTTCTCCTCCTCGCCGCTCAGCGAGCGGAAGGCATGGGACTTGGCGGCCGTCGCCCGGTCCGGGATGATCAGGGTGTTGGCGGCCAGATCCGGATCGATCTTCGCGAGTTCCGCGCCGACTCCGCCGACCGGGCAGACGTAGTTGATGTACGCGGCGAGCCGGGCGGCGACGGGCGGCTCGTAGTAGTGGTCGATGAGCCGGGTGGCGTTCCGCTGCCGCCGGGCCCCGGCGGGGATCAGCAGATTGTCGCTGGAGGTGATGTATCCGGCGGCCGGGATCGCGAATCGGACGTCCGGGTTGTCGGACTGGAGCTGGACGACGTCACCGGCCCAGGCGATACAGGCCGCCAGATCCCCCTTGGCGAGGTCCGCGGTGTAGTCGTTGCCGGTGAAGCGCCGGATCTGCTTCTTGTCGACGCCCTCCTGGAGCCGGGCGAGCGCCTCGTCGTAGTCGGCGTCGGTGAAGGCCGCGGGGTCCTTGCCCAGGTCGAGCAGGGTCATTCCGACGGTGTCGCGCATCTCGGTGAGAAAGCCGACGCGGCCCTTGAGCGCCGGATCGTCGAGCAGCTGGGAGACGGAGTCGACCTTTCTGCCGCCGGTCGCCCTGATGTTGTAGGCGATGACGGCGGGTATCCCGGTCCAGGGGTAGGAGTGGGCGCGGCCCGGGTCCCAGTCGGGGTCGCGGAACTGTTCGGTGAGATTGGTGTACGCGTGGGGCAGCAGCGAGACGTCGAGCTTCTGGGCCCAGCCGAGGCGGATCATCCGGGCGGCGAGCCAGTCGGTGACGCAGATGAGATCGCGGCCGGTCTCCTGCCCGGCCGCGAGCTGCGGCTTGATCTTGCCGAAGAACTCGACGTTGTCGTTGATGTCCTCGGTGTACTTGACCCGGATACCGGTGCGCCGGGTGAAAGCGGTCAGGGTGGGGCGGCTCTTCTGGTCCTTTCCGACGTCCATGTACTCGGTCCAGTTGGAGAAGTTGACCGTCTTCTCCCGGTCCGAGTGGTCGTCGAAGGCCTCGGCCCCGCCCTCGCGCCGTGCGGGCGGGATGCCGCAGGCGCTCAGGGCGGCCGTGCCGGCCAGCGCGAGCGCGCCACCGCCGCCGGCGCGCAGCAGCGAGCGGCGGGTGAGCGCGCCCCGGCCGCCGGTCAGGCTTCGCCGTGCCGCCGCGAGAAGGGCGGCGCCGGGGGCGTCGGGCTCGTACGGATCCATGAGCTGTGCCCTTTCGGGGAAGCGCCCTCGCGGGACGGGCCGGGACGCAACCGCCGGGGATGCGACCGTCTGGTGGTACGGGTGGGGCCGGGCGGGCTGAAGGGCCGGACGGGCCGGTCTGTGGCACCTGTCCGAATTGAGTGCCGATCCTGGCAGAGCGGCTCTTCGCCAACAAGAGATCCCGCCATTGCCTTTTGGTCTCGCGACGGAATCGGCGGACCGCCGGCCGGGCGGTCGGGCGGTCGGGCCGGGCCGGGTGTCAGTGGCGGGTGCGAGACTTCGGGACATGGCGAACGACATGGCGAACGGCACCGGGACGACGCGGACGGACGAGCTGATCCGCCGGGCCGGCTCGGGTGAGCGGATCAAATACCTGCACTTCTGGGGACACAGACCCAGGAGGGACGGGCGAATCGGCACCGGCTGTCTGAGTCAGTGGTGGCCTTCGCCCTTCACGGTGGACGGCGTCCGGTACGCCACGGCCGAGCACTGGATGATGGCGGCCAAGGCACGGCTGTTCGGCGACCTCGACGCGGAGCGGCTGGCGCTCGGCGCCCGCACTCCCGCCGAGGCGAAGAAGGCCGGGCGGCTGGTGCGCGATTTCGACGAGACGGTCTGGAGGCGCGAGCGGTTCGGCGTCGTGCGCTCGGGCTCCGTCCACAAATTCGCGGCCCGTCCGGAGCTGGCGCACTTCCTGCTCGCCACCGGTGACCGGGTGCTCGTCGAGGCCAGCCCGATGGACCGGGTGTGGGGCATCGGACTGGCCGCGGACGACGAGCGGGCGCTGGACCCCGCGCGCTGGCGCGGGCTGAATCTGCTCGGGTTCGCGCTGATGGAGGCCAGGGCGGAGCTGAAGACGCTCTCCGGGGACTAGGCCGTTTCTTACGGCCTAGCGGGGCCCGGGGAGTGCCGGGGCGGCGGCCCGCTCGACCTCGAGCACCGTCGCGTTGGAGTAGTCGTACTCGTTGACCTGGTCGCTCTCGTCCCACTCCGAGGCCACGGCCCAGACCATCAGCGCGACGACGACGGCTCCGAGGACGATGCCGATCGTGCCGAGGATGATGCCGGTGAGCGCCATGCCGTCGTTGTTGGCCTCGCCCCGGCGGGCGCGCTTCCGGCCGAGGACGCCGAAGACCACGGCGGGGATGCCGAGGACGATCCCGGGGATCCCCCAGACGCAGAGCAGACAGATGGCGAGGATGCCGAGCACCATCGCCGCGATGCCCATGCCGTTCGACGGGGCGGCGGGCGGCTGCCAGCCGGTGGGCGGGTAGCCCTGGTAGCCGGGGTACGGGGGATGTCCGCCGCCGTACGGGTCGGGGCCCCCGGGGTAGGGGGCCGGGGAGTGGCCGAAGGGCTGCGCGGCGGCGGGGTGGGGGCCGCCGGGAGCGGGCGGCGGGGGCGGCACCTCGCCCGTGCCCGCGGCCGGGAAGGAGGTGACGGTGGGCTGTTCGTGCACCTGCGGGGAGGCGTCGGGGACGGACGGGTCTCCGGCGGGCGCGGGCGACGGCGTCCCCGGCAGGGTGGTGCCGCTCGGGCCCGGTCCGGTCGCGCTCCGCCGCGGCGGGGCCCAGGGGTCCTGGTCCTGCGGCTCGGGGGTGCCCGGGGTCTGGGGTGGGTGCTCTGACATGGTTCTCCCCCGTATTTCGTGGTCCAGCCATGCTAAAGCCTGTGGTTCCCCGGGAACCGTCGGCCTACGATGATCCCCGACTCCATCGACCCATCCGCACCCGGAGGCCCCGAGATGACCGACCTGCACCCCTTCATCGCGGGCCTGCCCAAGGCCGAGCTGCATGTGCACCATGTCGGGTCCGCCTCCCCGCGCATCGTCGCCGAGCTGGCCGCCCACCACCCCGACTCCAAGGTGCCCACCGACCCCGAGGCCCTCGCGGACTACTTCAGCTTCACCGACTTCGCCCACTTCATCGACGTGTATCTGTCGGTGGTGGATCTGATCCGCACCCCGGAGGACGTCCGGCTGCTCACCTTCGAGGTGGCGCGGGACATGGCCCGGCAGAACGTCCGCTACGCCGAGCTGACCATCACCCCCTTCAGCTCGACCCGCCGGGGCATCGACGAGAAGGCCTTCATGGCGGCGATCGAGGACGCCCGCAAGGCGGCCGAGGCGGAGTTCGGGACCGTGCTGCGCTGGTGCTTCGACATCCCCGGCGAGGCCGGGCTCGAAGCCGCCGAGGAGACCACCCGGCTCGCGCTGGACCTGCGGCCCGAGGGGCTGGTCTCCTTCGGTCTGGGCGGCCCGGAGATCGGGGTGCCCCGGCCGCAGTTCAAGCCGTACTTCGACCGGGCGATCGCGGCCGGGCTGCACTCCGTGCCGCACGCCGGCGAGACCACCGGACCGCAGACCGTCTGGGACGCGCTGAACGAGCTGGGGGCCGAGCGCATCGGCCACGGCACCAGCGCCGCGCAGGACCCCGCGCTGCTGGCCCATCTCGCCGAGCGGCGCATCCCGCTGGAGGTCTGCCCCACCTCCAATCTGGCCACCCGCGCCGTCGCCGACATCGATCAGCACCCGGTCCGGGAGATGGTGGCCGCCGGTGTGCTGGTGACCATCAACAGCGACGACCCGCCCATGTTCGGCACCGACCTCAACAACGAGTACGGGGTCGCGGCCCGGCTGCTCGGCCTCGACGAGCGCGGAGTGGCGGACCTCGCCAAGAACGCGGTGGAGGCCTCCTTCCTGGACCCGGCGGGCAAGGCGAGGATCGCCGGGGAGATCGACGCGTACACCGACGCCTGGGTGGCGAACCACTGACCGGCCGCCGCCCCCGCCCGCCTCGGCCTCACGGTGAACAATGGGCCCATGCGTACCGTCACCGCCGTAGGCCACCGAGGCGATCCGTACCTCGTCCGTGAGAACACCCTCCCCTCGCTGCGTTCCGCCGTCGCGAACGGCGCGGACGCGGTGGAGATCGACGTACGGATCACCAAGGACGAAGTGCCCGTCCTGCTGCACGACTCCACGCTGAAACGGCTCTGGGGACAGGACCGCCCGCTGGCGGGGCTGACCCGGGCCGAGACGGCGGAGCTGACCCGGGGCGGAGTGCCGACGCTGGGCGAGGCGCTGGAGACGCTGAAGGCACTCGGCGGCGAGCACCGGGTGATGATCGATCTGCCCGGTGCGAGCCGCGCGACCGTGCGGGCCGTGGTCGGCGCGGTCCATGAGCACGGCGCGAACGAGCGGGTGTACTACTGCGCGGGCCCGTCCACCATGCTCACCGTGCGCGCCGCCGACCCCGCCGCGGAGACCGCCCTGACCTGGACCTCGCTCGCCCCGCCCCGCCCGGTGCTGCTGGAGGCGCTCCGGCCGCGTACCCTCAACTACCGCTTCGGCCTGGTCAGTCGGCCCCTCGCGGACCGGATCCACCGGGACGGCATGCTGGTCTCCGCGTGGACCGCCGACACCCGGCGCACCATGCGCGCACTGATCGGGGCGGGCGTCGACTCGATCACCACCAACCGCGTCGGCACGCTGCGCACCGTGCTCGGCACCCCGCCCCAGGAGCAGCGATGACCGACAGAATCCGTACCGATGTGGCCCACAACGCGCGGGTCTGGAACCACTGGCTGCACGGCAAGGACAACTATCCGGTCGACCGCGCGGTCGGCGACCACATCACCGGTCTGTATCCGAGCATCGGCGAGGTCGCCCGCGCCGACCGGGCCTTTCTGGGCCGGGCGGTGACCCGTCTGACCGCCGGGCTCGGGATGCGGCAGTTCCTGGACATCGGCACCGGGCTGCCGACCGCCGAGAACACCCATGAGGTCGCGCAGCGGCTCGCGCCCGACTCGCGGATCGTCTACGTCGACAACGATCCGATCGTGCTGGCGCACGCGCGCGCCCTGCTCACCAGCGCCCCCGAGGGGCTGACGGAGTATCTGGACGCGGACGCCCACGATCCGGAGGGGATTCTGCGGGCCGTCACCCCGACGCTCGACCTGGACCGGCCGGTGGCCGTCATCATGCTCGGCATCCTCAACTTCATCATGGACACCGGCGAGGCCCGCTCGATCGTGCGCACCCTGATGGACGCGGTCCCCTCCGGCAGCGCTCTCGTACTGACCCACCCCACGCTGGAGCTGGGCGGCGAGGGCAACAAGGAGGCGATGAGGTTCTGGAACGAAAACGCGACTCCGCCGATCACCGCCCGTACCGGCGCGGAGATCACCTCGTTCCTGGACGGTCTGGAGATCCTCTCCCCCGGTGTCGTCTCCTGCTCCCAGTGGCGTCCCGACCCCTCGGACGACGCGCCCGCCCGGGTGGCGCAGTACGGCGCGGTGGGTGTGAAGCCCTGAGGCCATGAACCGACAGCGCCGCGTGCCCCGGCCGTGACGGCCGGGGCACGCGGCGCTTCGTGCCTCGTACCTCGGATCAGCCTTCGAGCGAGGTCATCACGTGCTTGATGCGCGTGTAGTCGTCGAAGCCGTAGGCCGACAGGTCCTTGCCGTAGCCGGACTTCTTGAAGCCGCCGTGGGGCATCTCGGCCACCAGCGGGATGTGGGTGTTGATCCAGACGCAGCCGAAGTCCAGCGCCTTCGACATCCGCATGGCCCGGGCGTGGTCCTTCGTCCAGACCGAGGAGGCGAGGGCGAACTCCACGCCGTTCGCCCACTTCAGCGCCTGCGCCTCGTCGGTGAAGGACTGGACGGTGATGACGGGGCCGAAGACCTCGTTCTGGATGATCTCGTCGTCCTGCTGGAGGCCGGAGACGACGGTCGGGGCGTAGAAGTACCCCTTGTCGCCGACCCGGTGGCCGCCCGCCTCCACCTTGGCGTGGGCCGGGAGCCGGTCGACGAAGCCGGCGACCTGGGCGAGCTGGTTCGCGTTGTTGAGCGGGCCGTAGAGGACGTCCTCGTCGTCGGGGGCGCCGGTGCGGGTCTCGGCGGCGGCCTTGGCCAGCGCCTCGACGAAGGCGTCGTGGATCGACTCGTGGACCAGCACCCGGGTCGCGGCCGTACAGTCCTGGCCCGCGTTGAAGTACCCGGCGGTGGCGATCTCGCCGGCGGCCTTCTCGATGTCGGTGTCCTCGAAGACGACGACCGGGGCCTTGCCGCCCAGCTCCAGGTGGACACGCTTGACGTCCTTGGCCGCTGAGGCGGCGACCTGCATGCCGGCGCGTACGGAACCGGTGATGGAGGCCATCGCCGGGGTCGGGTGCTCGACCATCGCGCGGCCCGTCTCGCGGTCGCCGCAGACGACGTTGAAGACGCCCTTGGGGACGATCGAGCCGATGATCTCGGCGATCAGCACGGTGGACGCCGGGGTGGTGTCGGACGGCTTCAGCACCACGGTGTTGCCCGCGGCGAGCGCCGGGGCGAACTTCCACACGGCCATCATCATCGGGTAGTTCCACGGCGCGACCTGGGCGCAGACGCCGACCGGCTCCCGGCGGATCATGGAGGTGAAGCCCTCCATGTACTCACCGGCGGAGCGGCCCTCCAGCATCCGGGCCGCACCCGCGAAGAAGCGGATCTGGTCCACCATCGGCGGGACCTCTTCGGTGCGGACCAGCTCCAGCGGCTTGCCGGTGTTCTCCGACTCGGTGGCGACCAGGTCCTCGGCGCGCTCCTCGAAGGCGTCCGCGATCTTCAGCAGCACCCGCTGGCGCTCGGCCGGGGTGGTGTCCCGCCAGGCGGGGAAGGCGGCCTCGGCGGCGTCCATGGCCGCGTCCACATCGGCCTGGCCGGAGAGCGGGGAAGCCGCGTACGCCTCGCCGGTGGCCGGGTTGACGATGTCGATCGTCCGTCCGTCGGCGGAGTCCCGGAACTCCCCGTTGATGTAGTTGCGCAGACGACGCAGCTCGGTGGTCACTGTGGCCACCCTCCTGTTCTGTTTCTCCGACGGTCGGTCCAATGGGTGAGACAACCCGCCCCAGAAAGCCCACCCTAGCCGCAGAAGCGACGCTTTCGACAGGCCCGCCCCACGCCATCTGCGGATTCAGCGGTATCAGTACCCCCAGACAACGAATTTCATCACTCTGGGCTTGCGAGACAGACGAGTCCCGGTGCATGGTGGCTCTGTGGCCAGTCGAAGCGCAGACACCAGGAGCGGAAGCGGATCGTCCCCGACGATCGACGCCGTCTCCCTCGCGATCATCGAGCAGCTCCAGGAGGACGGTCGCCGTCCCTACGCGGCGATCGGCAAGGCCGTGGGCCTGTCCGAGGCCGCCGTACGGCAGCGCGTCCAGAAACTGCTCGACCAGGGCGTGATGCAGATCGTCGCCGTCACGGACCCGCTCACCGTGGGCTTCCGCCGGCAGGCGATGGTCGGCGTCCGGGTCGAGGGCGACCTCGACCCGGTGGCGGACGCGCTGACGGCCATGGCCGAATGCGAGTACGTGGTGATGACCGCGGGCTCCTTCGACCTGATGGTGGAGGTCGTCTGCGAGGACGACGACCACCTGCTCGAAGTGATCAACAAACGGATTCGCGCGCTCCCCGGTGTGCGGTCCACCGAGAGCTTCGTCTACCTCAAGCTCAAGAAGCAGACCTACATGTGGGGAACCCGATAGCCGTGAGCAAGGACCTCTCCAAGACCGCCTACGACCACCTGTGGATGCACTTCACCCGCATGTCGTCGTACGAGAACTCGCCCGTGCCGACCATCGTCCGCGGCGAGGGCACCTACATCTTCGACGACAAGGGCAAGCGCTACATCGACGGCCTGGCCGGCCTCTTCGTGGTCAACGCGGGCCACGGCCGCACCGAGCTGGCCGAGACCGCCTTCAAGCAGGCCCAGGAGCTGGCCTTCTTCCCGGTGTGGTCCTACGCCCACCCCAAGGCCGTCGAGCTGGCCGAGCGGCTGGCGCACGAGGCCCCCGGCGACCTCAACAAGGTCTTCTTCACCACCGGCGGCGGCGAGGCGGTGGAGACCGCCTGGAAGCTCGCCAAGCAGTACTGGAAGCTGAAGGGCCACCACACCAAGTACAAGGTCATCTCGCGCGCGGTCGCCTACCACGGCACCCCGCAGGGCGCCCTGTCCATCACCGGCCTGCCCGCCCTCAAGGCCCCCTTCGAGCCGCTGGTCCCCGGCGCGCACAAGGTGCCCAACACCAACATCTACCGCGCCCCGATCCACGGCGACGACCCCGAGGCCTTCGGCCGCTGGGCCGCCGACCAGATCGAGCAGGAGATCCTCTTCGAGGGCGCGGACACCGTCGCGGCCGTCTTCCTGGAGCCCGTGCAGAACGCCGGCGGCTGCTTCCCGCCGCCGCCCGGCTACTTCCAGCGCGTCCGCGAGATCTGCGACCAGTACGACGTACTGCTCGTCTCCGACGAGGTCATCTGCGCCTTCGGCCGGCTGGGCACCACCTTCGCCTGTGACAAGTTCGGCTACATACCGGACATGATCACCTGCGCCAAGGGCATGACCTCGGGCTACTCCCCCATCGGCGCGTGCATCATCTCCGACAAGCTCGCCGAGCCGTTCTACCGGGGCGACAACACCTTCCTCCACGGCTACACCTTCGGCGGCCACCCGGTCTCCGCCGCCGTCGGCCTCGCCAACCTCGACATCTTCGACCGCGAGGGCCTCAACCAGCACGTCCTGGACAACGAGGGCGCGTTCAAGGCCACCCTGGAGAAGCTCCACGACCTGCCGATCGTCGGCGACGTCCGGGGCAACGGCTTCTTCTACGGCATCGAGCTGGTGAAGGACAAGACCACCAAGGAGAGCTTCACCGACGAGGAGACGGAGCGCGTGCTCTACGGCTTCCTCTCCAAGGCGCTCTACGACAACGGCCTGTACTGCCGGGCCGACGACCGCGGCGACCCGGTGATCCAGCTCGCGCCGCCGCTGATCGCCGACCAGACCACCTTCGACGAGATCGAGCAGGTGCTGCGGACCGTCCTCACGGAGGCCTGGACCAAGCTCTGATCCCGGCCCCGATCCGTGGCACACCCGGCCCGGGTACACCCATCCGAGTGGATGGCGCGTACCCGGGCCGTGTGTATGCCCGGAGCGGGCCTCCGGCGAGCCTTACGGTTCCTCGGACAGGTCCCAGCGTGCGAGTGACCGATCGGCCCTGACGTCGTTCCCCCGTACGGGGAAGCCGAATCCGATCAGAACCGAGGTGTACGCCATGGTGGCCCCGCCGGACGACGACGCGCTCCGGGCGCTCTCGCTCCATCACTCCCACACCGGATCACCCGCGCTCGCGGGCGTCTCGCTCGGGATCGGGGAGGGCGAGATCCTCGCCGTGTGCGGACCGCGCGGCAGCGGGAAGACCACCCTGCTGCGCTGCCTCTCCGGCCAGACCGTCCCGGACGAGGGCGAGGTGTGGTTCAACGGCTCCCCCGTGCACACCCTCACCGCGCTCCGGCGCGAGCGGCTGCGCCGGGAGCGCTTCGGCTGGATCGGCCCCGAGCCCTCGCTCGTGCCGGAGCTGACCGTGTGGGAGAACGCCGCCCTGCCGCTGCTGCTGCGCGGCACCCCGCACCGGCAGGCCAGAGCCGCCGCGCTGGAGTGGCTGGAGCATCTGGACATCAGCGCGCACGCCAACCGCCGGCCGCACACCCTCACCCAGCCGCAGCGCCAGCGGACCGCCACCGCGCGGGCGCTGATCGCGGTGCCCTCGGTGCTCTTCGCCGACGAACCGACGGCGACGCTGCACCGCGCCGACCGGGCCCTGGTGCTGCGCACCCTGCTCGCCGCCGCCCGCTCGCACCGGATCACCGTCGTACTCGCCAGCCACGACCCGGAGGTCGCGGCGCTCGCCGACCGCACCGTCACACTCCTCGACGGCAGACGGACCGACGCTCCGGAAGCCGCCGACGCGGAAGGCCAGGCCGAGTGCTCGCTCTCCGTCTGACCCGAGGCTCCCACCCCCTGGTGCTGCTGCGCCGGCTGCTGGTCGCGGCGGCATCGGCCGGGGTCGGATTTCTGCTGCTCAGCTCGCTGACCCATGCGCTCGCCCACCCCGGCGACTCCGCCGCGTCCCTGCAACGGCTGCTCTGGTGCGCGCTGCCGCTGGCCGCCACGGTGCATCTGGCGGTGGTGGTGGCGCGTACGGATCCGGCCACCCGCCCCCGTACCGGGCTCTCCGCGGTGGGGCTCGGGCCCGGCCGGCTGGCCGTGCTCGCGGCGGTCTCCACCGCGGTGGCGGGCACCCTCGGCAGTGCGCTCGCCCTGCTGTTCTTCCTCCATCTGCGCGGGGATCTGACCGGGCTGCCGTTCGACGGCGCGGCGGCGGAACCGCTCGCCTCGGGACGGCCGCTGCCCACCGGCGCGGCCCTGATCCTGCTGGCGCTGGTGCCGTTCAGCACCACTCTCGCGGCGGCGCTGGCACTGCGCCCGCGCGGCCCCTCGGCACCGGCCGAAGCACCGGAGGCAGCCGCTCCGGCACGGCCGCCGGGCGGGCTGCCCTGGGGGTGCGCGCTGACCACGGCGGGTCTGGCGGTCGGCACCTACGCGGCCCGCTCCGACCGGGGCGTCTCGCTGCCGCTGCCCGGCCAGTTCGACGGCCATCCGGCCGGCTCACTGCTGGGCTGGGCCCTCACCGCCGTCGGGCTCGCGCTCGCGGGACCCGCCCTCACCCACTTCTGCGGCCGTCTCCTCCAGGCGCGCCGGCCGGGCGCGGCCCGGCTGCTGGCCGGCCGGATCCTGATGGAGGAGTCGCGCAGGATCGGCCGCCCGCTGGGGGTGGTGTGCGCGGTCGCGTCGGCGGTGATCACGGTATGGACGCTGTACGACACCGGCCCGCACCCCTTCGGTCCGCTGACCGGCCTGGGCGCGACCCTGGTGATCTCCTGCACGGCGGCCACCCTGATCACCTCGGCGGTCCAGGCCCGCCAGTCCCGCTCGGCCGCCACGGAGAATCTGCGCCGGCTGGGGGCCTCGGCGGGAACCCTGCGGCTGGCCGCGCTGCTGCGGGTGGTGGCGCTCCTGCTCGTCCTCACCCCCGTGACCTGGGCGGTGGCGACGCTGGCGGCGGTGCCGCTGGCCCGCTGAGCGCGCCCCCCTTACCTCCGGGGTCATCGACCGCTCCGGCGGCGCGCGGCAGGATCGGTACGAAGCCGGGCGGCGGAGCCCCGGCGGCCGACGGCCCGAGGGAGACAGCGCGCATGAGCACAGCCGTACGCACCACGACCGGCGACACGAACCGGGCGAGCGAGGCCGGGGAGCCGACCAGGACGACCGTGCTGGCGTTTCTGGCCCGGGTCCAGGAGGGCGACCCCGGCAGGATCGCGGAGCTGTTCGCGGAGCGGGTGGACTGGGTGATCGCCGAGAATCCGGCGGTGCCCTGGATCAGGCCGCGCCGCACCAGGGCCGATGTCGCCGACCACTTCCGTGAGCTGGCCGCGGGCCAGCGGGCCGACCCGGCCGGCACCTCCGTCGACACGATCGCCGTGGACGGCGAGGAGGCCCTGCTCGGCGGGCGGCTCGCGGGGACGGTCCGGGCCACGGGCAAGTCGTTCAGCTCACCGTTCACCATGCGGCTGACGGTCCGGGACGGTCTGATCGTCCGCTACCGGGTGGTCGAGGACGCCGCGGCGATCGCGGCGGCGTGCACCCACGGCTGAGCCGGCCCGGCCCGGCGTCCGGGGTCAGCCGAGCACGACCACCTCGTCGGCGGCGAAGGCCACCGTGACCTCGGCACCCGCCTCGGGCGCGTCCCGCAGCGGAACCTCCGCTTCCAGAAGCGGTCCGCCGGGCGGCCTCAGCCGTACCGCCACATGGTTGCCCCGGAAGGTGCAGGACTCCGCGACATACGCCGGTCCCTCGCCCCCGGCCGCCGTGATCCGTACGCCCGCCGGGCGCACCAGGAGGTCGCGCGCCCCCTCGGGGGAGCCGGCGGGCACCGGGATCCGCCCCCACACGGTGTCGGCGAAACCGTCGGCGATCCTCGCGGCGACCACATTGTCGAAGCCGAGGAAGCGGGCCACGAACTCGTCGGCGGGCCGCCGCCACACCTCCAGCGGGGTGCCCGCCTGGGCGATGCGGCCGTCGCGCATCACCACCACCCGGTCGGCGAGCGCGAAGGCCTCGCCCTGGTCGTGGGTGACCGCGAGGACGGTGGTGCCGAGCCGCCCGAAGAGTTCCCGCAGCTCGATCACGAGCCGCTCGCGCAGCCCCCGGTCGAGCTGGCCGAGCGGCTCGTCCAGCATCAGCAGCCGGGGTTCGGGGGCCAGCGCGCGGGCCAGCGCGACCCGCTGCTGCTCGCCGCCGGAGAGGGAGGCGACGGCCCGGCCCTGCGCGCCGGGGAGGCCGACCAGCTCCAGCAGCTCGGCGACCCTGCGGCGCTGTTCGGCGCGGTCCGCGCCGCGCATCCGCAGTCCGAAGGAGACATTCCCGCCGACGTCGCGCTGGGGGAAGAGCTGATGGTCCTGGAACATCAGCCCGACGCCGCGCCGGTGCACCGGCGTCCCCGACAGGTCGTCGCCCGCGAGCAGCACCCGGCCGGTGTCGGCGGGCTGGAGTCCGGCGACCACTCTCAGCAGGGTGGACTTGCCGCTGCCGCTCGGCCCGAGCACGCAGACGATCTCGTGCTCGGCGACCGCCAGGTCCACCGAGTCGAGGGCCGCGCGGGCCCCGAAGCGTACGGTCACACCGTCGAGCGCGAGCAGCGCCATCAGAACTCTCCAGCAGAGGAACCGCGGACCCTGGTCCGCTCCAGCAACAGCAGCGCCGCCGCGCAGACGGCCATCAGGATCGTGCTCAGGGCCATCGCCTGTCCGTAGTTGAGTTCGCCGGGGCGGCCGAGGAGGCGGGCCACCGCCACCGGAAGGGTCGGATTGTCGGGTCTGGCGATGAAGACGGTGGCCCCGAATTCGCCGAGGGAGACGGCGAAGGCGAATCCGGCGGCGATCAGCAGCGCCCTGCGGACCATCGGGAAGTCGACCTCCCGCCAGACCCGCGCGGGGGAGGCTCCGAGTACCGCCGCCGCCTCGCGCAGCCGTCCGTCCACCGCGCGCAGCACGGGCAGCATGGTCCGTACGACGAAGGGGACGCCGACCAGCGCCTGTGCGAGGGGCACCAGGATCCAGGAGGCCCGCAGGTCCAGCGGCGGCTTGTCCAGGGTGATCAGGAAGCCGAAGCCGACGGTGACGGCGGAGACGCCGAGCGGCAGCATCAGCAGCGCGTCGAAGCCGCGCACCAGCCGGCCGGCCCGCCGGGTGAGCGCGGCCGCGGCGAGCCCGCCGACGGTGACCGCGATCAGGGTGGCGGCCAGCGCGTACCGCAGGGAGTTCCAGACCGCTTCGATCGGCGGTACGAGGAAGGCCGCGCCGCGCTCGTCGAGGGTGCCGAGGGCCCGGTAGTAGTCGAGGCCGTAGCCGCCGGGGGTGTCGAAGGACCGCTCGACCAGCACGGCGAGCGGGGTCAGCAGGAGCAGCGCGATGGTGGCGATCACCGCGCCGAGCAGGGCGCGCCGGCCGAGGCCGCGCGGGGGCCGGGAGGTCTGCGCGGGGGAGACCAGTCTCAGCGCGGTCTCCCGGCGGCGCACGGCCTTGGCGTGGACGGCGAGCACGGCCCCGACCGCCGCGAACTGCACCAGGGTGAGCACGGCGGCGGTGCGCAGATCCAGCAGCTGGGCGGTCTGCCGGTAGATCTCCACCTCCAGGGTGGCGTAGGTCGGTCCGCCGAGGATCTGGACGACGCCGAAGGAGGTGAAGGTGAAGAGGAAGACCATCAGGGCGGCGGCGGCCACGGCGGGGGTGAGCGCGGGGAGCGTCACCCGCCGCCAGGCGGTGAACCGTCCCGCGCCCAGGACCCGGGCGGCCTCCTCCTGGCGCGGGTCGAGCTGGGACCAGAGTCCGCCCACGGTCCTGACGACGACCGCGTAGTTGAAGAAGACATGGGCGAGCAGGATGGCCCAGACGCTGGTGTCGAGCCGGATTCCCCAGAGCTCGTCCAGCACTCCGCCGCGGCCCAGCAGTGCCAGGAAGGCGCTGCCGACGACGACGGTCGGCAGGACGAAGGGCACGGTGACGGCGGCCCTCAGCAGTCTTTTGCCGGGGAAGTCGTAGCGGGCGAAGACATACGCTCCGGGCAGCGCGATCAGCAGGGTGAGCGCGGTGGAGGCGAGCGCCTGCCAGGTGGTGAACCAGAGCACCCGCTGGAGATCGGCGCGGCCGAGCACCTCGGCGGCCCCGGCGAACTGCCACACTCCGCCGTCCCTGAGGCCGCGTCCGACGATGGCGGCGACGGGATGGGCGAAGAAGACGGCGAAGAACGCGACGGGCACGGCCATCAGGCCGAGCCGCGCCGCGTTTCCCCGCACCCTGGCCCTGCGGGCGGCGCGGGTTACTTCAGTACGAGCGAGGACCACGACTGAACCCACTGCTCACGGTTCTTGGCGATCTTGTCGGGGGCCACGGTGTACGGCTTGTCGATCACCACGCCGAACTCGGTGAACAGCTCGGGCAGCTTCGCCCCCTTCACGACCGGGTTGACGAACATGTTGAGCGGCATGTCCTCCTGGAAGGTCTTGGAGACCAGGAAGTCCAGCAGCGCCTTGCCGCCCGCCTCGTTCTTCGCGCCGGTCAGCAGTCCGGCGAACTCGATCTGCCGGAAGCAGGTCCCGGTGGCGACCCCGGTGGGGGCCTTCTCGGGCCGGGGCTCCGCGTAGAGGACCTCCACGGGCGGGCTGGAGGCGTAGGAGACGACCAGCGGCCGGTCGCCCTTGGCCTTCTTGCCGCCGGCCGAGCCGGAGAACTCCTCGTTGTAGGCCTGGTCCCAGCCGTCGACGACGGCGACGCCGTTGTCCTTGAGCTTCTTCCAGTAGTCCTGCCAGCCCGAGTCCCCGTAGCGGGCGACGGTGCCGAGGACGAAGCCGAGGCCGGGCGAGGAGGTGGCGGCGTTCTCGACGACCAGGAGGTCCTTGTACTCGGGCTTGATCAGGTCGTCGAAGGTGCGCGGGGGAGCCAGCTTCTTGTCGGCGAAGTACTTCTTGTCGTAGTTGACGCAGACGTCGCCGGTGTCCACGGGGGTGACCCGGTGCTTCCCCGCGTCCAGCTGGACGCCCGCCTCGACCTGGTCCAGGCCCTTGGCCTCATACGGGGTGAAGAGTCCGTTGTCGAGGGCGCGGGAGAGCAGGGTGTTGTCGACGCCGAAGAAGACATCGCCCTGCGGGGAGCCCTTGGTGAGGATCTCCTTGTTGAGGGCGGCGCCGGCGTCGTCGCTCTTGAGCACCTTGACCTGGTAGCCGGTCTCCTTGGTGAACTGCTTGAGGACCGCCTCGGAGGCGGCGAAGGAGGAGTGGCTGACGAGGGTCACGGTCTTGGACTTGGTGCCGGTGGAGCCGGACGCGCCGTCCCCGGCGGGCTCGCCGCCGCCGCAGGCCGCGAGCGCGGTGACACCCAGCGCCGCGGCGATCGCGGTGACGGTGATCTTCTTGGTTCTCACTGAGATTCCTCCTGGAGGGACCAGGAAGAGACGCGGCCCCGGCCGGTTCTCCGAGAAGAATCCGGGCAGGGCGCAACAGCTTGAGTAACGACCGAACTTCCTACCCAGAATGACCTGGGCGAGGTTCAGAGGGTCTGCGGTCTGTCGGGTACCGCACTCTCAGCGCTGTGGCGCTCCCCTGTCGGAAAAATATGAAGATGTCATCCATGGGGATGTTCGAGCCCAGAGTACAAGGTCAGGGGCGTACGGCGGCAGGGCCGGGGGGCGGCCGTCGGAGCGGACCGGGGTCGGTGGACCGGTCCGACGGCCTTCACACGGATACGGGGACGGCTCAGCGCTCGGCGGCGGCGAGCTGTCCGCACGCGCCGTCGATCTCCTGGCCCCGGGTGTCACGCACGGTCACCGGCACTCCGTGGGCGGCGATCGCCTCGACGAACGCCTTCTCGTCCTCCGGGCGGGAGGCGGTCCACTTGGACCCCGGCGTCGGGTTGAGCGGGATCAGGTTGACATGGACCCGCTTGCCCTTGAGCAGCCGGCCGAGGAGGTCGCCGCGCCAGGCCTGGTCGTTGATGTCGCGGATCAGGGCGTACTCGATGGAGACACGGCGGCCGGACTTCTCCGCGTACTCCCAGGCGGCGTCCAGGACCTCGCGGACCTTCCAGCGGGTGTTGACCGGGACGAGGGTGTCGCGCAGCTCGTCGTCCGGGGCGTGCAGCGAGACGGCGAGACGGCACTTGAAGCCCTCGTCGGCGAAGCGCAGCATGGCGGGGACCAGGCCGACGGTCGAGACGGTGATCCCGCGCTGGGAGAGGCCGAGCCCGTCGGGCTCGGGGTCGGTGAGCCGGCGGATCGCGCCGACGACCCGCTTGTAGTTGGCCAGCGGCTCGCCCATCCCCATGAAGACGATGTTGGAGAGCCGGGCGGGTCCGCCGGGGACCTCGCCGTCGCGCAGGGCGCGCATGCCGTCGACGATCTGGTGGACGATCTCGGCGGTGGACAGATTGCGGTCGAGACCCGCCTGCCCGGTGGCGCAGAAGGGGCAGTTCATCCCGCAGCCGGCCTGCGAGGAGATGCACATCGTCACCCGGTCCGGGTAGCGCATCAGCACGGACTCCACGAGGGTCCCGTCGTGGAGTTTCCACAGCGTCTTGCGGGTGGTGTCGTCGTCGCACGAGACATGCCGCAGAACGGACATCAGATCGGGAAGCAGCTCGGAGGCGAGCTTCTCCCGCGCGGCGGCCGGGATGTCGGTCCACTGGGCCGGGTCGTGGGCGTACCGCGCGAAGTAGTGCTGCGAGAGCTGCTTGGCGCGGAACGGCTTCTCGCCGATCGCGGCGACGGCGTCCTTGCGCTCGGCGGGCGTGAGGTCGGCGAGGTGCCGCGGGGGCTTCTTGGCTCCGCGGGGCGCGACAAAGGTCAATTCTCCGGGCTTGGGCATGGTCTCTCCAGTGTCGCAGAAGTACGACAAGGGGCTCGCCACCCTGTGGATGACGAGCCCCTTGATACGGACGTTGATGCGAACAGGCAGGTCAGCCGCTGCCTACGAAGATCACCAGCAGCAGCCAGACCACCGGAGCGGTCGGCAGGAGCGAGTCCAGGCGGTCCATGATGCCCCCGTGGCCGGGGAGCAGGGTGCCCATGTCCTTGATCCCGAGATCACGCTTGATCATGGATTCGCCGAGATCGCCGAGGGTGGCGCTGACCGCGACCGCGAGGCCCAGCAGCAGCCCCTGCCACCAGGTGCCGCCGTCGACCAGGAACTCCATGCAGAGCACACCGGCCGCCATCGCGAAGGCCATGGCTCCGAACAGGCCCTCGCGGGTCTTGCCGGGGCTGATGCGCGGGGCGAGCTTGTGCTTGCCGAAGCGCCAGCCCACCGCGTACGCACCGGTGTCGCTGACCACGGTGAGCAGCAGGAAGGTGAGCACCCGCTCCGCGCCGTCGTCCGCCGCCAGCATCAGCGCCACGAACGTGGCCAGGAACGGCACGTAGAACGCGGCGAAGACACCGGCGGTGACATCCCTGAGGTATCCCTCGGGGGGCTCGGTCATCCGCCAGACAAGCACCGCGAGAGCGGTGAGCGCCATGACGATCCAGGCGCCCTCCGCGCCCCGCAGATATCCGGCGACGACCATCGCCGCGCCGCCGAGCGCCAGCGGCACCAGGGGCGCCTTGATCTGCTTGCGCTCCTGGAGGCGGGAGGTCAGCTCCCACAGCCCGACGACGACGGCGACCACGATCACACCGACGAACACCGCTCTGACGACGAAGAGCGAGGCCACGATCACCGCGCCGAGCCCGACGCCGACCCCTATGGCGGCCTTCAGATCACGCCCGGCGCGCTTCTTCTCGCGCCCGGCGTCCGCCGAGCCGTCGGACCTGGCGGATCCGCCCGGCTGTCCTCTGCCCCGCCTGCGGTTCGGCGGACCGGACGCCGGCGGGGGCGGCTCGTCCATGGGCTCCTGCCGGGACGGGGACTGGTCGTGGAACGGGGGGCCGCCGCGCGGAGCAGCCCCCCGGTCGCGACGGCCGTGGCCGTGGCCGTGGCCGTTGCGGTCGTCGCTGTCTTCGGCGCCTCTACCTGCGTCGGGAAAGTCCGGGACGATGGGCATGGGCCGAGTCTGCTGTGCGACATGCTCATCGTATGCGGGACCCGCCGAGACAGGACCCTGGTCGGACGGTCGCGGGCCCCCGACGAAGCCGGCCCTCGGCGGGGCCCCCCAGGAAGAGTCGTTCATCAGACTTCGAGCAGCTCGGCTTCCTTGTGCTTCAGCAGCTCGTCGACCTGCGCCACATACTTCGACGTGGTGTCGTCGAGCTCCTTCTCGGCACGGCGGCCGTCGTCCTCGCCGACCTCGCCGTCCTTGACGAGCTTGTCGATGCTCTCCTTGGCCTTGCGGCGCACGGAGCGGATCGAGATCTTCGAGTCCTCGGCCTTGGTCTTGGCGACCTTGATGTACTCGCGGCGGCGCTCTCCGGTCAGCTCCGGGAACGTCACTCGGATGATGTTGCCGTCGTTGCTCGGGTTGACGCCGAGGTCCGAGTCGCGGATCGCCTGCTCGATGTTGCGCAGCGCGGTCTTGTCGAACGGGGTCACCACGGCCATCCGGGGCTCCGGCACCGAGAACGAGGCGAGCTGGTTGATCGGGGTCAGCGCGCCGTAGTAGTCGGCCACGATCTTGTTGAACATCGCCGGGTGCGCACGGCCGGTGCGGATCGCGGCGAAGTCCTCCTTGGCGACCACGACGGCCTTCTCCATCTTCTCCTCGGCCTCGAGGAGGGTCTCTTCGATCACCACTTGCTCCTGCGTGTCTTGAGTAGGCTGCCGTTCCCCCGTGCCAGTGGCCACGGGAAAATTGCCTGGGCCGGGCGGAACTCTGTCGCGTCTTCCCCTGCACGGTGTCCGACCGGCAGGAGTTTGTCTATCCCCGGACGGCCGTACCCGGCCGTCACTGGAGTACCGGGAGTCAGGTCCGGGTGCCCTGGTCGCTCACGAGCGTGCCGATCTTCTCACCCTTGACGGCCCGCGCGATATTGCCCTCGGTGAGAAGCTCGAAGACGAGGATCGGCAGGGCGTTGTCACGGCAGAGGGTGATGGCGGTGGCGTCCGCGACCCGAAGGTCCCGGGCGATCACCTCGCCGTACTCCAGCGCGTCGAACTTGACCGCGTCCGGGTTGGCCTTGGGGTCGGAGTCGTAGACCCCGTCGACGCCGTTCTTGCCCATGAGCAGGGCCTCGGCGTCGATCTCCAGCGCGCGCTGGGCGGCCGTGGTGTCGGTGGAGAAGTAGGGCATGCCCATGCCGGCGCCGAAGATGACGACCCGGCCCTTCTCCAGATGGCGCACGGCGCGCAGCGGGATGTACGGCTCCGCGACCTGGCCCATGGTGATGGCGGTCTGGACCCGGGAGTCGATGCCCTCCTTCTCCAGGAAGTCCTGGAGGGCGAGGCAGTTCATCACGGTGCCGAGCATGCCCATGTAGTCGGAGCGGGCCCGGTCCATGCCCCGCACCTGAAGCTCCGCGCCCCGGAAGAAGTTGCCGCCGCCGATGACGATCGCGATCTGAGCGCCGTCGCGGACCACCGCGGCGATCTCGCGAGCGATGGCGTGCACCACATCGGGGTCGACGCCGAGTCCTCCGCCGCCGGAGAACGCCTCGCCGGAGAGCTTCAGCATGAAGCGTCCGGCGGCCGCCTTCTTCACGTCATGGTTCCCGTCGTGGTCGCTGTTGTCGCCGGCTGCCTGGTTGGCGTCCGAGCCGTTGTTCATGGGGATCTCCTCGTACACATACGAAGAAGGCCATCGCCGCCTGGGTGCTGGTGTCCCTGTCGGCAATGGCCTCCTCGTCAGAACTGCGCTCGTCCGGCATCGCGACGCCGCGCGCCCGCGGGGAACCCGCGGCCGTCGGCGGCGTGAGAAACCCTAGCGGGCTCCCGGACCGATCGCGTACTCGCCGTAATACTCGCTCAGGAGCCGACGCGGATGCGCGCGAAGCGCTTCAGCTCGACACCGGCCTCGTCAAGAATCTTCTTGACGGACTTCTTGTTGTCCTTCGCGAACGG
This sequence comes from Streptomyces amakusaensis, assembly GCF_039532665.1. Classification (NCBI taxonomy): domain Bacteria; kingdom Bacillati; phylum Actinomycetota; class Actinomycetes; order Kitasatosporales; family Streptomycetaceae; genus Streptomyces; species Streptomyces amakusaensis. The sequence continues at coordinate 482,661 of NZ_BAAASB010000002.1, read as the reverse complement.
CTGGTCGAGGAGGGTGACCTCCTTGAAGAAGCCGTTGACGCGACCCTCGACGATCTTCGGGAGGGCGGCCTCGGGCTTGCCCTCCTCACGCGAGGTGGCCTCGGCGACGCGGCGCTCGTTCTCGACGACGTCGGCGGGCACCTCGTCACGGGTGAGGTACTTCGGGGAGAACGCGGTGATGTGCTGCGCCACGTCCTTGGCGATCTCCGCGTTCTCCTTGGAGAGCTCGACCAGGACGCCGACCTGCGGCGGGAGGTCGGGCATGGTGCGGTGCAGGTAGACACCCACGTAAGCACCGGAGAACTGCGCGAAGCGGTCCAGGACGATCTTCTCGCCGAGGTTGGCGTTCGCCTCGTCCACGTAGGCCTGGACGGTCTTGCCGGGCTCGATCTCGGAGGCCAGCAGGGCCTCGAGGTCGGCCGGGGAGGTGGCCGCGACGTGCTGGGCGAGCGTGTTGGCGACGGCCTGGAACTTGTCGCCCTTGGCGACGAAGTCGGTCTCGCACTTCAGCTCAAGCAGAACGCCGGAGGTCTTGTCCTCGGAGATGAGGGAGACGACGGCGCCGTTCTCGGCACTGCGGCTCTCGCGCTTGGCCACGCCCTTCTGGCCCTTGACGCGGAGCACCTCAACGGCCTTGTCGACGTCGCCGTCGGCCTCGACCAGCGCCTTCTTGCAGTCCATCATGCCGGCGCCGGTCAGCTCGCGGAGCTTCTTGACGTCAGCGGCGGTGTAGTTCGCCATGTCCTTGAGTCTCTTCTCGAAAAAGTCGAAATTCGAAGATCAGTCGCAGTTCGGAGAGTCTGCCGACGATCTACGGGTGAGCGGCGGGGGCCGGTGCATACATCACCGCCCCCCGCCGTTCACCTACCGAAGCTGTGCGAGGCGGTCAGGCCTGCTCGGCGTCCGCGGCCGGCTCGACCTCGGCAGCGGCCTCGGCGGCGGGCGCCTCGGCAGCGGCGGGGGTCTCCTCGACGGCGGCGTCGGCGGCGGCCTCGGCCGGCTTCTCGTCAGCGGTCTCGGAGTCGGCCTTCTTCTCGCCCTCGAGCAGGTCGCGCTCCCACTCGGCGAGGGGCTCGCCGGCGGCCTTCTCGCCCGGCTTCGAGTCACCGGTGGCCACGCCGGAACGGGCGATGAGGCCCTCGGCGACGGCGTCGGCGATCACGCGGGTGAGCAGGGTGACGGAGCGGATCGCGTCGTCGTTGCCCGGGATCTTGTAGTCGACCTCGTCGGGGTCGCAGTTGGTGTCGAGGATCGCGACGACCGGGATGTGGAGCTTGCGCGCCTCACCGACGGCGATGTGCTCCTTCTTGGTGTCCACGATCCAGACGGCGCTGGGCACCTTCTGCATCTCGCGGATACCACCGAGGGTCTTCTCCAGCTTGGCCTTCTCGCGGGAGAGGACCAGCAGCTCCTTCTTGGTGAGGCCGGACGCGGCCACATCCTCGAAGTCGATCTGCTCAAGCTCCTTGAGGCGCTGCAGACGCTTGTAGACGGTGGAGAAGTTGGTCAGCATGCCACCCAGCCAGCGCTGGTTGACGTACGGCATGCCCACGCGGGTCGCCTGCTCGGCGATCGCCTCCTGGGCCTGCTTCTTGGTGCCGACGAACATGATGGAGCCGCCGTGGGCGACGGTCTCCTTGACGAACTCGTAGGCGCGGTCGATGTACGACAGCGACTGGAGCAGGTCGATGATGTAGATGCCGTTGCGCTCGGTGAAGATGAAGCGCTTCATCTTCGGGTTCCAGCGACGGGTCTGGTGACCGAAGTGGACGCCGCTTTCCAGCAGCTCCCGCATCGTGACGACGGCCATGGCCGTATCTCCTTGGATTCTCGGTTATGTCCTGACGCCCCGACGCGCCGTGCCACAGAGGACCGAGGAGCGCGGCCACCAACCGCGAGAAGCTGAGTGGTGGCGGGGCGTGCGAAGTCGACCCGGTGACCCGGATCGCCATGAGAAGTGTACGGGACCGGCGCGGCGCCGGGTGACGGCACTGTCCACAACCTGCCGGTAACCCACAGATCGGGAGCATGATCCACCCGATTGCGGCCGGGCGCGGGAAGGTCTGCGCATGTGTCGCGGACGAATTCTTCCTCTGTCGCAGCCGGTGCCGCTGATGTCTCTGCCGGCCCTGCTGGCCCTGCTGGCCCTGGTCGCGCTGGTGCCGCCGCGCGCCGCGGGCCTTTCCGGGGCCGGTACGGACGGCGGCGCGGCCACCGCCCCTGCCGCCGTCGCCCGGGGGGTCTGGCCGGTGGGCCCGCCGCGCCCGGCGGTCGTACGGGGCTGGGTCCCGCCCTCGTCGCCCTACGGCCCCGGGCATCGAGGGGTGGATCTGGCCGCCCCGCCGGGCACCGAGGTGCGCGCGGCGGCGGCCGGGCGGATCGCCTTCGCGGGCCGGGTCGCGGGTCGCGATGTGCTCACGATCACTCTCACCGCGTCACCCGGCGCCCGGGGCCGACCGCTGCGGATCACCTACGAACCGGTTCTGGCGCTGCTCCCGGTGGGGGCGGAGGCGGCGGCGGGCGAGCCGGTGGGGCGGATCGCGCCGGGCCCCTCGCACTGCGGGGCCGGCTGTCTGCACTGGGGGCTGCTGAGCGGGCGGGAGTATCTGAACCCGCTCTCGCTGCTCCCTCCGGAGCTGCTGCGCCGGGCTCCGTCCAGGCTGCTGCCGACGGCGGGCGGGACGGGGACGCCCCGGGCGTCAGGCCAGTACGCCGCGGAGAGCCATGGAGACCGCCGCGTCGGCGATGACTCCCGGCTCCTCGGCCACGCCCAGCTCGATACGGCGGACCGCCGCGTCGACCACGCCCTGGAGGAGCATCGCGGCGAGCCGGGGCTGTTCGTGTCCCAGCTCCCCGAGGGCCTCGCCGATCATCGCGATCAGTCCGCCGTGGGCGGCGCGGATCTTCTCCCGCGCCCCGGCGTCCAGCTCGCTCGCGGAGATGGCGACCACCGCGCGGTGCCGCCGGTCCCCCACGAGGTCCAGCTGCCGGCGCACATACGCCTCGATCTTGCCGGCGGCGGTGTCCGCCCCCCGCATCGCGGTCTCGACCTCGGCCGCCCAGACGGGGAAGTCGACGGCGCACAACTCCTCGACCACCGCCGCCCGTGACCGGAAGTACTCGTACACCGACGACCTGGCCAGACCGGTGCGCTCGGCGAGGGCGGGGAAGGTCAGCGCCTCCGTACCTCCCTCGGACAGCAGGGATCGCGCGGCGTCGAGCAGGGCGTCGCGCTGCATGGTCCGGTGCTCGGCCACGGAGGCCGCTCGAATCCTGGGCACGTCTCCACTTTACGGATCCCACGCAAGACCCGGCCACGGTTGGGCGTCAACGCCCCACGTCGGCGAGTTTCGCGCGCAGCTGGAGCACCGATTTTGTGTGGATCTGACTGACCCTGCTCTCGGTGACTCCGAGTACATTCCCGATCTCGGCGAGGGTGAGGCCCTCGTAGTAGTACAGGGTGACCACGGTCTTCTCGCGGTCGGGCAGCGTGTTGATGGCGCGGGCGAGCAGCCGCCGCAGCTCCCGGTCCTCGGCCACCTCGACCGGGTTGTCCGCGGCGGTGTCCTCCAGGGTGTCCATCAGACTGAGCCGGTCGCCGCCCTCGCCGCCGACATGCAGCAGCTCCTCCAGCGCGACAACGTTGGCCAGTGACAACTGGCTGAAGACCGCGTGGAGTTCCTCCACGGCGATGCCCATCTCCGAGGCCACCTCGCCCTCCGAGGGCGTCCGTCTGAGCTGGGCCTCCAGGGTGGCGTAGGCGCGCTCCACGGCGCGGGCCTTCTGGCGGACGGAGCGCGGGATCCAGTCGAGCGCGCGGAGTTCGTCGATCATCGCGCCGCGGATCCGGGTGATCGCGTAGGTCTCGAACTTGATGGACCGCTCGATGTCGAACTTCTCGATGGCGTCGATGAGTCCGAAGACCCCGGAGGAGACGAAGTCCGCCTGCTCCACATTGGGCGGCAGTCCGACGCTGACCCGGCCCGCGACATATTTCACCAGCGGTGAGTAGTGCAGGATCAACTGCTCGCGCAGCCGCTCGTCCCCGGTGGTCTTGTACGACCGCCACAACTCCTCGACCGAGGTGGGAGCGGGGAGACGCACGGCGCCGCGGGCGGCGGGGGGCACTGCCGCGCGGTCAGACCCGGAGGTGTGCTGGGGCATGCGTTGCCTTGAGCCGTTCTGCCGTGAGGGGACTCGGAAGGGGGAGCGGGCGAGCTTCTGGCCGGGAATGGTGAGCGTAGCGTGACTGTGCGGTCGCTGTGGGCGAAGGTCAGGGGAACACCCCTCCTCGGGGGTATCTCTCCGTGGTCGCGGAGCGGGGGCGGCGGTGCGCACCCCGCTCCGCTCCCGCGAGGACGCCCGAGGCTCTCCGGTGGCTCCGCCGCCCCCGTCATTTCACCCGAATGCCGCAGGTCAGCACCTGGATCACGGCGTATTCGGGCGATGGATCGCCCGTCGCGTCAACTGCCAGCCCTCGCCATGGCGTTCGACGAACCCGAGCGCGTGCAGCTCGTACAGCGCGGCGAGGGTCTCGTCGGGGGCCGTCCCGGCGGCGCGGGCGAGTTGCGCGCCGCCGGCCGCGCCCCGGGCCGGGAGCGCCTCGAGGATCCGCGCGCTCACGGGGTCGAGCAGATCCCGGGGGAGCACCGGGCCCCGGCGGCTCGGGGCCAGCTCCCCCATGTCCCCCACCTGTTCGACGATTTCGTCGGCGTCGGTGACCAGCACCGCCTCTCCCCGCAGCAGTTCGTGCACTCCGGCGGAGAGACCGCTGGTGGCGGCGCCGGGGACGCCCATGGTCTGGCGGGACAGCCGCTGTGCGCAGCGGGCGGTGACGAGCGAGCCGCTGCGGTGCTCGGCCTCCACCACCACCGTGCCCCGGGTGAGCGCGGCGATCACCCGGTTGCGGAGGATGAATCTGCTGGGCGTGGGGTGGTCGCCGGGCGGCAGTTCCCCGACGACCAGGCCCTGTTCGGCGATGCGCCGGATCAGCTCGGTGTGCCCCCGGGGGTAGGGCACGTCCACTCCGCAGGCGAGGACCGCGACGGTGGCTCCGCCGGCGGCCAGCGCGCCCCGGTGCGCAGCGCCGTCGATGCCGAAGGCGGCTCCCGAGACCACGACCCAGCCGCGCTCGGCGAGGCCCGCGCCGAGCGCGGTGGCCATGTGCGCGCCGTACGGTGTGCAGGCCCGGGCTCCGACGACGGCGACGGAGCGCACGGCCCAGGTGCGCAGATCGGGCCGGCCCCTGGTCCAGAGGCCGATGGGCCGGGCGTCGCCGAGGTCGTCGAGCTGGGTCGGCCACCGGGTGTCGCCGGGGTGGACGAACCGGCCGCCGGCGGCGGCGACGGCGGCCAGGTCGCGGTGGGGGTCGGCGGTGGCGGCCCTGGCCCGCCAGCTCGCGAGGCGGCGGGCGGTGGCCCCGGGCAGTGCGGCCGCCTCGCCCGGGGGCGCGGTGAGACGGGCCATCAGCTCCTGCGCTCCCAGCTCGCGCAGCCACTTGCCGCCGCGTTCGTCGCCGGGCTCGATCACCCGGGTCAGCGCGGCTCTGGCGAGCCGCTCGGGATCCTCCTGGCCCGGGTGTTCGCTCATGCTCCGCCCCCTTGGGCCGGGACGGGCGCGCCTCGGGCCACTCCCGTGCGCAGTTCGAGGGCGAGTCCGATGTCGGCGGCGTCGGGGCGGTCGCGGGCGGAGAGGTCCGCGAGGGTCCAGGCGATTCTGAGGACGCGGTCGAGGCCGCGCGCGGTGAGCAGTCCGCGCTCCATGTCCCGCTCGGCCGCGGCGAGCGCTCCGGGGGCGACGGTCCAGCGGGTGCGCAGCTCATGGCCGGGGACCTCGCTGTTGACGGTCCAGGCGGTGTCGCGCAGCCGGGCGGCGGCGCGGTCGCGGGCGGCGCTCACCCGGGCGGCGACGACCGCCGTGGGCTCGCCCCCGCCGCCGGGTCCCAGCAGGTCGGCGCGGTCGACGGGCTCGACCCGCACCCGGAGGTCGACCCGGTCGAGCAACGGCCCGGAGAGCCGGGCCTGATAGCGGCGGATGACGGCGGGCGGGCACTCGCAGCCGCCGCCGTGCAGGCCGTACCGGCCGCAGGGGCAGGGGTTGGCGGCGAGGACGAGCAGAAAGCGGGCGGGCAGCCGGACCACTCCCCCGCTGCGGGCCACCACCACATGTCCCGACTCCAGCGGCTGCCGCAGAGCGTCCAGTGCCTTTCCGGCGAATTCTGGACTCTCATCAAGAAAGAGCACTCCCCGGTGGGCCAGGGAGACCGCGCCCGGTCTGGGCAGTCCGTTTCCGCCGCCGACCAGCGCGGGCATGGTGGCGGAGTGGTGGGGCGCGCAGTACGGCGGCGTACGGACCAGGGGCTGGCCGGGCGGCAGGATCCCGGCCACCGAGTGCACGGCGGTGACCTCCAGGGACTCCTGCCGGGTCAGCGGGGGCAGCACCCCGGGAAGCCGCTCGGCGAGCATGGTCTTGCCCGCGCCCGGCGGCCCGTGGAGCATCAGGTGGTGGCCGCCCGCCGCCGCGACCTCCAGCGCCTTGCGGGCCAGGTGCTGGCCCGCGACATCGGCGAGATCGGGGCCGTCGGCGGGGGCCGGGGCCAGTCCGGTGCCGACCCCGGCGCCGGGGACCATCAGCCCGGCCAGCATCGGGTCGGGGCTGCCCTCGGGCACCGGTGTCTCCTCCGGTACGGGTTCGTCGTTGAGCACGGCGATGAGCTGGCGCAGACTCCGCACGCCCAGCACGGAGACGCCGGGCACCAGCGCGGCCTCCGCCGCGGTCTGCTCCGGGACGACGACATGCCGGTATCCGGCCTCGGCGGCGGCGAGCACGGCGGGCAGCACCCCGCGCACCGGCCGCACCCGGCCGTCGAGCCCCAGCTCGCCAATCAGGACCAGATCGGCGATGGCGGCGGCGTCGAGGCGCTCGGAAGCGGCGAGGACCGCGGCGGCCACGGCGAGGTCGAAGCCGCTGCCGCTCTTGGGCACGGACGCCGGGCTGAGCCCCACGGTGAGCTTCATCTGGGGCCACTCGGCACCCGAGTTGACCAGGGCGGCCCGCACCCGGTCGCGGCTCTCCACCAGGCTCTTGTCCGGCAGCCCGACCAGCGCGAACGCGGCGACCCCGCGCTCCAGATCGGCCTGGACCTCCACCACCACGCCCTCGACGCCCACCAGCGCCACCGAGCAGGTGCGGGCGAACCCCATCACGCCACCCCCCGGGCGTGCTCCAGCCGGGGCGCTCCGTGCCGGGGCAGCACGACGCCGACGAGGTCGATCCGCGCGCCGCCGGGCGGTGCTCCGCCGTGCCGGTGGAGCCAGCACTCGGCGAGCCGTCTCAGCCGCTCGGCCTTGGCCGGGGTGATCGCCGCCATCGGCTGTCCGAACGGGCCGGGTCTGCGGGTCTTGACCTCGCAGACGACCACCGCGTCGCCGTCGCGAGCCACGATGTCGATCTCACCGGCCCGTCCACAGCGCCAGTTCCTCGCCAGAACCGTCATACCGGCCTCGGTCAGCAGCCGCGCCGCCAACTCCTCGCCGTACCGCCCCAGTGCCCCCGTCGCGTTCATGTCGGCACCACCTCCGGCACCGACTGTGACGCCCGGAACTCTCAGTTGTGGATCTCGGTGGACAACTCTCCGTCTGTGGACAACTCAGCCACCCGGAAGTTCAAGATCGCTCTTGTTGAGCTCCTCAATGTTCACATCCTTGAAGGTGAGCACGCGTACCTGCTTGACGAATCTGGCCGGGCGATACATGTCCCAGACCCAGGCGTCCGCCATCGAGACCTCGAAGAAGACCTCACCCTGCACGGAGTGGACCTGCATCTCGTAGTCATTGGTGAGATAGAAGCGGCGCTCGGTCTCGATCACGTATTTGAACAGCCCGACGACGTCTCGGTACTCCCGGTAGAGCTTCAGCTCCATCTCGGTCTCGTACTTTTCGAGGTCCTCGGCGCTCATGGCATGTTCCCCTTCAGCCGTGCGTCCCTCGTCGCACGGCCCGGCACACCCGCCCCTATGCGACTTCCGGGGCGAGGACGACGGGTGTACTCGGAGGGCCCTCGTCGAGCAGCGTTCGCAGCAGCTCGGCGAGCTTGGTCGGGTACACCGTCTCACGCGTCGAGGAGAGTTCGGCGGAAGTCCACCACCTCAGCCCCGTGACACTGCGCCGCTCCAGCTCGGTCAGCCCGCGCGGGGCTGTGGCGGTCTGTACGGTACGCGCCAGGAAGTACCACTCGTCCTGTTCCCAGCGGCGTCCGTCGAAGGGGAAGGAGCAGCGCCGCCGCCACAGGACCGGCCCGAGTTCGACCTCGGTGATCCCGGTCTCCTCCGCCAGCTCGCGCAGCGCGGCCGCGGCCCGGGTCTCGTCCCCCTCCAGGCCGCCGCCGGGGGTGAACCACCAGCTGTTGTCCGGGTCGGCGGGCTCGAAGCCGTGCATCAGCAGCACGCGGTCCCGCGGGTCCAGCAGCACGACCCGGGCGACCCGGCGCGGCCGGTCCTCGGTGCCTCTCTGATCAGACATGCGAGGCCGGCCTTCCGGCGCTCTCACCGGCGGATCCCCGGGCCGCTCGGCCGGCGGCCCTCCGAGCGGCCCCGCGGGCGATCGGGCCGTACACGGCCCCGCCGACGATCAGGATCGCGCCGGCCGCCGCCGCGGCGGCGAGCGGCACCACCGGGCCGGGGGAGGAGATCCCTCCCGGCAGCCCGGCGAAGCCCTCCGGGCGTTCGACCACACCGCCGTCCAGCGGCCAGACCACGGCGTCCAGCCGGCCCGTCACCGCCGATCTCGACACCGATCCCCGCTGGGGGTCGCTCAGGTGCGAGCGGGAGTCCAGGGAGCCCAGCCTGTTGTCCCCGAGCAGAAAGAGCCGGCCATCGGGCACGGTGACCGTGAAGGTCCGCGAGCCGGATCCGGGCTCCGCCGGGGCCCCGGCGAGATACGGCTCGTCGAGCGGCCGGTCGTTGACGGTCGGCCGGCCGTCTCCGCCGCAGCAGGCGATCCGGTCGCCGCCGACGCCGATCACGCGCTTGACCATCGGGCCGCCGCCCCAGGAGGGGTCCCGGAAGACCACCACATCGCCCCGCCGGACCTGATCGCCTTCCACCCGCTGGGCCAGCACCCGGTCGCCCGCGCTCAGGGTCGGGTGCATCGACTCGGTCGGAATGGTGTACGGCTGGTAGATCACCGCGCCCCAGCCGAAGCCGCCGAGGAAGAGCAACGAACCGACGGCCACGGCCAGCCCCGACAGCGCGCCGCCGAGGCGGCCGGGGCCGCCGTCCTCATGTTCCGATCGTTCCGATCCCATCCCGCGCTCCCCCGATCAGGGCGATTCGGCGCCGGAGGGACTGCCTCCGGCCATCCGCGATCTGGGACGGCACCCTACCGGGCGGTGTCCCCGGCGGTCAGCCGCTTCCGCCGCCACAGCACGATGGGCAGCGCGCCCAGGGCCCCCATCGCCAGCGGCGCTCCCGCGACCGCTGCGGAGGCCGCGGTGTTGAGGCCGGGCTGGTCGAAGGTGGCGGGGACGGAGAGGACCGACCAGCGGTTGATCGGCCAGGCGACCACGATGGCGCGCCCGACGACCTTGTCGACCGGCACAAAGCCGTCGTTCACGTCTTCCATGTGGTACCGGGAGTCCCGGGAGTTCTGACGGTGGTCGCCCATCACCCAGATCCGGTCCTCGGGCACCTTGAAGGGGCCGAAGGGCTGGTCGTCGCAGGCGCTGTCGCCGGGGAAGACATACGTCTCGTCGAGCGGCTTGCCGTTGACCTTGACCGGGCCGCCCTTGCGGCACTCGATCGTGTCGCCGGCGACCCCGATCGTCCGCTTGATCAGGTCCTTCTCCTCGGCCGACGGCATCAGACCGATGAAGCTCAGGAACTTCTGGAGCGCGTTGGGGTCGGGGGTGGGCTCGCCGTCCAGCCAGCCGCCCGGGTCGTGGAAGACCACGACCTCGCCGCGCTCGGGCTCGGAGCCGAACCAGGGGGTGAGCTTGTCCACCAGGACCCGGTCACCGCGCTGGAGGGTGTTCTGCATCGAGTCCGAGGGAATCGAGAACGCCTGCACCAGAAATGTCTTGATCAGCAGTGCCAGAACGAGCGCGATGCCGATCAGCAGCGGCAGCTCCTTCCAGAACGACCGCTGGTTCTTCCCCCGGGAGCGACCGTCGTCGGCCCCGTCGTCACCCGCGCCCTCGTCTGCCGGGGTACGCCCCGACGGATCGTCGCCCGCCACGGGCCCGGTGGACCGGTCGGGCTCTCCCGGCCTGTCCTCCGGCTGATCGTGTCCGGACCGTGCGCCGACCGCCACGTCCCCCACATCCACTCCTCACTCCGTGCGAACTGCGAACCGCCTGCTCCGCAGAAGAAGCAGGCCCACTACTCCCATAACGAGCGGGAGTTCCGCAGGGGTCGGGAGCAGGACCATTCCGTTTCTGTCCTGGGAGGACACACTATTCGACACACGATCCGGTGTGTGCGCCCCAGAGGCCTGGTTCGAACGGGGATTCGGGACCGATGCGTAGGTCTCCGGCTCCTCCAGCCTGCGCCAGTGGCCCACCGGCCAGGCGATCACCACCGCGCGGCCCACGACCTCGTCCTCGGAGACGGTGCCCCGGTGCTCCCCGTCGAGGTGGAAGCGGGAGTCGGCGGAGTTGGAGCGGTGGTCGCCCATCACGAAGAGCCGGCCGGGCGGTACCTCGACGTCGAAGGTCACCGTCGACGGGGCGTTCCCGGGGTTGAGATAGGGCTCGGTCAGCGCCTCGCCGTTGACGGTGACCCGGCCGTCGGCGTCGCAGCAGGCGACGGTGTCCCCGCCGACCGCGATCACCCGTTTGATCAGATCCTGCTGGTCGGCGGAGGGCAGCAGTCCGATGTGGGTGAGTCCGCGCTTGATCTGTTCGACGACGAACGGTCCCCCGTCCCCGGACGCGCCGTCCCCCGGCTGGAGCCAGCCGCCGGGGTCCTTGAAGACCACCACGTCGCCGCGGTCCGGCCGGCTGCCGAACCAGGGGGTGAGCTTGTCCACCAGCACCCGGTCCTGGATGCGGATCGTCTGTTCCATGGAACCGGAGGGGATGACGAACGCCTGCACGAGGAAGGTCTTGAGCACCAGCGCGATGACCAGCGCCGAGAGGATCAGCAGGGGGATCTCCCTGACCAGGGATCCCCGGCGTCTGCGCCGTACCCGCGCCGCGAGTCTGCGGCGCTCGGCGCGGCCGGGCAGGGCCCTCGTGCCGTCCGGACCGGTCCCGGCCCCGACCGCCGCCCCGGTCCCGGCGGACCGCCGTGGGCCGGCCCGGTGGCCGCCGGGGCGTCCCCGGCTACCCATGGCCCCCGCCGTGGCCCCCCGGGGGCGCGTCCGGCACCCGGGAGAACGCCTCGGCGCGCTCCAGGGAGGCCCAGCGGCCCAGCGGCCAGCCGATCCAGTCCACCCGCCCGACGACCTTCTCCACCGGCACCATGCCCCCGCCGGGCGATCCGAGCCGGTCGCGGGAGTCGCTGGAGTCGCTGCGGTGGTCCCCGAGCACCCAGAGCCTGCCCGGCGGCACGACGATGTCGAAGTCGACCTCGGAGGGGGCGTCGCCGGGGTGCAGATACTCCTCGTCCAGCGGTACGCCGTTCACCTGGAGCCTGCCCCTGTCGTCGCAGCAGACGACCCGGTCGCCGCCCACGCCCACGACCCGCTTCACGAAGTCGGTCTCGTCGGGCTCGGCGAGACCGAGCGTGGCCAGGACTCCCCTGGCCGCCTCGACGGCCGGACTCTCCTCCGTGCCCGCCGCGACGAAGGAGCCCTCGCCGTCGAAGACGATCAGATCGCCGCGGCGGGGCGGCTCGTCGGAGCCGTACGCCAGCTTGTTGACGAGCACCCGGTCCCCCACCTGAAGGGTGGGTTCCATGGAGCCGCTGGGGATCTGGAAGGGCTGCACCACGAAGCGGCTGAACAGCAGCACGCCCGCCGTCACGGCCACGGCCTGGAGCAGCACCGTGCGCCAGGACCCCGGGCCGCCCAGGACGGCTCGCGGCCGAAAACGCGAGAAGCGCGACCGCTCGCTCCCGTCCCCGGCGTCGGGGAGGGAGGAGTGGTCGCGCTCCGTGTTCTTCGCTGCGGTGTCCATACAGGGACGAAGCCTATCCGGCCGCGCCCTGGACTCCCGCGCGGTGCGGGCCGGGGCCCGGCACCGTGCGCCCGGTGTGAACCGAGGTTCAGCGGTCGCGCTTCTCCTTGATCTTCGCGGCCTTGCCGCGCAGCTCACGGAGGTAGTACAGCTTGGCGCGACGGACGTCACCGCGGCTGACCAGCTCGATCTTCTCGAAGATCGGGCTGTGCACCGGGAAGGTGCGCTCGACGCCGACGGAGAACGAGACCTTGCGGACCGTAAAGGTCTCGCTGACGCCCGAACCCTGGCGGCGGATGACGACACCCTTGAACTGCTGGATACGCGAGCGGTTGCCCTCGATGACGCGAACGTGGACGTTCACGGTGTCACCGGGACGGAACGCGGGGAGGTCGGACCGCAGCGAGGCGGTGTTGACAGCGTCGAGCACGTGCGACATGTTCGTCTGCTTTCTTCGCGATGCCACAGGTCATCGCGGGAGAGAGGGGTGAGATTCAGGGGCCGTCACGTCGGAGCGGGCGTCGTGTCCCCCTGCGGCAGGGGCGCACGCCGGACGTACGGCAGCGGCCTATTCTTCCACGGCGGGGGGCCTGCGCCAAAATCGGCCACCCGGTTCCGGGGCCCAGCCGAGGATGGAGAGGGTCTCCCGGTCCTTCTTGTCGAAGGCGGCGGGATCGCAGCGCTCGATCAGGTCCGGCCGGTTCTCGGCCGTGCGCCGGAACGCCTCGTCGCGCCGCCAGCGCGCGATCCTGCCGTGGTGCCCGCTGGTGAGCACGTCGGGGATGCCGCGCCCCCGCCAGGCGGGGGGCTTGGTGTAGACGGGCCCCTCCAGCAGATTGGCCATCGCGCCGGGGGCGAAGGAGTCGTCCCGGTGGGATTCGGCGTTGCCGAGCACCCCGGGGAGCAGCCGGGCCACGGCCTCGGTGATCACCAGGACCGCGGCCTCGCCGCCGGCCAGCACATAGTCCCCGATGGAGACCTCGTACACCGGCATCCGGGTGGCGTACTCGTCCATCACCCGGCGGTCGATGCCCTCGTAACGGGCGGGGGTGAAGATCAGCCAGGGCCGCTCGGCGAGTTCCACCGCGAGTTCCTGGGTGAAGGGACGGCCGCTGGGGGTGGGGACGACCAGGACCGGGCCGTGGGCCCCGGTCTCGTACCCGTCGGCCAGGGCTTCGTCGAGCGCCTCGCCCCAGGGCTCCGTCTTCATGACCATGCCGGGGCCGCCGCCGTACGGGGTGTCGTCCACGGTGTTGTGACGGTCGTGGGTCCAGTGGCGCAGATCGCTCACCCGTACGTCCAGCTGTCCGCGGGCGCGGGCCTTGCCGACGAGGGAGACGTTCAGCGGTTCCAGATACTCGGGGAAGATCGTGACGACGTCGATGCGCATCAGGAGTCGCCCTTGGTGCCGGCGTCCGTGTCCGTGTCCGCACCCGTCTCCGTGTCCGTGTCCGTCTCCGCGTCCCGGGCGGACGCGATCTCGGCACGGTCGTCGATCAGCCCCGGCGGCGGGTCGATCACGGCCCGCTGCTCCTCCAGGTCGATCCCGGTGACGATCTCCTCCACGAACGGGATCATCACCTCGCTCCCGTCCGGGCGCTCCACGATGAAGAGATCCTGCGAGGGCAGATGGCTGATCTCGGTGATCCGGCCCACCTCGGTCCCGTCCACGGTCACCACATCGAGGTCGATGAGCTGGTGGTCGTAGAACTCCTCGGGGTCCTCGGGCACCTCTTCCGGGTCCACGTCGGCGATCAGCAGGGTGTTGCGCAGGGCCTCGGCCCCATTGCGCTCCCGCACTCCCGCGAAGCGCAGCAGCAGCCTGCCGCTGTGCACCCGGCCGGTCTCGATCGTCAGCGGGCCCACCGAGGCCGGCTCGGTGGCCAGCACGGCCCCGGGCGCGAGCCTCAGCTCGGGCTCGTCCGTACGGACCTCGACGGTGACCTCGCCCTTGATGCCGTGGGCACGGCCGATCCGGGCCACTACCAACTGCACTTCGCACTCTCTTCTGTCATACGGCTCTACGACTGACGCGGCTGTGCCGTTCGGGTGACGGCGGCCCGCGATCCGCTCATACGACTACGGGCCGGGGACGGCCGACTGGCCCTCCCCGGCCCGAGCCGGTGTTCAACTGTTCAGCGGACCTGGTCCACGTCGACGAGGTCGACACGGATGCCACGGCCGCCGATGGCGCCCACAACGGTGCGCAGAGCGCGTGCGGTGCGGCCATTGCGGCCGATCACCTTACCGAGGTCGTCGGGGTGGACCCGAACCTCCAGCACACGCCCGCGACGCAGATCGCGCGAGGCGACCCGCACATCGTCGGGGTTGTCGACGATGCCCTTCACGAGGTGCTCGAGAGCCTCCTCGAGCATGCTCAGGCCTCGGTCGACTCGGTGGACTCGGCGGCGTCAGCCGCGTCGTCCGCCTTCTTGTCGGCCTTCTTCGCCTTGGGGGTGATGGCCTCACCCTTCGACTCGCCGCCCTCGAGGGCCTTGGCGAACTCGTCGAACGCGGCGCGCTTGTCGGCCTTGGGCTCGGCCACCAGCAGCGGCGCCGGGGCCGGGAGGCCCTTGTGCTTCTGCCAGTCGCCGGTGAGCTTCAGGATCGCGAGAACCGGCTCGGTCGGCTGGGCGCCGACGGACAGCCAGTACTGCGCCCGCTCCGAGTCGACCTCGATGCGGGACGGGTTCTGCACCGGGTGGTACAGGCCGATCTCCTCGATGGCCCGGCCGTCACGGCGGGTACGGGAGTCGGCGATGACGATGCGGTAGTGAGGCGAACGGATCTTGCCCAGACGCTTCAGCTTGATCTTGACTGCCACGGAAGTGGTGTCTCCTGGTCTTGACGTGGTTGGGCACAACAAGATGCCACGTGGGGTTGCGGTACTCGGGGTGCCCGATGGACGCGTCAGCCGGAGGAGAGAGGGGTCCTATGCGGCCGTCGAGTACAGCTGTCCATTGTGCCACACGCCGACGGCGCGCTTCCCCCCGGTCCGGAGCCGCCCCCGTCGGACGGCCGGCCGGGGGTCAGCTCGCCGCGGCGGCCGGCTCGGGGATGCGGAAGGGCTTGCCGCAGCCGCCGCACACGATCGGGGCCTGGGCGAGGACCGAGGGAACCACCCGGACGTTGCGACCGCAGTCGCAGACGGCCTTGACCCGCACACCGCCGCCCGAGGAGCCGTGCCGGGCGGCAGGTCCGCGGAAGGAGCGCTTGGTGTCGGAGGCGGTGGCGACCGTGTGCGCCTTGAGGGCGCGCTGGAGTCTCTCGATGGTGGGACGGTAGCGGCGCTTGGCCTCGGGGCTGAGGACGACCAGGGAGAAACCGCTGCTGGGATGCGGCTCCTCGGCGTGGTCGAGACCCATCTCCTCGGCGATCGCCAGGAATCTGCGGTTGTGGTAGCGGCCGGCGCGGGAGGTGTCGCGGACACCTCGCGCGGCGGCGATGCCGTGGACTGCTTCGTGGAGCAGTCGCTCGAAGGAGAGCTCGGCGCCGCAGGCGGACGACGATTCTCCGATCAGGGACTCGGGGGCGGCAAGGTCTGGCAGCTCGGCGTGGTGCCGCTGAATGTCGGCCCACGCCTGTGCCAGCTCTGCGGCGAGAACAGGTGGTGTCGTGCTCACGTCGTGATAACGAGCCGGACCTTCCCCGGGTTCCATTCCGGGGCATCCCAAATAATTTGCACGTACCCGTCAGTTGGCATTGATGCGTGCCGAGGTGGGCGGGGGGAAGGATCTGCGGAGAAGGCTCACAGCTCACACCAAGGTGGTACGTAACACCGCCCCGCGCTCCGGGCGCACGCCCCGCGCGTCCCGGGGGTCTCACCCGGCCCGCCGGACCGCCCGGCGCACCCGCCGCGGTCCTCGTTCCGCGACCCTACCCCCAGCGCGTGGTCCCGGGTCCGCCGTTCGGATCAGGAGGCCTGATCCTGATCCGAACGGCGGACCCGGGCGCGGACCCGGGCGCGGGTGCGGGCGCGAGTGCGGGCGCTACGGAGTGTCCTTCGAGAGCCGGGGGATCCCGGCCGCGCGGTAGGCCGCGTCCTCCTCCAGGGTCTCGCTCTCCAGCAGCGCGGCGGCGAGCGCGTCCAGGCGGGCGTGGTTCTCCCTCAGCAGCCGGCAGGCGGTGTCGTAGCACTCGTCGACGATCCGCCGCATCTCGTGGTCGACCACGTCCAGGGTCGCGGGCGCGGCGGAGAGCCCGTACGCCACCTGGGCGTCGGCGGGGATCGCGGTCAGCCGGCCGACGCGCACGCTCATCCCCCAGCGGGCGACCATGCCCCGGGCCAGGGCGGTCACCTGTTCGAGATCGCTCTCCGCGCCCGTGGTGATCACGCCGAAGACGACCTGCTCGGCCGCCATGCCGCCGAGCGCCCCGATGATCCGGCCGCGCAGATACTCCTCGGTGTACGCGTATTTGTCCGCGTCCGGGGTGGAGAGCGTGACGCCGAGGGCGCGCCCCCGGGGCACGATGGTGATCTTGCGTACCGGGTCGGCCCCGGGCTGGACCATGCCGAGCAGGGCGTGGCCGCTCTCGTGGTACGCGGTGCGCCGCCGGTCCTCCTCCGTCATGACCAGCGGGCGCTCCGCCCCGAGCTGGATCTTCTCCAGCGCGGTGGACAGATCGGCCCGGGTCACCGAGGACTGCTGCCGGCGCACGGCGACGAGCGCGGCCTCGTTGGCGAGGTTGGCGAGGTCCGCGCCGGTCATTCCCGGGGTCGTACGGGCGATCCGGGCCAGGTCCACGTCCCCGGCGAGCGGGATCTCCCGGGTGTGGATCCGCAGGATGGCCTCCCGGCCGCTCCGGTCGGGCGGGGAGACCTGGACGATCCGGTCGAAGCGGCCGGGGCGGGTCAGGGCGGGGTCGAGGACGTCGGCACGGTTGGTGGCGGCGAGCACGATGACGCCCTCGGATCCACTGAAACCATCCATTTCGGTCAGAATCTGGTTGAGGGTCTGTTCCCGCTCGTCATGGCCGCCGAGGCCGCCCCCGCCGCCCCTCGCCCGGCCGATGGTGTCGATCTCGTCGATGAAGACGATGGCCGGGGCGACCTTGCGGGCCTCGGCGAACAGCTCCCGGACCCGGCCCGCGCCGACGCCGACGATCATCTCGATGAACTCGGAGGCCGAGGCCGAGAAGAACGGCACCCCCGCCTCCCCGGCCACCGCGCGGGCCAGCAGGGTCTTCCCGGTGCCGGGCGGCCCCGCGAGCAGTACGCCGCCGGGCATCCTGGCGCCCATCCTCCGATAGGGCCGCGGGTTCTTCAGGAAGTCGACGACATCGTCGAGTTCGCCCTCGACCTCGTCGATCCCGGCGACATCGGCGAAGGTGGTCCGTCTGCCGTCGGCGACCTCGACGGGTTTGGGCGGGGGCTTGCGGCCGAACGCCCCGCCGCCGCCTCCCATCGCCGCGCCCATCCGGCGGGCGACGAGCACCCACAGCAGGACGAGCAGGAGCATCGGCGCGAGGGCGATCAGCAGATTGGCGAGGAAGCCGCGCTGCCGGACGACGGGCTCGGCCGTGACGGTGACCTTCTTGGCGGTCAGCTCGCGCCAGAGGTCGTCGTCGGCGAAGGCGGGCCGCTGGGTGGTGAACCTGGTGTAGTCGCCCTTGCCGCCGGGGAGCGGGGCCTTCTTGGTGAGCTGGCCCTGGATGGCGTCGCCCTTGGAGTAGATCTTCGAGACATTGCCGGCGTCGACCTGCGCGCTGAACTCGGTGTACGAGACCGTGGGCTCGTCGCCCCCGCCGAACAGCGAGAGCACCAGATTGGCGATCAGATAGACGGTGAGCGCGGTGAGGATCAGCCCGCCCCAGCCGCCGGGCATCTTTCTGCGGGACGGTGCCGGGGGCGGCGCGCCCTCGGAGCGCCAGGGCTGATCGGGGGTGCGGCGCGGGGGCGCGGCATTGCTCATATCCGGACGTTAAGCCAGAAAAACGGTGTCGGCACCCGCGTGTGCGGGTGCCGACACCGTCGTACGGCGGCCGTGCTCGGCCGGGCGGGCATGCCGTCGGGCCGGTATGCCGCCGGGGCGGTCTCAGCCCATGAACTTCTTGAACTCGTCCGGCAGCTCGAAGTCCTTGTCCTGCCCGCCGGCCGGCAGACCGAAGGCGCTGCCCGCCGACTGCTCGCGCTTGGCGGCGGCGGCCTGCTCCTCGGCCTTGCGCTTCATCGGGTTGCCGCTCTTGCGCTTGCCCTTGGCCTGCTTGATCTGCTTCTTCTGACGACCGGGGCCGCCACCCATGCCGGGCATCCCCGGCATCCCGGGCATGCCGCCGCCCTGGGCCATCCGCGACATCATCTTGCGGGCCTCGAAGAACCGCTCCACCAGGCTCTTGACCGCGCTGACCTCGACGCCCGAGCCCTTGGCGATCCGGGCCCGGCGCGAGCCGTTGATGATCGTCGGCTCATGGCGCTCGGCCGGGGTCATCGACTTGATGATCGCGGCGGTGCGGTCCACATCGCGCTCGTCGATGCTGTTGATCTGGTCCTTCATCTGGGCCATGCCGGGCAGCATGCCGAGGAGCTTGGAGATGGAGCCCATCTTCCGGACCTGCTCCATCTGGGCCAGGAAGTCGTCGAGAGTGAAGTCCTTGCCCTTGCTGCTCGCCAGCTTGGAGGCCATTTTGGCGGCCTCTTCCTGGCTGAAGGTCTGCTCGGCCTTCTCGATCAGCGAGAGCACATCGCCCATGCCGAGGATGCGGGACGCCATGCGGTCCGGGTGGAACGCGTCGAAGTCGTCCAGCTTCTCGCCGTTGGAGGCGAACATGATCTGACGGCCGGTGACATGCGCGATGGAGAGCGCGGCACCGCCCCGGGCGTCGCCGTCGAGCTTGGAGAGGACCACGCCGTCGAAGCCGACGCCGTCGCGGAAGGCCTCGGCGGTGTTGACCGCGTCCTGGCCGATCATGGCGTCCACGACGAAGAGGATCTCGTCGGGGCTCACCGCGTCGCGGATGTCCGCGGCCTGCCGCATCAGCTCCTGGTCGATGCCCAGGCGGCCGGCGGTGTCCACGATGACCACGTCGTGGACCTTGGTCTTCGCGTACTCGATGGAGTCCTTGGCCACCTGGACCGGGTCGCCGACGCCATTGCCGGGCTGCGGCGCGTACACCGCGACCTCGGCGCGCTCGGCGACGACGGAGAGCTGGTTGACGGCGTTGGGGCGCTGGAGGTCGCAGGCGACGAGCAGCGGGGAGTGGCCCTGGTTCTTGAGCCAGCGGCCCAGCTTTCCGGCCAGGGTGGTCTTACCGGCGCCCTGGAGACCGGCGAGCATGATCACGGTCGGGGGCTGCTTGGCGAGGCGCAGCCGGCGGGTCTCGCCGCCGAGGATGCCCACCAGCTCCTCGTTGACGATCTTGATGACCTGCTGGGAGGGGTTGAGGGCCTTGGAGACCTCGGCCCCCCGGGCGCGCTCCTTGACGTTCGCGATGAAGGAGCGGACGACGGGGAGGGCGACATCCGCTTCGAGCAGGGCGATACGGATCTCGCGAGCCGCGCCGTCGATGTCCGCCTCGCTGAGGCGACCCTTGCCCCGCAAGGTCTTGAAGGTATTCGCCAAGCGGTCGGAGAGAGTGTCGAACACGGCGCTCGTCGGTCCTCAGAGTCGGGGGCAGGGGGAATCGCCCTCCAGGGTATCCGGCCGCGCGCGGTACGTGTCCTCGCCGGGGGGATCAGCCGGGGGGAGCGCCCAGGGCGGCCTCCAGCGAGCGGGCCAGGCCGGCGGCGGCCGGGTCGGCCAGGGGGCGGCCGTCGGGGGCGGTCACGTAGAAGGCGTCGACCGCGTCGCCCCCGAGGGTGGAGACATGGGCGCTGCGCACGCGTACGCCCGCGCCCTCCAGCGCGTGGCCGATGCGGTGCAGCAGTCCGGGGGCGTCCTGGGCGCGGATCTCGATCACGGTGGCCTGGCGGGAGGCGGCGGGGGCGACGGTGACCCGGGGCGGCGGGGGCGGGGTGCCGCGCCGGGGCGGGCGGGCCGCGTCGCGCTCGGCGAGCCGGGCGGCGATGTCCAGGGAGCCGTCCAGGGCGCGCAGCAGATCGGTGCGGAGCGTGGCCGCCTGGGGCGGGGTGCCGTAGGCGGCCGTCACGCGCCAGTTCAGTACGAGGACGGCTCCGGGGGCGGCGGTCCCCGGCGGTTCCACGGTCCGCAGTTCGGCGGCGCGGACGGTGAGCCGGTGCAGGGCGAGGACCCCGGCGGCGGCGGGCAGTACACCGGGCCGGTCGGGCAGGGCGATGAGCAGCTCCGCGCCGGTCTGTTCGGGCCGGTCGCCCCCGGCCTCCCCGGGCTCCCCCGCCTCGGGCCGGGTGCGCAGGGAGAGCACCGGGCCGCCGGTGCGCAGCGCCTCGGCCGCGAGGCGTTCCTGTTCGGCGCTGGGCCCGGCGGGCCCGGGGTCCTCGGGGGCCCGGCCGCCCGCCAGTTCGGCGGCGGTCCTGCGGACGAGTTCCGCGACGAGCGAGCCGCGCCAGGCGGACCGGGCGGCGGGGCCGGTGGCGAGGGCGTCGGCCTCGGTGAGGGCGTGCAGGAGTTCCAGGGTCGCGGTGGAGCCGACGGCGGCGGCGACCGCGCGGACGGTGGCGGGGTCGTCGAGGTCGCGCCGGGTCGCGGTGTCGGCGAGCAGCAGATGGTGGCGTACGAGGGTGGCGACGACGGCCGTGTCGGCGGGGCCGAAGCCGATCCGGGCGGCGGTGTCCCGGGCGATGACCTCGCCGGTGACGGAGTGGTCGCCGGGCCACCCCTTGCCCAGGTCGTGCAGGAGGGCGGCGGTCAGCAGCAGGTCGGGGCGGCCGACCCGGCGGGTCAGGGCGGCGGCCCGGACGGCGGTCTCGACGAGGTGGCGGTCGACGGTCCAGGTGTGGACCGCGTTGCGCTGGGGCCGGCAGCGGACCCGTTCCCAGTCCGGGAGGAGGCGGGTGATCAGCCCTTCGGCCTCCAGCGCCTCCCAGACGGCGACGGCCGGCTCGCCCGCGCCGAGCAGGGTGACGAACTCCTCGCGCGCCTCGGCGGGCCAGGGGACCGGCAGCGGTGCCGCGGCCCGGGCCAGCCGCCGTACCGCGTGCGGGGAGAGCGGCAGCCCGGCCCTGGCGGCGGCCGCGGCGGCGCGCAGCGGGAGGACGGGGTCGCGTTCGGGCCTGGCGGTACGGGCGAGCACGGCCTCGCCGTCCTGTTCGACGACTCCTTCGGCGAGCGGGGTGCGCTCGGGTTCGCCGCGGCGGCCGGCACGGGCGCCGCCGCCGAGCGCGGTACGGAGCCGGTGGCGGGCGGAGCGGGCGCGCAGCACCCGGTTGACCTCGCGCCAGGTGAGGTCGGTGGCGTACGCGACGGTCCGGGCGGCCTCGTACACCTGGCGCAGCAGGGCGTCCGCGTCGGGCAGGCCGAGATCGGCGGCGATCTGGTCCTGTTCCTGGAGGGCGAGCCGGTCGGTGGCCCGGCCGGTGGCCAGATGGAGGGCGTCGCGGGTGTCGAGGAGGGTGCGGCGGGCGGCGTCGAGGCCGGCGCGGGGGGCGTCGGCGAGCCAGGAGGCGGCGACCGCGCGGAGGGCGGTGACGTCCCGGAGTCCGCCGCGCGCCTCCTTGAGGTCGGGTTCCAGGAGGAAGCGGAGTTCGCCGTGGCGTTCGGCGCGTTCGCGGCAGAGCGCGTCGAGTTCGGGGAGCCGTCCGGCCGCCTGGCCGCGCCAGTCGGCGAGTACGGCGGTGCGCAGCGCGGCGACGAGGCCGAGGTCGCCGGCGACGGGGCGGGCGTCGAGCAGTCCGAGCTGGACCCTGAGGTCCTCGGCGGCGGCGCGGCGGGCCTCGGCGGGGGTGCGCACGGAGTGGTCGAGGGCGAGGCCGAGGTCCCAGACGGGGTACCAGAGGCGGTCGGCGAGGGCGGCGATCTCGCGGGGGCCGGCGGTTCCGTCGTGGAGGAGGACCAGATCGAGATCGCTGCGCGGGGAGAGTTCGCCGCGCCCGTAGCCGCCGACGGCGACCAGGGCCGCGCCGCGGATCCCGGCCGCCGCGCGGGCGGTGTCGAAGAGCGCGGCGAGCCACTGGTCGGTGAGGCGGGCCAGGGCGGCCCGGCGGGGCGGCCCCGGCCGCTCCTTCTCGTTGAGGAGGAGCAGCCGGGCCGCCGCGTATCCGCCGGGGCCCGGGTCCTCGTCCCCGGTCTTCTGCTGGGTCCTGAGCACCGGGCGGCCTCTCTCACTGCTGTGCGGGTGGAGCGCTCGGAGCGCTCAGAGCGCGTCGGGACCGCGTTCGCCGGTGCGGACGCGCACGGCGGTGTCGACGGGGACGCTCCACACCTTTCCGTCGCCGATCTTCCCGGTGCGGGCGGCCTTGACGACCACTTCGATGAGCTGTTCGGCGTCCTCGTCCTCGACCAGCACCTCGATACGGATCTTGGGCACCAGGTCGACGGTGTACTCCGCGCCCCGGTAGACCTCGGTGTGGCCGCGCTGACGGCCGTATCCGCTGGCCTCGGTGACGGTCAGGCCCTGGACCCCGAAGGCCTGGAGGGCTTCCTTGATCTCGTCCAGCCGGTGGGGCTTGACGACGGCGGTGATGAGTTTCATGCGTCCACCTTCTTGTTCTTCGGCGCGGCGGAGCCGGCCAGGAGCTCGCTCGCCGCCGGCAGGGGCTTGCGGGAGCCGCCGCCCGCGCCGCTGAAGTCGTAGGCGGTCTCGGCGTGCTCGTGCTGGTCGATGCCGGAGACCTCGGCGTCCTCGTCCACCCGCATGCCCATCGTCCGGTCGAGGACGAGGGCGAGGAGGGCCGAGACCACCAGAGAGTAGGCCAGTACCGCGAAGACTCCGACGGCCTGCTTGCCGAGCTGTTCGAGGCCGCCGCCGTAGAGGAGGCCGCGGGCCTCGGACTGGACGCCGCCGGTGGCGAAGAGGCCGACCAGCAGGGAGCCGGCGATGCCGCCGACGAGGTGGACGCCGACGACGTCGAGGGAGTCGTCGAAGCCGAGGCGGAACTTGAGTCCGACGGCCATGGCGCAGAGCACTCCGGAGATCGCGCCGATGGCGATCGCGCCGAGCGGGGAGCAGGAGCCGCCGGCCGGGGTGATGGCGACGAGGCCCGCGACGGCGCCGGAGGCCGCGCCGAGGGTGGTGCAGGCTCCGTGGCGGATCTTCTCGTACGCCAGCCAGGCGAGCATCGCGGCGGCGGCGGCGACCTGGGTGTTGACGAACATCACCGCGCCGACGCCGTCGTCGTTGCCGAGCCAGGATCCGGCGTTGAAACCGAACCAGCCGAACCAGAGCAGGGCCGCGCCGAGCATGACGAGGGGGAGGCTGTGGGGGCGCATCGGGTCCTTGGCGAAGCCGACGCGCTTCCCGATGACGAGGATGACGCCCAGGGCCGCCGCACCGGCGTTGATGTGGACGGCGGTGCCGCCCGCGAAGTCGATGACGCCCATCTCGAAGAGCCAGCCGCCCTCGCCCCAGACCCAGTGGGCGACCGGGAAGTAGACGACGGTGGCCCACAGGGTGATGAACAGCGCCCAGGCCGAGAACTTGACCCGGTCCGCGAGCGCGCCGCTGATCAGGGCGGGGGTGATGACCGCGAACATCAGCTGGAAGACGGCGAAGACATGGACGGGGACGGTGTAGCCGTCCCACAGCTCGGCGAGTCCGATGCCGCTGAGTCCCAGATAGTCGGCGTTCCATCCGATGACGGAGCCGAAGTCGTCTCCGAAGGAGAGGCTGAAGCCGAACAGCACCCACAGGACGGTGACGATCCCGAGGCTGATGAAGCTCATCATGAGCATGTTGAGGGTGGACTTGACGCGGACCATGCCCCCGTAGAAGAAGGCGAGGCCGGGGGTCATCAGCATGACCAGTGCGGAGCAGATGAGCATGAAGCCGGTGTTGGCGGCGGAGAGTGCGGGGGTCTCTGCGGCCAGGGTCGAGATGCCTGGGGGCATCGGCGTCTCCTCGTCGTCGTGCGGCCTCGTGCGGGGGGAGCCTGAGCGGGATTCGGGCGGCGGGCCGACTGTGCGCCATGAGGTTGGCGGAGCGCGGTTTCGGACAGTGCCGCACGGTGTTTCACGACGATGACGAAGACGTGTCGGGTGTTACACGGCCATGAACGGCAGGTGAGGAGGGGGGCTCAGACGGCCTCGGCGGCTTCGGCGGCCCCGGGGAGCTGGGTGGTGAGGAGGTCGGTGAAGCGCACCACCTCGGCCACGTCCCGGTACTCCCGGGCGGCGGTGTCGACGGTCTTGCGGAGCCGGGTGTTGACCCGCTCGGAGCGGACCCGCTTGGCCACGGTGAGCGCCTGCGAGGCCAGCTCGGTGGCGTGCTCGGGCTCGCGCTTGAGGAGGTGGACCGTGGCCATGCCGATCAGATTGAGCGCGTAGGACCGCTGGTGCACCTCGTCCCGCTCGAACAGCTCTACGGCGCGCGCCATGACCGGCTCGGCGAGGGAGGCGTAGGTGGGGCTGCGCCCGGCGACATAGGCGAGATCGCGGTAGGAGTGGGCGTTCTCCCCGTTCAGCTCGGCCTCGGAGAAGAAACGGATCCAGTCGGGCTCCGACTCTCCGTCGGCCCCGGCGTCGGAGAAGGAGTCCTCGGCCATCCGGACGGCCCTCTTGCACTTGCTGGGGTGGCCCATATTGGCGTAGGCGCGGGCCTCCATCGCGTACAGCATCGCCTGGGTGCGGGCGGTGGCGCAGTCCCGGCTGCCGTACTGGGCGAGATGGATCAGCTCCAGGGCGTCCTCGGGGCGGCCCAGATGGATCATCTGGCGGCTCATCGCGGAGAGGATGTACGAGCCGAGGGGCTTGTCGCCGGCTTCCTTCGCCGCGTGGAGCGCGAGGACGAAGTACTTCTGCGCGGTCGGCTGGAGTCCGACGTCGTAGCTCATCCAGCCGGCGAGCTGGGCCAGCTCGGCGGCGCAGACGAAGAGACGGCGGCGGGTGGCTTCGGGGTGCGACTCCTGGAGCAGATCGGTCACCTCGTGGAGCTGGCCGACGACCGCCTTGCGCCGCAGACCGCCGCCGCACTGGGCGTCCCACTCCCGGAACATCACGGTGGTGGACTCCAGCAGTTGCAGCTCGATCCCGGAGAGCCGGGAGGTGAGGGGCACGACCGGGGCGGCCGGCGCGGCGGCCGGGACCCCGCCGGGGGTGGGCACCAGCCAGCGCTGCATGGGCTCGACCAGGGCCGGGCCCGCGGCGAGCGCCAGCGACGCGCCGAGGAAGCCGCGCCGGGCCAGCATCAGATCGCTGCGGGAGAATTCGCTGAGCAGGGCGACGGTCTGGGGGCCCGCCCAGGGGAGGTCGACCCCGGAGACCGAGGGCGACTGATGGGCGGTGCGCAGCCCCAGCTCCTCGATGGCGACGACGGTGCCGAAGCGCTCCGAGAACAGCTCGGAGAGGATCCTCGGGATCGGCTCGCGCGGCTGCTCCCCGTCCAGCCAGCGCCTGACCCGTGAGGTGTCGGTGCTGATGTGGTGCGCGCCCAGCTCGCGGGCCCGGCGGTTCACCTGGCGCGCCAGCTCGCCCTTGGACCAACCGCTGCGCACGAACCACGAGCCCAGCTGCTCGTTCGGGCGCTTGCCGGTATTCGCACCGGCGCCGCTGCCGTCCACTGAGAAGCCCCCATCCGTCAGACCCTGAATGCTCGAACCCTTGTCAGAATGCCGTGCGCTCGGGCTGTCTGTCCGCAGGCCGCACTCTCCCTGCCAGAAGCCTGCACATACCGTCTGCAAAGCCCGCGCGGGACCAGGAGTCGCCTCGGGGTCATACCCAGGTGCGCGCGCGTACTCACCGGGCTCGCACACCGAAAGTAATCCTACGATCACCCGGCTGCGAGAGGGTTCCGCCAAACGCCACCATTCGCCACCCCTTCGAATGAACTCCCCTGCCGCCAGGCACGATTCACTTGACACACGACGACCGGAAGCCGGCGGACCAGTGCGTCCACCGGAGCGCGGCACCTCCCGCACTCCCCCTCGCGCCACTGTGCGCCGCCCCAGCTACACCTGTCGCGACACTGTGTTACGGGGAGACTTCGGGTCGTAACCACCGGCGACACGACCCGTTGGAGGGGGCATGGGCATGGGCTTCACGATCGGCAGCAGCCGGGGCATCAGGGACATCCGGTCCGGCTCGCGACGCCGTGGCCGCACGGCGGAGTGCACCGTGGTGGCCGAGTACACAGGGCTCTGGGGGTGGTCGGTCGTCCCCGGAGCGCGCGCGGTGTCCGGCGGATGCTCCTGCGACAGCCCGGACTGTGCCTCCCCGGGGGCGCATCCGCTGCCGTACGCGGCCGAGATCCCGGCGGGCGCGACGCTGGACGAGGTCGCCGCCGCCTGGGCGGGGTTCCCCGGGGCGACCCTGCTCCTTCCCGTGGGCCGCTCCTTCGACATCCTGGACGTCGCCGCGCCGGCCGGCCGGCGGGCGCTGGTGCGGCTGGAGCGGATGGGGCTGCCGCCCGGCCCGGTGTCCCAGACGCCGGACGGCCGCTGCCAGTTCTTCGTCGCACCGGGCGCGGCGGCCGACCTCCCGGCGCTGCTGTACCGGATGGGCTGGGACGACGCGGATCTCGATCTGCACTGCCTGGGCCCCGGCGACCACATCACCGCCCCGCCCTCGGACCACGCGGGCCTGGGCCCGGTCGACTGGCTCAGGCCGCCGTCCCTGGACACGGCGGCGGCCCCGCCCGCGGCCAGGCTGCTGCTCGGGACCCTGGCGTACATCTGCCACCGCTCGGCGGCCTAGGTCGTTTCTTACGGATCTGGCTGGATCAGGGAGCGGGGCCTGGTGCGTGCGATCGCAAGGCGGAGGATGGGGGCACCTCCCGGGCGAAGCCCAGGGGGAGAGCCCACGCGGTGGGGGTACCTCCCGGGCGAAGCCCAGGGGGCCGTAGGCGACTGACGACAACGCGGCGAGAGTGCGTGCCAGGCCCCGCGAGCCCAGCAAGATCCGTAAGAGACGACCTAGGGCCGGGGTACGGGAAGCGCCCGCCGGGCCGGGGATCCGGTCCGACGGGCGCTTCGGGGCAGGGCGCTTCCCGCCCGGTCAGTCGCCGATCAGGGCGTCGACGAACGCCTCCGGCTCGAAGGGCGCGAGGTCGTCCGGGCCCTCGCCCAGGCCGACCAGCTTCACCGGCACGCCCAGCTCGCGCTGGACCGCGACGACGATGCCGCCCTTGGCGGTGCCGTCGAGCTTGGTCAGGACGATGCCGGTGATGTTCACGACCTCGGCGAAGACCCGCGCCTGCACCAGGCCGTTCTGGCCGGTGGTGGCGTCGAGGACGAGGAGGATCTCGTCCAGCGGGCCGTGCTTCTCCACGACGCGCTTGACCTTGCCCAGCTCGTCCATCAGACCGGTCTTGGTGTGCAGCCGGCCCGCCGTGTCGATCAGCACCACATCGGCGGCCTCGGCGATGCCCTCCTTGACCGCGTCGAAGGCGATCGACGCCGGGTCGCCGCCCTCCGGCCCGCGCACGGTGCGCGCGCCGACCCGGTCGCCCCAGGTCTGGAGCTGGTCGGCGGCGGCGGCGCGGAAGGTGTCGGCGGCCCCGAGGACGACCGAGCGGCCGTCCGCGACCAGGACCCGGGCGAGCTTGCCGGTGGTGGTGGTCTTGCCGGTGCCGTTGACGCCGACGACCATGACGACGGCCGGGGTCTCCAGGCCGCTCTCGGTCCTCACCGCGCGGTCGGCCTCGGTGCCGACGAGGGTCAGCAGCTCCTCGCGGAGCAGGGTGCGCAGCTCGTCGGGGGTACGGGTGCCGAGCACCCGGACCCGCTCGCGCAGCCGCTCGACCAGTTCCTGGGTGGGCGCGACGCCGACGTCCGCGATGAGGAGCGTCTCCTCGATCTCCTCCCAGGTGTCCTCGTCGAGGTGCTCGCGGGAGAGCAGGGTGAGGAGTCCCTTGCCGAGCGAGTTCTGCGAGCGGGCGAGCCGGGCGCGCAGCCGGACCAGCCGGCCGGCGGTCGGCTCGGGGACCTCGATCTCGGGGGCCGGGGGCGCGGCGACGACCGGGTCCTCGACCGCCGCGGGGGCTCCGGCGGCCTCGTCGGCCGGCGGGAGCTCGACCTCTTCGACGGTGCGGCGTGGCTCTTCCCGCGGTGTCTCCGCCTCGTCGCCGACATGCGGCTCGGCGGGTGGAGCGGTGATGGTCGGCGCGGACGAGGGGGCCGATGGCGGCAGCTGCTTCTTCTTGCGGCTGCTGATCACGAGCCCGCTGATCGTGACGCCGACGGCGACCAGGGCGATGACTACGGCAAGGATGAC
Source organism: Streptomyces amakusaensis (assembly GCF_039532665.1). Classification (NCBI taxonomy): domain Bacteria; kingdom Bacillati; phylum Actinomycetota; class Actinomycetes; order Kitasatosporales; family Streptomycetaceae; genus Streptomyces; species Streptomyces amakusaensis. Next base: position 454,330 of record NZ_BAAASB010000002.1, on the reverse strand, counting down.
GAATTCCATAACCCACCCAGTATCGGTCACACCCCGCCGGGGCAAGTCGGCCACACCCCGGGCGGCGCGCCCGGCCTGGCGGAAAACCCGGATGACTCGCGCGAGCCGGTCGGGCTAGCGTCCTGTGCATGACCGCCCTGGAATACCGGACCATCCCGGAGGCGCACCTCGAACGCGCCCTGGACCTGCACTATCTCGTCTTCCTTCAGAAGGATGTGGAGGACGAGCCCCGCAAACTCCACCACGAGATCCTGGCGCACTGCGAGCGGATCGGGGCCTATGACGGGGACGAGCTGGTCGGGCTGCTCGCCGCCCATCCGCTGAAGCTCTCGGTGCCCGGCTCGGAGCTGCCCTGCGCGGGGGTGACCTTCGTCTCGGTGGCTCCCACCCACCGCCGCCGGGGTGTCCTGAGCGGAATGGTCGACGAGCTGTGGCGGCGCTGCGCGGCGGCCGGGCAGCCGCTGGCCGCGCTGTGGGTGTCGGAGACGGGGATCTACGGCCGGTTCGGCTTCGAGCCGGCGACCCGCTCGTACACGGTGGAGATCGACACGGACCGTCCGCTGGAGCTGCGGATCGAGCCCGACGCCCGTCCGCTGCGGCTGGTGGCGGCCGAGGACGCCCCCACCGTGATCGGCCCCCTGCACTCCGCCGCGCGCTCCGAGCGCGCGGGCCGGGTGGCGCGGGACGACTTCTGGTGGCGTACGCACGTCTTCCGGAAGGACGACGAGGAGAACGACGAGCTGAGCCCCCCTCGGGTGGTGACCGTCGGGGAGAAGGGCGCGGAGCCGGCGGGCTATGTCTACTACCGCACCATGAGCGACAGCGAGGGCCGGGGCACCGTCCATCTCCAGGAGCTGGAGGCCGACTCCCCCGCCGCGGCGGCCGCGCTGTGGCGGTACGTGACCTCGATCGACCTGGTCGACAAGGTGCGCGCGTGGGGCCGGCCGCTGGACGATCCGCTGCTGCGGCTCTCCGCCGACCGCGACCAGGTGCGGATCACCCAGGAGTTCCCGGCGCTGTGGCTGCGGGTGGTCGACGTGCCCGCCGCGCTGGCGGGGCGGGCCTGGTCGGCCCCGGCGGAGCTGGTGCTGGAGGTGACCGACGCGGGGCTGCCCGCCAACGCCGGGCGGTACCGGGTCTCCGTCGAGCGCGCCGGGGACGGTTTCGCCGCCCGGGTCTCCCGTACCGGGGACGCGGCGGATCTCACCCTCGACGTACGGGAACTCGCCGCCGTCTACCTCGGTGACATCGAACCGGCGGAGCTGGTCCGGGCCGGGCTGGTCGCCGAGCACACCCCGGGGGCGGCGGAGCTGCTGGGCCGGGCCTCGCGCACCGGGCTGCTGCCGCACACCACGGACGAGTTCTAGAAGAGCCGCCCTCCCCGCCGCCGGCACTCCCGGGGGCAGGGAGGGCTTTCTTCGCTCAGCCCATCTCCTCCAGCGCCTTGCCCTTGGTCTCCCTGACGAAGAGGAGGACGAAGGGGATGGAGAGCACCGCGAAGGAGGCGTAGATGATGTACGTCGCCGAGAGATTCCACTCGGACAGGCTCGGGAAGCTCACGGTGATGGCCCAGTTGGCGATCCACTGCGCGGACGCGGCGACGCCGAGCGCGGCGGCGCGGATGCGGTTGGGGAACATCTCGCCGAGGAGGACCCAGACCACCACGCCCCAGGAGAGCGCGAAGAACAGCACGAAGACATGGGCGGCGACCAGGGCCACGGTGCCCTGGAGGCTGGGCAGTTTGCCGTCCACCAGGTCGGCGGAGAAGGCCCAGGCCTCGAAGGCCAGGGCGATCGCCATGCCGGTCGAGCCGATGAGGGCGAGCGGTTTGCGGCCGATCCGGTCGACCAGGACCATCGCGATCACGGTGCCGATGATGTTCACGATCGATGTGGTGAACGAGTAGAAGAAGGAGCTCGTCGGGTCGATGCCCACGGACTGCCAGAGCGTGGACGAGTAGTAGAACGCCACATTGATGCCCACGAGCTGCTGGAAGACCGAGAGCCCGATGCCCACCCAGACGATGGGCAGGAAGCCGAGGCGCGAGCCGAGGAGATCCTTGAAGGTCGACTTGTGCTCGCTGCGCATCGCGTGGTCGATCTCCGCGACCCGGGCGTCCAGGTCGGCGTGTTCGCCCTCGACCTCCGCGAGGACCTTCTTGGCCCGGTGGACCTTGCCGACGGAGATCAGATAGCGGGGCGACTCGGGGATCGCGAAGGAGAGCAGCCCGTACAGCAGGGCCGGCACCACCATGACGCCGAGCATCCACTGCCAGGCCTCCAGGCCGAGGAGTTCGCCGCGCTGGTCCCCGTCGGCGAGCTGGAGGATGCCGAAGTTCACCAGTTGGGAGACGGCGATGCCGATGACGATCGCGGCCTGCTGGAAGGAGGCGAGCCGGCCCCGGTAGGCGGGCGGGGAGACCTCGGCGATGTAGGCGGGGCCGATGACCGAGGCCATGCCGATGGCGAAGCCGCCGACGACGCGCCACATCGCCAGGTCCCACAGGGCGAACGGCAGTGCCGAGCCGACCGCGCTGACGGTGAAGAGCAGGGCCGCGATCCGCATGCAGGCGATGCGCCCGATCCGGTCCGCGATCCGGCCGGCGGTGGCCGCGCCGATCGCGCAGCCGATCAGCGCGATGGCGATGACCTGCGCGAGTTCCCCGGAACCGATGGCGTAGCGGTCGCGGATGGCCTCCACCGCGCCGTTGATGACCGAGCTGTCGTATCCGAAGAGGAAGCCGCCCATCGCGGCGGACGCCGTGATGAAGATGACATGCCCGAGATGTTCGGGGTGGGCCTCGCGGGCCCCCGGGGCCGGGGGCGGCTGCGCACTGCTGGTCACATGTACTCCTGGGGCCGGTTGCTCGTGGACCGCCGACGGCGCGGCCGGGGAGGGGGCGCGGCCGGAGAGGGCGAGCCCTTCCAGTGGCGCACGGCCCGGGTCGCGTCACCACCGGGGTGGGCTGTCGGCGTGAGAGCGGCCGGGGAGATCAGCGCAGGCGCTGGCCGATGACCTTGGAGACGCCGTCGCCCTGCATGGAGACGCCGTACAGCGCGTCCGCGACCTCCATCGTCCGCTTCTGGTGGGTGATCACGATCAGCTGGGAGGACTCCTGGAGCTCCCGCATGATCCCGATGAGCCGCTGAAGGTTGGTGTCGTCGAGTGCCGCCTCGACCTCGTCCATGACATAGAACGGGCTCGGCCGGGCCTTGAAGATCGCCACCAGGATCGCGACGGCGGTCAGGGAGCGCTCGCCCCCGGAGAGCAGGGAGAGCCGCTTGACCTTCTTGCCGGGCGGCCGGGCCTCGACCTCCACGCCCGTGGTGAGCATGTCGGAGGGGTCGGTCAGCACGAGTCGGCCCTCGCCGCCGGGGAAGAGCCGCGCGAAGACTCCTTCGAACTCGCGGGCCGTGTCCCGGTACGCCTCGGTGAAGACCTGTTCGACGCGCTCGTCCACCTCCTTCACCACCTGAAGAAGATCGGTTCGGGTCTTCTTCAGATCCTCCAGCTGCTCGGAGAGGAACCGATGGCGCGCCTCCAGCGCCGCGAACTCCTCCAGGGCCAGCGGATTCACCTTTCCCAGCTGCTGATGGGCCCGTTCGGCCGACCTCAGCCGTCTTTCCTGATCGCCGCGTTCAAAACGCCCGGGCCGGTTGCGGGGGTGGTCCGGGTCCTTCGGAAGCTCCTCCCCCTCGGCCGGCGGGGCGGGCGGTACGGGCTGGTCGGGGCCGTACTCGGCGATCAGCGCGGCCGGTTCCACGCCCAGTTCCTCCAGGGCCCGGCTCTCCAGCTGTTCGATCCGCAGCCGCTTCTCCGCGCCGAGGACTTCGCCCCGGTGCACGGAGTCGGTGAGCTTGTCCAGCTCGCCCTTGAGTTCGCGGCCCCGGGCGCGGGCCGCCGTCAGCTCGCCCTCCCGCGCGGCCTTCGCCGTCTCGGCGGCGGTGCGCTCGGTCCCGGCGCGTACGAGGGAGACCTCGGCGTGCGCGAGCAGCAGCCGGGCTCCGGCGGCCACGGCGGTGGCGACGGCGGCCTCGTGGCGGAGCCGGGCGCGCCGCAGCCCGGCGCGGTGCCGGGCGTCGCGTTCGGCGCGGGCCGCGCGGTCGAGCGCGTCGGCCCGGCCCGTCAGGGCCTTCACCCGCTCCTCGTGGGTGCGGACCTGGAGCCGGGCCTCCATCTCGGTCTGGCGGGCGTTGGCTCCGTCGGCGGCGAGCCGGTCGCGCGCCTGGGTGTCGGGCTCCGCCTCGGCGGGGGCCTCCTCGGCGACGAGGAGGCGTTCGGCCAGTTCGTCCGCCTCCCGGCGGGCCTCCTCCAGCGCCCGTCCCGCCCTGGCGACGGCGGCCCGGGTGCGCTCGGACTCCTCCTCGGCCGCGCGCGCCTGCCCGGCGAGCCGGCCCAGCCGTCCGGAGACGGCGGACTTCTCCCGGTCGGCGGTACGCCGCAGCCCGTCCAGCTCCTCGACGAGCGCGGCGCACCCGGCGCGGCGTGTTCTCGCCCGCTCCTCGGCCAGGGCGGACTCCTCGCACCGCGCGGCCAGTTCCGCCAGTTCGGCGGCGGCCTCGTCGACGGCCGCCCGCACCTCGAGGAGGCTGGGCGCACCCGCCGAGCCGCCCCGTGCGAAGTGCGCGCCGAGCACATCGCCCTCGGCGGTCACGGCGGTGAGCCGGGGCCGCGCGTAGACAAGTTCCTCGGCGTCCTCCAGGGTGGGCACGACGACGAATCCGGCGAGCAGCCTTCGTACGGAGGCCATCAGCTCCTCGGGTCCGCGCACCAGCTCCGCGGCGTACGGCCGGCCGATCCCCGGGGCGGGCCCGTCCTCGGCGGCCCCGGGCGCGCCCGCGAGGAGTATCGAGGCGCGGCCCGCGTCGGACTTGCGGAGCAGGCGCAGCGCCTCGGCGGCCGTCGCCGGGTTGGCGACGGCGACCGCGTCGGCCGCCGCGCCCAGGGCGGCGGCGACCGGGATCTCCTGTCCGGGGGTGACCGTCAGCAGTTCGGAGGCCGGTCCGAGCAGTCCGCCGATACGATCCTTCGCGGCCAGCAGCGCGCCGGTGCCGTCCTTGCGGCGCAGGCCCAGGGCGAGGGCGTCGCGGCGGGCGGCGACGGCGGCGTGCTCGCGCTCGGCGGCGGTGCGGGCCTCGCGCGCCGCGTTCAGTCCGCTCTCCGCCGCGGCGGACTCCCGGCGGGCGGTGTCATGGCGTTCGCCCAGCTCGGTGTCCTCGGCGTCCAAGCCGTCCACCTCGGCGCGGAGCCGCTCGTGCTCCTCCCGGGCGGCGGACGCCCGCTCCCCGGCCTCCTGGTGGGCGGCGGAGAGCCGGTCGATCTCGGCCTGGGCGGAGGCGGTCCGGCCCCGGGCGGCGGCGACCCGGCCGCCGAGCCGGGCGAGGCCCTCGCGCCGGTCGGCGATGGCCCGGGCGGCGTCCCTCAGCCGGCGCTCCTCGTCGGCGAGGTTCCGCTCCAGGTCCGCGCGGTGGGCGACGGTGTCCTCCAGCGCGCCCCGGGCGGCCTCCAGCGCGGCGAGCAGTTCGGCCTCCCGCTCCCGGATCCGGGCGGCCTCCTGCTCCATGTCCTGCGGATCCCGGCCGGGGCGTTCCTCCGCCGGGGGCGCGGTGGCGCTGCGGACCCGGGCGTCGGCGAGGGAGATCGTGCCGCGCACCCGCTCGGTCAGCCGGGAGAGTTCGTGCCAGTCGCGCTCGGCGTCGCGCAGCCGGGGCGCGAGCCGCCGTACGGTCTCCTCCAGCTCGCTCTCGCGGGCGCCCGCCCGGCTCAGCTCGGCCTCCGCGCTCTCCTTCCGCGCCTTGAGGGCCGCCTCGTCGGCGATCTCGGCGGCGAGGGCGGTGCGCAGCCGCAGCAGGTCGTCGGCGAGCAGCCGGAGCCGGGCGTCGCGCAGCTCCGCCTGGACGACGGCGGCCCGGCGGGCGACGGCGGCCTGCCGTCCGAGCGGTTTGAGCTGCCGGCGCAGTTCGTCGGTGAGGTCCTGCACCCGTGCGAGGTTGGCCCGCATCGCGTCCATCTTCCGCAGCGCCTTCTCCTTGCGCTTGCGGTGCTTGAGCACTCCGGCGGCCTCCTCGATGAAGGCGCGCCGTCCCATGGGGTCGGCGTGGAGCACGGAGTCCAGGCGGCCCTGTCCGACGATGACATGCATTTCCCGGCCGATGCCGGAGTCGGAAAGGAGTTCCTGGATATCGAGGAGGCGGCAGGTGTCGCCGTTGATCTGGTATTCGCTGCCGCCATTGCGGAACATGATCCGCGTGATGGTGACCTCGGTGTAGTCGATGGGGAGCGCGCCGTCGGAGTTGTCGATCGTGAGGGATACCTCGGCCCTGCCGAGCGGCGGCCGGCCGGTCGTCCCGGCGAAGATGACGTCTTCCATCTTTCCGCCGCGCAAAGATTTCGCACCCTGCTCTCCCATGACCCAGGAGAGGGCGTCCACGACATTCGACTTGCCGGAGCCATTGGGGCCCACGACACAGGTGATGCCCGGTTCGAACCGAAGTGTCGTGGCGGACGCGAAGGATTTGAAACCGCGCAGGGTCATGGCCTTGAGGTGCACGCAGCCGGACTCTACCTTCAGCGGGCGGTTTCACCCGTGAAGGCGTGGGGCACATCAGACGTAGGCGTGGGGTGACGATGGCACAGGGGGAAAAGAAAGAAGGGACGCCGAGGCGTCCCTTGCATATCTCGCGCGATGGATCTCAAGCGGACCGCCGTGCTCAGGTGAGCGCGGGCTCCGCCTGCGGTACGTCGATGTCGATGCCGTCAAGCAGCGACTCTCCGGGGTGCTGAGCGACGGCAGCGCTCAGCGCGTCATTCTCGGACTGGATCCGTACGAGTTCGGATTCGAGGTCCTGGACGCGCTGCTGGAGCCGTCGCATCTCGGCGAGGAGTCGCGGGTCAGAACCGCCGACGTAACCGAGAAGCGCCTTTGCCATGATGGATGGTCCTCCACACTGAGTGACCGACCGATGCGGTGTGGGTCGTGAGGGATTCGCACCCGCGGTGCTCGACAGTGCTCTGGTACTGCTCTATCGCTGCGGTTCTTACTGCCAAACAGCTAAGGTGCGCGGGGATTCCAGAGTCTCACCAAAAAGTTTGACGGTCAACACGATCACGCCCCGTACGGGTGGGTCGACCGGGTGGCTCTCATCCGCCGTACCTATGGCGGAGGGCTCTGCTCCGGGGCCCTGGGGGCGTGCGGATCTTCCTTACCGCCGCATCCTGGCACGGTTGGCCTTTAACGGCAACCACCTGCTTGTTTCCGCGTTCGGCGGGGGCTCGCGGACCGTGCCCCGGCGGCCTCGGGGACGCCGGGGGCAGGGGGGTCCGTCAGCGGATCGCGAAGCCTTCGTAACCGCCGCGGGGCGTGTCCCATATCTCAGTCACACCGTCGACACGGCCGGGTGTGTCGTCGGAGCGCAACCACTCCAGCAGACGGTGGCAATTCTCACGTGGCCCCTCCGCGACAATCTGCACCCTGCCGTCGTCGAGATTGAGGGCGAATCCGGTGAGCCCCCCGATCTCCAGAGCGTTTGCCCTGGTAAACCATCGAAAGCCCACTCCCTGTACTCGACCGCGTACCCAAGCGGTGAGCCGTGCCGCATCGTTCATGAGTGCACGTTAGCCGCTCGGCCGCCCATTCGATTTCCTCATGCTCCCCTTCCGCCTCACGCGTCATGGCGTACAGTCCGGTCGCAATGAACCTCACCCGTTCGGGTGATCCGGTCTTCTCGTTCAACCGATGCGGGGCCGGAGTGCGACCGGCATACGACGGAGCGGTGCGCCCGTCGAGTACGAGGAAGGCACAGCAGATGGGACGCCATCGTCGTCGCTCCACCAAGCGTGCGGTCAGGCCCGTTCGCACAGGACTGCTCGGCGCGTCCGCCGCCATGGCGGTGGGGGCGGTGGCCGTGGCCTCCGGCCTGCTGCCGGGCGGCGACACCTATACGACGGGCGGCGACAGCGTCCCCGGCACCCAGGTCCGCAGCGGCGGTTCCGCGACGCTCCAGACCCAGGGCGACGCCTCCGGCGAACCTTCCCGCGCCGGCACCGGCGCCATCCCGGCCCCCGCGCACGCGCCCTCCAGGACCCCCTCCCCCAAGACCTCGGCACCGCCGTCGGCGAAGCCCTCGGAGCGGAGCGGCGCCCCCGAGCGGAAGACGGCCGTCCCGAAGCAGAGAACCGCGAGCCCGAAGGAGAAGGTGCCGGACCGCACCGAGGAGCGCGCCTCCGACCGCTCGGCCGAGCGCAGCGCTCCGCCCCGGCAGTCGTCCGCGCCCGCGAAGCCCTCCTCGCCCGCGCCCTCGGCGCCCTCCGGCACGGCGGCCGAGGCCGAGGTGCTCGCGCTGGTGAACGAGGAGCGCGCCAAGGTGGGGTGCTCCCCGGTCGGCTTCGACTCCTCGCTGGCACGGCTCGCGGGCGACTTCAGCTCCGACATGGCCGCCCGGGGCTTCTTCTCGCACACCGACCCCGACGGCGACACCCCCTGGGACCGGGCCGAGCGCGCGGGCGTGACCAATCTCGGCGGCGAGAACATAGCCCGGGGGCAGGCGGACGCCGGCGCGGTGATGAACTCGTGGATGAACAGCGAGGGACACCGCGCGAACATCCTCAACTGCGACTACAAGACGCTGGGCGTCGGTGTCCACCTGGGCGACGGCGGCCCGTGGTGGACCCAGAACTTCGGCTTCTGAGCCCTTCCGGGCCGAGCGCCGGCTACGCCGAGGAGCGCGCGGGCCTCGGCGGGCGCTGACAGCGCGGGCAGAAATAGCTGGACCGGTTCATCCAGGGCCGCCGCCGGATCGGAGTGCCGCAGCGGTGGCAGGGCTCCTCCTCGCGCCCGTAGGCGTCCAGCGAGCGGTCGAAGTATCCGGACTCGCCGTTCACATTCACGTACAGACTGTCGAAGCTGGTGCCGCCGGCCGCCAGAGCCGCGTTCATCACGTCCCGTACATGACAGAGCAGCTCGGTGGAGCGGGCCCGGCCGATGCCCGCCGTCGGGCGCTCGTAGTGGAGCCTGGCGCGCCAGAGCGCCTCGTCCGCGTAGATATTGCCCACACCGCTGATCAGCGACTGGTCGAGCAGGGCGCGTTTCACGGTGGTGCGCCGCAGCCGCAGCGCGGTGTGGAAGGCGTCGTCGTCGAAAGCGGGGTCGAGCGGGTCGCGGGCGATGTGCGCGATGACGTCGGGCAGCCCGTCGGGGGTGTTGTCGTGGAGCGAGAGCCCGCCGAAGGTGCGCTGGTCGACGAAGCGCAGCTCGGTGCCGAGCGAGTCGTCGAAGCTGACCCTGACCCGCAGATGCTTCTCGTCGGCGGCGTCCTCCGGCTGGACCAGGAGCTGACCGCTCATGCCCAGATGGCCGAGGATGGAGGAGTCGGTGTCGGCGAGCGGCAGCCAGAGGTACTTGCCCCGGCGGCGGGCGATGCCGACGCTGTGGCCCTTGAGCCGGGCGGCGAAGTCCTCGGCTCCGGCCGGATGACGGCGGACGGCTCGCGGGTGCAGCACACGCACCTCCGCGATGGTCCGGCCGCTGACCCAGCGCTGGAGTCCTCGGCGTACGACCTCGACCTCGGGCAGCTCGGGCACGGGGCTCCTTGGGGAAACGCTCACGGTGACGCCCGCAGCGTACCGCCCTGTGGGCGGACACCGGTCATCGGGGACCGGACAGCAGGGGCGGACACCGGGGGGAAACGGCCGGGGCCCCCGCGCTCCCGGAGAGATCTCCGGGGGCGCGGGGGCCCCGGTGCGACGGGACGGACGGAGCTCAGGCCGTGGCCCGGTCCGTCCGTTCCCGCTCTTCCTGCTCTTCCCGCTGTTCCTGGGAGCCGCTGTCCCCGGCGGCGTCCGGGGACACCTCGGGGACGGCCTCGGCATCGGTCGTCACCGCTGTCGCGGGTCCGGCCTCGGCCTCGGCCTTCGCCGTCTCGGCCCGCAGGTCCGCAGCGGCACGGATCTCCCGCCAGGCGGATTCGGCGGCCTGCTGCTCCGCTTCCTTCTTGCTGCGGCCGGTGCCGGTGCCGTACGAGACACCACCGACGCGGGCGGCAGCTGTGAAGGTCTTCTCGTGGTCCGGACCCGTCTCGGTGACGAGATACTCCGGGACCCCGAGTCCCTCGGCGGCGGTCAGCTCCTGGAGACTGGTCTTCCAGTCCAGGCCCGCACCGAGGTTCGACGACTTCTCGATCAGCGGATCGAAGAGCCTGTGCACCAGTTCGGACGCCGCTTCGAGCCCCTGGTCGAGGTAGACCGCGCCGATCACCGCTTCCAGGGTGTCGGCGAGGATGGACGCCTTGTCCCTGCCGCCCGTGCCCTCTTCACCCCGGCCGAGCCGGATGAAGAGTCCGAGTTCCAGCCCACGGCCGACCTGTGCCAGCGCACGCGAGTTGACCACCGCGGCCCGCAGTTTGGCCAGCTGGCCCTCCGGCAGATCGGGGTGGGTCCGGTAGAGGGTGTCGGTGACCACCAGTCCGAGCACGGAGTCCCCGAGGAACTCCAGCCGCTCATTGGTGGGCAGGCCGCCATTCTCGTACGCGTACGACCGATGGGTCAGCGCACGCACCAGAAGGGCGGACTCGAGTTGATACCCGAGCCGCCCTTCCAGAAGCGTGTGGGACGAGGCTGCGTTGACTGTTTTGCTGGCGTCTTCCTGCTTCTTGGCATTGGACAGCTCAGACATCGGGCCTCTCACCAGCCACTCAGACCGCGAGGACCTGGCGCTTGTTGTAGGTGCCACAGCTAGGGCACGCGATGTGCTGCAGCTTCGGCTCCTGGCAACGCTCGCACGAAACCAGGGTGGGGACCGCAGCCTTCCACTGCGACCGGCGGTGGCGCGTGTTGCTGCGCGACATCTTCCGCTTCGGAACAGCCACGGCTACTTCTCCTGCTTCTCGTCGACGCCCGGTTCGGCGCCGCTCATGTTGTCCTTCTCGCCGTCCTTGACGGTTTCGGCGAGTCCTTGCAGTGCCGCCCAACGGATGTCGAGGGCATCGTGGTGGTGGTCCGGGTCGTCGTCCAGCCTGATTCCGCACTGGGCGCAGAGACCGGCACAGTCCTCCCGGCACACCGGCTGCATCGGCAGTGCGAGCACCACCGCATCACGCAGCACGGGCTCGAGGTCGAACAAGCCGTCCTCAAGAGGGAAGATGTCTTCGTCCTCGGCGTCGTCGCCGGGCTCCGCAGCGCGGCTGCGGCCCCGGTCGTCGGCGTCGGGGTACGTGTACATCTCCTGGAAGTCCGCCGCGACATCGAGGCGCAGCGGCTCCAGACACCTTACGCACTCCCCCTCGGCCGACGCACGGGCGGTGCCTGTGACAAGCACCCCTTCCATGACCGACTCCAGGCGGAGGTCCAGCTCGACGCTCTCGCCCTCAGGCACGGCGACGACCCCTTCGATCCCGAAGACGGCCGGTGAGCCGGGTGCCGGGACCGTGCGGGACAGCCGCTGGAGCGCGCCGGGACGCCGGCCCAGCTCGTGCGTGTCGAACACGAGGGGGTTTCGGTGGTCGAGGCGGGCGTTCAGGGCTTTTCCTGCTTTCGGGATCATGCTGCTGGGGGGAGAGGCCACCACCCCCGAAAAGCGTCGGGGGAGAGGTGGGCAGCCGGAATCGCGTGACTACGCGCGACCGAAGAGCCAGGATACTGGACAGCTCGCCATAGACCCAATCCGGCCTCGGACGATGCCCCGCCGCCCACCCCGCTCCCGGTGTCAGTGCCCCTGTTCGTAGCGGCGCAGCTCATCGAGGTCGATCATGCTGGTGTCGAAGAAACTGGTCTCGTCGAGGGCCGCGCCCGGCTGCTGGGGCGGCTGCGGGGCGTGCTCGGGCGGCAGCGGTACGTGCCGCTGCTGCTGCGGCACCTCCTGGTACGCGTAGGGGTCCGGCTGTCCGTACCGCTGCTCGTACCCCTGCTGCTCATATCCCTGCGCCGGGTATCCCCGCTGCTCGTAGCCCTGGCCCTGGCCCTGCCGCTGGTCCTGGTAGGCCGCGTAGGGATCGGGCTGGTCCTGGCGGTACTCGCCGTAGGCGGGCTGCGACGGGAAGCCGGCGAAGGGGTCCGGCTGGGGCGCGGCCGAGGGCTCCGGCAGGTGCAGCGGCGGGGCCGGCGGGGGCTCCGGGGCGTGCGGCACGGCGGTCGCGGGCTCGGGGAGGTGGAGGGGCGGGGCGGGGCGGGGCGGGGCCGGCGGGCGGGAGTCCCGACTCCGCCGGGGTTCCGGATCGGCCAGTTCCGCGAGGCCGGCCAGATACTCCGCGTCACTGGAGTGGAGGTGGGAGGCGCCCGCCGCGTCCTGGGCCGCCATGTGCTCGCCCAGGGCGTCGCCGGTGGTGCGCCCGTGCAGCTTCTGCCGGCCGCGCCCGACCGCCTCCAGGGTCTTGGAGAGCACCGCCTCGAACGCGCCGAGCTTGGCGTCCACGTACTCGTCGGCGCGGTGGACCAGGGTCTGGGGGTCGGCGCTGTACTCGGGGGCCTCGGCGTCGGGGAAGCCGTCCTGGTCGAGGCCGGGGCCCCGGCCCAACAGCTTCTCGCGGCCCCGGTCGACGGAGCCGATGGTCTTGGTGAGGACGACCTCGAAGTTGGCGAGCTTGGAGTCGACGTAGTCGTCGGCCTCGGCCCTGATCTCCTCCGCCTCGCGGCGGGCGTCGGCGAGGATGCGGTCCGCCTCGTCCTGGGACTGCCGGGCGACCTGGGTGTCGGAGACCAGCGAGCCGCGCTCGGCGCGCGCGCCCTCCAGGATCCGCTCGGCCTCGTGACGGGCCTCGGCGACCAGCTGCTCCCGGCCGCCGATCAGCTCCCGCGCCTGCGCCAGCGAGCCGGGCAGCGCCTCCCGCACCTCTTCGAGCAGGGCGAGCAGCTCGGCGCGGTTGACCACACAGGACGCCGACATGGGCATGGAGCGGGCGCTCCCGACCGTCCGGACGATCTCATCGAGCTTCTTCTGCACGTCCACCGTGGTCCGCCACTCTCTGCCTGATACGTCTGAGCCGCGTCCGCCGCTCGGGGGCGGACGGGAAGACTGTACGGCGAGCGGGAGCCCCTGTGACACCGGTCGCCCCGCCGTCAGTTGGGGCGCTCCCGTCCCTGTCCGGGGGTCAGTTGCCGGCGAGGCGGTCGACGAGGGCCTCGTGGACGGCGCGCGGCAGCAGGTGGGAGACGTCGCCGCCCCAGGCGGCGACCTCCTTGACCAGGCTGGAGGAGAGGAAGCTGTAGGTGGGGTTGGTGGGGACGAAGAGGGTCTCCACCCCCGAGAGGCCGTTGTTCATCTGGGCCATCTGGAGTTCGTAGTCGAAGTCGCTGACCGCCCGCAGGCCCTTGACGATGGCCGGGATGTCGCGGTCCTTGCAGAAGTCGACCAGGAGTCCGTGGTGGGACTCGACGGAGACGTTCCCGTACTCCGAGGTCACCTGGCGGATCAGGTCCATCCGCTCGTCGACGGTGAACAGGCCCTTCTTGGACTGGTTGATCATCACCGCGACATGCACGACGTCGTACAGCTTGGAGGCGCGGGCGATGATGTCGAGGTGTCCGTTGGTGATGGGGTCGAACGACCCCGGACAGACTGCGCGGCGCACTGGGAATTCCTCGCTCTCCGGCCCGCTCATGGGGCGTCTTCGCACGTAGAAGCCTCGTCGCAGACAGAGGCGGCGCGACCGTACCAAAGCGTCGCCTCGCCGTAGCGACGGGCCCGCAGTGGTTCGAATCCCCGCGGCCAGCCGAAGGTTCCGCCCCTGGTGCTGCGTTCCACCGTGACGAGCGTGTCACCCGTGAGCCAGCCCTGAGTGCGGAGTGTGAGGAGGATCTCCCGAAGATCGTCGTCGGTGACGGCGTACGGCGGGTCGAGGAAGACCACGTCGTAGGGCTCCTCGGGGGCCGGTCCCGTCACGATCTGTTCCGCTTTGCCGGTGCGGACCTCCGCGCCGGGCAGGGCGACGGCGCGGGCGTTCTCCCGGACGACGCGGGCCGCCCGGGCGTCCGCCTCGACCAGCAGGGCGTGGGAGGCCCCCCGGGAGAGCGCCTCCAGGCCGACCGCGCCGGATCCCGCGTAGAGATCGGCGACCCGCAGTCCTTCGAGCGTGCCGAGGAACGCCTCCCAGCTGGAGAAGAGGCCCTCGCGAGCGCGGTCGGACGTGGGGCGGGTGCCGGTGCCGGGCGGTACGGCGAGGCGGCGTCCGCCGGCCGTACCGGCGATCACGCGGGTCATCTCGGTCCTTACGCAGTCGAGGTCTGATCGGGGGCCCGTCGGGCCCCTCGTTCGATCAGTCTCTCAGCTCGCCGCCGGGACGGCTCTCAGCCCTTGTCGAGATAGCTCTCGCGCTCCTTGTCCAGCAGTGCGTCCAGCGCCAGCCGCAGCGGCCCGGAGCGCTCCAGCTCCGGGTCCTCGCGCACCACCTTGACGGCCTCCTCGCGGGCGGCGGCGATGATCTCCTCGTCCTCGATGACGGCGAGCATCCGCAGCGAGGAGCGGGCCCCGGACTGGGCCTGGCCGAGGACATCGCCCTCGCGCCGCTGCTCCAGGTCGATCCGGGAGAGCTCGAAGCCGTCGAGGGTGGCGGCGACCGCGCCGAGCCGGGCCCGGGCGGGGGAGGCCTCGGGCATCTCGGTGACCAGCAGACACAGGCCGGGGGCGGAGCCCCGGCCGACCCGGCCGCGGAGCTGGTGCAGCTGGGAGACGCCGAAGCGGTCGGCGTCCATGATCACCATCGCGGTGGCGTTGGGCACGTTCACCCCGACCTCGATGACGGTGGTGGCGACGAGGACGTCGACTTCCGCGGCGGCGAACCGGCGCATCACGTCGTCCTTGTCGTCGGGGTGCATCCTGCCGTGGAGCACTTCGACGCGCAGCCCGGCGAGCGGTCCCCGGGAGAGCTCCTCGGCCAGGTCGAGCACGGCGATCGGGGGGCGTTTGCCGTCCTCCTCGGGGGCCGCCTTCTTCTTCGGCTTCTCGTCCTCGCCGTCGCCGATGCGGGGGCAGACCACATACGCCTGGTGGCCCTTGCCGACCTCCTCGCGGACCCGCTCCCAGGCGCGCGCCAGGAAGTGGGGCTTGTCCTGGGCGGGGACCACATGGCTGGCGATCGGGGAGCGGCCGGCCGGGAGCTGGTCCAGCACCGAGGTCTCCAGATCGCCGAAGACGGTCATGGCGACGGTGCGCGGGATGGGGGTGGCCGTCATCACCAGCAGATGCGGGGGCTGCTTCCCCTTGGAGCGCAGGGCGTCGCGCTGCTCCACGCCGAAGCGGTGCTGCTCGTCCACCACGACCAGGCCCAGATCGTGGAACTGGACCTTGTCCTCGATCAGGGCGTGGGTGCCGATGACGATGCCCGCCTCGCCGGTGACCAGGTCGAGCAGGGCGGTACGGCGTCCGGCGGCGCCCATCGAGCCGGTCAGCAGCACCACCTTGGTGGCGTGCTCGACGCTGCCGAGCGTCCCGCCCTCGGCCAGCTCGCCCATCATCTCGACGATGGAGCGGTGGTGCTGCTGGGCGAGGACCTCGGTGGGCGCGAGCATCGCGGCCTGGCCGCCCGCGTCCACCACGGCGAGCATCGCGCGGAGGGCGACCAGGGTCTTGCCGGAGCCGACCTCGCCCTGGAGCAGCCGGTGCATCGGGTGCTCGGTCGCCAGGTCGTCGAAGATCTCGCCGGTGACCTTCCGCTGTCCGTCGGTGAGGGTGAAGGGGAGCTTGGCGTCGAAGGCGTCCAGGATGCCGCCGGCGGACGCGCGCCGGGCGACGGCGGGCAGCTGGGTCTCGGCGAAGCGGCGGCGGGCGAGCGCCACCTGGAGGACGAAGGCCTCGTCCCACTTCAGCCGTGCCCTGGCGTCCTCGATGTCGGCCCTGGTGTGCGGGCGGTGCACCTTGAGCAGCGCCTCGGGCAGGGAGACGAAGCCCCGGCCCTCGCGCAGCGCTTCGGGCAGCGGGTCGGCGGCCTCGCCGGCGCGCGGGAGCACCGCGTCGACCGCCTTGGCGATCTTCCAGGACTCCATGCCCTTGCAGGCGGGGTAGATGGGGATGAGCGCGCCCGCCCAGGATTCGACGTCCACCGCGTCGTCCTCGCCGCCGAGCTTGGCGTAGGACGGGTGGGCGAGCTGGAGCCGGCGGTTGAAGACCGAGACCCGGCCGGCGAACATCGCCCGGCTGCCCGGCAGCAGATCCTGGTGCGGCTTGTGGACGCCCCGGCCGAAGAAGACCAGCTGGAGCCTGCCGCTGCCGTCGGTGATGGTGACCTCCAGCCGCTTCCCCCGGCCGCCGTTGAAGGTGTGCACCCTGGCGTCGGCGACCTGGGCCACCACGGTGACGTCCTCGTCGAGCGGCAGTTCGGCGAGGCGGGTGAGCTGGCCCCGCTCCTCGTACCGCCGGGGGTAGTGGTGGAGCAGGTCCCCCACGGTGTGCAGGCCGAGCTGCTCGGCGAGCACCTTGGCGGTGGCGGGTCCGAGTGTCCTCTTCAGAGGCTCGTTCAGGGGTTCGTCAGGCACGGGCACGCGGTCCATTGCACACCACGGCACTGACAGCCGCCATCACCGGCGGCCGGTCACTCGACGCCGATCAGCAGCAGGGCGGAGCCCCGGCCGCCCTCGTACACGACCGTGTCCACGGCCAGATAGGTGTCGCGGACATGGCGTTCGAGACGGGCCGGGAAGGCCGCCGGTTCGGGGAGCGCCTCGCCGAGCACCAGGGTGACCAGCTCGCCGCCGGCGGCGAGCATCCGGTCCAGGACGGCGGTCGCGGTCGCGGTCAGATCGGTGCCGATGACCGCGACATCGCCGTCTATCAGGCCGAGCACGTCCCCGGCCTGGCAGATCCCGGCCGAGGTCCAGGACTGCCGCTCGGCCACCGTCAGCTCCGCGTAGCGGGTGGCCCCGGCCGCCGCCGTCATCGCGACCACGTCCTCGTCGAAGCGGCGGCCGGGCTCGTGGACGGCGAGCGCGGCGATGCCCTGGACGGCCGCGCGGGTGGGGACGAGGGCGACCCTGATCCCCTCGGTGCGGGCCTGTTCCGCGGCGGCCGCGGCGGGGTGGCGCAGTTCGGCCGCGTTGGGGAGCAGGACCACCTCCCGGGCGTGCGCGCGGCGGATCGCGTCGACCAGTTCGCCGCTGGCGGGCGGCTCCCCGGGCCGGGCCAGGACCGTCGTCGCGCCCGCGCGTCCGCAGACCTCCGCGAGCCCCTCCCCCGGCACCACCACGACGACGGCCCGCTGAACGGGTTCCGGGAGGTGGGCGGCCGGCTGCGCGCCGTCGAAGTGGGTGATCCGGATCCGGTACGGGCGTCCCGCCTCCACCCCGGCCTCCACGGCCGCGCCGGCGTCGTCGACGTGCACATGGACGTTCCACAGGCCGTCGCCGCCGACCACGACGAGCGAGTCCCCGAGGGCGTCGAGCCGGCTCCGCAGCCCGGCGACGGCTTCGTCGGCCGCCTCCAGGAGGTAGATCACCTCGAAGGCGGGCCCGTCGGCGGCGCAGGGTCCGGTGGTGACGGCGGTGCCTCTGGCCGGGGCCGGGAGGGGGGCGGGGGCCTGGCCCGAGACGGCCTCGACCAGCGCTCCGAGGACCGCGAGCAGCCCCCGGCCGCCCGCGTCCACGACTCCCGCGCGGCCGAGGACGGCGAGCTGGCCCGGGGTGGCCTCAAGGGCGGCGGCGGCCCCGTCGTAGGCGGCGCGGGCGGCCCGGCCGTCGTCGCCCGCCGCCCGGGCGGCGGCGTCGGCGGCGGCCGAGGCCACGGTCAGGATGGTGCCCTCGACGGGGTGGGCGACCGCCTCGCGGGCGAGGTCGGCGGCCCGGCGCAGCGCTCCGGCGAGCCGGTCGCCCTCGCCGATGCGCTCCGCGACGCCCCGCAGCAGCTGGGCGAGGATCGTGCCGGAGTTGCCCCGCGCGCCGATCAGGGCTCCGTGCGCCATGGCGCGGGCCACGTCGGCGACGCCGGGCGAGGAGGCGCCGGTCTCATGGGCGGCGAAGACGGCCTCCACGGCCTGGGCGGCCGATTCGAGGGTCAGATAGAGATTGGTGCCGGTGTCGCCGTCCGCGACGGGATAGACGTTGATCGCGTCGATCCCGTCGCGCTCCCGGCCGAGCGCGTCCAGGGACCGGGCGCACCAGACGCGTACCGCCGGGGCGTCGAGATTCTGCGGCACCTGGTGGTCCTCCTTGAGCGGCCGGGCGGGCGGGAACGGCCCGGGCAGGGCCCTGAGCGGCGGGGTCGCACCGCAGGGTAGACCCCGGCCGGGGGCGGTGGGCGGAGTGGGGGCGGCGGGAGTCGTGGTAGTTTCGTAGGGCGGATGCAGTCGTTGTATGCTGCTCCGGTTGCCCGATGAAAGTCGGGACATTCCCCCGGCAGGCCACCGAATCAGATCACTGATTTCCGGCACGCCGGATTTCACTGTAAGTGCATCTGAAGTCTTTGGAGTGACCCGTGGCTGCCAACTGCGACGTCTGCGGCAAGGGGCCGGGCTTCGGCAACAACATTTCGCACTCGCACCGCCGTACGTCTCGTCGCTGGAACCCGAACATCCAGCGTGTGCGTGCCGTGGTCGGTCGGACGCCGAAGCGGCTCAATGTCTGCACCTCGTGCATCAAGGCCGGCAAGGTCTCGCGCTAAAGGTGAAGCTCTCCACGCGAGTGGGGATGATCCTGTCGTAGCGCAGCCCCTGCGGTTGCCTTGAGAAGCCGGTCCACCTCGGTGGGCCGGCTTCTTGCCGTGCTCGAACAGCATGAGAAATCCGCGCGGTGCGGTCCTTCCCTTGTACGGGGAGGACCGCACCGCGCTTTTCTGTGGGCCGTCCGTCAGGTGAGGGGCTGGCGGAAGCGCCAGCCGTGGTCCACCGGCCCGATGCCCTCGCCCAGGGCGAATCCGGCGGCTATCGCACCGGTGACGTACTCCTTCGCCGCGCGCACCGCCTCGGGGACGGTGAGCCCCTTGGCCAGTCCGGCGGCGATCGCCGAGGCGAGGGTGCAGCCGGTGCCGTGGGTGTGGCGGTTGTCGAGCCGGGTGGCGCGCAGCCAGAGTTCCTCGGTCCCGTCGCTGAGCAGGTCCACCGCGTCGCCGGGGAGATGTCCGCCCTTGATCAGCACCCAGCGCGGGCCGAGGCCGAGCATGGCGTCGGCGGCCCGGCGCAGCCCGCTCTCGTCGGTGACCTGTACGCCTGTGAGTTGGGCCACTTCGTCCAGGTTCGGGGTGGCCAGGGTGGCGGTGGGGAGCAGCTCGCGGCGGACGGATTCCAGGGCGGAGGCGGCGAGCAGCGAGTCGCCGTGCTTGGAGACGCCGACCGGGTCGACGACCACCGGGGCGTCGGTGCCCGCGAGGAGTTCGGCGACGGCCTCCACCAGGGGGGCCGAGGCGAGCATCCCGGTCTTGACGGCCTGGACGCCGATGTCGTCCACGACGCTGCGGTACTGGGCGCGTACCGCTTCGACGGGCAGTTCCCAGTAGCCCTGGACGCCGAGCGAGTTCTGCGCGGTGACGGCGGCGAGCACGCTCATGCCGTGGGTGCCGAGCGCGAGCATGGTCTTCAGGTCGGCCTGGATGCCCGCGCCGCCGCCCGAGTCGGAGCCGGCGACGGTGAGGACGAGAGGCAGTTTCACGCTTCCTCCGATGAGCCGAAGTGGTCCCAGCCGCCCTTGCTGTGCCAGGGCGCGCCGTCGACGGTGACCTGGGGCAGGGCGGAGGGGTTGAGGACTTCCCCGATGACCTTCCAGCGCGCGGGGAGTTTCACGTCCCTGGGGAAGGTGGCGACGATGGCGTGGTCCTCTCCCCCGGTCAGCACCCACTGGAGCGGGTCGACGCCGACGGCCTGGCCGATGTCGTACATCTGGCTGGGTACGTCGACGGCGCCGGAGCGCAGGTCGATGCGGACCTTGCTGGCCTCGGCGATGTGGCCGAGGTCGGCGACGAGTCCGTCGCTGATGTCGCACATGGCGGTCGCGCCGAGTCCGGCCGCCGCCGGGCCCGCGTGGTAGGGCGGTTCGGGGCGGCGGTGGGCCTCGACGAAGGCGCGCGGGGAGCGGAAGCCCCGGGAGAGCACCGCGTGCCCGGCGGCGGACCAGCCCAGCCAGCCGGTGTAGGCGACGACGTCGCCGGGGCGCGCGCCGGATCTGGTGACGGGTTCGTGGTTGCGCAGATCGCCGAGGGCGGTGATGGCGAGGGTGATCAGTTCGCCGCGTACGACGTCTCCGCCGACCACGGCCGCTCCGGCGACCTGGCATTCGTCACGGATGCCGTCCATCAGCTCGGTGGCCCAGGTGACGGGGAGCTCGGCCGGGACGACCAGGCCGAGGAGGAGTGCGGTGGGGACCGCGCCCATCGCCGCGATGTCGGCGAGGTTCTGCGCGGCGGCCTTGCGGCCGACGTCGTACGCGGTCGACCAGTCGCGCCGGAAGTGCCGGCCCTCCAGCAGGACGTCCGTGCTCGCCACGACCCTGCGGTCGGGCGCGGCCACGACCGCGGCGTCGTCGCCGGGTCCGATCCGGACCGCCGGGGTGGAGGTGAGGCGGGAGGTCAGCTCCTTGATGAGCCCGAACTCCCCCAACTCGCCCACAGTGCCCTTCACCCGAGTCTCACCTCTCCGTCGTCCCGCCGGACCGCCGCCCGGCGGGAGCCCGCCCGCCGGAGCCCCCTCCGGCGGAACCCGCCCGCCGGAGTGCCCGGCGGTAAACCGTTCCGCCGGGTCACCCGGCGGAAAGCCTCTTCACACCGCGTACCCCGTCCGGCGCGGGGGTCTCCCCGCCGCGCGTGACGACGCGATACCGTGGCGTCCCTTTCTCTCCCCCGGGCCCTCCCCCACCGTCGGTGGGGGAGACGATCCTCGGGGCGCCCTGGAGGTCCCGTGGTACAGGCGTACATCCTGATTCAGACCGAGGTGGGCAAGGCGTCGAGTGTCGCCGAGACCATCGGAAAGATTCCGGGAGTGATTCAGGCCGAGGACGTGACCGGCCCCTATGACGTCATCGTGCGCGCCCAGGCCGACACGGTCGACGCGCTGGGCAGGCTCGTGGTCGCCAAGGTGCAGCAGGTCGAGGGCATCACTCGTACCCTCACCTGCCCGGTCGTGCACCTGTAGCCCCCGTCCGCGCCGGGCGGGTGCTCCCCGCCGGCCGCTCCCCGCCCCGCTCCGTACCGGCCACCGTGCCCGCCTTCGCCCCGGGCTGTGATCGTACTGCGCCGCGGCCCGTCGGGACCGGGGAAGGGACCGGCCCGGTGCCGCCGTCCGCGGCGGGGGCGGACGGCGGGGTGCGCCGGGCCCCGGCCGCCGGGCGGCGGTGCCCGGGGGTCCGGTTCAGCGCAGTCCGGTCGAACGGCGGAGCGCGGCCCGGATCAGCAGGTCCACCAGCTCCGGGTAGCCGACGCCGGTCTCCTGCCACATCCGGGGGTACATGGAGATGGGGGTGAAGCCGGGCATGGTGTTGATCTCGTTGATGACGAACTCGCCGTCCTCGGTGAGGAAGAAGTCGGCGCGGACGAGACCCTCGCAGGACGCGGCCTCGAAGGCGTCGACGGCGAGCCGGCGCACCTCGGCGGTCTGCTCCTCGGTGAGCGGGGCGGGCACCAGACCGGACGCCGAGTCGATGTACTTGGCCTCGAAGTCGTAGAAGTCGTGGGCCTGGACCGGCGGGATCTCGGCCGGGACGCTGGCGCGCGGCCCGTCCTCGAACTCCAGCACTCCGCACTCGATCTCACGGCCGCGCAGCAGCGCCTCGACCAGGATCTTGGGGTCGTGCCGCTGGGCCTCCTCGATCGCTGCGTCGAGCCCGGAGAGGTCGTCGACCTTGGTGATGCCGATGGAGGAGCCGGCCCGCGCGGGCTTCACGAAGAGCGGCCAGCCGTGGTCGCCGGCGAAGTCGATGATCTTCTTGCGGGCGGCGGAGGGGTCGAGTTCCCACTCGCGCGGGCGGATCACCTCGTACGGGCCGACGGGCAGTCCGAAGGAGATGAAGACGCGCTTCATGTACTCCTTGTCCTGGCCGACGGCGGAGGCCAGGACCCCGGAGCCGACATAGGGGATTCCGGCCAGCTCAAGGAGTCCCTGGATGGTGCCGTCCTCGCCGTACGGACCGTGCAGCACCGGGAAGACGACGTCGACCTCGCCGAGCGCCTTGGGCACCGCGCCGGGCTCGGTGTGGACGACCTCGCGGCTGCCGGGGTCGACCGAGAGCACGACGCCGCCCTCGGCGGACTCGGCGAGCTGCTCGACGCTGGGCGTGCGGCGGTCGGCGATCGCCATCCGGTCCGGCTCGTCGGCGGTGAGCGCCCAGCGGCCGTCCGTCGTGATGCCGATGGGCAGGACGTCGTACTGGGAACGGTCGATCGCCCGCAGCACGGCGCCCGCGGTGACCACGGAGATGCCGTGTTCGGAGCTGCGACCGCCGAAGACGACGGCCACGCGCGGCTTGCGGAGCGGCGGCTGCCCGGGGCTCTGCCGCCCGGGGTTCTGGGGGAGGTTCTCGGTGCTCATATCGCCATGAGACTACCGTGCGAGTCGCGCGCTCAGGAGGGCTGGCACGGCGTCGGCCGACGCCGGTCCGGACGGGCCCCGGTCAGCGGCGCTCGGGCTTGGCGGTGCGCGACATCAGCTCCTTGAGCGCGACCACCGGCGGCTTGCCCTCGTGGACGATCCCCACCACGGTCTCGGCGATGGGCATGTCGACGCCGTGCCTGCGGGCCAGATCGAGCACCGACTCGCAGGACTTGACGCCCTCGGCGGTCTGCCGGGTGACGGCGATGGTCTCCTGGAGCGTCATGCCCCTGCCGAGGTTCACACCGAAGGTGTGGTTGCGCGAGAGCGGCGAGGAACAGGTCGCCACCAGGTCGCCCAGGCCCGCGAGTCCGGCGAACGTCAGCGGGTCCGCGCCCATCGCGAGGCCCAGCCGGGTGGTCTCGGCCAGTCCCCGGGTGATCAGCGAGCCCTTGGCGTTGTCGCCGAGTCCCATGCCGTCCGCGATGCCGACGGCGAGGCCGATGACGTTCTTCACCGCGCCGCCGAGTTCGCAGCCGATGACATCGGTGTTGGTGTACGGGCGGAAGTAGGGGGTGTGGCAGAAGGACTGGAGCCGCTGGGCGACGGCCTCGTCGCGGCAGGCGACGACGGCGGCGGCCGGCCGGCGCTGGGCGATCTCCTTGGCCAGATTGGGCCCGGTGACCACGGCGACCCGCTCGGCGGGGACGCCCGCGACCTCCTGGACGACCTCGCTCATCCGCTTGGCGCTGCCGAGTTCGATGCCCTTCATCAGGGAGACGAGCACGGTGTCGGCGGGCAGGCTCGGGGCCCAGGCGGCGAGATTGCCGCGCAGGGTCTGGGAGGGGACGGCGAGCACGGTGAAGTCCGCGCCGTCCAGCGCCTCGGCGGGGTCGGTGGTCGCCCGCAGATTGGCCGGGAGTTCGATCCCCGGGAGATAGTCGGGGTTGGCGCGCGTGGTGTTGACGGCTTCGGCGAGTTCGGCGCGGCGGCCCCAGAGGGTCACGTCGCAGCCCGCGTCGGCGAGCACCATGCCGAAGGCCGTCCCCCATGAGCCGGTTCCGAAGACGGCCGCCTTGGCGCGGTGAGTCACAGTGTTCCTTCCCCTGCGGCCTTGCGCCGCTGTTCTGCCCGAGCGGTGCGGTGGTCGTACGGCTGGGCCGGGGCCTTCTCGTGACGTACGTCCTCCAGCAGCGCGGTGATCTCGGCCATGATGACCTCGGTCGCCTCGCGCAGCACCTCGGGGGTTGCCTCCTGATCGTAGAACCGGCTCAGATCGACGGGCGGTCCGGCCTGCACGATCAGGGTCTTCCGGGGGAAGAGCCGGAACTTGCGCTCCTTGGCGTAGGGCGGCACCGCCAGGTTCGCGCCCCACTGGGCGACCGGAATGACGGGGGCCCTGGTCCGAAGGGCTATCCGGGCGGCACCGGTCTTGCCGGCCATGGGCCACATGTCGGGGTCGCGGGTGATGGTGCCCTCCGGATAGAAGGCCACGCATTCACCCTTGTCGAGGGCGGCGGCGGCGGCCCGGTAGGCGTCCAGGGCTTCGGTCGACTCCCGGTAGACGGGGATCTGCCGAGTGCCCCTGAGCATCATCCCGACGAAAGGAGTCCGGAAAAGTGCGGCCTTTGCCAGAAAGCGCGGCACCCGTCCGGTGTTGTACTGGAAGTGGGCATACGAAAGAGGGTCCAGATACGAGTTGTGATTGACCGCGGTGATGAATCCGCCCTCGGCCGGAATGTGTTCCATTCCCCGCCAGTCCCGCTTGAACAGAACCAGCAGCGGCGGTTTAACGATGACCGCCGCCAGGCGGTACCAGAAGCCGATTCTACGGCGGGACACTCGGACACCCTTCCTCGCTGACCGGGCCTTTGCCCGGATGCCGGGGGACAAGTGTCGCCCCCGGCCCCTGGTCTGTCGAGCACACCGTACGCTCCGGTCACCGGACCGGACCTCCTGATGACACGGGCTCCGGGCCACAATGGGGCCCCGACGCGCACGGACGGAGAGCCAGCCACGAACACCGACCCGAAGGCCCACTGGTCCCTGGTGGTCCCGCTGAAGCCCCTCGCACTGGCCAAGAGCCGACTCGCCCCGGCGGCGGACGGCATTCTGCGGCCCCGGCTCGCTCTCGCCTTCGCCCTGGACACGGTCGCGGCGGTGCTGGCCAGCCCCGCCGTACGGGATGTGGCAGTTGTCACGGACGATCACGTGGCGGGCGCCGAGCTGGCCGCGCTCGGGGCGCGGATCGTGCCGGACACCCCGGCCGCCGGGCTCAACGCGGCACTGGCCCACGGGGCCCGCGCGGTACGCCGCGAGCGGCCCGGCGCGCCGGTGGCCGCGCTCAACGCCGATCTGCCCGCGCTGCGCCCGCTGGAATTGGCCCGGGTGCTGGCGTATGCCGCCGGATATCCCCGGGCTTTTCTGGCGGATGCGGCCGGTGTCGGCACGACGCTCCTCTCCGCGCGGGACGGCGTCGAATTGCGTCCGGGATTCGGCGGGCGCTCCCGTCGCCGTCATTCGGCGTCGGGCGCGGTGGAAATCCTGCTCGACGGCGTCGATTCGGTGCGCCAGGACGTGGACACCGCGGCGGATCTCGCGGCGGCCCGGTCACTGGGAGTGGGGCCGCGCACCGCCGAACGCCTTGCGCCGGCCGCTCCGGGGAGCGTCTGACCAATGGCCCCGTCCGCTCGCGGGGCCGGGCGGGGTGTCCCGGAAACAGCTGACTCCGGGAGAGCGCGAGCGGAACCCGAAGTGCGCCGGCCGGGCATTAGGGTGGCGCTCATGCATGCGACCTCGTACACCTATGACTCGGAAACCCGCAGCGGCAGCGTGCTGCTCGACGACGGCACTCCCGTGGAATTCGACGCGGCCGCCTTTGACGCGGGCGGGCTGCGGCTGCTGCGGCCGGGCCAGCGGGTCCGGCTGGAGACGGAGGGCGCGGGCGAGGGCCTGCGGATCACCCTGGTGACCCTCCAGACGCTCTGAGGGCCCCTGTCTCCCGGGCGGCGGCCCGGGAGAGGCCTTCTCGCACGCCGCGGGCCGGGCTCCCCGAGGGGAGCCCGGCCCGGCGCGTCAGTGGCACGGTGCTGCCGGTGCCGATTACCTCTTCCTGGCGGTCGCGCTCTTCTTGGCGGCGGTCTTGCGCGCCGTGGCCTTCTTGGCCGGCGCCTTCTTCGCGGTGGCCTTCTTCGCCGGCGCGGTCTTCTTGGCGACGGCGGCCTTCTTCGCCGGAGCCGCCTTCTTGGCCGGAGCGGCCTTCTTCGCGACGGCGGCCTTCTTGGCCGGGGCCGCCTTCTTGGCGACGGCGGCCTTCTTCGCCGGAGCCGCCTTCTTCGCGGCCACCGTCTTCTTCGCCGCGGTGGCCTTCTTGGCGGTGGTCGCCTTCTTGGCGGTGGCCTTCTTCGCCGCGGCCTTGGTGGTCGTACGGGTGGAAGCACCGCCCGAGAGGCTGCCCTTGGGAGCCTTCTTGACCGAGACCTCGCCGCCGCGCGGGAGCTTCTTCGAGCCGCTCACCAGGTCCTTGAAGCCCTGGCCCGCGCGGAAGCGCGGCACGGAGGTCTTCTTGACCCGGACCCGCTCACCCGTCTGCGGGTTGCGGGCGTAGCGGGCGGGACGGTCGACCTTCTCGAACGAGCCGAAGCCGGTGACCGAAACCCGGTCTCCGGCGACGACCGCGCGGACGATCGCGTCAAGCACCGCGTCGACGGCGTCTGCGGCCTGCTGACGGCCGCCGAGCTTGTCGGCAATCGCTTCTACGAGCTGCGCCTTGTTCACGTCTTCCCCTTCGGAGACATTGCCTGGACGAATGCGCCCAGGCTTTTTCGCACGTTAGGCAGATATATACCGCAAATCAAACACGAAACGGTCTAATCACCCTAGTGCCGCAACGAAGTCGACTGCGGAAGTCGTCGTTCGCGGAGTTCGGGTGTCAGTCGCCTTCAGGGAATCGGCCCTCGTCGAGGTCCTTCATCAAGCGGTCCAGACGCCGTGCGGCATCCGGGAGATCGTGCTTCGCCGCGGCCGTGATGACCAGCAGCTTCCGGGTCAGCGCCATGCGTACGCCCTCCGGGACTTGCAGTGCGCGCACAGCGGTGTGCGCTTCCTTCAATCGGGCCGCGACAGCCGCATAGAGCTTGAGTTGGCTGTCGCGTTCCATGCACCGATTGTGCCATCTGGGGCGAGTTGTCGCCCGACAGGGGCTCAACAGACGGCTGCGCCCCCCACCGGACGGTGGAGGGCGCAGTCGGGTAAAAGCGCTGATCAGACCTGAATCGTGCTCGGCTTGTGGGCCGGCCGGGAGGCCTCGTAGGTAGAAATGTCCGCTTCGTTCTGAAGGGTGAGGCTGATGTCGTCCAGCCCGTTCAGCAGTCGCCAGCGGGCGTTCTCGTCCAGCTCGAAGGCGGCCGTGAAGGCCCCCGCGCGGACCTCGCGGGCCACCAGGTCGACCGTGACCTCGGTGGCCGGGTCGGCCTCGGTCAGCTCCCAGATCCGGTCGACGTCCTCCTGCGGCAGAACGACGGTCAGCAGGCCGTTCTTGAGCGAGTTGCCCCGGAAGATGTCCGCGAAGCGGGAGGAGATGACGGTCTTGAAGCCGTAGTTCTGGAGGGCCCAGACGGCGTGCTCACGGGAGGATCCGGTGCCGAAGTCGGGACCGGCGACCAGCACCGTGGCCCCCTGCCGCTCGGGCCGGTTGAGGATGAACTCCGGGTCCTTGCGCCAGGCCTCGAAGAGCCCGTCCTCGAAGCCGTCCCTGGTGACCTTCTTCAGCCAGTGGGCGGGGATGATCTGGTCGGTGTCGGCATTGCTGCGGCGCAGCGGAACGGCCCGGCCGGTGTGTGTGGTGAATGCTTCCATGGCTGATCAGACTCCAGCGGGCGTACGGGCGGCGTCGTCGGACAGATCGGCCGGGCAGGCCAGGTGTCCCAGGACGGCGGTGGCGGCGGCGACCTGGGGCGAGACCAGGTGGGTGCGTCCGCCCTTGCCCTGCCGGCCCTCGAAGTTGCGGTTGGAGGTGGACGCGGAACGCTCGCCGGGCGCGAGTTGGTCGGGGTTCATGCCCAGACACATCGAACAGCC
Organism: Streptomyces amakusaensis; assembly: GCF_039532665.1. Lineage (NCBI taxonomy): Bacteria > Bacillati > Actinomycetota > Actinomycetes > Kitasatosporales > Streptomycetaceae > Streptomyces > Streptomyces amakusaensis. The sequence goes on along the minus strand of NZ_BAAASB010000002.1, from coordinate 426,827 downwards.
GGCGTGCCGCCACTCCGCGCCCGAGGCGGTGAAGACCTTGTCCAGACCCTCGGCGACGGCCTGGAGGGCGACCCGCACGGACCCGGGGACGACCAGCATCCGTACCCCGTCGGCGACTTTGCGGCCGTCCATGATCGAGGCCGCCGAGCGCAGGTCTTCGATACGGCCGTTGGTGCAGGAGCCTACGAAGACGGTGTCCACCTTGATGTCCCGCAGCTGCTGCCCGGCGGTCAAGCCCATGTACTCCAGGGCCTTTTCGGCGGCGAGCCGCTCCGAAGCGTCCTCGTACGAAGCGGGGTCGGGGACGCTGGCGGAGAGCGGCGCGCCCTGCCCCGGATTGGTGCCCCAGGTGACGAACGGGGCCAGCGAGACGGCGTCGATGACGACCTCGGCGTCGAAGACGGCGTCGTCGTCGGTCCTCAGCGTCCTCCAGTACTCGACCGCGGCGTCCCACTCCTCGCCCTGCGGGGCGTGGTCGCGGCCTCGGAGGTACTCGAAGGTGGTCTCGTCGGGCGCGATCATGCCCGCGCGGGCGCCGGCCTCGATGGACATGTTGCAGATGGTCATCCGCGCCTCCATCGAGAGCTTCTCGATGGCCGGGCCCCGGTACTCCAGGACATAGCCCTGGCCGCCGCCGGTGCCGATCTTCGCGATGATCGCCAGGATGAGGTCCTTGGCGGTGACGCCCTCGGGCAGCTCGCCGTCGACGGTGATCGCCATGGTCTTCGGCGGGGCCATCGGGAGCGTCTGGGTGGCGAGCACATGCTCGACCTGCGAGGTGCCGATGCCGAAGGCCAGCGCGCCGAAGGCGCCGTGGGTGGAGGTGTGCGAGTCGCCGCAGACCACCGTGGTGCCGGGCTGGGTCAGCCCCAGCTGGGGGCCGACGACATGGACGACGCCCTGCTCGACGTCGCCCAGCGAGTGCAGCCGTACGCCGAACTCGGCGCAGTTCGCCCGCAGGGTCTCCAACTGGACCCGGGAGACCGGGTCCGCGATGGGCTTGTCGATGTCCAGGGTGGGGGTGTTGTGGTCCTCGGTGGCGATGGTGAGATCCAGGCGGCGTACTCCGCGGCCGTTCTTCCGGAGGCCGTCGAAGGCCTGCGGGCTCGTCACCTCGTGCAGCAGGTGCAGATCGATGAAGAGAAGGTCGGGCTCGCCCTCCGCGCGCCGGACGACATGATCGTCCCAGACCTTCTCCGCGAGTGTCCTACCCATCGCTTTCCCTCCGGCCGGCCGCACTGCCGGCGCTACTAGACACCTGTCGCGAGCCCATGTACCGGGGCCGCCTCTACAGACTGGCGGGTTCTTGGGAAATGTGAACTTGCGTTTCACAGTGTGAGACGCAAGTATCGTTGCATGGACAACTCTAGCGGCGTCGGCGTTCTCGACAAGGCGGCTCTGGTATTGAGCGCACTGGAGTCCGGACCGGCGACCCTGGCCGGCCTGGTCGCGGCTACCGGGCTGGCAAGGCCCACGGCCCACCGGCTGGCGGTGGCACTGGAACACCACCGGATGGTGGCGAGGGACATGCAGGGCCGCTTCATTCTGGGCCCCCGGCTCTCGGAGCTGGCCGCGGCGGCGGGCGAGGACCGGCTGCTGGCCACGGCGGGCCCGGTGCTGACCCATCTGCGCGACATGACCGGCGAGAGCGCGCAGCTCTACCGCCGGCAGGGAGACATGCGGATCTGTGTGGCGGCGGCGGAGCGGCTCTCCGGGCTGCGGGACACCGTGCCGGTCGGCTCCACGCTCACCATGAAGGCCGGATCCTCCGCGCAGATCCTGATGGCCTGGGAGGAGCCCGAGCGGCTGCACCGGGGCCTTCAGGGCGCGCGCTTCACGGCGACGGCGCTGTCGGGCGTACGGCGGCGGGGGTGGGCGCAGTCGATCGGCGAGCGCGAGCCCGGCGTCGCCTCGGTCTCCGCGCCGGTGCGCGGCCCCTCCAACCGCGTGGTGGCCGCCGTGTCGGTCTCCGGGCCGATCGAGCGGCTGACCCGCCACCCGGGCCGGATGCACGCCCAGGCGGTCATCGACTCGGCCGCCCGGCTGAGCGAGGCGCTGCGCCGCAGCGGCTGACGACGGCGATCGGACCGCCGCCGGGTTGAGCGCGTCCCAACTCGGCGGCGGGCACGGAAGGTTCCGTCCCGCCCACCGGCCGGCGCGCACCGGTGCGGACACACGAAGAAGCCCCTCGCGTCACCGCGAGGGGCTTCCTCTTACGTACCCCCGACCGGATTCGAACCGGCGCTACCGCCTTGAGAGGGCGGCGTGCTAGGCCGCTACACAACGGGGGCAAGACTGAGATCTCAATGATCTGCTGGGCTACCAGGACTCGAACCTAGACTAAATGAACCAGAATCACTCGTGCTGCCAATTACACCATAGCCCATGGTGGTTTAGACCAGTACCCCCGACCGGATTCGAACCGGCGCTACCGCCTTGAGAGGGCGGCGTGCTAGGCCGCTACACAACGGGGGCCCTAGCGATCCCACCCGGCCGGAGCCGGGTTTTGTCACTGCGCGATCACCGGGAGCGACCCTGGTGATCAGCAGGATGGATCTGTACCCCCGACCGGATTCGAACCGGCGCTACTGCCTTGAGAGGGCAGCGTGCTAGGCCGCTACACAACGGGGGCTTTGCAGATAAAGCTCTGCGAGCTGGCCTACCAGGACTCGAACCTAGACTAACTGAACCAGAATCAGTCGTGCTGCCAATTACACCATAGGCCACCAAGACGCAACCCCCGACGGGGGCTTTGTTTGGCTTGCGCTTTCCGTTCCGGCCTCTTGGCCTTTCCGGGCGGCGCAGGAAGAACATTACCCGAAGGTGGACGACGCTCCAAAACGGGTATCCCCCCGCAACAGAGCGGGAAGCCCGTCGAGGCCGGTGATCCGGATCAGCTCGGGTCTGCCGCCGACTCCGGCGCGGTCCAGCCAGATCCCGAACAGCCCCGCCTCGGCCGCTCCCCGGGCGTCGATGTCCGGCTCGTCGCCGACGTACGCGACCTCCTCCGGCGGCAGCCCCAGCGCCTCGCAGGCGGCGTGGAACGCCTCGGCGGCGGGCTTGGCGACGCCCAGCTCGGCCGCGCAGAGAAGGGCCTCGAACCGGTCGCGCACGCCCAGGACCCGGAGCTTGCGGTCCTGGACCGGGAAGGAGGAGTTGGACAGGACGGCGTGGCGGTACTCCCCCGCCAGCAGGTCCAGGGCGGGCACGGCGTCCGGGAAGAGGCTCCAGGCGGCCTCGTAGTGGACCATGTACCGCTCGAACCAGGCGTCGGCCTCCGCGTCCCCCAGCTCCAGCCCGGTGAAGTCCCGCACCCGGTCGCGCCGCTGCCCGGGCCAGTCGGTCTCCCCGGCGGAGTATCTGACCCAGTGGACGGCCGTGATCTCCCGCCAACGGTCGAGGGCCTGGCCGGCGGAGGTGAATCCGCCGACCAGGCCCTCGGTACGGAGATGCTGGAACAGCCCCGCGCTGTCGGCCCCGACATAGTCGAAGAGCGTGTCGTCGACGTCCCAGAGGATCGCGCGTAAAGGCATGATCCAAAGATACCCGGACGGAGGATCCGGCGCCGGGGGTTCCGCGGCTACGCGGCCAGCTTCGCCAGGGCGGCGTCGATGCGGGCCAGGGTCTTCTCCTCGCCCAGGATCTGGAGCGACTCGAAGAGCGGCAGTCCCACCGTGCGGCCGGTGACGGCGACGCGGACCGGGGCCTGGGCCTTGCCCAGCTTGAGGCCGTGGGCCTCGCCGGCGGCCAGGACGGCCTCCTTGAGGGACTCGGCGCTCGTCCAGTCGGCAGCGGCGAGCTTCTCGCGGGCCGTGACCAGCAGCGCGTCCGAACCCTCCTTCATCGCCTTCGTCCAGGAGGCCTCGTCCTCGACGGGGGCGTCCAGGAAGAGGAAGTCGACGTTGGCGGTGATGTCGGAGAGCACCGTCAGCCGGGTCTGGGCGTAGGGCGCGATCGCCTCCCAGGCGGCCGGGTCGAACCGCTCCGGGGCCCAGTTCGCGTACGGGGCGGTCAGCCACGGGGCGCAGGCCTCGGCGAAGGCCGTCACATCGAGGCGGCGGATGTGGTCGGCGTTGATCGCCTCGGCCTTCTTGAGGTCGAAGCGGGCCGGGTTGGCGTTGACGTCCGCGACGTCGAACTTCTCGATCAGCTCGGCGACCGAGAACACGTCCTGGTCGGCGGAGAAGGACCAGCCGAGCAGCGAGAGGTAGTTCAGCAGGCCCTCGGGGAGGAAGCCGCGCTCGCGGTAGAGGTTCAGCGAGGCCTGGGGGTCGCGCTTGGAGAGCTTCTTGTTGCCCTCGCCCATGACGTACGGGAGGTGGCCGAAGGCGGGGATCTCCTTGGCGACGCCCAGCTCGATCAGCGCCTTGTACAGCGCGACCTGGCGCGGGGTGGAGGAGAGGAGGTCCTCGCCGCGCAGTACGTGGGTGATCTCCATCAGGGCGTCGTCCACCGGGTTGACCAGGGTGTACAGCGGAGCGCCATTGGCCCGGACGATGCCGTAGTCCGGCACGTTCTCCGGGGTGAAGGTCAGCTCGCCGCGGACCAGGTCGGTGAAGGTGATCGTCTCGTCGGGCATCCGGAAGCGGACGATGGCCGGGCGGCCCTCCGCCCGGTACGCCTCGACCTGCTCCTCGGTCAGCTCACGGCAGTGGCCGTCGTAGCCGGAGGGACGGCCGGCCGCGCGGGCGGCGTCCCGGCGGGCCTCCAGCTCCTCGGCGGAGCAGTAGCAGTGGTACGCGTACCCGCCGTCGAGCAGCCGCTGGGCGACGTCCCGGTAGATGTCCATGCGCTCCGACTGGCGGTAGGGCGCGTGCGGACCGCCGACCTCGGGGCCCTCGTCCCAGTCCAGGCCGAGCCAGCGCATCGAGTCGAGCAGCTGCTGGTACGACTCCTCGGAGTCGCGGGCCGCGTCGGTGTCCTCGATACGGAAGACCATGGTGCCGCCGTTGTGCCGGGCGAAGGCCCAGTTGAAGAGGGCGGTGCGGACCAGACCCACGTGGGGGTTGCCGGTCGGCGAGGGACAGAAACGTACGCGGGTGTTCGCGTTAGCCACGCTTGATCACCTTGTTGGTGAGAGTGCCGATGCCTTGGACGGTGACGGCGACCTCGTCGCCGACGTTGAGGGGGCCGACTCCGGCGGGGGTGCCCGTGAGGATCACGTCTCCCGGGAGCAGCGTCATCGCCTCGGAGATGTTGACGATGAGGTCCTCGATGGAGTGGATCATCTGGCTCGTACGGCCGAGCTGGCGCTGTTCGCCGTTGACCGTGCACTGGATGGCGAGGTCGCTCGGGTCGAGGTCCGTCTCGACCCAGGGGCCGAGGGGGCAGGCGGTGTCGAAGCCCTTGGCCCTGGCCCACTGCTTCTCTCGGCGCTGCACGTCGCGGGCGGTGACGTCGTTGGCACAGGTGTAGCCGAGGATGACGTCCTTCACGCGCTCGCGCGGGACCTCCCGGCACATCCGGCCGATGACCACGGCCAGTTCGGCCTCGTGGTGGAGCTCCTGGGAGAAGGAGGGGTAGGCGATGGCGTCACCGGGTCCGACGACCGAGGTGGACGGCTTGAAGAAGGCGAACGGCTCGTCGGGGACCTCGTGGCCCAGCTCCGCCGCGTGCTCCGCGTAGTTGCGGCCGAAGGCCACGACCTTGTTGGGGAGCACGGGCGGCAGCAGCCGGACCTTGCTCAGCGGGACCTTCGTACCGGAGAGTTCGAAGTCCGCGAACGGGATGCCCTTGATGATGTCGAGAACGAGGCCGTCGGGGCCTTCGCCCTCGACCGCGCCGAAGGCGACATTGCCGTCGATGGAGAACCTGGCGATGCGCACGGGATGCGGCTGCCCCTCTACTACTGCTGACGCTGCTGGAGTCTGACGCTCCAGGCTAACGCGGCCGGGGCGGCGGCCGGGCGCGGCGGCGCGGGGGCGGGCCAGACTCTAGGAGGCGGGGGCTTCCATGAGGATCGTGCGGCGGGGGTTGGCCGTCTGGGTGGGAAGATCGACCGAGTGCTCCGGCAGCTCGGGGGCCCGCAGCTGTTCGGCGTCCTCGAGGTGCGCGAGCGTGGTGCGACGGGGGTTGGCTATGTTGCGGAGCAGCATCGTCTTCATCGGGGGCGTCCGGCCTTCGCTGTGAGGGCCGCTCGGGGAGCGGCGGTTGACAGATTCACCTGCCTGTAAAGCGTCAGGCTAAACATCCGATTCCCCGTTAAAGCCCGGCGAGACCGCCGGTCCGATGTGAGTTTGCTCACGACTTGCATCATATTTCGGTCATTTCGGATGGGTCTTTGACCACCATGAAACGGACAGTAATGATCGAAGCCGTCATTTCGCTCCCGATCATGGCGACTGGGGCACCCTTCACCCCTCACGAAATCGATGGGAAATGTCCCATTGATCCCTGAACTCTTTCTACAACTGGTGACCCGCCGCTCACGCCGTGTCACCCAGGTCACAGCAAGGTACGCCGCCCTTGTTGGAGATCCGGCACTGTGCTGGAATTCCACGCACCGCCGCGGTTTCAGGCCGGCGCGCAAGGGCGCAACGCAGCGCCGAGCGGCGGCGGGAAAGGGGGAGCAGCGCCGGTCACTCACGACCACCATCGGGGCGCAACCGCGCCTCACCGACGCCGACACCGTCCCGCCGTGCCACGGGGGACGCCTGGTCAAGAGGTTGCGACGCTAGTGCAGGGACGTTTCAAGAGGGATGGTACGGGTTCTCCCCAGGCCCGCCAGGGCCGAGGGGAAGCTGCGGCCGAACAGGAGCCGCGCGGCGGGACCGACCGCGGATCCTCGCCCCAGCACACCCAGAACCAGGTGCCCGCGGCACCCGGCGACAGCGGCGACCGGGCCTCACGGTCCGGTCCGGCTCCGCTTCCCGGCGCGCCCCGCCCCGGTGCGACTCCCCCCGGGGGACCCGGCGGCCCGGGCGGCCCCGGCCTGCCCGTCGGCGGCGGGTCGGGCGGATCCGGTGGGACCGGCGGCGCGAACGGCCCGGCCGGGGCGAACGCCCCCGGCGGCGACAGCGCCAAACCCTCGCCGAAGGCCAAGGGCCCCGCGGACACCGGTTCGCGCATCGCCCTTCGCAACTGGCGCATCAGCACCCGGCTCATCTCCCTGCTGACCCTCCCCGTCGTCGCGGCGACCACCCTGGGCGGCCTGCGGATCAACGAGTCGATGGAGCGGATGCAGCAGCTGGACCACATGCAGCTGCTCACCGACATGACCGAGGAGGCGACCAAGCTCGCCGTCGCCCTCCAGGCCGAGCGGGACCTGACCGCCGGTCCGCTGGCGAACAAGGTCAAGAAGACCGACTACCGGATCACCGTGCCGCGCCAGGCGACGGACCGGGCCAGCAAGAGCTTCCTCGAGACCACGCGCGACATCGACAACACGGACGACGACGATTCGCTGCAGAGCATCCGTGCCAACGCGAATCAGATCGCGACCGAGGTCAGCAAGCTGAACCAGATCCGCAAGACCGCGTACGCGGCGGATCTGCCGAACATGCTGACGGTGGAGAGCTACCACCAGCTGATCGAGTCCCTGCTGAGCCTCTCCCAGGACATGGCGCAGGCCACCAGCAACCCGGAGATGATCAAGCGCACCCGTGCGCTGGCGGCGTTCTCGTCCGCCAAGGAGTACGCCTCCATGCAGCGCGCGATCATCGCGGGCGCGCTGCCCGGCGGTGCCGGCGTCAAGAACCCCGGCCTCGACGAGAACGACCGGCAGTACGGCCGGGCCGCGCTCAAGAACGGCGAGGCCGAGCTCCGGCGCTTCTCCCGTATCTACGAGTCCTCCGGCGGCGACGCCCAGGCGCTGACCGATCCGCTGGACAAGGGCAATTCGACGGTCGCCGCGGCCGAGGACTACGCCGAGCGGGTCTTCGAGCGCGCCGACGGTCTGAGCAGCCGCAAGAAGCGCTCGCACCTGGACTGGACGGACGACTACGGCGTCCGGATCAACCTGATGAAGCAGATCGAGTCCACGCTGCTCGGCGAGATGGAGGCGAAGGCCCGGGAACTGCGCGAGGAGTCCCGGCAGGAAGCCATCATCAACGGTGCGCTGATCCTCGTCGTCCTCGGCGTCTCGCTGGTCGGCGCGTTCGTCGTGGCCCGATCCATGATCCGCTCGCTGCGCCGGCTCCAGGACACCGCCACCAAGGTCGCCCAGGACCGGCTGCCCGAGCTGGTCAAGCAGCTCTCCGAGTCGGACCCGCAGGACGTCGACACCTCCGTCGAGTCGGTCGGCGTGCACTCCCGCGACGAGATCGGCAAGGTGGCCGCGGCCTTCGACGACGTGCACCGCGAGGCGGTCCGCCTCGCCGCCGAGCAGGCGCTGCTGCGAGGCAACGTCAACGCGATGTTCACCAACCTCTCCCGGCGTTCGCAGGGCCTCATCCAGCGTCAGCTCTCGCTCATCTCCGAACTGGAGTCCCGCGAGGCCGACCCGGACCAGCTGTCCTCGCTCTTCAAGCTGGACCACCTCGCGACCCGTATGCGCCGGAACGGCGAGAACCTCCTCGTCCTCGCCGGTGAGGAGCCGGGACGGCGCTGGACGCGTCCCGTGCCGCTGGTCGACGTGCTCCGCGCCGCCGCCTCCGAGGTGGAGCAGTACGAGCGCATCGAGCTGGCCGCCGTCCCCGCGACCGAGGTCGCCGGACGCGTGGTCAACGACCTCGTGCACCTCCTCGCCGAGCTGCTGGAGAACGCGACCTCGTTCTCCTCCCCGCAGACCAAGGTCCGGGTCACCGGTCACGCCCTGCCCGACGGGCGGGTCCTGGTCGAGATCCACGACACCGGCATCGGCCTCTCCCCCGAGGACCTGGCCGCGATCAACGAGCGGCTCGCGTCGCCGCCCACCGTGGACGTCTCGGTCTCGCGCCGCATGGGTCTGTTCGTGGTCGGCCGGCTGTCGCTGCGCCACGGCATCCGTATCCAGCTGCGCCCCTCGGACTCCGGCGGCACGACCGCGCTGGTCATGCTGCCCGTCGACGTCGCCCACGGCGGCAAGAAGGCGCCCGGGGCCGGTGTCGGCATGCAGGGCATGCCGCCCGGGGCTCCGGGCGGCCAGGGCGGCCGTCCCGGCGTCGGCCCCGGCGGCCAGGGCGGTCCCGGTGGACCCTCCAACCGTTCCCAGGGCCCCGGCGGTCCGGGTGCGGGCGCTTCCTCCGGCGGTCTGCTCGGCGCGGGCCAGCCCCCGCGCGGCCAGGTCGGCGCGGGCGCGGGCCAGCGTGCCGCGCTCCCCAGCCGCGACGGCGGGCCCGGTCAGGGTCCGGCGCAGGGCCAGGGGCGCCAGGGCGGCGGCCTCGCCGGAGCCTTCGGCAACCGGGGCGCGCAGAGCGCCCAGGGTCCGAACGCCTCCGGTCCGGGTGCTCCCCGTCGCGGCGAGCCCCCGGTCGGCAGCGGCCCGCAGGGGCCGGGTGGCCGCGGTCGCCAGCTGCCTCCTTCGGCGTCCGCCCCCGGCGGTCCCCGTCCCGAGCTGCCCGGCGCCGGCGGACCGCAGCGTCCGCAGACCACCAGCTGGGGCAGTGAGCAGCAGCCCGTGCGGCGCGGCGGCTCCGAGGACGCGCCGCGCGGCCACGAGGAGAACGAGAACGCGCGCGGCGGCGTCGGCGGTACGGCCGAGTTCGCCCGGCCCGAGGCCGGCGCGGTCCAGCAGCAGGGCGGCCCCGCGACGGAGCCGTTCCCCCGGCCCGACTTCAACGCGCCGCCGTCGCAGCAGCAGCCCGGCCCGTTCGTCCGGCCGGACGTCTTCGGCCCGCCGTCCACCACCGCTCCGGGCACACCCGGCGGTCCCGGACAGCAGCGCGGCGACGCGCAGGGCCAGGGCCAGGACTCCTCGGCGACCGGTCAGTTCCGCCGGCCCGAGCTGGGCGGCGCTCCGCAGCAGCGGCCCGGGGCCGAGCAGGACCCGGCCGCCACCGGTCAGATGCCCCAGGTGGACTTCGGCGGCCCGAGGCCGGCCGACGGCCAGTACGCCGACTTCCCGCCCGCCTCCACCAGCGGTCAGTACCCGCGGCCGGAGCTCCAGGACCCGTCGAGCACCGGCGAGTACCGCCGTCCCGACCTCCAGTCCCCGTCCACCGGCGGCGAGTACCGGCGGCCGGACGTCCAGGACCCGTCGACGAGCGGCCAGTACCCGCGCCCCGACCTCCAGGACTCCTCGACGAGCGGCCAGTACGCCCGTCCCGAGGCCCAGGACCCGTTCGCCACCGGGCAGTATCCGCGCGCGGACTTCCCGCCCGCCCCGGCCGGCGGCCAGTACCCGCGCCCCGACCTGGGCGCGCCGCAGCCGCCCGCCCCCGGCCAGGCTCCCGCCCCGCGCGGGTTCGAGGGCCAGCAGGCCCTGCCGGCGCAGCCTCAGCACGAGGCGCTGCCGCCGGCCGGTCCGGGAGACGGCCGTACGCCGCTGTTCGACACCCTGGAGACGGACTGGTTCCACACCCAGGAGCGGGGCAGGCCCGAGGAGCCCGAGCACCAGCAGGGGCACCAGGGCCGTCCGGAAGCGCCCGCCGGGACCGGGGCCCCCGAGCCGGGTGCCGACGGCCAGGCGCCCGCGCTGCCTCAGCGCGGCTCCGCCGAGCAGGGCGGCCAGGACGGCCAGGGCAACAGCGGCTGGCGCGCCTCCCCCAACGATGAACTGGTGCGTCAGGCCGAGCGGATCCGGAAGCCCGCGGCCGGCGGCGTCACCACCTCAGGACTCCCTCGCCGGGTCCCGCGCGCCAATCTGGTCGCGGGCACCGCGCAGGAGCAGAGCACCCAAACCGGTCCGCAGGTCTCGCGAGCGCCCGACGATGTGCGTGGCCGGCTGACCAACCTTCGCCGGGGCATTCAGCAGGGTCGTCAGCAGAACACGTCGACGACCGGCGGTTTCGACCTCGGCCCCTCTCACCCGCAGGAGCGTTAGTTGAGCCCGATGAGCCAGGCGGCGCAGAATCTGAACTGGTTGATCACCAACTTTGTGGACAACACCCCAGGGGTGTCCCACACGGTGGTGGTCTCCGCCGACGGACTCCTGCTGGCCATGTCCGAAGGATTCCCGCGCGACCGCGCCGATCAGCTGGCGGCCGTGGCCTCCGGTCTGACCTCGCTGACCGCCGGAGCCTCCAGGATCTTCGAAGGCGGTCCGGTGAGCCAGACCGTCGTGGAGATGGAGAGGGGCTTCCTCTTCCTGATGTCCGTCTCCGACGGTTCCTCACTGGCCGTCCTGGCCCACCCCGAGTGCGACATCGGCCTGGTGGGCTACGAGATGGCCCTGCTGGTCGACCGCGCGGGCGGGGTTCTCACCCCCGACCTGCGGGCCGAGCTCCAGGGAAGTCTGCTCCATTGACCCGGCCACCTTGTCCTCGTCCGAATCCATCCCGATAGCGCGCCCTCGCGCCGTCAACCGTCAGGTCGCCCAACCGGACCCCCACCGGCCCGCTCAGACGGCACGCCAACCACTTGCTGTCCCGCCCGGAGGACTCATGACCCCGCCAACCGCTTCTCACGATCCGTACGGCGTTCAATCGGACGCCTATGGCTATGAGGGTGACCAGCCGCTGGTGCGTCCGTACGCGATGACCGGCGGCCGGACCCGGCCGCGCTACCAGCTCGCCATCGAGGCGCTGGTCAGCACCACGGCCGACCCCGCCCTGCTCGCCGGGCTGCTCCCCGAGCACCAGCGGATCTGCCACCTGTGCCGTGAGGTCAAGTCGGTGGCCGAGGTCTCGGCCCTGCTGTCCATGCCGCTCGGCGTGGCCCGGATCCTCGTGGCCGACCTGGCCGAGGCGGGCATGGTGGCGATCCACCAGCCGGGCAACGGAGATGCCGGCGGCACGCCGGATGTGACACTGCTCGAAAGGGTGCTCAGTGGACTTCGCAAGCTCTAGCGGCGGTACCGCTCCAAGATCGACCACCAGCGCGAAGATCGTGGTGGCGGGCGGCTTCGGCGTGGGCAAGACCACGTTCGTCGGCGCCGTCTCGGAGATCAACCCGCTGCGTACCGAGGCCGTCATGACCTCCGCCTCGGCGGGAATCGACGACCTGACCCACACCGGGGACAAGACGACCACCACCGTCGCCATGGACTTCGGCCGCATCACCCTGGACCAGGACCTCATCCTCTACCTGTTCGGCACCCCCGGACAGGACCGCTTCTGGTTCATGTGGGACGACCTCGTACGCGGAGCCATCGGCGCCGTCGTCCTCGTCGACACCCGCCGACTCGCCGACTGCTTCCCCGCCGTCGACTACTTCGAGAACAGCGGACTCCCCTTCGTCGTCGCGCTCAACGGCTTCGACGGCCACCAGCCCTACAACCCCGAGGAAGTCCGCGAGGCCCTCCAGATCGGCCCGGACACCCCCATCATCACCACCGACGCCCGGCATCGGGGTGACGCGAAGAGCGCTCTGATCACCCTGGTCGAGCACGCGCTGATGGCCCGGCTTAAGTAGACAGAGACGTACGGCACTTGTCGTAGTTATGCGGGGGCGGGCTGTGTCCTTTGACACGGTCCGCCTCCGTGTTCATAACGTTTCGACAGACAATTACCGTGGCTCGGACACCCGATGCATACGCCCGGTATCGCTGCGCTCACATTTCTCTCGCATTTTGAAAGGGCTCGCTCTTTATGCCCGTTTTATCTGTGGGTAGGATCCTCAGGAATGGCTGATTCCAACTGTTTGGAACGGACCCACTCCACATGCTGAAATTCGACGGACTTCTGAGTAGTACGGCTCCGAACGAAACACGGCACAGCGTAGGTGCCGACGCCGAGAGGTTGTTGGTCGAGTGAGGCGAAGCACGAACGGCTCCGCGGAGCAGCAGGCACGGGGCAACTTCACCCCGCCGCCGCGCGCAGCGGCACCGCCCGCGGAAGAGCCGCCGCCACCGCCACCGGCCCCCGGCGGCTCCAGCAGCAGGCTCTCCCCGCGCAACTGGCGGGTGCCGGCCAGGCTCAACGCGATCCTGCTCCTACCGGTCGCGGTCGGCCTGGTCATGGGTGGTTTCCAGGTCAAGGGCTCGATCGACACCTGGGGCGGGGCCCAGGACGCCGAGAAGACCGCGCTGATCGTGCGCGCGGCCTCGGAGTACGGCGAAGCCCTGCTCAATGAACGCGATCTCACCGCACAGCCCCTGCTCACCGCCACCACCCCGGCCGATCGCCGGTCCGAGGAGGTGCGGAAGGCGTACGCCGCCACGGACGAGGCGAAGAGGAGCTTCGACGAGGCGGTGCGGGCCCTCCCCTCGGGGCAGGGCCTGGAGCGCCGGCTTCAGCTGTTCCGCGAGGAGGAGCCGGGGCTGAAGAAGCTCCGCGAGGCCGCCTACACCACCAGCCTGGACCCGGTCGCCACCGAAGAGGGCTATGTCCAGGTCCAGCACACGCTGATGGAGTTCTCCAACGAGCTGGGTCTCGGCACCGGAAATGTCACCAGTTTCGGGCGCATGGTCTACGCCATTCAACTCGCCAAGGCAGCCGAATCCCTTCAGCGCTCCATTGGTACGCACCTTCTGGTGCGGCCGAGCACGAAGAAGGATGTCTTCGCCAAGCAGACCATCGCCTTCAATTCGTACAACTACCTCGAGCAGATCGCCACGGCCGAGTTCGCCTCCGGCGGCACCCAGAGCGACACCGACAAGCTCCGTTCGGTCACCGTGAAGCGGGCGGCGGACGCCGACAAGAAGCTCGTGGCGGCCGGTGTCACCCCGCCCAAGGAGGGCGACTCCGCCTTCGCCGGCATGGCCCGCCGGATCGGCGCCGGCTCCACTCCCTCGGAGCTGGCGAAGGAGGACATCACCCCCGAGACGTGGATGACCGTCGCCACCGCCAGATTCGACGCCTACAGCGAGGTCGAGGGCGATCTGGTCGACCGGGCGGTCGCCGAGGCCGTGTCCATCGCGGACGACGCCAAGCAGGACGCGATCGTCAACGGTCTGATCACCCTTCTCTCCCTGCTCGCCGCCTTCGTCCTGGCCGGCGCCGTGGCCCGGCAGATGAGCCGCTCGATGCAGGAGCTGCGCACCGCCGCCTTCGCCATCGCCGAGCAGCGGCTGCCGATGCTGGTCGACCAGCTCTCGCGCGCCGAGCCCGGCCGGGTGGACACCCGGGTGCGGCCGATCCCGATCGACACCCAGGACGAGATCGGCGAGGTCGCCCGCGCCTTCGACCAGGTCCACCGCGAGGCCGTGCGGCTCGCCTCCGAGCAGGCCATGCTCCGGGGCAATGTCAACGCGATCTTCACCAACCTCTCGCGGCGCAACCAGTCGCTGATCGAGGGCCAGCTGACCCTGATCTCCGACCTGGAGAACAACGAGGCCGACCCGGACCAGCTGGCCTCCCTCTTCCGGCTCGACCATCTCGCGACCCGGATGCGCCGCAACGGCGAGAACCTCCTCGTCCTCGCGGGCGAGGAGCCCGGACGGCGCTGGAACCAGCCCGTGCCGCTGGTCGACGTGCTCCGCGCCGCCACCTCCGAGGTGGAGTCGTACGAGCGCATCGAGCTGACCGGCGTCCCGGAGTCGGAGATCCACGGCCAGGCCGTGACCGACCTCGTGCATCTCCTCGCCGAGCTGCTGGAGAACGCCACCACGTTCTCCTCCCCGCAGACCAAGGTCCGGGTGACGGCCACCAGGCTGCCGGACGGCCGGGTCATGATCGAGATCCATGACAAGGGCATCGGTCTGACCGCCGAGGACTTCGCCGACATCAACCACAAGCTGGCCAACCCGCCGACGGTGGACGCCGCCGTCTCGCAGCGGATGGGCCTCTTCGTGGTCGGCCGGCTCTCCGACCGGCACGGCATCCGCGTACAGCTGCGGCCCTCCGGGGAGCAGGCGGGCACCACCTCGCTGGTGATGCTGCCGGACGCGATCACCCACGGCGGCGGCGGCGAGCCGCTCCCCCAGGACGACTTCACCGTCTCGCAGATCATCCCGGAGCAGCCGTCCTTCACCGAGGCTCCGATGCTCACCGCGGCGGAGCTGGGCTTCGACGACTCCCGCTACGAGGACCCGTCGGCCGGCCCCCGGCCCGCCACCCCTGTCAACCGCTCACTGAAGCGCGGGGAGCGGCGTGCGGCACTTCAGGCGCAGCCGCCGGAGGCCGCGCGCCCCATGCCGCAGCCCTCGCCGCAGCCCGGGGAACAGCCGTACGAGCGTCAGGGGTACGTCCCCGAGCAGCGCGGCCACCTCTCGGGATTCGGCGAGCAGGGCTACCAGGAGCAGGGTTTCCCCGCCCAGGGGCAGCCCCAGCAGCCCTTCGACGGCTATCAGCGGGCCGGCGCGGACGCCGCCTACCCGGAGGCGGGCCGGCAGGCTCCGCCGCTCGCCCAGCCGCAGTACGAGGACCCGTTCGCCACCCAGCCCCACCAGGGCGACTGGACGGATCAGACCTCGTACCCCACCACGTTTGAGCCGAATTTCCAGCCAGAAGCAGAGCTTGATTCCGCCGCTTCCGGCACCCCCACGGGCGGCTCCGAGAGCGTAGGCTTCGACCGTCCGGGTCACTCTTCGGGCAGCCATCAGCTGACCGAGGCGGGTCTGCCTCGGCGCGGTTCGCAGCAGAAGCCGCAGCCCGCGCAGCAGCCTCAGCAGCAGTGGCAGCAGCCCGTGGAGCAGGGTCCGGGGATGCCGTCGGCCGGTCGGTCCGAGGCGGTCGGCGGCGAGAGCGAACCCGCCGGTGCCAAGGACTGGCAGTCGGCCAACGACGAGCGCTGGCAGCGGGCGGAGAAGCTGCGGGAGCCGAAGGCGGGCGGGGTGACCTCGTCCGGGCTGCCGCGCCGGGTGCCCAAGGCCAACCTCATCGAGGGCGCCGCGGAGCAGACCGCCCAGCGGGGCCCCCAGGTCTCCCGCGCCCCGGAGGACGTGCGGGGCAGGTTGAGCAACCTGCGCCGCGGAGTCCAGCGGGGACGCAGCGCGGGAACGGACACGAACGGACCGGCCACTTACGATCACAACGGTGGTCCGGGCAGTACCTACAACCAGGAGCGTTAGTGTGAGCCCGATGAGCCAGGCGGCGCAGAATCTGAACTGGTTGATCACCAACTTCGTGGACAACACCCCAGGGGTGTCCCACACGGTGGTGGTCTCCGCCGACGGACTCCTGCTGGCCATGTCCGAAGGATTCCCGCGCGACCGCGCCGATCAGCTGGCGGCCGTGGCCTCCGGTCTGACCTCGCTGACCGCCGGAGCCTCCAGGATCTTCGAAGGCGGGGCCGTCAACCAGACGGTCGTGGAGATGGAGAGGGGCTTCCTCTTCATCATGTCCATCTCCGACGGTTCCTCACTGGCCGTTCTCGCCCACCCGGAGGCCGACATCGGCCTGGTCGGGTACGAGATGGCACTGCTGGTGGACCGGGCCGGAAATGTACTGACTCCGGACCTCCGCGCGGAACTTCAGGGCAGCCTTCTCAACTAACAGGCAGACAGTGCGTTTCACGCCACCGCACCATAGGGTGCGGTGGCGCGGCTCCACAGGAACGGGAACCGGCGACTCGCGGTCGGAGGAGGAAACTGTGGCAACACCCCCAGGCGGACGCCCCTATGACGGCGGTGGTCACCCGTCGCCTCATGAGCACTCCCGCAATCGCTACAACTCTCCCTCGACCCCGGGCAGACACGGCGCCCAGCCCTACCAGCAGCCGTACGCACCCTCGTACGACCAACGGCAGTACGATCAGCGGCAGTACGACCAGCAGCGGCGGGCGGCGTCCCACGAGCCGCCGCACCACCAGAACGCGCACAACCCGCTGGTACGTCCGTACGCCATGACCGGCGGCCGGACCCGGCCGCGCTACCAGCTCGCCATCGAGGCACTGGTCAGTACCACGGCCGATCCGATGAATCTGCAAGGGCAGCTGCCCGAGCATCAGCGGATCTGCCGGCTGTGTTTCGAGATCAAGTCCGTGGCGGAAATCTCGGCACTCCTGCATATCCCCCTCGGCGTCGCCCGGATCCTCGTCGCCGACCTGGCGGAGGCCGGACTTGTCGCCATCCACCAGCCCGGCGGCGACGAGGCCGCCGGCGGCCAGCCAGATGTGACACTGCTCGAAAGGGTGCTCAGTGGACTTCGCAAGCTCTAGCGGCGGTGCAGCCCGCTCAACCACCAGCGCGAAGATCGTGGTGGCGGGCGGCTTCGGCGTGGGCAAGACCACGTTCGTCGGCGCCGTCTCGGAGATCAACCCGCTGCGTACCGAGGCCGTCATGACCTCCGCCTCGGCGGGAATCGACGACCTGACCCACACCGGGGACAAGACGACCACCACCGTCGCCATGGACTTCGGCCGCATCACCCTGGACCAGGACCTCATCCTCTACCTGTTCGGCACCCCCGGACAGGACCGCTTCTGGTTCATGTGGGACGACCTCGTACGCGGAGCCATCGGCGCCGTCGTCCTCGTCGACACCCGCCGACTCGCCGACTGCTTCCCCGCCGTCGACTACTTCGAGAACAGCGGACTCCCCTTCGTGATCGCGCTCAACGGCTTCGACGGCCACCAGCCCTACAACCCCGAGGAAGTCCGCGAGGCCCTCCAGATCGGCCCGGACACCCCCATCATCACCACCGACGCCCGCCACCGCGCGGACGCCAAGAGCGCTCTGATCACCCTGGTCGAGCACGCGCTGATGGCCCGGCTTCGCTGACCGGCCCCCCTTCGTACGGCCCGGAGCCCTCGCACGCCTTTGACCGGCGGCGCGAGGGCTCTAGTCTGTGGGCATGTCGGGTATCTGAGGGACGCGGAGTCCAAGCGAGTCAACAGCCCGGCGCGGGACGCCGGGTGTACTTCGTCTGCCCCGCGCTCACTCAGGAGACCGCCGTGTTCCCTCCCCTTCCCGCTTCCTCCGCCTCCCCCGCCCTCGACCGCCGGGTCGACCGGCTCCGCCGGATCGCCGGGGCCGAGCCGCTGCTGGAGGGCGTCCTGCTGTACGGGTCGTGGACCCTCGGCGAGGCGGACGCCCACTCCGACATCGAGGCGTATCTGTTCGTCCGTGACGAGGCCGTCGAGGAGTTCGACGGGCGGGCCTTCGCCGAGCGGCTCGCGCCGCTGAAGCTGGCGTACACGAACATGTACGGGATCCTCGCGGTCGTCTTCGACGATCTGATGCGGGGCGAGTTCCATGTGGAGGCCGCCGGACCGGGCATCGCCTCGGTGACCGGCTGGCGCGGGGCGGTGCATCTGCCGCACCCGGAGCGGGCCGTGCTGCTGGACCGGAGCGGGCGGCTGACCGCGGCGGCGCGGGAACTCTCGGAGTTCGAGCCGCCCGAGCCCGTGGCGACGGCACGCCGGCTGACGGACGAGCTGGCCAACTGGACGCTGATGCTGGCACAGGTGCTGGCCCGGGGGGAGATCGCCCGGGGGCACGCGCTGCTCCAGACCGCGATCGCGCCGCAGCAGCTCAAGCTCTGCCGGCTGCTGCGCTCCAGCACCGCGCACTGGCTGACGCCGAGCCGGGCGCTGGAGGCGGATCTGCCGGCGCGGGATGTGCGCCGCTATGTGGCGACCACGTCGTCGGCGCGGGAGGACGAGGTGCGCAGGGCCGCGCGGGCGAGCTGGGAGTGGAGTGGGGAGCTGGTGCGGGAGGCGGGGGGCTCCTGGCCGGAGGGGCTGTACGGGGAGATCGCGGGGTTGCTGCGGTAGCTGTCCGGCCCGGGGCTCGGGGCCTGGGTATGCCGAAGCCCGTCCGGCTGAGGGTTGGTCCTCAATCGCCGGACGGGCTCAATTGGCCAAGCTGGTACCGCTCGGGTGCCCCGGGCTCAGGTCCGTCCTGAAACGCCGGACGGGCTTAAAAACTCCGGGTGCTCAGCCCTGCCAGCTGTGGGAGGGCTGGAAGCCGCGCTGGCGTTCGAGGCGGCGCCAGGCGGCGGGGGTGCGGGAGTGGGTGGAGGGGGCGGGGCCGGGCTGGGCGGCGGCGCGGGCCAGGAGGACGGCGGTGATCGCCGCCAGCTCCTCCGGGGCGCAGTCGCCCTTCTCCACCCTCAGCAGCGAGGACTCGGGCTTGCTCATGTCTGATCCTGCTCCGTTTCTCCCCGCGGACATCACTGCGGGGGGTTGCCGTGCTTGCGCGACGGCAGGTCGGCATGTTTCGTGCGGAGCATCGCGAGCGAGGCGATCAGCACCTCACGCGTCTCGGTGGGGTCGATGACATCGTCGACCAGACCCCGCTCCGCCGCGTAGTAGGGATGCATCAGCTCGGACTTGTACTCCTTGACCATCCGGGTCCGCATGGCCTCGGGGTCCTCGGCGTCGGCGATCTGCCGGCGGAAGATGACATTGGCCGCGCCCTCCGCGCCCATGACCGCGATCTCGTTGGTCGGCCAGGCGTACGTCAGATCCGCGCCGATGGACTGGGAGTCCATCACGATGTACGCCCCGCCGTACGCCTTGCGCAGGATCAGCGAGATCCTCGGCACCGTCGCGTTGCAGTACGCGTAGAGCAGCTTCGCGCCGTGCCGGATGATCCCGCCGTGCTCCTGATCGACACCGGGAAGGAACCCGGGTACATCCAGAAGGGTGATGATCGGAATATTGAAAGCGTCGCACATCTGGACAAAGCGCGCAGCCTTTTCCGAGGCCTCGATGTCCAGCACACCCGCCAGCGACTGCGGCTGATTGGCGACGATGCCGACGACCTGGCCGTCCAGCCGGGCCAGCGCGCAGATGATGTTGCGGGCCCAGCGCTCGTGGATCTCCAGATAGTCGCCCTCGTCGACCAGTTCCTCGATCACCTGGTGCATGTCGTACGGGCGGTTGCCGTCCGCCGGCACCAGGTCGAGCAGAACGTCCGAGCGGCGGTCCGCCGGGTCGTCGGAGGCGACGGTCGGCGGGTTCTCGCGGTTGTTCTGCGGGAGCATCGACAGGAGGTAGCGGACCTCCGCGATGCAGGTCTCCTCGTCGTCGTACGCGAAGTGCGCGACGCCGCTGGTCTCGGCGTGGACGTCCGCGCCGCCCAGCCCGTTCTGGGTGATCTCCTCACCGGTGACGGCCTTGACCACGTCGGGGCCGGTGATGAACATCTGGGAGGTCTCGCGGACCATGAAGACGAAGTCGGTGAGGGCGGGCGAGTAGGCCGCGCCGCCCGCGCACGGGCCGAGCATCACGCTGATCTGGGGGATCACACCGGAGGCCCGGGTGTTCCGCTGGAAGATGCCGCCGTATCCGGCGAGCGCCGAGACACCCTCCTGGATGCGCGCGCCGGCCCCGTCGTTCAGCGACACCAGCGGTGCGCCCGCCGAGATGGCCATGTCCATGATCTTGTGGATCTTGGTGGCGTGGGCCTCGCCCAGCGCGCCGCCGAAGATCCGGAAGTCATGGGCGTAGACGAAGACCGTGCGGCCCTCGACGGTGCCCCAGCCGGTGATCACACCGTCCGTGTAGGGCTTCTTGGCCTCCAGGCCGAACCCGATCGCCCGGTGCCGCCGCAACTGCTCCACCTCGTGGAACGAGCCCGCGTCCACCAGCAGCTCAATGCGCTCGCGCGCGGTCAGCTTGCCCTTGGCGTGCTGCGCCTCGGTCGCACGGTCGCTCGGTCCGCGCAGCGCCTGCGCGCGCAGCTCGTGCAGCTCGGCGACGCGCCCGCGCGCGTCCGTCGGCTCGCTCGGGGTCTCGTCCACAACGGTCATGTACTGACCCTACGGAGCCGACCAAGAAAACGCTTCCGTTGACTCTGTACAGTCTCGCGACCGTTCTCCTGTGAGTCTCTGACAGAAACACCCGACTCAGCAGCCCATCCACCAGCACCAGGGCAGTGATGTTTGTTCGAGTCCCACAAGCACTTCAGCTGAGAGTCACTTCGCACCGGTGGGTCGCCCCCGCCGCCGACCCGGTCAGCCTCAGCCGCAGGGCGGGTCCGGTGCCGAGCACCTCGATGCCGGGGTCGTGGGCGGTGACCCGGCGGACGGGACGCCGCCAGACGATCTCCACGGGCCCGGCGGACCGGGTGGGATCGCTCAGATGGAGGGTCGCGGTCCGGCTGTCCGGCCGGGAGCGGCGTACGAGCACGCTGGCGGGCGCGCCCGAGGTGAGCGCGCCCACCGTACCCGGCTGCCAGAAGTTCACGGCGGTCAGCCCGAGCCGGGGCACATGGACGGCCTGGCGGGCGGCGCTGTTGGCGAGGACGGCGGGTCCGCTGCGGCCGGCGGCGCGGGCCGCGACGGCCCGGGGGCTCGCGCCCGGCATCAGGAGGTAGGCGTACGAGGCGTTCACCGGGTCGGTGCCGTGGTCGAGCCAGAGGGTCTGGTAGCGGCGGGTGGCGCGCTCGGTCGAGCCGCCGGCGTTGATGTCGCTCCAGGCCCCGGTGCGGTCCTCGCGCAGGGTGCGCGGCCGGACTCCGTGCGGGAAGACCCAGCCGCCGTGTCCTTCGAGGTGGGCCCAGCCGGGGCCGGTGGTGAGGGCGGCGGTGCCGGCCTCACCGAGGTTGCGGTTGTCGACGACGGTCTCGACGGGTACGCCGTCCCGGCAGCTGATGCCCGCGCCGAGGCAGACGATCGCGTCGTCGGCGCAGAACCAGGAGAGCCGGGCGTCGAGGGTGGAGCCGAGTCCGAGCAGATGCTGTCCGACGGCCGCGTACTCGCCGTCGCAGGCCCCGCCGACCCAGCGGGCGGCGGGTTTGGGCAGGCCCCACTCGCCGCCCTCGCGGTCGGCGGGGCGGCGGGTGGAGACGGTGGTGCCGGGCAGCCGGCAGGGGTCGACGGTGGGCCAGAACCAGTCGGTGTACTGGCCGCCCTGGGCCTGGGCGGGCCACCAGAGGAGCATGCCGGAGCCGGTGTGCCAGCCGCGCGGGTGCTCGCCGTTGCCGCACTCGTAGTGGGCGATCCGCTCCGAGGCCATCGAGATGCTCGCGGCCCAGCCGGGGCGGCGGTGCACGGCCCGGTCCATGGCGGCGAAGAGGGTGTGCCCGACCGGTTCGGGGGCCGGGACGGCCGGGGAGGCGGCGATCGCGTGCAGCCGGGAGAGGTCGGCCACGCCGAACTGCCGTGAGCGCAGGACGGGGGTGGTGGTGTCGCGCTCGATCCAGCCCTTGATCCGGGAGTGCCAGCGCTCGCGCTCGGCCGCGCCCGCGCCGCCCGCGAGCAGCGCGATGGCGGCGATCATCGCGTGGCCGTGGAAGTGGTCGCCGCGCAGAATCCGCCGGTCGTCGCTCCTCTGTAGGCCCCGGCTGACGGCCCGGCCGCTGACGCAGTCCATCATCAGACCGTTGTGGATCAGTGGGGCGAAGGCCCGCTCCACGCTGTCCAGGATGTTCTGGCGGCCGGGGTCGGTGACGGCCCAGGGGGAGCCCGCGAGCAGGGCGAGGAGCCGGCCGACGCCGTCGAGGAGGACCTGTCCGTAGGTGCCGGAGTAGGCGACCCAGGTGTGCTGGACGAAGGATCCGTCGGCGTAGAGGCCGTCCCCGGAGGTGACGTGGGGGAAGACGGGCGACAGCGCGTCCCTGGCCAGCGCGATCCTGCCGGGGGCGCGGCCGAGCACCCCGCGCAGGGCGACCGAGCGGCACAGATCGACCCGGTTGGCCCCGGTGGAGACGCCGGTGTAGGCGTCGAGGAGGGAGTCGGGGACGAAGTGGTCGACGGCGGCGAAGGCGGCGTCGCGGCGGTCCGGGGTGAGCCGTTCGTACAGCACGGCGACGATGTCCATCAGCAGCCGGGGGCTGCCGATCCGCCACTCCCACCAGTTGCCGTAGGGGGTGGTGCCGGGGTGGTAGACGGTGGCGGCCAGATGGTCGAGTCCCCGGACGGTGTCGGCGAGGAGTCCGGGATCCGGGTCGGGGGCGTGGGCGTACGCCTGGGTCATGGTCCACAGCCGTCCGTAGGCGCGGGTGATCCCGTCGGGCGGGTCGTGGGCGAGGTCGGGCCAGAGCCGGCCGGGGCCCGGGGCCATGGCGGCGCGGTGGGCGGCGGCGCGGGCGGCGGTCTCGGCCAGGCGCGTGGCGTAGGGCTCGGCGGCCGGGTCGTAGCCGCCGCCGAGGCTGATCTCCAGCCAGCGGAGCCGCAGGGCCCGGTACGGGTCGCCGTCCGCCTCGGCCGCCGTCGCGGGGGCGGGCACCGAGCCCAGGGCGGCCAGTGAGGCGAGTGCGGTCAGCGCGGTACGGCGGGACCAGTCGGACGGCTGGGACACGGGAGCCTCCGGGCGGACGACGCTGTGACCACACCCTTAGCACTCCGCGCGCCCTTCTATAAGAGGGCGGGCGCAGAGCGGCCGGGAACCGCCCGAAGTCACCCGGATGCCACAAGTCCACTCGATCGAGTGAGGGCGGTTTGCGGGGACGTGAGCGCCGACCGGAGAGTGAACGCATCACGGCCCGGGACCGTGCTCCGGCGGGACCGGCGAGACCCGAGCGAGGTGCCCCGTGACGACGGTGAACCCACGGCCCATTCCCGCCGCGCCCGGGCGCGTCCCGGTCCTCGGCCATCTCCCCGCGCTGCTCCGGGACCCGCTCGGGTTCCTCGGCTCCCTCGCCCGGGTCGGCGAGGTGGCGGGGGTGTCGCTGGGGCCGCGCGAGGTCGCCGTGGTCACCAGCCCGGCGCTGGTCCACACGCTGCTGGCGGCGCTCTCCCGGGACTGTCCGCGCGGCTCTGTGCAGGGCACGCTCCGGGAGGCGTTCGGCGACGGGCTGCTGATGTCCGAGGGCGCTCTGCACCGGGAGCGCCGGCGCGCGGTCACGCCCGCGTTCACCGCCGAGCGGGTGGGGAGCGGGATCCGCGCGGTCCAGGAGGCGACCCGGGAGCGGATCGGCCGGTGGCGGCCGGGTGTCCCGGTCGATGTCGCGGCGGAGATGACCGGGCTCGCCCTGGAGGTCGTCGCCCGGGCCCTGTTCGGCGTCCGGCTGCCGGAAGGCGACGCGGTCGCCTTTCAGCGGGCGCTGCCGGACCTGGTGAAGGGGCAGATCGCCCGCTCCCTCTGTCCCCATCCGCTCTTCGCCCGGCTGCCGCTGCCGCTCAACCGGCGCTTCGAAGCGGCCGTGGCGGTGCTCGACCGGGTGGTCGACCGCGCGGTGAGCGGCGCGGGCGGTTCCCCGGCGGCCCTGCTGAGCGCGGCGGGCGGGCTGGACGCCCCGGCCGTGCGCGCCGAGGCGATCAGCCTGTTCGGCGCGGGCACCGAGACCGTCGCCTCCACCCTGACCTGGCTCTTCCATGAACTGCTGGGCGCTCCCGAGGTGCACGGGCGGCTGCTGGCCGAGCTGGCGGGCGAACTCGGCGACGCCGGGACCGAACTGACGCCCGAGGCGCTGGCGAGGCTGCCGTATCTGCGCCGGGTGCTGCGCGAGGTGCTGCGGCTGCACGCCCCCAACGCCTTTCTGACCCGGACGGCCGCCGTCGGCGTACAGCTGGGGCCGTACGCCGTCCCCGCCGGGACCGAGCTGCTGTACAGCCTGAGCGCGCTGCACCGGGATCCGGCGCGCTACGCCGATCCGCTCCGCTTCGACCCGGACCGCTGGGCGGACGGGGAGCGCGTCGCCGATCCCCGGCTGTTCCTGCCGTTCGGGGCGGGCCGGCACAAGTGCGTGGGCGAGTCCTTCGCCTGGATGGAGCTGGCCGTGGTCGCCGCGACGGTGCTGCTGACCTGGCGGCCGGAGCCGGTGGCCGGGACCCGGGCGCGGGAGGTGGTGTGGACCACCGTCCAGGCGCGCGGTGTGGTCATGACGGTCTCCCCGCGCGTGGTGCGGACCGCCGCCGCCGAGCGGCCCGCCGGGGCGGCGGGGGGCACCCCGTGAGCCGCGCGCCGGCCCTCGTACGGCGGACGCTCCCCGGAGGGCCGGGCGCGGCGCACGGACCCCGGGTGCCGCCCCCGGGCCGGGCGGCGGACGGGGACCGGCACACCGGGTGGCTGGCGCGCCACCGGCTGCTCGCCGAGGGCGAGTCGGCGCTCTATCGCTCCTACGCGCTGCCGGAGCTGATACGCCTCGCCTATCCGGGGGCTCCCGGGGCCGAGCGGGAGCTGCTGACCGATCTGCTGGGCTGGTACACGGTCCTCGACGACCGCTTCGACGGCCCGCTGGGCCGCGATCCGGCGCTGGCGGGGGCGCTGGTGCGGCGGCTGACGGACGTCATGGACGCACCCGCCCGCAGCGGGCCCGCGCGGGGTGTGGTCACGGCGTGGAGCGAGCTGTGGCAGCGGCAGTGCCGGGGCAGGACGACGGTGTGGCGGCGGCAGTCGGCCCGGGACTGGGCGGACTGTCTGGGCACCTTCGTCACCGAGACCGCGCACCGCAGCCGGGGCACTCTGCCGTCCGTCGCGGAGGCGACCCTGCTGCGCAGGCACGCCAGCTGTCTCTATCCGTTCATGAACATGCTGGAGCGGGTCGAGGGGGCCGAGGTCCCCGGCCGGCTGCGGGCCAGGCCCGCCTGGCACCGGCTGCGGTCCCACACCGCCGATGCGGCGACGCTCGTCAACGACCTCTGTTCGCTGGCCCGCGAGGAGGAGCGGAACAGCGGCTTCAATATGGTGCTGGTCCTCTGCCACCAGCACGGTCTCAGCCGGGACCAGGCGCTGAGCGCCGTACGGAACCGGGTGCGGGTGCTGCGGCGGGAGAGCGAGGTGCTGCGGGGGCGGCTGGCCCGGGAGCACCCGGGCAGCCGCCGTTATCTGGAGGGGACGCGGGAGCTGGTGGACGGGGTCTGCGCGTGGAGCGGCTCCACCGCCCGCTACAGGGGGCCGAAGAGCCAGTTGCCCGGGGTGTCGGTCGCCTCGCTGGTGTAGAACTCCTCGACGGCGGCGCGCAGTTCGTCCCCGCCGAGATGTCCGTCGCCGTCGATGTCGAGGGTGGTGAAGGCCTCGTTGAGCGGTCCGGGCGGCAGGCCGAGGGTCTCGCCGTACATGGTGGTGTACTCGGTGCGGGTGATGCGGCCGTCGGCGTCGGTGTCGCACAGCTCCAGCCACACCTGGAGCATCGCGCCCATCCGGTCGAGGAAGCCGTCGCGGTCGTCGGCGACGGCCCGGCGGACCCCGGCGCGCCACTCGGCGCGGTCGATCGCGCCCTTGCCCTCGGCGTCCATGTGCTGGAGGTCGGTCTCCCACAGCAGCGTGAAGGATTCCTGGAGCCGGACCACGGTGCCGGGGGCCCGGGTCCCGAAGGCCGCGCCGAGCCGGGCCGCGAGGGAGACCAGGTCCCCTTCGTGGATCCGGCCGTCGCCGTCCGTGTCGAGCATGTCGAAGGAGCGGTCCAGCTTGACGTCGAGCACGGTGCGTTCGCTCCTGGCGGGTTCGTTCATGGCGGGACGCTACCCGGGGGGCCCTCGGCGAAGACGCCTCCCCCGGGTGGTTTGGCGGGCGCGGTCATGACGTGCGGCCGTCCTCCCGCTCCCCCTCTCCCGCGCCCGGGGTACGGGGAGTCTCGTCGCGCAGATGGTTGTAGAGGGTGGCGCGGGAGACGCCCAGTATCCCGGCGAGGGTCCGTACGGCGTGTTTGACCTGGAGCCAGCCCTGCGCCCGGAGTTCGCGGACCAGTTCCCTGCGGTCGGCGGTGCCCAGTTCGCGGGCGGTACGGCCGCGGCGGGCCGCGAAGTCGTCCACGGCGCTCCGCAGCCCGTCGGCGGTTCGGGCCCGGAGGGTCTCGGCGAGCGGCAGCTCCTGCTCCTCGGTCCGGACGAGACGGTCGATCCCGGCGGCGACGCCCGTCAGCAGGGACACGTCGAGATTGAGGCAGAGGGCCGCCACATAGACGCCGTCGGCGTTCTTGATGCCGATGGAGGTGCTCTTGGCCCGGCGGCCGTCCGGGAAGCGGTTGGGGTAGTTCTGCAGGACGCCGGGGAAGTCGGGGTCGTGGATCCTGGCGAGGCCCAGTTCGGTGGCGCCTTCGCCGACCGAGCGGCCGGAGAGGTTGTTCTCGATGGCCCGGACGGAGTTCGCGGGGTCGCGCAGATCGTGCAGGACGACCTCGCAGAGCCCCGGGAGCATCCGTCCGACGGCGAGGGCGATCTTCTCGGCCTCGCGCAGCAGGACTTCGTCGCCGGTGCTCATCGGGTGCCGCCCGGGCCGCAGATCCGCTCCATCGCGCCGGCGGCCTTGAGGCCGGAGCCGGTGAGGACGACGACGGTCCGGTCGCCGGGCCGGATGGCCCCCCGTTCGGCGAAGGCTCCGACGGCCGCGGCGGCGGTGGCGCTGGTGGGCTCCGCGTACAGGCCCTTGGCGGCGAGCCTCCGTACGGCGTCCTCGATGCCGGTCTCGTCGATGGCCGCCATGTCGCCGTCCGAAGCGCGGATCGCGCGGAGCACCTCGGGCAGCCGGACGGGCCGCCGGATGGCGGTGCCCTCGGCGACGGTCGGGGCGAACGAGCAGGGCACGGGGGTGTCCGCGCCGGCGTGGAAGCTCGCGTGGAGGGGGGCGCAGTTGGCGGGCTGGGCGACCAGCAGCCTGGGCAGCCGGTCGATCTGCCCGGCGGCGAGCAGTTCGGAGAAGCCGAGGTGGCAGCCGAGGACGGTGCTGCCCGCGCCGGCGACGGTGACGATCTGGTCGGGGGCGCGGAAGCCGAGGTCCTCCCAGATCTCGTAGGCGAGGGTCTTGGTGCCCTGGAGGAAGAAGGGGTGCCAGTTGTGGCTGGCGTAGTAGGTGTGCGCGGACTGGCGCAGGGCCTCGGCCGCGGTGGCCTCCCGGTCGCCGGGGACGAGCTGGACCTCGGCCCCGTACATCCTGCTCTGGAGGATCTTGGCGGGGGAGGTGGACTCGGGGGCGAGGATCCGGGCGCGGATCCCGGCGGCGGCGCAGTAGGCGGAGACGGAGGAGCCGCCGTTGCCGGAGCTGTCCTCGACGACCTCGCGGACGCCCTGCTGGGCGAGGAAGGAGATCATCACGCTGGTGCCGCGGTCCTTGAAGCTGCCCGTCGGGCCGAACCACTCCAGCTTGAAGGAGACCGGGACGCCGTCCCACTCCCCCGGCACCAGCGGGGTGCAGCCCTCGCCCAGGGAGACGGGCTCGCGGATGTCGCCGGGCAGGGCCGCGCGGTAGCGCCAGATCGAGCGGCGGGAGGTGTCCACATCGGCGCGGGTGATGCCGAGGAGGGGGCTCACCGAGAGGGGCGCGCCGCTGTCCGCGCGCCAGCGGAGGGGGTCGGTGAGCGGATAGCTGGTGCCCGAGCGTTCATCGAGATAGCGAGCGGTCATGGTCGACAAGATGGCCAGAACTGAACTCCTTGTCAAGATCACAAAGAGTCTCCGCCGGGACTTCGGCAGCAGAAGTTGAATATTGAACGGAATAGGTCTAGAGTCCTTCTCGTTGAAGCTTCAACAACAAGGTTCGCCAGCCAGGCCGCATCCGCGTGCCGAACCCTTCCCCCACAGGAGTGCGTCATCATGGGTATCTTCAGCCGTAAGTCCGACACCGCCGTCGCCACTGCCACCGCCCCCGTCGACCCGGCTCTCGCGGCCCTGAGCGGCGACTACACCATCGACCCGGCGCACAGCAGCATCGGCTTCACCGTCCGCCACGCCATGGTCACCAACGTCCGCGGCAGCTTCGGCGAGCACGAGGGCACCCTGAAGCTCAACGGGTCGAACCCCGCCGCCTCCGCCGCCGCCATCGATGTGAAGATCGAGTCGATCGACACCGGCATCGCGGACCGGGACGGACATCTGCGCGCGAGCGACTTCTTCGACGTCGAGCGCTTCCCCCTGATGACCTTCCGCTCCACCGCGGCCGAGCAGCTCGGCGGCGACAAGTACCGGGTGACCGGCGACCTCACGATCAAGGACGTCACGCGTCCGCTCGCGATCGACCTGGAGTTCAACGGCGCGGCCACGGACGTCTACGGCAACGAGCGCGTCGGCTTCGAGGGCAGCGCCGAGATCCTGCGCTCCGCGTGGGGCCTGACCTGGAACGCCGCGCTGGAGACCGGCGGCGTGATGGTCAGCGACAAGGTCAAGCTGAACTTCGACATCTCCGCGATCAAGTCCGCCTGACGCCGATCACGCGGATCACCCCGGCCGTACCGGCCACCGCGCCCGCCGGCGACCGACCGTCCGGCGGCGCCCCCAGAGCGCGCCCGTCCCGCCGTCCCCCCACGGCGTGGGCGGGCGCTCTGCCGTTTCCGGGCCGCCTCCGGGGCGGGTGCCCTCAGAAGCCCCCGCCGCCGTCGAAACCGCCCCCGCCGCCGAAGTCGCCGCCGCCGTCCGGGCCGCCGCCCCAGTCGCCCCCGAAGTCACCTCCGGAGTCGGCGCCCGGCTCCCCGCCGGATCCCGCGTAGTCCTCGCCGCCGTACTCCCCCGCGTACGCCGGGGAGGCGAGCATCCCGCCGAGCACGGTGCCCACCAGCAGCCCCGGGAGCAGGCCGCCGGCGAAGTAGCCGCCGGCCCAGGGGCCGTAGGCCGGGCCCGCCTCCCAGTAGGGTCGGCGGCCCTCCGCCGTGCCGACGGTACGGGCCGAGGGTTCGAGCCCGTCGTCCAGCCGGGCCGCGTCGGCCGCGCAGACCGGGACCTCGCGGGCCGCGCCGCCCGCCGGGGCCCAGCTCCGGTCGGTGACGGAGGGCCCGTGGCGCGGGTCGAAGAAGCAGGGGACGCGCCGGTCCGGGAGCGGCCGGCCGGTGCGGCGGGCGTCCAGGGCGGCCAGGCTGAAGCGGCCGTCCTCCAGGGCCCGGGTGACCTCGCGGACGTCCGATGGCCGCCCGGCGGACGCCATCAGGGACTTCGACCGGTCGTACGCGTCGAGCCCGCGCTCGTAGTCGGCGCGCATGGCGTCGTCCGCGCCCTTCTCCGCCGGGTGGAAGTCCAGCCGGTCCAGCTCCTCGCCGAACGCGGTGATGTCCTCGTCCACGACCACCCGCAGCCGCTCCAGCGCGGCCCGCTCCTCGGCCGCCCTGCGGCGGCGTCCGCGGTGGACGACGGTGTACGCGCCCAGGCCGACGGCGGCCAGGATCGCGCCGAGGGCGATCAGCGCCCCGGTGTTCTTGTCGCCTCCCCCGCCCTGCGCCGCGGCCTCCCAGGAGGCGGGGGCGGTGCCGCGCAGCCGCGGCAGGGCCTGGTCGGCGAAGTTGTTCAGCTGGGTGGCCGCGTCGGCCCCCGGGGGTGTGCGGACCGCCGTGACCAGGTCGCGCACGACGGGCCTGGCGAGGGCCCCGCCGTCCGCGCCCGCGTTGAACCGGTCGCCGAGCCGGACGGCGTACAGACCGCTGACACCGGTCCGGGTACGGAGATCCCTGAGCACGCTGTCCGGCGCGAACTCCGCGCCGGCCGGGAGCACGGCCACGAAGAGGGGCTTGTCCGCCTTCCTGATCCTCTCGGCGAGGGCGTTCGCGTCGGCGGCGGAGAGCTGTGCGGCGGCGCGCGGATCGACATGGACCGGGCCGTCCTCGAACGCCCGCGCCACGGCGGCGGCCCCGTCGGTCCCGGGCGTCGCGTCCAGGGGCGCGGCGGCCCGCGCGGGGCCGGTGGCCGACTGTTCGTGGCCGGTGGCGGCCGACGCTCCCGGGGCCGTGGTGAAGACGGCCGCCGAGAGCGCCAGCAGCAGACCGGACAGTGCGGAGAGCAGCCTGGTCCTCATGCATCGACGCTACCCGAAGAGCCGTTTCCCGGGACCGGCGTCGACGGCGGTCACTCGACCGGCTCGACCCCCGCGCGGAGCAGCCCGTAGGTGTACGCGTCCTCCAGCGCCTGCCAGGAGGCGGCGATGACGTTGTCGGCGACGCCGACGGTGGACCACTCGCCGGTGCCGTCACCGGTGGTGATCAGCACCCGGGTGGTGGAGTCCGAGCCGTGGCGGCCTTCGAGGATGCGGACCTTGTAGTCCACCAGCTGGAGCTTGGCCAGCGGCGGGTAGACCTGCTCCAGGCCGACCCGCATCGCCCGGTCGAGCGCGTTGACCGGGCCGTTGCCCTCGGCGGTGGCGACGATGCGCTCGCCCTTGACCCACAGCTTCACCGTGGCCTCGTTGGCGTGGGTGCCGTCGGGGCGGTCCTCGACGATGGCCCGCCAGGACTCGGTGCGGAAGTAGGTGCGCGCCCTGCCCTCGGCCTCCGCGCGCAGCAGCAGCTCGAAGGAGGCGTCGGCGGCCTCGTAGGTGTAGCCCTTCAGCTCGCGCTCCTTGACGCGTTCGACCACCCGGCCCACCAGCGCGCGGTCGCCGCCGAGCTCGATGCCGAGCTCTCGGCCCTTCAGCTCGACGGAGGCGCGGCCGGCCATGTCGGAGACGAGCATCCGCATGGTGTTGCCGACCAGCGCGGGGTCGATGTGCTGGTAGAGGTCGGGGTCGACCTTGATCGCGGAGGCGTGGAGGCCCGCCTTGTGGGCGAAGGCCGAGACACCCACATAGGGCTGGTGGGTGGAGGGCGTGAGGTTGACGACCTCGGCGATGGCGTGCGAGATACGGGTCATGTCGGCGAGCGCGCCCGGGGGCAGCACCCGCTTGTCGTACTTCAGCTCCAGCGCGGCGACGACCGGGAAGAGATTGGCGTTGCCGACGCGCTCGCCGTAGCCGTTGGCGGTGCACTGGACGTGGGTCGCGCCGGCGTCGACGGCGGCGAGGGTGTTGGCGACGGCGCAGCCGGTGTCGTCCTGGGCGTGGATGCCGAGGCGGGCCCCGGTGTCGGCGAGGACGGTCGCGACCACCGCCTGGATCTGGGCGGGGAGCATTCCGCCATTGGTGTCGCAGAGGACGACGACGTCCGCGCCGGCATCGGCCGCGGCACGGACGACGGACTTGGCGTACTCGGGGTTGGCGCGGTAGCCGTCGAAGAAGTGCTCGCAGTCGACGAAGACCCGGCGGCCCTTCGACCTGAGGTGGGAGACGGTGTCGCGGACCATCTCCAGGTTCTCTTCGAGGGTGGTGCGCAGGGCGAGTTCGACATGGCGGTCGTGGGACTTGGCGACCAGGGTGATCACCGGGGCGCCGGAGTCGAGCAGCGCCTGCACCTGGGGGTCGTCGGCGGCCGAGCCGCCCGCGCGGCGGGTGGCTCCGAAGGCGACCAGCCGGGCGTTCCGGAAGGTGATCTCGCGCTGGGCGCGGGAGAAGAACTCGGTGTCCCGGGGGTTGGCCCCGGGCCAGCCGCCCTCGATGAAGGCCACGCCGAAGTCGTCAAGGTGCCGGGCGATGGTGAGCTTGTCCGCGACGGTCAGATTGATGCCTTCGCGCTGGGCCCCGTCGCGAAGGGTGGTGTCGAAGACATGGAAGCTGTCGTCGGTGGCCGTGCCCATGTCCGTGTCCTTGGGCTGTGTGGTCATGGCTGCTGTGACTCCTGTCGGGTGAGTGGCTCCCGGAATTTCTGGCTCCACTTGCCCCCATTTTCGCGTGCCGCCCATTTCCGTCCGGGGTGGGGCCGGGAAATGAAAAAACCCCTCGCGGGTGCGAGAGGTCTGCGCGCGGGTCTGGGGCGTGGTGGGCGCTGCCGTACGGGTTGGTACGGAGCGATCACGGCGGACCGGCGCGCCTGCTGCCGATAATCATGGCGAACGAAAGCACCGGGGAAGTCTGTCACAACTCCGTGCGAAACGGTGTTCCGTCTCGGGATGCGGTCCCCCGCCCGGCGCACTCCGGCCATCGCGGCGGCGGCCGGATCCCTGGCCGGAATCAACCGTCGGCGCGGTGGGCGGGGAGGCGGTCGGGGAGGGCTGGGCGCGGACCGGGACGG
This sequence comes from Streptomyces amakusaensis, assembly GCF_039532665.1. NCBI lineage: Bacteria > Bacillati > Actinomycetota > Actinomycetes > Kitasatosporales > Streptomycetaceae > Streptomyces > Streptomyces amakusaensis. The sequence continues at coordinate 394,306 of NZ_BAAASB010000002.1, read as the reverse complement.
GCCGGGATCCCTGGGGGCGGTGCGGTCGCGCGGGTGGAGTCCTGGGCCGACGTTGAGCCGGAGGCCATGGTTCCCCCCGAAATCATGAGCCCCGGCCCCCGCCGGGCCCTCATGAGATCCGGGGGCACCGCCGGGAGTCAACCGTCCGGCCCGGCGGTGCGCGACCTTCGGCCAAGATCACTCGACCGGGCGGTCCGGTTCAGGAGGAGGTGACCCGGGCGGGCTCCCGCTCCCCGGGCTCCCCCGGATTTCCGGGCCCGCCCGGCTTCCCGGAGCGGCCCACCAGGTTCAGATCGATGTCGCGGGTCTCCCGCATGCTCAGGTACACGATCAGCGAGACGGCCGCGCACCCCGCCACGTACCAGGAGAACCCGGCCTCCATGCCCGAGTCCTTGAACCAGAGCGCCACATACTCGGCGGTGCCGCCGAAGAGCGCGTTGGCGATCGCGTACGGGAGCGCGACGCCCAGCGCGCGTACCCCGGTCGGGAACAGCTCGGCCTTCACACAGGCGTTGATCGAGGTGTAGCCGGTGATCACCACCAGGGCGAGCAGGGAGAGTCCGAACGCGGGCCAGAAGGAGTCCGCGTGCTTGAGCATCGCCATGATCGGCACGGTGAGCAGGGTCGAGCCGACGGCGAAGGTGATCAGCAGCGGGCGGCGGCCGACGCGGTCGGAGAGCATGCCGGCGAGCGGCTGGAGGCAGGCGAAGACGATCAGGGCGCAGAAGGAGACCAGGGTGGCGGTCTGCTTGTCCAGCCCGGCGGAGTTGGAGAGGTACTTGGTGAGATAGGTGGTGTACGTGTAGTACGCGACGGTCCCGCCCATGGTGAGCGCGATGACGAGGAACGCCTCCCGCCGGTGCGCGAGCAGCGCCTTGATGGTGCCCTTCTGGCTCGCGGGGGTGTCGTCGGCGGACTCCTCGTACACCTCGGTCTCCAGCATGTTGCGGCGGAGGTAGAAGACGACCGCCGCGCCGAGTGCGCCGATGACGAAGGGGATGCGCCAGCCCCAGTCGTGCAGGGCCTGGTCCGACATGGTGCGCTGGAGGACGATCAGCAGGCCGAGGCCGAGGATCTGGCCGACGGTCATGGAGACGTACTGGAAGCTGGAGGCGAGGCCCCGGTGCCGGGGGGCGGACGCCTCGGTGAGATAGGTGGCGCTGGCCGCGTACTCGCCGCCGACGGAGAGGCCCTGGAGGAGCCGGGCGACCAGGAGGACGGCCGCGCCGCCGTACCCCGCGACCGCGTAGGTGGGGGCGACGGCGATGAGGAGGGCGGAGGCGGACATCAGGGTCACGGTGAGGGTCAGCGCCGCCTTGCGGCCCTTGCGGTCGCCGACCCGGCCGAGCAGCCAGCCGCCGACCGGGCGCATGAAGAAGCCGACGGCGAAGATCCCCGCCGTGTTCATGAGCTTGGCGGTGTCGTTCCCCTCGGGGAAGAACGCGCCCGCGAAGTAGGTGGCGAAGCTCGCGTAGACGAACCAGTCGAACCACTCGACCATGTTGCCCGCCGAGCCGACCCAGATCTTCTTCCAGTGCTCTCGTCCCATGGGGGGAAACCGTGCCGGAGGGGTGGGGGGCCGACAAGGGCCGCCGGGGCAACGATCGGGAGTACTTGCGTGCGTTGCGTTCCCGCCGTGGCCAGGGCCGGGAGGGGGGCGCTCCGGGGAGCTCCCGAGCGCCTCAGGGCACCGGCGCGAACAGGTTCTCGGCCAGGAACTCGGCGGTGTGGGCGAGGACTTCGGACCGTCCGGTGCCGGGGAGGCCGACGGCGACATGGACGCTGAATCCGTCGAGGAGTGCGCGCAGCCGGGTGGCGTGGCGGTCGGGGTCGACGGCCCGGAACTCGCCCCGGGCGATCCCCTCGGCGAGCAGGGCGACGAGGTCGCGGTGCCAGGCGGCCTCGATCGCTCCCTGGCGGGCGCGGGCGTCCTCGCCGCCGGCGGCCTGGGAGCGGTTCCAGACCTCCAGCCAGAGACTCCAGTGCGGATCGCGCGGCCCGTCGGGGACGTACAGCCCGACATAGGCGGTGAGCCGCTCGGCGGCGGTCCCCGGGCCGGAGAGCAGGGCGGCGCGGTCGGCCCCGAGGAGCGACTCGCTCCACTCCAGGGTACGCAGCAGGAGTTCGTCCTTGGTGCGGAAGTAGTAGAGGAGATGCCCGCTGCTCATTCCGACGTCCCGGCCGAGCCCCGCCATGGTGAGCCGGTCGAGGCCGTGTTCGGCGATGGTGGCCATGGCGGCGGCGAGCACGGCCTCGCGGGGCGGGGCGACATTGCGCCGCCGGGAGGGCGGGGTCATCCGGACGCCTCGGGGTGGGGTTCGTTCACTCATACGTTCTACCCGATCGGCGCGGTGACGTCGGCGGTGTCTCCCCTTCGGGCGGCCGTCGGCGGGCCGCCGTTCCGGCGCGGGGCGAGAGCATCCCGGTGAGCGCGGTGACCGCCGCCACCGCGAGGACGACCGCGAGCAGCGAGAGCGCGGGCGGCGGGTCGTCCGGGGAGTTCTCCTCCGGGCCCCGGTTCCGTACGGTGACCGCGATCACGGCGACGACCGCGATCACCGGGTGGCTCCCGGCCGGTGACGGGCGGCGCGGCACGGTGGGGCGGGCCGCCGGTCGCGCTCGGTCGAAGTCATTCGCATATCACCACATCTCTTATTAGAACAACACTCTAATCAGCTGATGTGGCGAGCAGAAGAGGCCAGTGGGAAACCATTGGGTAACGGCCGAAGTCCGGCTCATCCGGTGATCGCGGTCAGATCCCGGGCATAGTTCTCGATCGCCGCACGGAAGGGGCGTACCGACGGGTCCTCGCTCGTCGCCGCCAGCAGCTCCAGCAGCAGTCGTACGGACTCCTCGTGGCGGCCGGTGTTGAAGAGCGCCATGGCCAGGAAGGCCCGCAGCCCGCCGTGTTCCGGGAACTCCGCCACCCCGAGCCGCAGGGTCCGCTCGGCCTCCTCGTACCGGCCGAGCGCGCGGTAGGTGCTGCCGAGTCCGAGCAGCGCCTCCCGGCGGTCCTCCGGGGTCAGGCCCGGGGCGGCGAGGGCGCGTTCGTAGTGCGGCACGGCCTCCGCCTCGCGTCCGAGGACGTCGTGGGCCCAGGCCGTCTGGTAGGCGATCTCCGGGTCGGCGGGCAGGAGTTCGCCGAGCGCGAGCAGTCGCAGCCGGGCCTCCCCGGCGCTCCCCCGCTCACGCAGAAGGACGGCTTCGGCCAGTGCGCGGTCGCGCTCGGATGCGTTCATGCCCCCATCCTCGCCGCTGTACGGGAGGAGGGGGGCACGAGGGGACGCGGGGCGGGTCAGCCCAGTTCGTGCATCCAGCCGTGGGTGTCGGCGGCGGTGCCGCGCTGGATGTCCAGCAGGGCCTCGCGCAGCTTCATGGTGACCGCGCCGGGCTCGCCGGCGCTCTGGGTCCACTCGCCGCCGGCGGACTTCACCAGCCCGATGGGGGTGATCACCGCGGCGGTGCCGCAGGCGAAGACCTCGGTGAGGGTGCCGTTCTCGGTGTCGCGCCGCCAGTCGTCGGTGGAGATGCGGCTCTCGGCGGACTCGTGGCCGAGATCCTTGGCGAGCTTGAGGAGCGAGTCGCGGGTGATGCCCGCGAGGAGAGAGCCGGTCAGCTCGGGGGTGACGATGCGGTCCCCGTACACGAAGTACAGATTCATCCCGCCCATCTCCTCGACCCAGCGGTGCTCCAGCGCGTCCAGCCAGACGACCTGGTCGCAGCCCTGCGCGGCGGCCTCGGCCTGGGCCAGCAGGGAGGCCGCGTAATTGCCGCCGGTCTTGGCGAAGCCCATGCCGCCGGGGACGGCGCGGACATAGTTCTCGGAGAGCCAGACGGAGACCGGCTTGACGCCGCCGGCGAAGTAGGCGGCGGCCGGGCTGGCGATCACGATGAAGAGGTACTCGTTGGCCGGCCGGACGCCGAGGCCCACCTCGGTCGCGATCATGAACGGACGGAGGTACAGGGAGGCTTCGCCGCCGTGCGCCGGGACCCACGCCTTGTCCTGGCGGATCAGTGCGTCACAGGCCTCGATGAACAGCTCGGTCGGCAGCTCGGGCATGGCGAGCCGGCGGGCGGACCGCTGGAAGCGCTCGGCGTTGGCGTCCGGACGGAAGGTGGCCACCGAGCCGTCGGGACGGCGGTAGGCCTTCAACCCCTCGAAGATCTCCTGCGCGTAGTGCAGGGTCATGTTCGCCGGGTCGAGCGAGAGCGGGGCGTACGGCGTCAGCTGGGCGTCGTGCCAGCCCACTCCCTCGGTCCACTTGATGGTCACCATGTGATCGGTGAAGTGCCGGCCGAACCCGGGGTCGGCGAGGATCGCCTCCCGCTCCGCGTCGGAGAGCGGGTGCGAGGAGGGCTTCAGCTCGATCGTGGGCGTCGTCATGAATGCAATGTCCTTCACCGTTGGTTGTGACGGACCGCGCTCACGCCGCTACTGATGCCAAGGCGTCCGAGCATTCCCGCGAGCCACGGCCCGGTTCGATTATCGCCCGAAGGAGTCGATGCGAGAAACGGGGTGCAACGGGGTGAAAGCGGTCCCGGTTTCGATGGTGCACCCGGGAGCCGCACAGAGAGAAGCCGCCGGGCGCGGAATGCGCGGCCCGGCGGCTGTGGAAGCGTCGGGCCTCAGCTCGCTACTCGTACGGAGAGCGCGTCGCCGATCTCGTCGGTCGTACGGAACGAACCGTCGCGCTCCGCGAGGTCGGCCGAGACGGCCTCCTCGATGCGGACGGCCTCGGGCTCGAAGCCGAGGTGGCGCAGGAGCAGTGCGACGGAGAGGACGGTGGCCGTCGGGTCGGCCTTGCCGGTGCCCGCGATGTCGGGGGCCGAGCCGTGGACCGGCTCGAACATCGACGGGAAGGCGCCCGTCGGGTTGATGTTGCCGGAGGCGGCCAGGCCGATGCCGCCGGAGACGGCAGCGGCGAGGTCGGTGAGGATGTCGCCGAAGAGGTTGTCGGTGACGATGACGTCGAAGCGCTCGGGCTGGGTGACGAAGAAGATCGTCGCGGCGTCGACATGCAGATAGTCGGTGGTGACCTCGGGGTACTCCTGGCCGACCGCGTCGAAGATGTTCTTCCACAGGTGGCCCGCGTAGACGAGGACGTTGTTCTTGTGGACCAGCGTCAGCTTCTTGCGGGGGCGGGCGTTGGCCCGCTCGTACGCGTCACGGACGACGCGCTCCACCCCGTACGCGGTGTTCAGGCTGACCTCGGTCGCGACCTCGGCGGGAGTGCCGGTGCGCAGCGAGCCGCCGTTGCCGGTGTACGGGCCCTCGGTGCCCTCGCGGACGACGACGAAGTCGATCTCCGGCTGGCCGGCGAGGGGGGTGGAGGTGTTCGGGAAGAGCTTCGACGGACGCAGATTGACGTAGTGGTCGAAGGCGAAACGGAGCTTGAGCAGCAGCCCCCGCTCCAGCACGCCGGAGGGCACGGACGGGTCGCCGATGGCTCCGAGGAGGATGGCGTCGTGGCCCTTGAGGGCCTCCAGCTCCGCGTCGGGGAGGGTCTCCCCGGTGCGGTGCCAGCGCTGTGCGCCGAGGTCGTACTCCTTGGTCTCCAGCTTCACATCCTGGGGAAGCACCGTGGAGAGGACTTTCAGGCCCTGGGCCACGACCTCCCGGCCGATGCCGTCACCGGGGATCACTGCGATGTTGAGGCTGCGAGACATGTCGGGCACCCTACTCTCCGTCCCATCCCATGACATGCTCCGTCCACCATGTGGACGAGGCCCACGGGGAGGGCTCTGCTCAGCGCCCGGCGGCCCCGCCGTTGTCCCGGCGGTCCAGGGCGCGCTGGAGCGCCGCCGCCGCGTTCCTGCGGTCGGACTCGGACATACGGGCGGCGGCGTGACGGACTCGGCGGACGGTCTCGGCGGGGATCGCGGGCATGGTGATCGACTCCTTGGAGATCGCTGAATCGAGGGACCGCGGATCGCGGAGATGTTCGAGGACGCCGGGCGGGGCGGGGAGCGGGCCGCAGGGGTCGCCTGCGAGATCGCGCGCTCACGACCGCCCTTCGCTGGATCGAGCGAGGCGTTCGGCTCCTACCAAGCTAAGGCAGCCGGGCCCCCCTGTCTCCACAAGTAGTCGGACTTCCTACTATCTGAGACAGAGATCATGAACTCCGCAGGTCAGACCGGGGGTCGCGGGACTCGGACGGAGCAGCCGAAGGGCTGGGGCCGGTCAGAGAACGTCTCCGTCGCGCCAGTCGAAGGCGAGCGCGCGGGCCGGGTCCGGAGCCTTGCCCCACACGAAGGTGGAGCCCTCCTCCTCCGGGAAGGACACCGCGCCGTCCGGTCCGAGCCCCTGGATCCGGCCCTCCCACAGCCGCCGGCCGCGCGAGCGGTACAGCGCCGCGCCCTGGTCGGAGGCGGAGAGCGCCCCGAAGTCGTAGGCGCGCTCGACGATCTCCTCCAGCGCGTCCATCACCCGGCCGCCCAGCCCCTGGGGTGCGGATCGTCTCGGTCATGCGCCCGAGCCTCTCAGCTCCCCCGGCCCGGCCCCACGCGTTTTCCGGGACGCCCGCAGGGCCGGACGCTCCGGTTGCGGGTCCCGGGCCCGGGTGGGAAATCTGAGGGGGTACATCGGCCGAGGAGGAGACGAGGATGGGCGAGGACCGGATCGACCGGGAGATCGGGATCAGCGCGCCGGTGGAGCGGGTGTGGGCGGTGCTGACCGAGGGGGAGCATGTGGGGAAGTGGTTCGGGCAGGGGGAGCCGGTGCGGGTGGAGTTGTGGCCGGGGGGCACGATGCTGCTGGACCACGGAGAGTACGGGCGGTTCCCGACCACGGTCGTCGCGGTGGACCCGCCGCGCCGGCTCTCCTACCGCTGGGCCTCCGGGCACCCCGGGGAGCAGGCGGCCGAGGGCAATTCGACGCTGGTGGAGTACATCCTCACCGCCGAGGGCGAAGGCACCCGGCTGCGGATCACGGAGAGCGGGTTCGCCTCGGTGGACGTGCCCGAGGAGCACCGGGCGCAGGCCTCGTACGAGAGTCATGACGGCGGCTGGGCCGGTCAGCTGGTCAACATCCGGGATTATGCCGAGGCGCGGGGCGATCGGTGAAGAAATAGTGGCGGCAGGAACCGATCCGGGGGCTCGCTCGTCCTGAACAGATGGAACCGCCCCCGTTCCGGCGTGGGGGCCGGAACGGGGGCGGGTTCTTGGGGGCCGACGATCGGTCGGCCCGGGGGGGAGCGGTCAGCCCATGTGCGGGTAGCCGTACTCCGTCGGAGCGACCAGCGTCTCCTTGATGGCGCGGGTCAGCGTCCAGCGCATCAGGTTCTGCGGGGCGCCCGCCTTGTCGTTGGTGCCCGAGGCACGGCCGCCGCCGAAGGGCTGCTGGCCGACCACGGCGCCGGTCGACTTGTCGTTGATGTAGAAGTTGCCCGCGGCGAAGCGGAGCTTCTCCATCGTGTGCGCGGCGGCGGCGCGGTCGTTGGAGATGACCGCTCCGGTCAGCGCGTAGTCGGAGACCGACTCCATCTGGTCCAGCATGGCGTCGTACTGGTCGTCCTCGTACACGTACACCGCGAGGATCGGACCGAAGTACTCGGCCTTGAAGACCTCGTTCTCCGGGTCGGAGCACTCGATGACGGTCGGGCGGACGAAGTAGCCCACCGAGTCGTCGTAGCTGCCGCCGGCGACGATCGTGCAGCTCGGGTCGGTCTTCGCGCGGTCGATCGCGGCCTTGTTCTTGGCGAACGAGCGGTCGTCGATGACGGCGCCGATGAAGTTCGACAGATCGGTGACGTCACCCATGGTGATGCCGTCGACCTCGGCCGCGAACTCCTCCTTGAAGCCGTCGTTCCAGATGGACGCCGGAACGTACGCACGCGAGGACGCGGAGCACTTCTGGCCCTGGAACTCGAAGGAGCCGCGGGTCAGCGCGGTCTTCAGCACGGCGCGGTCGGCGCTGGGGTGCGCGACCACGAAGTCCTTGCCGCCGGTCTCGCCCACGATGCGCGGGTAGGAGCGGTACTTCTCGATGTTGTTGCCGACCGTCTTCCACAGGTGCTGGAAGGTGCGGGTCGAGCCGGTGAAGTGGATGCCGGCCAGGTCGCGGTGGTTCAGGGCCACCTCGGAGACGGCGATGCCGTCGCCGGTCACCAGGTTGATGACGCCCTTGGGCAGACCGGCCTCCTCCAGCAGCTGCATCAGCAGCACGGCGGAGTGGGTCTGCGTCGGGGAGGGCTTCCACACCACGACATTGCCCATGAGCGCGGGCGCGGTGGGCAGGTTGCCCGCGATGGCGGTGAAGTTGAAGGGCGTGATCGCGTAGACGAAGCCCTCCAGCGGCCGGTGGTCCATGCGGTTCCACACGCCCGGCGCGTTGGCCGGGGGCTGCTCGGCCAGGATGTCGCGGGCGTAGGCGACATTGAAGCGCCAGAAGTCGATCAGCTCACAGGGAGTGTCGATCTCCGCCTGCTGGGCGGTCTTGGACTGGCCCAGCATCGTGGAGGCGGCCAGCGTCTCGCGCCAGGGGCCGGAGAGCAGCTCGGCGGCGCGCAGGATGATCGCGGCGCGGTCGTCGAAGGACATCGCGCGCCACGCGGGGGCCGCGGCCAGGGCGGCGTCGATCGCGTCCTGGGCGTCCTGCTGGGTGGCCCCGGCGAAGGTGCCGAGCACCGCGCCGTGGTTGTGCGGCTGAACGACGTCGACCCGCTCGCCGCCGCCCATCCGGCGCACGCCGCCGATGGTCATCGGCAGCTCGATCGGGTTCTCCGCCAGCTCCTTGAGCTTGGCCTCGAGACGGGCGCGCTCCGGGGAGCCGGGGGCGTAGCCGTGAACCGGCTCGTTGACCGGCGCGGGGACCTTGGTCACAGCGTCCATGGGTGCCGAATCTCCTTAAGCAGTGGGGCGGTCAGATGGGGGGTGTTCAGCCGCGGCTGACCAGCGAGCGCAGGAAGAACGCCAGGTTGGCGGGGCGCTCCGCGAGGCGGCGCATGAAGTATCCGTACCAGTCGGTGCCGTAGGCGATGTAGACACGCACCCGGTGGCCCTCGGCGGCGAGGCGGTGCTGCTCGGCCTCGCGGATGCCGTACAGCATCTGGTACTCGTAGTCCTCCAGCTTACGGCCGGCGCGCCGGGCCAGCTCCTGGCCGATGGAGATGATCCGCGGGTCGTGGGACCCGATCATCGGGTAGCCCTCGCCCTCCATCAGGATCTTCAGGCAGCGGATGTACGCCTTGTCGACCTCGGCCTTGTCCTGGTACGCGACGGTCGCGGGCTCCTTGTAGGCGCCCTTCACCAGCCGGACCCGGGAGCCCGCCCCGGCGAGGGCGTGGCAGTCGTCCTCGGTGCGGAAGAGGTACGACTGGACGACCGCGCCCGTCTCGGGGAAGCGCTGACGCAGCTCGGCGTGGATCGCCAGGGTCGAGTCGACGGTGGTGTGGTCCTCCATGTCGAGGGTGACCGTGGTGCCGATCTCGGCGGCCGCCTCGACGACGGGGGTGACGTTCTTGAGCGCCAGCTCGTGGCCGCCGGTGAGGGCCTGGCCGAAGGAGGAGAGCTTGACCGACATCTCGGCGCGGACGCCGAGGCCGAGCGGCTCGAGGGCCTCGATCAGCTCCAGGTAGGCGTCCCGGGCGCGGAGCGCCTCGGAGGGGTCGGTGATGTCCTCGCCGAGGACGTCGAGCGTGATCTCCAGACCGCGGGCGGCGGTCTCCTGGACGACGGGGATCGTCTCCAGGACCGACTCGCCGGCGATGAAACGGTTCACCACGGGCTTGGTGACCGGGGCGGCCGAAACGATGCGGCGCATCTGGTCGCTGCGCGAGGCGGCGAGGATCACGGGACCCAGCACGGGGACCTCCATCAAGAAGTACGGGCGCCGGGCGGATCGCGGGGAACGGATCCGGAACGGCACGAAGAACCACTGTGAAATTTAAGGATCACCACGGGGTCCGGCCATCGACAGCTGTCACGCATCCGTGGCCCCGATCTCAGACAGATGTCTGAAGGGCATGCCAGAATGTCCGGATGAAGGGCGATTACCAGGAACTGGTCGACGAGATCTCCGGCCTGCTGGCGGCCCCGGCGACGCTGGAGAACCGCGATTTCGGGCTGATCGCCTTCGGCGCGCACGACAGCGACGACGACAGCGAGATGGACCCGGTCAGGACCCGGTCGATCCTCACCCGGAAGTCCTCCCCCGCGGTCCGCGCCTGGTTCGAGGGGTTCGGCATCGCCCGGGCGACGGGCCCGGTGCGCATCCCCGCCGCGCCGGACGCGGGGGTCTTCCGGGACCGGATCTGCCTTCCGGTACGCCACCGGGGCATCGTCCTCGGCTATGTCTGGCTGCTGGACACCAGCCCCGGCCCCTCCGAGGAGCGGCTCGCGGCGGCGATGGAGGTGGCCGAGCGGATCGGCGGACTGCTCGCGGACGAGGAGCGGGCCGGCACGGACCTGGCCCGGGAGCTGCGCGCGGCGCTGACGGCCCGGCGGGGCTGGCAGTACGACATGGCGGTGGCCGCGCTGCGGACGGCGCTGGGCGGCGACGAGCGCGGCTCGGAGGGGCCGCACGCGGTGGTCTGTGTGACCCCCTGGCCCTCGGCGGACCCGGCGTCCGCGCGCTCGCTGCCCGGGGTGGCCGCGGTGTGCACGGTGCCCGCGGGGCCGGTGGAGCAGGACGGGACGCCCTCGGGGGCCGACTCCCCGCCGCCGTCCGATCCCGACCCCGGCTCCGGTTCCGGTTCCGGTCCGGGCGAGGAGGAGCCGGAGCCTTCCGGTTCCTCCGGGGAGGGGCGTACGGGCGTCCACTCGCTCGCCGTGCTGATGCGGCTGCGGGCGGCCGACACCCCGGCCCCCGCGCTCACCGCCGCCGAGCGGCTGCGCGCCTCGGCGGTCGGGGCCGCGACCGCGGGCGTCGGCGAGCCCCGGCGCGGGCTCGCCGAGCTGAACGCGGCCTGGCGGGAGGCCGCCGCGGCGGCCCGGGCCGCCGCGGCCCAGCCGGAGCTGGGCCCGGTCGCCCGGTGGGCGGAGATCGGACCGTACCGGCTGCTGACCGCGCTGGCCCCGCGGACCGCCCCCGACCCGGCCGTCCGGACGCTGCTGGAGCGTTCGCACACCGAGCTGGCCCGTACCGCCGAGGTCTTCCTGGACTGCGCCGGGCAGGCGGGGCGCACCGCTTCGGCGCTCGGCGTCCACCGCCAGACCCTCTACTACCGGCTCTCCCGGGTGGAGCAGCTGACCGGCCTGGATCTGGCGCGGGGCGAGGACCGGCTGCTGCTGCACATGGCGCTGAAGGCGGCCCGGCTCTGAGCACCGGGGAGTACGGGGTGCTCGTACCGGAATCCAGGGCGGGCGGGTGGTCCGCCGGCTCCCGGGGGCCACTGTCGGCTGTCCGGAATAAACCTGTGTCTGGTGTGACAGGAGTTGCGTATGGCCCTCTTGAGGCCCGAGGACCTGCGGGCTAGCATCTGATCTTGTGCCAGGCCCCGTACGCGGTGGCCGATTAGTTCCCTCGATTCCCTTGCCCATCGCCCGATTGACCATCGACGGAAGGCAGGCGAAGAGGAATGTCGGCATCGCAGGGGGTCCCCGCCCCGTTATCCGGCGCGGGAGAGGCTCATCCACCACCGTAGCCGTGCGACGGCAGGCCGTTCCCGGCCGGATTCCGCATGTCTCACGGGCTCTCTCCCGCGACATCGGCACGGTGGGTCCGAGCAGGCCGTCACGGCGTCACCGCATCACCGACAACGGACAAAAACGGTGCGCACCGCAGACAATCATGCCGCTCGACGACTGTACGGAAAGGAGCAGCGATGCTCGGTGAGACCGCTCGCACGTGGCTGCGACGATGGGACGAACAGCAGGAGCGCTACAGCCCGGACCGCGATGAACGGTTCGAGGTGGTCGTCGATGTCACCCGGTGGTCCCTGGAGCGGACCGCTCCCGCGCGGCCCGGAATCGTCGATCTGGGATGCGGGACCGCGTCGCTCGCGACCCGCCTCGCCCGTGCCCTGCCGCACGCCGATGTCGTGGGCATCGACGGCGACCCGCTGATGCTGGGACTGGCCGAGGAGGCCGTCGTGGGCACCGGCGCCCGGCTGCTGCTGGACGATCTGAACGCCCCCGGCTGGGCGGACCGCGCCGCCGTGGACGGCCCCTGGCACGCGGCCGTTTCCTCGACGGCGCTGCACTGGCTGACCCCGGAGGCCCTCACCGAGGTCTACCGCGAGCTGGCGGCCAGGCTGGTTCCGGGCGGTGTCTTCGTGGACGCCAACAACCGCGGCCCGGACGGCTCGGACGCCGTGCGCGGTCTGGCCCGTGAGATCCGCGACCGCCGTGCCGAGCGGGCGGGCCGGGCGGACCGCGAGGACTGGGCCTCCTGGTGGAAGGCGTTCCTCGCCGAACCCGAGCTGGCCGATCTGGTGGAGGCCCGCTCCCGTACGGCGGTCGGACAGCACGCCTTCGCCCCTCCGTACTACCCGAGCACCCCGGAGCAGACGGAGCTGCTGCTCGCGGCGGGCTTCAGCGCGGTCACCACGGTCTGGCAGTGCGGCGACGACAGCGTCCTGGTCGCCGTTCGCTGACGGATGGGGTTACGGGTGAGGGCCCGGCCCCACGAAGCTCGGACTTCGTGGTGGCCGGGCCCTCACCCGTGGCGGCGGTGGCCGCTCAGTCGGTCAGATTGACCGAGCGGGCGGAGGTCGCGCCGATCTCCTCGGCGATCTCGTTGAGCACCGGCTGCGGGACGTTCTCGTCGACGGTGAGCACGACGAGCGCCTCGCCGCCCTCCTCCGCGCGGGAGACCTGCATGCCCGCGATGTTCAGACCGGCCTCGCCGAGGATCCGGCCGACGGTGCCGACGACGCCGGGGCGGTCCTCGTAGCGGAGGACGGCCATGTGGTCGGCGAGGGCGAGGTCCACATCGTGCTCGCCGATGGCGACGATCTTCTGGAAGTTCTTGGGGCCGGCCAGGGTGCCGGAGACCGACACTTCCTCGCCGCCGGAGAGGGTGCCACGCACGGTGACGACATTGCGGTGGTTCGGGGACTCCGAGCTGGTCGTCAGCCGGACCTCGACACCGCGCTCCTGGGCGAAGAGCGGGGCGTTGACATAGGAGACCGTCTCGTCGACGACGTCCTCGAACACGCCCTTGAGCGCGGAGAGCTCCAGCACCTTGACGTCGTGCTGGGTGATCTCGCCGTACACCTCGACGTCGAGCCGGACGGCGACCTCGCCCGCGAGGGCGGTGAAGATCCGGCCGAGGCGCTCGGCCAGCGGCAGACCGGGCTTGACGTCCTCGGCGATCACGCCGCCCTGGACGTTGACCGCGTCGGGGACCAGCTCGCCGGCGAGCGCCAGCCGCACGGAGCGGGCGACCGCGATGCCCGCCTTCTCCTGGGCCTCGTCGGTGGAGGCTCCGAGGTGCGGGGTGCAGACCACCTGGTCGAACTGGAAGAGCGGGGAGTCGGTGCACGGCTCCTTGGCGTAGACGTCGAGGCCTGCGCCCGCGACCCGGCCCTCCTTGAGCGCCGAGTACAGCGCCTCCTCGTCCACGATGCCGCCGCGCGCGGCGTTGACGATGCGGACGGTCGGCTTGACCTTGTGCAGGGCCTCGTCACCGATGAGTCCGAGGGTCTCGGGCGTCTTGGGGAGGTGCACGGTGATGAAGTCGGCGACTTCGAGCAGCTCGTCGAGGGAGAGCAGCTTGACGCCCATCTGGGCGGCGCGCGCGGGCTGCACATAGGGGTCGTACGCGACGATCTTCATGCCGAAGGCGGACATCCGCTGGGCGACCAGCACGCCGATGCGGCCGAGGCCGACCACGCCGAGGACCTTCTCGCTCAGCTCGACGCCGGTGTACTTGGAGCGCTTCCACTCGCCGTTCTTCAGGGCGGTGTTGGCCTGGGGGATGTTGCGCGCGGTGGCGACCAGCAGGCCGCAGGCCAGCTCGGCGGCGGTGACGATGTTGGAGGTCGGGGCGTTGACCACCATCACGCCGGCCTTGGTGGCGGCGGAGACGTCGACATTGTCCAGACCGACGCCGGCGCGGGCCACGACGCGCAGCCTGGGCGCGGCGGCGACGGCCTCGGCGTCGACCTTGGTGGCGGAGCGCACGAGGATGGCGTCGACATCGGCGAGGGCGGGGAGCAGCTCCGCGCGGTCCGCACCGTTGCAGTGGCGGATCTCGAAGTCGGGGCCGAGCGCGTCCACAGTGGCGGGCGACAGCTCTTCAGCGATGAGTACCACTGGCTTCTTGCTGGGTTTCGAGCTCACGTGAGTCCTCACATGTCCAGTGCGGACGGCCGTCCCGACGGCCGCAGGCGGTGGAGGGGGCAAGCCGCGTGGAAGACGCACGACGCTGTGGGCCTGACGCGTAAGTGTTGTTGAGAAGTGTAGTGGTGCATCGGGCGATCTCTTACGCCTCAGTGGCAGGATCACCCGTCCGTGGAGGCCCAGGGGGCGCACCCGGCGCGTCCGCGGGGCGGACGGTGAGCGGGCGGTGAGTGGGCCGCGGAGGGCCGGAGTACGGCGAAGGGCCGGGACACAGTGGCCCCGGCCCTCCCCCACGACTCACGCGTCGTCGTTGTCGACCCAGCTCATGAGCTTGCGCAGCTCCTTGCCGGTGGTCTCCAGCAGGTGGTTCTCGTCCTGCTTCTTGTACTCGTTGTACTTCTTCAGACCGCCGTGGTACTCGTCCATCCAGTTACGGGCGAAGGTGCCGTCCTGGATCTCGGCGAGGACCTTGCGCATCTCGACCTTGGTCTGGTCGGTGATGATGCGGGGGCCGGTGATGTAGTCGCCCCACTCGGCGGTCTCGGAGACCGACCAGCGCATCTTCTCCAGGCCGCCCTCGTACATCAGGTCGACGATGAGCTTCAGCTCGTGGAGGCACTCGAAGTACGCGATCTCGGGCTGGTAGCCGGCCTCGACCAGGGTCTCGAAGCCCGCCTTGACGAGCGCCGAGGCACCGCCGCAGAGCACGGCCTGCTCGCCGAAGAGGTCGGTCTCGGTCTCTTCGGTGAAGGTGGTCTTGATGACGCCGGCGCGGGTGCCGCCGATGCCCTTGGCGTAGGAGAGGGCCAGCGCGAAGCCGTTGCCGGTGGCGTCCTGCTCGACGGCGGCGATACACGGAACGCCGCGGCCCTCCTCGTACTGGCGGCGGACCAGGTGGCCCGGGCCCTTGGGGGCGACCATGGCGACGTCGACACCGGCCGGCGGCTTGATAAAGCCGTAGCGGATGTTGAGGCCGTGGCCGAAGAACAGTGCGTCGCCGTCCTTCAGGTTCGGGGCGATGGACTCCTCGTAGACCTGGGCCTGGAGCGGGTCCGGCACCAGGACCATGATGACGTCGGCCTCGGCGGAGGCCTCCGCCGCGCTGACCACGCGCAGACCCTGCTCCTCGGCCTTGGCCTTGGACTTGGAGCCCTCGTGCAGACCGACGCGGACGTCGACGCCCGAGTCGCGGAGCGACAGCGCGTGGGCGTGGCCCTGGCTGCCGTAGCCGATGACCGCGACCTTGCGGTTCTGGATGATGGACAGGTCGGCGTCGTCGTCGTAGAACAGCTCGGCCACTGGGATATCTCCTTGATGTACGGGTGTGCGTCCCACCGTACGGCGGGTGCGCCTGAGGAAGTCTTCCGGTCTCGCATAGCGAGCACTGCCGCGGGGCTGTGCCGTCGGTGTGCCGGCGGATGCCACAGCCCCGGGCGGGGGTTCCGCTTCTACGCGCTGCGGTCCAGGGCACGCAGGGAGCGGTCCGTGATGGAACGCGCGCCGCGCCCTATGGCGATGGTGCCGGACTGGACCAGTTCCTTGATGCCGAACTGCTCCAGCATCTTGAGCATGGCGTCCAGTTTGTCACCGGAGCCGGTCGCCTCGATGGTGACCGCGTCGGGCGAGACGTCCACCGTCTTGGCGCGGAAGAGCTGGACGATCTCGACGATCTGGGAGCGGGTCTCGTTGTCGGCGCGGACCTTCACCAGCACCAGCTCGCGCTGGATCGCGCCGCCGGGCTCCAGCTCGACGATCTTCAGCACGTTGACCAGCTTGTTGAGCTGCTTGGTCACCTGCTCCAGCGGCAGATCCTCGACATTGACCACGATGGTGATGCGCGAGATGTCGGGGTGCTCGGTGACTCCGACGGCGAGCGAGTCGATGTTGAAGCCCCGGCGGGAGAACAGCGCGGCGATCCGGGCGAGGATGCCGGGCGTGTTCTCCACCAGGACGGAGAGCGTGTGCTTGGACATGGATCGGTCTCTCGTCTCTCTCTGCTCGCTCAGTCGTCTTCGCTGTCGCCGAAGTCGGGGCGGACGCCCCGGGCGGCGAGCACCTCGTCGTTGGAAGTGCCGGCGGCGACCATGGGCCACACCATGGCGTCCTCGTGGACGATGAAGTCGATCACGACCGGCCGGTCGTTGATCGCGTTGGCCTCGGCGATCACCTTGTCGAGGTCGTCCGGGGACTCGCAGCGCAGCGCGTAGCAGCCCATGGCCTCGGACAGTTTGACGAAGTCGGGGACCCGGGTGCCGGCGCTGGGCTCCTTGCCGGAGGCGTCGGGGCCGGAGTGCAGCACGGTGTTGGAGTAGCGCTGGTTGTAGAAGAGGGTCTGCCACTGGCGGACCATCCCGAGGGCGCCGTTGTTGATGATGGCGACCTTGATGGGGATGTTGTTGAGCGCGCAGGTGGTGAGTTCCTGGTTGGTCATCTGGAAGCAGCCGTCGCCGTCGATCGCCCAGACGGTGCGGTCCGGGGCTCCGGCCTTGGCGCCCATGGCCGCGGGGACGGCGTATCCCATCGTTCCGGCGCCGCCGGAGTTCAGCCAGGTGGCGGGCTGCTCGTAGGTGATGAAGTGGGCGGCCCACATCTGGTGCTGGCCGACGCCGGCCGCGTAGATGGTGTCGGCGGGGGCGAGCTGGCCGATGCGCTCGATGACCTGCTGCGGGGAGAGGCTGCCGTTGTCGGGCTGGTCGTAGCCGAGGGGGTAGGTGTCCCGCCAGCGGTTGAGGTCCTTCCACCAGGCCGCGTAGTCGCCGGTGTGGCCCTCGCTGTGCTCGGCCTGGACGGCCTGGACCAGATCGGCGATGACCTCGCGGGCGTCCCCGACGATCGGGACGTCGGCGGTGCGGTTCTTGCCGATCTCGGCCGGGTCGACATCGGCGTGGACGATCTTCGCGTACGGGGCGAAGCTGTCCAGCTTGCCGGTGACGCGGTCATCGAAACGGGCTCCGAGGGCGACGATCAGGTCGGCCTTCTGGAGTGCGGTGACGGCGGTGACCGCACCGTGCATGCCCGGCATTCCGACGTGCAGCGGGTGGCTGTCGGGGAATGCGCCCAGCGCCATCAGGGTGGTGGTGACGGGGGCTCCGGTGAGTTCCGCGAGAACCTTCAGCTCGGCGCTGGCGCGGGCCTTGATGACCCCGCCGCCGACGTAGAGGACCGGGCGCTTCGCCTGGACGATCAGCTTGGCGGCCTCACGGATCTGCTTGGCGTGCGGCTTGGTGACCGGGCGGTACCCGGGCAGGTCCAGGACGGGCGGCCAGCTGAAGGTGGTCTTGGCCTGGAGGGCGTCCTTGGCGATGTCGACCAGGACGGGTCCGGGGCGGCCGGTGGAGGCGATGTGGAAGGCCTCGGCGATGGTGCGCGGGATGTCCTCGGCCTTGGTGACCAGGAAGTTGTGCTTGGTGATCGGCATGGTGATGCCGACGATGTCCGCCTCCTGGAAGGCGTCGGTGCCGATCGCCTTGGAGGCGACCTGGCCGGTGATCGCGACCAGCGGGACGGAGTCCATGTGCGCGTCGGCGATCGGGGTCACCAGGTTGGTCGCGCCGGGCCCTGAGGTGGCCATGCAGACCCCGACCTTGCCGGTGGCCTGGGCGTAGCCGGTGGCCGCGTGTCCGGCCCCCTGCTCGTGGCGGACGAGGATGTGCCGGACCCGGGTGGAGTCCATCATCGGGTCGTACGCGGGGAGGATCGCGCCTCCGGGGATGCCGAAGACGGTGTCGGCGCCCACCTCTTCGAGAGAGCGGATGAGGGACTGCGCGCCCGTGACGTGCTCAACTGCGGAGGTCTGGTGTCCGCCGTTACGGGCCCGCGGCTGCGGATGGTGGGCCCCGGTGGCCTGCTCGGTCATCGGCATTCTCTTCTCGAAGCTGAGGGCTGAAGCTGAGGGTTCTGCGATGTCTGGCTGAGGGTTTCGTGTGGATTCTTGTGCTTGTGCACGGGCGTCTGTGCAATAAAAAACCCCTCGTGCCGTGAGGCAAGCGAGGGGAGCGCGTCGGTGGGAGTCAGCGGGGGCCTGTGGTGCAGGTCCCCGCTCAGCCGACGCGCTTTCCAAGTACGAGAATTCGGGTGCGCATGGCATTGACCCTCTCCCTGACCCGCTGTCACTGTCAAGCGGGTGGGACGCGCGTCTCACTATCTGGTCTGGGGGGCGTCTCGGCGGACAGCCCCCGGGCGGCTACTTGGTCCATTGCGGATGCTCCACCCGCCAGCGGTGGGGCACGGGCAGGGCGAGGCCGGCCGGTACGGGGAAGTCGTCCCGTACCAGCGCGCGGCGGAGCCGGTACTCGTCCAGCAGTCCGGAGAAGGCCATGCCCTGGCCGTGGGTGCAGCCCATGGCGCGCAGGGCGATCACCTGCTCCGGCGCGTCCACCCCGTCGGCCACCGTCTGGAGGCCGAGATCGCCGGCGATTCTCAGCAGCCCATTGGTGATCTTGTGCAGCCGGGCGGACTCCACGACCCCCTCAACCAGACATCGGTCGAGTTTGACTATGTCCACGGGGAGCCTGCGCAGTGCGGTGAGGGCGGCGTGGCCGGTGCCGAAGCCGTCGAGGGCGATCCGGACGCCGAGTCTGCGCAGGGAGACCAGACGCTGTTCCAGCTCGTCGAAGGAGATCCTCGGGTCGCTGTCGGCCAGCTCGACGATGAGCGCCCCGGAGGGCAGTCCATGGCGGCTGAGCAGGGCTTCGACGGTGCCCATCGGCAGCGATCTGTCCAGCAGCCGGCGGGCCGAGAGCCGGACCGAGACCGGCACCCGGTGGCCGAGCCGGTCCCGCTCGGCGGCCTGCTGCACGGCCTCCTCCAGCAGCCAGCGGCCCAGCTCGGCGGTGCGGTCGCTGTCGGCGGAGACCCGGAGGAACTCGGCGGGGGTGAAGAGGATGCCCTGGGCCGAGCGCCAGCGGGCCTGGGCGGTGACGGATTCGATCCGGCCGGTGGTGAGGCTGACCACCGGCTGGTGGAGCAGGGCGAACTCACCCTCGTGCAGGGCGCTGCGCAGCCGGGCGGCCAGCTCGGTGCGGCGCACCACCTCGGCCTGCATCTGGGGGACGTACAGCTCGACGCGGTCCTTGCCGCCGGCCTTGGCCCGGTACATGGCGAGGTCGGCGTTGCGCATCAGATCGCTGGGGGTGATCCCCTTCTCGGCGAAGGCGACCCCGATGGAGGCGGCCACCCGGACGTCGTTGCCGTCGATGCGGTAGGGCTGGGAGAGGGTGAGCCGCAGCCGGTCGGCGATCTCGACCACCTGGCTCTCGCGGTCGGCCTGGTCGCGGATGCCCTCGCCGAGGATGAGGGCGGCGAACTCGTCGCCGCCGAGTCTGGCTGCGGTGTCCCCGGAGCGTACGGATTCCTCCAGCCGGTGGGCGGCCTGGATCAGCAGCTGGTCGCCCGCCTGGTGGCCGAGCCGGTCGTTGACCGCCTTGAAGCCGTCGAGGTCGATGAAGAGCACGGCGGTGCCGGGGTCGCCCGCGCGCCGGCCGGTGAGCGCCTGGCGGACCCGCTCGGTGAACAGCGCCCGGTTGGGCAGATCGGTGAGCGGATCGTGCTCGGCGCTGTGCTGGAGCTGGGCCTGGAGCCGGACCCGGTCGGTGACGTCGCGGCTGTTGAAGATCAGCCCGCCCTGGTGGCGGTTGACGGTGGACTCCACATTGAGCCAGTCGCCCGCGCCGGAGCGGAAGCGGCACTCGATGCGGGTGGTGGGTTCGTCCGGGGAGGGGGCGGCCAGGAATCTGCGCACCTCGTGCAGGACCCGGCCGAGGTCGTCGGGGTGGATGAGGGAGGAGAGCGGGGAGCCGACCAGATCCTCCGCCTCACGGCCGTAGACCCCGGAGGCGGCGGGGCTGACGTAGTGCAGCGTCCCGCCCGGGGCGGCGATCATGATGACGTCGCTGGAGCCCTGGACCAGCGAGCGGAAGTGGTTCTCCTTCTGGGCCAGCTCATGGGTGAGGGCCACATTGTCCTGGAGCATGATGCCCTGCCGGACGACGAGGGCGAGGACGACGGTGCAGCCGGTGAGCACCACGACGCGGTCCACGGTGCGCCCCTCGACCACGTTGTAGAGGATTCCGAGCGTGCAGACGGCGGCGGCGAGATACGGCGTGAGCGCGGCCAGCGAGCCGGCCGCCGGGCGGCCGGGGTGGCGCGGCGCGGCCGGCTGCCGGGCCGGCTCGGCGCCGCGGCGCGCGCCCCAGGGGGCGTAGGCCAGCAGCAGCGAGCCGGCGAACCAGCCCGCGTCGAGCAGCTGTCCCGAGCGGTAGCTCTCGCGGAGCAGCGGCGAGGTGAACAGGGCGTCGCAGACGACGGTGAGGGCCAGTGCGCCGATCGCGGTGTTGACGGCGGAGCGGTTGGTGGCCGAGCGCCGGAAGTGCAGGGCGAACACCATGCTGACCAGCACGATGTCCAGCAGTGGATAGGCGAGCGCTAGTGCGGCGGGAGCCACGCTCTCGCCCTGCACCCGGGTGGTGTGGGCGAGCGCGAGGCTCCAGGAGAGGGTCAGCAGCGAGCCGCCGATCAGCCAGGCGTCGAGGCCGAGGCAGACCCAGCCGGCCCGGGTGACCGGGCGCTTGGCGAGGACGAGCAGGCCGATGATGGCCGGCGGGGCGAAGCAGAGGAAGAAGAGATCGGCGACGGAGGGGCCGGGCACCTCGCGGTCGAGGACGATCTCGTACCACCCCCAGACCGCGTTTCCCGCGCAGGCCATGGCGGAGGAGAGCGCGAAGAGCAGCCAGGCGGGCCGGGCGCGGGGCGGGCTGATGCGGGCGTAGAGGAAGCAGGAGACGGCGGCGATCAGGGCGCCGGCGCTGAGGCCGAAGTCGCCCATGATCAGTGCCAGTTCGCGGGAGCCCCAGCCGAGGGCCGCGCCCACGGCGTATCCGGCGCAGACGAGGGCGAGGAGAAGCTGGGTGAGCAGTCCCGTGCCGGCGGGGACTGACTCACGCGCCATCAGCGCCCCCTGGGCGTTCACCGCCCCGCTCCTCGCGGCGCGGCGGGCCGGGCCCGGGCGGGGAGGGAGCGGGCCGGCGGCGGCGCGGGAGCGCGCCGTGCTGCGGGCGAGGGTCGTCGGCGACGTCCTCGCCGTGTCGGATCTTGGGTCCATTGGCCGTGCATCGCCCGTCGCCCCCCTCAAAAGTCTGATCGGCAGTCAGGTCGCGTCAGCCGGGTCGTGTCAGCGCACCGCCCCTTTGCACCGGCGCAGCCCCCAGGTCCGGACGATACACCAGGATTGTCACTCAGGGACATAGGCCCTCTACTCTCAGTGACCATCATTCGCCACGCAGGCACGCGGAGCGATCGGATGACTTCGCAGAGTTTTCGCTTGTGACGACGGAGTGACGGGGCGTCGCTGTCATGGTGCCTGTGCACCGGGTGGCTGGGGAAGGCTGGGGCTATTCGGTGGTGAGTACGACATTCTCCAGCGGCAGACCCTCGACAAAACGGCGGACCTGGGCCGCCAGCAGCCGCCGAGCGCGCGGGAGAAAGGCGGAAGTGGAACCTCCGACGTGGGGACTGATCAGCACTCCAGGAGCGCCCCACAGCGGGTGTCCGGAGGGCAGCGGCTCGGGGTCGGTGACATCCAGGGCGGCCCTCAGCCGCCCCTGGGTCACCTCGGCGAGCAGCGCCCCGGTGTCCACCACCGGGCCCCGGGCGACATTGACCAGAAGTGCACCATCCTTCATCCCTGCCAGGAACTCCGCGTCCACCAGGCCCTTCGTCAGAGCGGTCAGCGGAGTGGCGAGGACGACCACATCGGCGTCCGGGAGCAGAGAGGGCACATCGGCGAGCGCGTGCACCTCTCCGCGCTCCGTGGTGCGTGCGGAGCGCGCGACGCGCACCACCCGCGCGCACTCAAAGGGAATGAGCCGGTCTTCGATCGCCGCGCCGATCGCCCCGTATCCAATGATCAGCACCGACTTGTCGGCAAGGGCCGGATAGAAGCCCGTCCGCCATTCCCGGGCGTCCTGGCCCCGGACGAATTCGGGGATGCCGCGCAGTGAGGCGAGGGTGAGAGTGAGTGCTATTTCGGCCGTGGAGGCGTCGTGCACGCCCTTGGCGTTGCAGAGGCGTACGCCGGAGTGAAGCGTTCCGAGGTCCGGTTCGAGATGGTCGATGCCTGCGGAGAGTGTCTGAATGACCCGCAAAGAAGTCATCCCGGGCAGTGGGAGCACCCCGATGCCGGGCTTGAGGTAGGGGACGGTGTAGAAGACGCAGTCGGCCGGGTCGGCGGGAAATTCCGGTTCGCCGTCCCAGAAACGGTAGGCGAAATCCGTTCCGGCGAGCGTCGGGAGCCCGCTGATCCCGTCGGCCGGCAGTGAGAGCCAGATGTCAGACGTCATGGCCAGCAGGCTAATTGGTTAGGGTCTTTCGTTTGGATCAGGCTGGATGAGCGAGCGGGGTCTGGTGCCGTGGATCGCAAGGCGGAGGAGGGAGTCGACGCGGTGGGGGTACCACCCGGGCCGCCAGGCCCAGGGGGAGCATGGTGCCAGGGCACGCGAGCCCAGCAAGATCCAAACGAAAGACCCTGGTTTGGTGGGCGGCTGAGGGAGGGGTACGGGCAGGTGGAGCGCAGGACACTGGGTGCGGCGGCTCTGGAGGTGGGCGCGGTCGGGCTCGGCTGTATGCCGATGAACTGGGCCTACACCACCTCTCAGCAGCGCGGGGAGCAATCGCTGCGCACGGTGCACGCCGCGCTGGACGCGGGCTCCACCCTGCTGGACACGGCGGACATGTACGGCCCGTTCACCAATGAGCTGCTCATCGGGCGGGCGTTGAAGACGCGGCGCGCGGACGCCTTCGTCTCCACGAAGGTCGGGCTGCTCGCCGGGGATCAGCATGTGGTGGCCAATGGGCGGCCCGGCTATGTGAAGCGGGCGTGCAACGCCTCGCTGCGGCGGTTGCAGACCGATGTGATCGATCTCTATCAGCTGCACCGCGCCGATCCGGAGGTGCCGGTCGAGGAGACCTGGGGGGCGATGGCGGAGCTGGTGGGGGCGGGGAAGGTGCGCGCGCTCGGGGTGTCCGCGATGGGGGTCGGCTCGGTGGGGGTGCGGACCGCGCACCGGTCCGACGGAGATCTGTACGAGGGAACGATCCGGCAGCTGGAACGGGTCCAGCAGGTGTTCCCGGTGAGCGCCGTCCAGGCGGAGCTCTCGGTGTGGTCGCGGCAGGCGCTGGAGCGGCTGCTGCCCTGGTGCGAGACGCGCGGCATCGGGTTTCTGGCGGCGATGCCGCTGGGGAACGGGTTTCTGAGCGGGACGCTCACCCCTGGGCAGGGGTTCGAGCCGGACGACATACGGGCGCGGCACCCGAGGTTCACGGCGGAGATGATGGCGGCGAACCAGCCGCTGGTGGCGGGGTTGCGCAGGATCGCCGAGCGGCACGGTCCGGGGATCACCCCGGCGCAGGTGGCGCTGGCGTGGGTGCTGGGGCGCGGACGGAACGTGGTGGCGGTGCCGGGGACCAAGCGGGTGGAGTGGGCGGTGCAGAACGCCTCGGCCAGCCGGCTGGGGCTCTCGCCCCGGGACGTCTGGGAGATCGAGGGGCTGCCGGGGGCGCGCGGGTCGTGGGACTGAGCGCGGTTCGGCCGCCGGCGTACGCGGCCGGCCCCGGTCGGCGGCGGGAAGCGGTGTCCGGCGCGGAATCGGGAACCTTGCGGGGCGCGGTGGAGTAGGAAGGGGTGTGAGGGGGCACGAGCCGCCGCCGTCGGGAGGATCGGAACTGTGCAACGTCCTGGGATGACGGCCGCGTTGGCCGCGGTCGTGGCTCTGCTGGCCACCGGATGCTCTTCGGAGGGCGGGGACGCCGGATCGGGCGGACTGCCGGGGCTGACCCCCTCGGCCTCCGCCCCCGCCCCGGCGTCCTCGTCCACCGGCCCCGGCGGCGCGGGCCGCGGCGCGTCGGACGCCCCGCCGCCGCCCGCGAAGGGCTCGGTGAAGGTCGCGGCCACGCTCACCGAGGGGCTGAAGTCACCGTGGGGCGCGGCCGTACTGCCCGGCGGCGATCTGCTGGTCGCCTCCCGGGACGAGGGCACGATCACCCGGGTCGGCGCGGCGGACGGGAAGCAGACCGTGGTCGGCTCGGTGCCCGGGGTGGCCCCCGCCGGCGAGGGCGGGCTGCTGGGGCTGGCCGTCTCCCCGAAGTTCGCCTCGGACCGGCAGGTGTACGCGTACTTCACCACCGCTTCGGACAACCGCGTCGCCCGCATGCTCTTCGACGAGCGGAAGCCCGCCGGGAAGCAGCTGGGCGCGCCGGACACGGTCCTGCGGGACATCCCCAAGGGGATCACCCACAACGGCGGGCGGATCGCCTTCGGCCCGGACGGGATGCTGTACGCCGGGACGGGCGAGGTGGGCGAGACGGGGCTGTCGCAGGACCCCAAGTCCCTCGGCGGGAAGATCCTGCGGATGACCCCGGACGGCCGGCCCGCGCCGGGCAATCCGGATCCGGACTCGCTGGTGTACTCGCTGGGCCACCGCAATGTGCAGGGGCTGGCCTGGGACTCCGGGGAGCGGCTGTGGGCGGCGGAGTTCGGCCAGAACACCTGGGACGAGCTGAATCTGATCGAGCCGGGGAAGAACTACGGCTGGCCGGAGGCCGAGGGCAGGGCCGGGAAGGCCGGTTTCGTGGACCCGGTGGCGCAGTGGTCCACCGAGGAGGCGTCCCCCAGCGGGATCGCCTACGCCCGGGGCTCGATCTGGATGGCGGGGCTGCGCGGCGAGCGGCTGTGGCGGATCCCGCTGGACGGCCCGAAGCTCGCCGCCGAGCCCGAGGCCTTCCTCACCGGCGAGCACGGCAGGCTCCGCACGGTCCTCCCGGCGGACGGCTCCGGCCTCTGGCTGCTGACCAGCGAGACGGACGGCCGGGGCACCCCGGAGCCGGAGGACGACCGGATCCTCCGGCTCGATGTGCGCTGAGAACGCCCCGGGTCAGGCGGGGACCTGGTCGTCGGCGGAGGGGAAGAGGCGGAGGCGGTGGGCGAGGGCGGCGGCCTCGCCCCGGCCGGAGACGGAGAGCTTGGCGAGGATGTTGGAGACGTGCACGCTCGCCGTCTTCGGGGAGATGTAGAGCGACTGGGCTATCTGGCGGTTGCTGCGGCCCGCCGCCACCAGCCTCAGGACGTCCTCCTCGCGCGGGGTGAGGCCGAACGCCGGGCCCGGCGCGGCGGCGGGAGCGGCGGGCGCTCCGTCCGTCAGGGCGAGCCGGGCGCTCTGTGCGAGCAGGGCCGTCTCGTCCGCCAGGGGGCGCGCGCCGAGCCGCCGGGCGGTGCCGGCGGCGCACCGCAGCAGCTCGGCGGCGCGGTCCCGGTCCTCGGGGAGGAGCGCCTGTGCCCGGCGGACCCGGACCACCGCCCGCTCGTACGGGAAGACCGCGCCCTCGAAGGCCTCGTCGGTCTCCGCCCAGTCCCGGGCCGTGTCACGGCCCTCGGCGCGGAGCAGTTCGGCGCGGACCCATCGCTCATGGGCGATCCACACGGGAACCGTGGCGGCGAGCGAGCCGGCCGACTTCCGGATGAGGCGCAGCGCCTGGTCGCGGCCCTCGTCCGCCGAGGGGAGTCCCCGGGCGTCGGCCTCCAGGGCGGCAGCGGCGCGCAGCAGCGGCCAGGCGTACCGCTGGGTGCCGGGCGGGAAGCCCTGCTCGGCGACGCGGCGGAACTCGGCGCGGGCGGACTCGACCCGCCCCTGTCCCACGGCGACGCCGATGGCGATCGCGGCCATCGGGAGGGAGCTCTGCGGCATCGGGTCGTTCGGTCCGAAGTGGTCGCGGGCGGCCGTCAGCAGGCGGGCCGCCCCCTCGGTGTCGCCCCGGGCGAGGCCGAGGGCGGCGAGCTGGAGGGTGGCGAAGCCCCGGGGCTTGGGGCTCGGTCCGATGCGCAGGCCCCGCTCGGCGGCGGCGAGCGCCTCGTCCCAGCGGCCCAGGGTGTAGTAGGACTCGGCGAGGTTGCCGAGGATCCAGGCCTCGGAGTCGAGCAGTCCGTAGTGGTGGGTGAGGCCGATGCCCTCGGTCATGACCTCCACGGCCTCCTGGGAGCGGCCGACGCCCTCCAGGACGGTCGGGAGGGTGGCGTGGACCCGGCCGATGAGCGTCGGCAGGCCCCGGGCGACGACGAGGTCGCGGACGGCGCGCATCTCGGCGAGTCCGGCGTCGTGGTCGCCCGCGTCGACCATGAGGACGCCGAGGACGAACCGGGCGCGCAGCTCGATCTCCTCCGCCCCGACCATCCGGGCGTACTCCACGGCGCGCTCGGCCGTTCGGAGGGTGTCGGGGCCGGGGGCGTGCAGCCTTCGCCAGCCGGCCGCCTCGGCGAGCACTTCGGCGTGGACGGCGGACGGCGGCAGTCCGCGCACCAGCTCCTGTGCCTGGGTCAGCTCGGCCCAGCCGTCGCCCCGGCCGAGCGCGGAGACGAGCCGGGAGCGCTCGACGGAGAACCAGGCGGCGCGGAGCGGGTCGCGCTCGTCCGCCGCCAGCCGCTGACCGCGCTTGGTGATCTTCAGTGCGCGCTCGCGCTCGCTGCTGAGCCGGCCGGCGACGGTGGCCTCGGCCATCAGGTCGAGGAAGCGCAGGGGGGTGGTGTCGGGGTCGCAGCCGCACGCCGGATACGCCTCGGCGTAGTCGAGGGGCCGCAGCCCGGCCCGGGTCTCGTCGGGGACGGCGTCCCACAGCTCCATGGCCCGCTCCAGCAGTCTGAGCTGCTCGGCGTAGGCGTGGCGCAGCCGGGCCTCGACGGAGGCGCGGAGCACGGCGGGCAGGGCCTTGGCGGGGACGCCCGCGTGGTACCAGTAGCTGGCGAGGCGGGTGGCCCGCTCGTCCTCCCGGACGAGTGAGGGGTCGGCCTCCAGCACCTCGGCGTAGCGGCGGTTGATCCGGGAGCGCTCGCCGGGGAGCAGATCGTCGCTGACGGCCTCGCGGGCGAGGGAGTGACGGAAGCGGTAGCCGTCGCCGTCGGCGCTGGCCAGCAGGATGTTCGCGCCGACGGCGGCGCGCAGCGCCTCGATGAGGTCGTCCTCGGGGAGCCGGGCGACGGCCAGGAGCAGTCCGTACTCGACGGTGGAGCCGCCCTCGGCGAGGATCCGGGCGATGCGCTGGGCGTCCTCGGAGAGGGCCTCGACCCGCACGAGCAGGATGTCGCGGAGGGAGTCGGAGAGTCCGCAGACATTGCCCTCGGCCATGATGCGGGCGAGTTCCTCGACGAAGAAGGCGTTGCCGTCGGAGCGGTCGAAGACGCGGTCGACGAGGGCCGCTTCGGGTTCGGCGCCGAGGATGCCGGCGAGCTGGCGGTGGACCTCGTCACGGGTGAAGCGGGTCAGCTCGACACGCTGGACGGTGCGCAGCCGCTCCGTCTCGGCGAGGAAGGGCCGCAGCGGGTGGCGGCGGTGCACGTCGTCGGAGCGGTAGGTGGCGATGGCGACGAGGCGGCCCCGGCGCAGGGTGCGGAAGATGTACGAGAGCAGATGGCGGGTGGAGGCGTCGGCCCAGTGGATGTCCTCCAGGACGAGGACGACGGTGCGCTCCGCGCTGATGCGTTCGAGCAGGCGGACGGTCAGCTCGAAGAGGCGCGCCATGTCCTGTTCGTCGTACCGGCTGTGCTCGCCGCGCGGGCGCGGGCGCGGGCCCAGCTCGGGCAGGAGGCGGGCCAGCTCTTCCTCGTGGCCCTCGGCGGCGGCCGCCAGCTCGCCGGGGAGCAGGCGCTCCAGGGCCCGCAGGGCGGTGGCGAAGGGGGCGAACGGCAGCCCTTCCGCGCCGATCTCGACGCAGCCGCCGACGATGACGACCGCGCCCTCGCGGCACGCCCCGGTGAGCAGCTCCTCGATGAGCCGGGTCTTGCCGACGCCGGCCTCGCCGCCGACGAGCAGCGCCTGCGGCCCGCCGGCACGGGCCGCCGAGGCGAGGCCGAGCGCGCCGGTGAGCACGGACAGCTCACCGGCGCGCCCGACGAATACGGGACTGACTGACCTGGTCTCCACGCTGTGGAGCATCGCACAGGGCTCTGACAGCGCGACAGCTCCGACGGCGGTGAGGGCGTTCATGGCGCTGGTCAGGCGGCTCGTGCGAACCGTTCTGACGGGTCGCTCACCCGGCCCTCCCGGTTCTCGCCGGAGCGATTCGCGGCCCGGCGCGCCGTGCGGAGCCGGCGGGCGAGCCGGTAGGTCTCGGCCTGCTCGACCAGTTCGGCCCTGCGCAGTTCCTGAAGCCGGTAGTGAAACATCTCTGCCCCCTGGGGATCGGTGTCGGTGCGGCCGGCGTGTTCGCCGCCGGGCCGTGACACCAATCTCGTCCGCCAGGGGGGTGCGGCGCATGGGGAGGGTTCCGCATCTTCGCGCGGGGAGGGTCCTTAGACGCGGCTCCCCCGCCCGGACCGGGCCCGGCCGCCGTTCTAAGGCCGGTTCGGGGACGCCTTAGAAAGCACCCCCGGCCGGGTCGGCGACACGGGTCGGCGGGGTACGGAGTAGAGGTGGGGCGTGGTGGTGCTCAGCCGGGTGAAGCCGAGCCGCAGCAGGATCGGGCGGCTCTCGTCGGAGGCGTCGACCTGGAGGTGGCCGTGGCCCCGGGCGGCGGCGACGGCGGCCCGGTGGGCGACCATGGCGCGGTAGACGCCCCGGCCGCGCCAGGCGGGCACGGTGCCGCCGCCCCAGAGTCCGGCGAATCCGGCCGCCGGGTTCAGTTCCAGGCGCGCGGCGCAGACCGGTTCGTCCCCGGCGAGGGCCACGGTCATCACCACGGTGTCCAGGCCCAGCTGCGACAGCAGCTGCTCGCGCAGCCGGGTGGGGCGCTCGCCGAAGGCGCGCTCCTGGGCCCGGGCCATCAGCTCGACGCCCGCCGCGTCGGTGACCTCGACCAGCCGGACGCCCTCGGGCGGCCGGGCCGAGGTGTTCAGCGCGGAGGTCTCGGCGACCATGAGCGCCTCCGGGGGCTCGGCCGCGAAGCCCGCCCCCAGGAGGCGTTCGCCCAGGTCGCCGGGGAGGTCGTGGGAGTAGAGCTTCCACTCGAAGTCCAGGCCCAGCGCGGTGTAGTGGCCGATCTGGGCGGCGATGGCCGCGTCCGCCGTCCTCTCGTCGAGGCCGGACCAGAGAACGCCGTTCCAGTCGTTCTCGCCGCCGGTCTGGCGCACCACGGGGCCCACCCGTTCGACCCGGGCCCCGGGGCTGTCGGGGACGGCCTCCCGGCGTACCCGGCGGTCGAACAGGGCGAGGGTTCTCTCATGATCCATCCGCCGAGTGGAACACCGCCGCGGGGCGGACGCCACCGGTATTCGCCGCGTGGGGGCGGTCGGTCAGCTGCCGCCGCCCGCGCCCGCGCCGCCGCCGTCGGGCATGGGCAGGACGTCGACGTACATCCCGATCGCGGCCAGCAGGCCGAGGACGCCGAGGACGGCTCCGCCGGCGGCGACGGCGCGGATCCACACGGGGGTGCGCGGGAGCGCGAGGACGGCGATGCCGACGATGACGGCGAGGGTCGCGAAGAAGCCGTTGACCAGGGCGGTGGTGTGCCAGGCGTCACCGTAGAGCGCGGAGATCTGCTCGGCGGGGGTGGCGCTCTGGGAGGTCTCGAACCGGCCCAGCAGGGACTGGCGCTCGGCGGCGATGGTGCCGACCCAGCTGCCGCTGAGACCGATGACGCCGAGTCCGGCGGCGACGACGCCCGCGGTGGCCGCCAGCAGCCCGGAGGACTCGCGGGGGGCCTCGTCCAGCTCCTCGGTGCCGGCCTCGGCGTCGCCGTCGGAGTCGGAGTCGGCGGCGGCTTCCGCGCCCTCGGGAGCCTCAGGGGCCTCAGGGGCCTCCGTGGTCTTCGCGGAGGCCTCCTCGGCGTCCTTGTCCTTGCGGAGGCCGGGAGCGGTGGTGTCGTCGGTGGTCTTGTCGGTGTCCGTGGGGTTCATTGGGCGCACGGTAGGCGGCCTGTCTGAGAGTCCCCTTAACGACCGGCGCGCCGGAGCGCTACGCGTCCGACCGGCGCTCGCGCCACTCGGGGGCGAGCACGGACCAGACTTCCAGGTCCTGGCGCGCGCCCCGGTGGGAGGAGGCCTGCCGCAGCACGCCGTCCCGGCGCATGCCCAGGCGCTCGGCGACCCTGACGCTCGGGGTGTTCTCGCTGGAGACGACCCACTCGATCCGGTGAATGCCGCGCTCCTCGACCGCCCAGTCGATGATCGTCCCGGCGGCCCGGGTGACGAGGCCCCGGCCCGCGGCGGACGGCTCCAGCCAGCAGCCGACCTCGCAGGTGCCGGAGCCGGCGTCGAAGAGCCGGAAGAGCACCCCGCCGACGAGGACCCCGTCGAGTCGGATGCCGTAGATCCGGCCGCTGTCGGCGGCCTGCTTGTCGGCGTACGACTGGAGGTAGGCGCGCGCCGCTCCCAGGTCGCCGACGACGTCCGGGAGGCCGATGTGGCGTCCGACGTACTCCCGGCCCCGGTCCATGTGGGCGAGGAACTCCGCCGCCTGCCACGGCTCCAGGGGGCACAGCTCCGCGCGCCGGCCGTCGGTCGTCTCCAGGGGTGTCGCGAACATGGTGGTCTTTCCTCCGGACCGGTTTACGGCACGAGCCGTTCGTCCTGGCTCATGCGCGGCTGAGGAATCTTCGCATAATCGTGGGAATCGGGCGGTTCGATGCTGATACGGGGCAGCCGCCGGTCCAGGGCGCGCGGGAGCCACCAGTTCGCCCCGCCGAGCAGATGCATCAGGGCGGGGACCAGCAGGGTGCGCAGGACGAAGGCGTCCAGGGCGACGGCGGCGGCGAGCGCGATGCCGAACATGGCGATGACCCGGTCGCCGCTGAGGACGAAGGCGAGGAAGACCGAGATCATGATCACGGCGGCGGAGTTGATCACCCGGCTGGTCTCGGCGAGCCCCACCCGCACCGCGCGCCGGTTGTCGCCGGTGGCCAGCCACTCCTCGTACATCCGGCTGACCAGGAAGACCTGGTAGTCCATGGAGAGTCCGAAGAGCACCGAGACCATGATGACCGGCAGGAAGGGCTCTATCGGGCCCGCCCGCCCGAGGCCGAGCAGTTCGCTGCCCCAGCCCCACTGGAAGATCGCGACGACGACGCCGAAGGAGGCGGCGACGGCGGCCACGTTCATCAGGGCGGCCTTCAGCGGGACGGCGACCGAGCGGAAGGCCAGCAGCAGAAGCAGACAGCCGAGGGCGATGACGACGCCGACGAAGAGCGGCAGCTTGCCCACGATGATCTCGGCGAAGTCGTCGTAGCTCGCGGTCACGCCGCCGACGTGCACGGCCGGTCCCGAGGGGCCGACGGCGGCGGGCAGCAGCTCGCCCCGGAGCCGGTCGACGAGTTCGCTGGTCCGCTTCGACTGGGGCGAGGAGTCGGGTACGACGGTGAGCACCGCCGTGTCACCGGCGGGGTTGTACGCGACCGGGCCGGCCGAGGCGATGCCCCGGGCCCCGCCGAGGGCGGCGGGCAGCCGCTCCAGCGCGGCCCGGTCGGCCGGAGAGCCGACGCGGGCGACGAGGGTGAGCGGGCCGTTGACGCCGGGGCCGAAGCCGCCCTCCGCGCCGGGGCCGCCGTGGGCCAGCAGGTCGTAGGCCTTCCGGCTGGTGGAGCCGGCCGGGTTGTTGCCCTGGTCCGAGGTGCCGAGGTGGAGCGAGAGGGCGGGGAGCGCCAGGACCGCCATGATGACGGCGGCGACCGCGCCCAGCGCCCTGGGGCGCTTCTCCACCAACGCGGACCAGCGGGCGGCGAATCCGGTCGGGAGCTGCGGCCTCGGCCCGGACTCGCGCAGCTGCCGCCGCTCCCGGCCGCTCAGCGCCCGGGGGCCGGTGTACGAGAGCAGGGCGGGCAGCAGGGTCACCGAGGCGGCGACGGTGAGGACCACCGTGAGGCAGGCGGCTACCGCCACGCCGTTGAGGAAGTTCAGCCGCAGGATGAGCATGCCCAGCAGGGCGATGCAGACGGTCGCCCCGGCGAAGACGACCGCGCGTCCGGTGGTGGCGACGGCGGTGACCGCGGCCCGCTCCACGGGGAGTCCGGCGCGCAGCCCGGTGCGGTGGCGGGTGACGATGAAGAGGGCGTAGTCGATGCCGACGCCGAGGCCGATGAGGAGTCCGAGCATCGGGGCGAAGTCGGCGACGGTCATGACATGGCCGAGCAGGACGGTGCCCGCGTACGCCGCGCCGACGGAGACGAGGGCGGTGGCGATGGGGAGCAGGCTGGCGGCGAGCGAGCCGAAGGCGAGGAAGAGGACCACGGCGGCGACCGCCACCCCGACGGCCTCGGCCAGATGCCCCTGGGGGGCCTCGGCCGGGCCGATGGCGGCACCGCCCACCTCTACCTGGATCCGGTCGGTCGCGGCGGCTCTCGCGGTCTCCACCAGCTCCTCGACCGCGCCCGCCGGGAGGTCCTCGGCCCGCTGGCGGAAGGTGACGTCCGCGTAGGCGGTGCGCCCGTCGGGGCTGATCCGTACGGCTCCGCCCACCTCGTACGGGCCGGTGACCGCGGCCACCGGTTCGAGCGCGGCGACCGACGCGAGCATGCGCTCCACCGGCTCCCGTACGGCCCCGGCGCGGACCCCGCCGTCCTCGGCGTGCCAGACGACGGTGGCGCTGTCCCCGGCGGTGCCGGGGAAGCCCCGCTCCAGGAGCTGGGCGGCGCGGCCGGACTCGGTGCCGGGGACCTCGTAGTCGTTGGAGTAGGCCGTTCCGGCGGCTCCGGCCGCGAGGGCCACACCCGCGGCGGCGAGCACCCATATCAGCACGGTGACGAGTCGGTGCGTGACGCACCAGCGGGCGATGGCTGCCAACGGAGGTGCCCCCTGGGTGAAATTCTTGGATCTTCGCTGGGGAACACCCCGGAAAGAACGCGTGACATGCTGGTCGACTCACTCTGTCAGCCAATCCCCGCCCTTTGCCCTTTTAGCCGGTTTTCGTGGGCTTAGTCACAGGCGCGGGGGCGTGCGCTCCCCGAGCCGGCACGCGCCCGGCGCGACAAACGCCCCGGCGGGCAGCGGCTGTTGTCGGCCCCGGCTGGCACGATGGACGGCATGGAGACGACGGGGACCAACCAGCCGACCCTGACGCCCGGCGAGGCCGCGCAGTTCGCCCTCACCCTGCACGACGCGACCGCGACCCGCGCCGGCCACGGCCCCCGGGCGGTGCTCGTCCATGAGCCGGGGGCCTCGCTCCGCGAGCGGCGGGAGTCCTTCCGGGAGGTGTACGGAGCGATAGTCGCCCGGATCGGCGAGCCGACGCTCTACGGCGGCTCGGCCCACGGTCCCAATGTCCGCTGGCGCGACGCGAGACGGATCGTCCTTCTCTCCGGGGACTGCCACCGGGCCCGGCTCTCCGTCCATGACACCGAGGGCATGGAGGCCGACGAGCTGCGCACCTTCGCCTGGGGCGGCGCGTGGGCGGCCGACGAGCCGCACGACTTCGATCTGCTGCCCTACATCTGGCAGCTGGACCGCAGCGGCCCCGGCGAGCGCCCCACGGAGCACACCGGCGGGCGTACGGCGTCCTCGCTGGAGCACTTCGCGAGCGCGCTGGAGCTGATGCTCGGCGCCTGGATCGAGCAGCTGCCGGTGCAGGTCGGCGGCGACTGGGCGGGATTCTCCCTGACCAGCGACGCGGACCGGGGCCGGCGGATCCAGCTCTCCTACGCCCTGGCGGACGGGCTGCATGTCTCGGTGGACGACCGGGACGGCGAGGACACCCCCGAGCGCGACCGGCTGATGCGCTCGCGCGGCTGGCACTCCCGCGACCGGGGCTGGTGGCAGGCGGAGTTCCCCGACCCGGACCGGCCCGAGGCCGCGGAGGCCGCCCGGCTGGCGATCGCCGAGCTGAGAGCCCGGGGCACCCTGGAACCCAAGGACCTGCGGGCCCGGGACGTCAGCTGCAAGGACCGGGGCGAGCTGCTCCTCCCCGGGCTGGGCATACGCCACTGACCGTGCCGCCGCCCCGCGAGAGGCGCGGGCGGGGGTACGGGCAGGGGGCGGCCCGCACCACCACGGTGCGGACCGCCCCCTGCCTCGCCCGTACGGCTCAGCCCTCGGTCACGCCGAGCTTCTCCAGGATCAGCTCCTTGACGCGAGCCGCGTCCGCCTGACCCCGGGTGGCCTTCATGACCGCGCCCACGAGCGCGCCCACGGCCGCCACCTTGCCGCCGCGGATCTTGTCCGCGACGCCCGCGTTCGAGGCGATCGCCTCGTCCACGGCGGTGCCGAGCGCGCCCTCGTCGGAGACGACCTTCAGCCCGCGCCCGTCCACGACCGCGTCCGGGTCGCCCTCGCCCGCGAGCACGCCCTCGATGACCTGGCGGGCCAGCTTGTCGTTGAGATCGCCGGCCGCGACCAGCGCGGTGACCCGGGCGACCTGCGCGGGGGTGATGGGCAGCTCGTCCAGCGCGCGGCCGGACTCGTTGGCGTTGCGCGCCAGCTCGCCCATCCACCACTTGCGGGCCTGGTCGGCCGGAGCGCCCGCCTCGATCGTGGCGACGATCGGCTCGACCGCGCCCGCGTTGAGGATCGACTGCATGTCGTGCTCGGAGACGCCCCACTCCTCACGGAGCCGGTTGCGGCGCACCCTGGGCAGCTCGGGGAGGAGAGCGCGCAGCTCCTCGACCCACTCCCGGGCGGGAGCCACGGGAACGAGGTCGGGCTCCGGGAAGTACCGGTAGTCCTCCGCGTTGTCCTTGATCCGGCCGGAGGTGGTGGAGCCGTCGTCCTCGTGGAAGTGACGGGTCTCCTGGACGATCGTGCCGCCGGACTCCAGCACGGCGGCGTGCCGCTGGATCTCGAACCGGGCGGCGCGCTCGACGCTGCGCAGCGAGTTGACGTTCTTGGTCTCGCTGCGGGTGCCGAACTTCTCGACGCCGTGGCGGCGCAGCGAGAGGTTGACGTCGCAGCGCATCTGGCCCTTGTCCATCCGGGCCTCGGAGACGCCCAGCGCCTTGATCAGCTCGCGCAGCTCGGCGACGTACGCCTTGGCGACCTCCGGCGCGCGCGTCCCCGCGCCCTCGATCGGCTTGGTGACGATCTCGATCAGCGGGATGCCGGCGCGGTTGTAGTCCAGCAGGGAGTGGGACGCGCCGTGGATACGGCCGGTGGCACCGCCGACGTGGGTCGACTTGCCGGTGTCCTCCTCCATGTGGGCGCGCTCGATCTCCACCCGGAAGATCTCCCCGTCCTCCAGCTGGACGTCCAGATAGCCGTTGAAGGCGATCGGCTCGTCGTACTGGGAGGTCTGGAAGTTCTTCGGCATGTCCGGATAGAAGTAGTTCTTCCGGGCGAAACGGCACCACTCGGCGATCTCGCAGTTGAGCGCGAGACCGATCTTGATGGCGGACTCGATGCCGATCGCGTTGACGACCGGGAGGGAGCCGGGCAGACCGAGACAGGTGGGGCAGGTCTGCGAGTTGGGCTCCGCGCCCAGCTCGGTGGAGCAGCCGCAGAACATCTTGGTCTTGGTACCGAGTTCGACATGGACCTCAAGGCCCATGACGGGGTCGTAGCCGGCGAGGGCCGCCTCGTACGACACCAATTCAGTGACGGTCACGGTGAAACTTTCCCTCTCAGCCGAACAGGACGTCGTCGTCGCCGAGGCGCTTCAGCTCGCGCACCAGCAGGGCGACGCCCGTGACGATGGCGGCGCCGGTGATCGCGGCGTCGATCAGCCGGAGCGTGTCGTGCTCGGCGCGGGCCGCCTTCACCTGCTTGAGGACACCGAGCGCGCCGAAAGCGGTGGTGCCGATCGACAGATAGGTGCCTGCCTTTGACTTCTTGAAGCCCTTGGCCTTGGTCAGTGCGCTCACAGCGACGGTGCCTCCTCCAGCAGCGGGTGTCCCCACTTTTCCACGAAGGCGGCCTCGACGGCGGCACCGACCTTGTAGAGCCGGTCGTCCTTCATGGCGGGGGCGATGATCTGGAGCCCGACCGGGAGGTTGTCCTCCGGGGCCAGCCCGCAGGGCAGCGACATCGCCGCGTTGCCGGCCAGGTTGGTCGGGATGGTGCAGAGGTCGGCGAGGTACATCGCCATCGGGTCGTCGGCGCGCTCGCCGATCGGGAAGGCGGTGGTCGGGGTCGTCGGGGAGACGATCACGTCGACCTGCTCGAAGGACGTGTCGAAGTCCTGCTTGATGAGCGTGCGGACCTTCTGGGCGCTGCCGTAGTACGCGTCGTAGTAGCCGGAGCTGAGCGCGTAGGTGCCGAGGATGACGCGGCGCTTGACCTCGTCGCCGAAGCCGGCCTCACGGGTGAGGGCGGTGACCTCCTCGGCCGACTTGGTGCCGTCGTCGCCGACCCGCAGGCCGTAGCGCATGGCGTCGAAGCGGGCGAGGTTCGAGGAGCACTCGGAGGGGGCGATCAGGTAGTACGCGGAGAGACCGAGGTCGAAGGACGGGCAGTCCAGCTCGACGATCTCGGCTCCGAGCCCCTTGAGGAGGGTGACGGCCTCGTCGAAGCGCTGCATCACCCCGGCCTGGTAGTGCTCGCCGCGGAACTGCTTGACCACGCCGACGCGCATGCCCTCGACGCTGCCGTTGCGGGCGGCCTCGACGACCGGCGGGACCGGGGCGTCGATGGAGGTGGAGTCGAGCGGGTCGTGACCGGCGATGACCTCGTGCAGCAGGGCCGCGTCGAGGACCGTGCGGGCACAGGGGCCGCCCTGGTCCAGCGAGGAGGAGAAGGCGACCATGCCGTAGCGGGAGACCCCGCCGTAGGTGGGCTTGACGCCGACCGTGCCGGTGACGGCGGCGGGCTGGCGGATGGAGCCGCCGGTGTCCGTGCCGATGGCGAGCGGGGCCTCGTAGGAGGCGAGGGCCGCGCTGGAGCCGCCGCCGGAGCCGCCGGGGATCCGGGTGAGGTCCCAGGGGTTGCCGGTGGGGCCGTAGGCGCTGTTCTCGGTGGAGGACCCCATGGCGAACTCGTCCATGTTGGTCTTGCCGAGAATGACGACGTCGGCCTCCTTCAGCTTGCGCGTCAGGGTGGCGTCGTACGGCGGGATCCAGCCTTCGAGGATCTTGGAGCCGACCGTGGTGGGGATGCCCTCGGTGGTGAAGATGTCCTTCAGCGCGAGGGGCACGCCCGCGAGGGGGCCGAGCTTCTCGCCCGCGGCGCGCTTGGCGTCCACGGCACGGGCCTGCGCGAGCGCGCCCTCGCGGTCGACGTGCAGGAAGGCGTGGACCTTCTCGTCGATCGCGTCGATACGGGCGAGGTGGGCCTCGGTGACCTCGACGGCCGTGAGATCGCCGGCGGCGATCTTCGCGGCGATCTCGGCCGCGGTGAGCTTGATGATGTCCGTCATGATGTGGTTAGTCCTCCCCCAGGATCTGCGGCACCTTGAAACGCTGCTGCTCCTGGGCCGGGGCGCCGGAGAGCGCCTGCTCGGGGGTGAGCGACGGACGGACCTCGTCCGCGCGCATGACATTGGTCAGCGGCAGCGGGTGGGAGGTCGGGGGCACGTCTTGGTCGGCGACTTCGGCGACGCGGGCGACCGCGCCGATGATGTCGCCGAGCTGACCGGCGAAGTGGTCCAGCTCGTCGCCGGAAAGCTCCAGACGTGCCAGCCGGGCGAGGTGGGCGACCTCCTCGCGCGTAATGCCAGGCATGCAGCGATCCTCAGGGGTGAGTGAGTGTGGTTTGGGCCAATCCTATGGGGCGAGGGGCGCTGACCACGAAACGGTTCGGCTCCGGGGGCCGCGAGGACCGGTCCGGGGCGTCACCGCCGCGACGGCGGGGTCAGGGGACCGCCTGGCCGGAGGGCTCGTCGGCGTCGGTGGAGTGCGGGGCGGGGGGCTGGAGCTCGGGCCGCCGCTCGGGCTGGGGCTGGCGGTGCCAGCCGCGCTCGCCCCGGGCGCGGAGCCAGGCCGTCGTCTCCTGCGGGGGCATCGCGGCGGCGACCAGCCAGCCCTGGACCGCGTCGCAGCCCAGGTCGCGCAGCCGCTCCCAGGTCTCGTCGTCCTCGACGCCCTCGGCCACCACCAGCAGGCCCAGGGAGTGCGCGAGGTCGACGGTGCAGCGGACGATCTCCGCGTCCTCGGTGTCCACGGCGAGCCGGGCCACGAAGGAACGGTCGATCTTGAGTTCGCTCACCGGGAGCCTGCGCAGATGGACGAGGGAGGAGTAGCCGGTGCCGAAGTCGTCCAGGGACATCTTGACGCCGTGGTCGGTGAGCCCGGCCAGGGTGTCCGCGGCCCGCTGGGGATCCTCCAGCAGCACATGCTCGGTGATCTCCAGCTGGAGCGCTCCCGGGGGCACCCCGTGCCGGGCGAGCCGGGCGGCGACCGAGCCGGCGAAGCCGGGGGTGTGGACGTCGCGCGGGGAGACATTGACGGCGACGGGGACCTTCAGCCCCTGGGCCCGCCACTTGGCGACCTGGGCGAGGGCGGTGTCGAGTACGTACTCCGTGAGGTGCGGCATCAGCCCGGAGGACTCGGCGATCGCGATGAACTCGTCGGGGGGAACCCGGCCGCGCTCCGGATGGACCCAGCGGACCAGCGCCTCCAGCCCGGCCACATGGCCGTCGAAGCGCACCTTGGGCTGGTAGTGCAGCTCCACCTCGCGGGCGTCCAGCGCCCGGCGGAGGTCGCCGAGGAGACCGAGCCGGTCGGGGGTGTTGCTGTCGCGCTTGGACTCGTACACCTCGACGCCCGTGCGGTCGCGCTTGGCCTGGTACATCGCCACGTCCGCACGGCGCAGCAGCCCCTCCGCGTCGAGCGCGTGCTCGGGGAAGACGGCGACGCCCGCGCTGGCCTCCAGGACGAGGGTGAGTCCGTCCAGGTCGAGCGGCGAGGAGAGTTCGACGGCGAGCTGGCGGGCGACGCGCTGGGCGCTGGTGATGGAGTCGGCCGTGGGCAGCAGTACGGCGAACTCGTCGCCGCCGAGCCTGGCCGCCTCCGCGCCGCGCGGCAGGGCGTGCCGCAGCCGCTGGGCTATCTGGAGCAGCAGCCGGTCGCCGGCGAGATGGCCGAGGGTGTCGTTGACCGACCGGAAGCGGTCGAGGTCGATCAGGACGAGCGCGGCGCGGCTGCCGCTGGTCTCGGCGTCCTCCAGGGCGGCCCAGGTCCGCTCCAGCAGCCACTGCCGGTTGGGGAGCCCGGTGAGCGGGTCGCGCAGCTGCTCCTCGGCCCTGGCGCGGGCGATCCACAGGGTGGAGTCCAGGGCGATGAGGGGTATGGCGAAGAGGGGCAGCAGCACCGGCAGCACGGCGGCGACGACACAGATCAGCGGGGCGATGCCGAGCAGCGCGACCGCGACGAGGCCCTGTCGCAGCAGGGCGGTGCGGGCGATGGTGGGGAGTCCGCTGCCCTGCGGGGTGAGGACATACCACAGAAGCAGCCGGGTGACCGCGAGATAGGCCGTGGCCGCGAGGATCACTTCGGGTGCGGCCTCGATGCCCCAGTCGAGTGGTTCCCAGGGGTGCTCGACGCTGGGGGACGCGCCGAAGGCGGAGAGGACGAGGGCGGCAGCGCCGATGCCGAGGATGTCGACGGAGCCGTGCAGCACGCCGTGCCGCCAGCGGTGTTTGCGGACGGTGCCGACCAGGGCGACGACGGCGAGGCTGACCAGCCCGGCGGGCACCCAGCCGTAGAGGAGGAGGGCGGCGATGGTGAGGGCGGCCCCGGAGCCGGTGCCGCCCCACCAGCGGTCGCGGCCCAGGGCCACCAGATGGCCGACGATGATCCCGGTGAGCACGGCGAAGGCCCAGCCGACGGCTCCGCCGGGGAAGAGCGCGCGGTCCTCGCGCACCGCTCCGGAGATCCCGGTGGCGAGGACGATCGCGGCACCCGTCACGACGACGGCGTGCAGTCCGGGGGTCAGGCCCACCAGGCTCGCGAGGGCCGTGAGCCCACGCGGCCGCGGGACCGGGGCGGCGCTCTCGGTCGGTTCCATTCCCGTCCCTCTCACAGCCGGCGGTGCCGATGCCTGGCGATGGTCCTTTTGTCATGCCACCACGACTGAAATCCCACCACGCAGCCGTGCACGACAGGCGCACGGCTCAACAGTAGGCGGCCCAGGGCCCTGACGGGCATCGCTCTACTGCTCTTGCCCGAATGCGACCGGACCACCCTTATCCATCTGCTATGCGCCGAACGGGTGAACCTGTACCAGTCGATTCCCACCGCGCCGAGCGGCCTGTTCTCGCCCGTCGGGGCGGATTCGGCCCCTCGGGCGACCCTGCGCCAACTCCCGTGCGCGCCCCCGCCGTCGGACCGCTGTCACGCCTCGGCGGGCACAGCCGCCTCACGAGCCGCTTCCGGCCCCTGGGCCAACAGGATCGCGAATCCGTCCTCGTTCAGAACCGGAACCTTCAATTGCATCGCCTTGTCGAACTTGGACCCCGGATTATCACCAACCACAACGAACCCGGTTTTCTTGGAAACAGAACCGGTCACTTTCGCACCGAGTCGCTGCAACGCCTCTTTTGCGCCATCCCTGGTGTAGTTCTCCAGGGTTCCGGTGACGACGACGGTGAGCCCTTCGAGCGGCCGGGGCCCGGCGTCCTCCCCCGCGCCCTCGTCCTCCATGCGGACGCCGGCCGCCCGCCACTTGCGCAGGATCTCCTGGTGCCACTCCTCGGCGAACCACTGCTTGAGGGAGGCGGCGATGATCCCGCCGACCCCGTCGGTGGCGGCCAGCTCCTCCTCGGTGGCCTCCTCGATCCGCTGGATCGAGCGGAACTCACGGGCGAGCGCCTCCGCCGCGACCGGGCCCACATGGCGGATGGAGAGACCGGTGAGGATCCGGGCGAGCGGGCGGTTCTTGGCCGCCGCGATGTTCTCCAGCATGGCGACCGCGTTCTTCCGCGCCTCGCCCTCCTGGTTGGCGAAGACCGTCGCGGTCTTGTCCTCGCCCGTCTTCGGGTCCCGCTTGGGCAGCTTGCTGTCCGGGTCCAGGACATACGCCCGGATCGGCAGCAGCTGCTCCATGGTGAGGTCGAAGAGGTCCCCCTCGTCCTTCAGCGGCGGCTCGGCGGGCTCCAGCGGCCTGGTGAGCGCCGCCGCCGCCACATAGCCGAAGTGCTCGATGTCGAGCGACTTGCGGCCCGCGAGATAGAAGAGCCGCTCCCGCAGCTGGGCCGGGCAGGAGCGGGCGTTGGGGCAGCGCAGATCGACGTCCGCCTCCTTCATGGCCCGCAGCGGCGTACCGCACTCGGGGCACTGGGTGGGCATCACGAACTCCCGCTCGGTGCCGTCCCGCAGCTCGGCGACCGGGCCGAGGATCTCCGGGATGACCTCGCCCGCCTTGCGCAGCACCACCGTGTCGCCGATGAGGACGCCCTTGGCCCTGACCACGTCCTGGTTGTGCAGGGTGGCGAACTCGACCTCGGAGCCTGCCACCTGGACCGGCTCGACCTGGGCGTAGGGCGTGACCCGGCCGGTGCGGCCGACGCCGACGAGGATGTTCACCAGCTTGGTGTTGACCTCCTCGGGCGGGTACTTCCAGGCGATGGCCCAGCGCGGGGCCCGCGCGGTGGAGCCGAGCCGCCCCTGGAGGGGGATCTCGTCGAGCTTGACGACCACGCCGTCGATCTCGTGCTCCATGGAGTGCCGGTTCTCGCCGTAGTGGGCGATGAACTCCCGCACCCCCTCCAGCGAGTCCACCACCCGGTTGTGGCGGGCGGTGGGCAGCC
The DNA here is from genome assembly GCF_039532665.1 of Streptomyces amakusaensis. Classification (NCBI taxonomy): domain Bacteria; kingdom Bacillati; phylum Actinomycetota; class Actinomycetes; order Kitasatosporales; family Streptomycetaceae; genus Streptomyces; species Streptomyces amakusaensis. The sequence continues at coordinate 352,511 of NZ_BAAASB010000002.1, read as the reverse complement.
CCCAGGAGCGCAGCAGGTCGTAGGCGTGCGAGAGGCAGTCGATGGTGAAGCCCTCACGGGCCCCGATGCCGTGGACCACCATGTGCAGCGGCAGGGTGGCGGTGACCCTGGGGTCCTTCTGCCGGAGCGAGCCCGAGGCCGAGTTCCTCGGGTTGGCGTAGGGCTGCTCGCCGGCCGCGACCCGTCTCTCGTTGAGAGCCTGGAACTGGTCCATCGGGAAGTAGACCTCGCCGCGGATCTCCACGAGGTCCGGCACGTCCTCGCCGAGCAGCCGCTCGGGGACGTCGGAGATGGTGCGGATGTTCGGGGTGATGTCCTCGCCGACGCGGCCGTCGCCCCGGGTCGCCGCGCGGGTCAGCCGGCCCTTCTCGTAGGTCAGATTGACGGCGAGGCCGTCGACCTTCAGCTCGCACAGGAAGTGGAAGCCGGAGCTTCCGACCTCGCGCTCGACCCGCTCGGCCCAGGCGGCCAGCTCCTCCTCGTCGAAGGCGTTGTCCAGGGAGAGCATGCGCTCGCGGTGCTCGACCTTGGCGAGGTCCGTCTCGTACTGCCCGGCGACCTTCTGGGTCGGGGAGTCGGGGGTGCGGAGGGCGGGGTGGCGCTCCTCCAGCTCCTCGAGCGCGCGCAGCAGCCGGTCGAAGTCGGCGTCGCTGACGACCGGCTGCTCCTTCACGTAATACCGGAAGCGGTGCTCCTCGATCTGCCCGGCGAGGTCGGCATGGTGCTCCCGCGCCTGTGCGGGCAGCCCAGAATCCTCCTGCGCCGACAGATCCGTCCGCTCTTCGCCAGCCACCGTTTCGTCCTCCCGTTTCCCGGCACCCATTACTCAGGGTTGTCCGCGAGCGATCTCGCGGCGGTGACGCAGTGGGCGAGCGCCGCCCGTGCGTACGCCGGAGACGCACCCGCCAGACCACAGCTCGGGGTGATGACCACGGACTCGGCGAGAGTCCCCGGATTCAGCCCCAACCTGCGCCACAGCTTCCTTACCCCCATGACGCTACCTGCCGGGTCCGACAATGCGGCATCGGTGGACGGCACGACTCCCGCGAACAGCCGGGTGCCGCCCTCGACGGCCTCACCAATCGCCTCTTCGTCACGCTCGGTGAGAAGTCCGAAGTCGAAGGAGACTCCCGCCGCCCCCGCCCGGCGCAGCAGCGCGAAGGGGACGTCCGGGGCGCAGGAGTGGACGACGGTCCGCTCCTCGCCGATGAGTTCCCGCAGCGCGGACTCCACGATCTGGCGGTCCGGGGCGCGGTGGACGCGGTAGCCGCTGGCGCTGCGGATCCGGCCGAGCAGGACGGCGGTGAGCGAGGGCTCGTCGAGCTGGAGCACCACGTCCGCGCCCGGGATCCGGCGGCGCACCTCGGCGAGATGGGCGCGGAGCCCCTCCGCGAGCGAGCCGGCGAGATCGCGGCAGGCTCCGGGGTCGGAGAGCACCGCCTCGCCGTTGCGCAGCTCCAGCGCGGCGGCGAGCGTCCAGGGGCCCACGGCCTGGATCTTCAGCGGCCCCGTGTACCCCTGGGTGAACTCCTCCAGCGCGTCGAGGTCCTCGCCGAGCCAGGAGCGGGCGCGGCGGGTGTCGCGCCCGGGGCGGTCGCTGACGCGCCAGCCGCTGGGCTCGACATGGGCGTACATCTCGACCAGCAGCCCGAGGGTCCGGCCGATCATGTCGGCACCGGGTCCCCGGGCGGGCAGCTCGAACAGATGGGGGAAGGTCTCGAAGGATCCGGTGACGGTCCTCGCCGCCTCGCGTGCGTCGCCGCCGGGCATGGATCCGACACCGGTGGCGGGGCCCCAGCCGGCGTTTCGCGTCTCGCTCTTCTCGGTCACCCGGGAAGGGTACGCGGCGCTCCGGCCGGGCCCGCGAAAGGCCCGCACACCCCCGTACGGACCCTCCGGGGTCAGCGCACCGCCGGGCCGGGCCGGACGCTGATGTTGTCGATCACCGCGTCGCGCGGCAGGTCGAGCGCGGTGACGATCGCGGTCGCGACCGACTCGGGGTCGATCCACCGCGAGGGGTCGTACTCCCGGCCCTCCTGGGAGTGCACCTTGGCCTGCATGGGACTGGCCGTGCGCCCGGGGAAGACGGAGGTGACCCGGACGCCGTTGTCGGCCTCCTCCAGCCGCAGGGCGTCCGCGAGGGCCTTGAGCCCGTGCTTGGCGGCGGAGTACGCGGACCACTCGGCGTGGGTGGCGAGCCCCGCGCCGGAGTTGACGAAGAGGACCTGCCCGCGCGAGGCGCGCAGCTGCGGCAGGGTCAGCCGGGTCAGTTCGGCGGGGGCGATCAGATTGGTGTTGAGCTGCTGGTGCCAGGTCTTGGGGCGCAGATCGCCGACCGGGCCGAGGTCGACGATGCCCGCGATGTGCAGCAGCGAGTCGAGCCGCTCGGGCATCGGCTGCTTCGAGAACGCCCAGGAGATGCGGTCGGGGTCGGCGAGGTCGGCGACGAGGGTGCGCGCGCCCGGGTGGGCCGCCGCCAGCTGCTTGGCGCGGCCGGCGTCCCGGGCGAGCAGGATGAGTTCCTCGCCGCGCTCATGGAGCCGGCGGGCGACCGCCGCGCCGATGCCGGAGCCGGAACCGGTGATCAGGTGTGTTCCCATGCCGCCCATGCTCGCACCCGGGGACCGCGCCTAACGAATCCCGGCCGTCTCCTCCAGATATGCGAGCGCCGAGACCCCGTCCTCGGCGAAGAACACCAGCTCGGTGAGGGGGAGCGGCAGAAAGCCCTCCTCGTCCATCCGCCGGAGCTGCTGCTTCAGCCCGTCGTAGAAACCGGCGGTGTTCAGCAGCACCACCGGCTTGTCGTGCAGCCCGTGCTTCTTCAGCTCCAGGATCTCGGTGGCCTCGTCCAGGGTGCCCATGCCGCCGACCATGACGACGACCGCGTCCGACTTGGCGAGCAGCAGCGCCTTGCGCTCGGCGAGATCGGCCGCGACCACCAGTTCGTCGGCGTCCGCCCGGGCCGTCCCGGAGAGGAAGGCCACGGAGACGCCGACGAGCCGGCCGCCCGACTCCCGCACCCCGTCGGCGACGACCTTCATCAGCCCGCTCTCGGAGCCTCCCCAGACGAGGGTGTGGCCGCCCTTGCCGAGCAGTTCGGCGAATTCCCGGGCCGGGCGGGTGTAGCGGTCGTCCAGCTCGGCGGCGGAGAGAAAGACACAGATGTTCATGACAGCACGGTAGGCGCGGCGCGGCCGTGCCCGCGAACGGATTTCCCGCGCGGTCCGGGTACGGGACCGGTGTACGGGATCGCTGTACGGGAGCCGCGTTCGAGTTTCCGTACGGCGCTCACCAGAACGGGTGGACTGTCGCGTTCTGGTGGACGCGGGGCGCGCGCCGGTCGGCAAGATGTGCGCGCGAGCGAGGAGTTGACCCCATGGCCCCCAGGCACAGTCCCACCGTCCGCCAGCGCCGTTTCGGCGCGGAATTGCGCAGACTGCGGGAGGAGGCCGGGCTCTCCGCGCCCGTGGCGGCGCAGCGTCTCGGGGCGGACCGCACCATGATCTCGAATATCGAGGCGGGCCGTTTTGGCATCAGCGAGGGGCGGCTGCGCAGACTCGCGAGCATTTACGCGTGCGGGGACGCCGGGCTCGTCGACGCGCTGGCCGCGATGACCGGCGGGCGCGTCAGGGGCTGGTGGGACGAGTACCGGGGAAAGATCCCGGCGGACTTTCTCGATGTCGCGGAGGTGGAACACCACGCTTCGGCGCTGAGGACGCTCCAGACCGCGCACATTCCCGGCATGTTCCAGACCGAGGACCATGCCCGCGCGCTCTTCGGGCTGTACATTCCGGCCCTGCCCAGGCTGGAGATCGAATTGCGGATCGCGCATCGGCAGGCCCGCCGTGAGGTGATCACCCGCACTCCGGCGCTGCCTTATGTGGGAATGGTCCACGAGGCGGCGCTGCGCATGTGCGTGGGCGGGCGGAAGGTCGCCAGGGCCCAGCTGGAGCGGCTGGCCCGGGAGAGCACCCGGGCCAATGTGCGGCTGCTCGTCATCCCTTTCGGGACGGAGGGTTTCCCTCTGGCCGGGGAGACAGTGCTGTACGCGTCGGCGGCGAATTCGCGTCTGGACACGGTGGAGGTCGACTCGCCGACCGGTGCGGTCTTCTTCGACTCCCCCACGCAATTGGCCAACTTCCGAAAGCGCCTGGACGTGGTCGAGCGGGTCACGTTGAATCCGGGGAGGTCGAGGGATCTCATCCTCGAAATCGCCCGGAGTCTCTAAAAGAGGTACCGCTTGTCCACGCCTCGCTGGTTCAAGTCCTCGTTCTCCGAAGCGTCCGGCAACGCCTGTGTCGAGGTCTGTCTCGACGGCCGGGCGGGGGTGGTGGCCGTCCGGGACAGCGGGCGGCCGGCGCGGGTGGTCGTGGCGGACCGCCCGGTCTTCGCGGCCTTCGTTGCTTTCGCCGCCCGCGCGGGGAGCGGGCCGCCGGGGGAGCGCGGCGGGCGCTCCCCGGGCGGCTGACCCCCGGGGTGTCTCCGGCGGGCGCCGGTACGGCTCAGGCGACCCGGGCCGCCGTGCGCGAGGTCGCGGAGATCGTCGCCGAGCCGACGACGCGGGTGCCGTCGTAGAGGACGATCGCCTGGCCGGGGGCGACGCCCCGGACCGGCTCGCTGAAGGAGACGGTCAGCTCGTCGCCCTCCAGGGCGGCGGTGACCTCGGTCTCGCCGCCGTGGGCGCGCAGCTGGGCGGTGTAGACGCCGGGGCCGGCCGGGGCGGAGCCGCACCAGCGGGGGCGGATCGCGGTCAGGGAGGTGACGTCGAGGGCCTCGACGGGGCCGACGGTGACCGTGTTGTTCACCGGGGAGATGTCGAGGACGTACCGCGGCTTGCCGTCGGCGGCGGGGTGGCCGATGCGCAGGCCCTTGCGCTGGCCGATGGTGAAGCCGAACGCGCCCTCGTGGGTGCCGACCTTCGTGCCGGACTCGTCGACGATGTCGCCCTCGGCGGTGCCGAGGCGGGAGGCGAGGAAGCCCTGGGTGTCGCCGTCGGCGATGAAGCAGATGTCGTGGCTGTCGGGCTTCTTGGCGACCGCCAGTCCGCGCCGCTCGGCCTCCGCGCGGATCTCGTCCTTGGTGGTGAGGGTGTCGCCGAGGGGGAACATGGCGTGGGCGAGCTGGCGCTCGTCCAGCACTCCGAGGACGTACGACTGGTCCTTGGCCATGTCCTCGGCGCGGTGCAGCTCGCGGCTGCCGTCCTCGCGGGTGATCACGGTCGCGTAGTGGCCGGTGCAGACCGCGTCGAAGCCCAGCGCGAGCGCCTTGTCCAGCAGCGCCGCGAACTTGATCTTCTCGTTGCAGCGGAGACAGGGGTTGGGGGTGCGGCCGGCCTCGTACTCCGCGACGAAGTCGTCGACGACGTCCTCGCGGAAGCGTTCGGCGAGATCCCACACGTAGAAGGGGATGCCGATCACATCGGCGGCGCGGCGGGCGTCGCGCGAGTCCTCGATGGTGCAGCAGCCGCGCGCGCCCGTGCGGAAGGACTGCGGGTTCGCGGAGAGCGCCAGATGCACTCCGGTCACATCGTGGCCGGCCTCGGCGGCGCGGGCGGCGGCGACGGCGGAGTCCACACCGCCGGACATGGCGGCGAGCACGCGCAGGGGGCGCTGGGAAGTCTGAGTCATAGCCCTACCAGAGTACGGGCCCGGGGAACCGAGGAGGCTCCCGGCCGCGTTGAACAGGCCATGGGAAGCAGAGCGGGGAGCGGTGCCGGGACCGGCGGCCGGGGCCGGGGCGGCAGCGGCGCGGGAAAGGGCGGGCGGGGCGTGCCCCGGATCGGCAGACGGGGGGTGCTGATCGGGGGCGCGGTCGCGGTGGCGGGCGGCGGCCTGCTCGCGCGGGAGGAGCTGGAGCGGCTGTGGTGGAAGGTGCCGGGGATGGCGAAGCCGCGCAAGGAGGGTGAACTCGATCACGCCGGCGCGGAGTGGACCGCCGCGTCCACGGCGAACTGGCGGCTGGCCGACCGGCCCGACGACTTCGAGATCGACCGGGTGATCATCCATGTGGTGCAGGGCAGCTATCCGACGGCGCTGAGGGTGTTCAAGAACCCGGGGCACGGCGCGGCGACGCACTATGTGGTGCGGAAGGACGGCCATGTCGCCCAGATGATCCGCGAGCTGGATGTGGCCTTCCACGCGGGGAACCGCTCGTTCAACGAGCGCAGCATCGGGATAGAGCACGAGGGCTTCGTCGACCGGCCGCAGGATTTCACGGACGCGATGTACCGGGGCTCGGCGCGGCTCACGGCGGACATCTGTGTCCGCCACGGGCTGCCGGTGGACCGTGAGCACATCATCGGGCATGTGGAGGTGCCGGGGACGGATCACACCGACCCGGGGCCGCACTGGGACTGGGACCGCTATCTGAGGCTGGTGCGCGCGGCGATGCCCTCGGCTCGGCGGGCCGCCGAGTAGCGGCCCGCCGGGGTCACCGGGGGTCAGCTGAGTCCGGCGGTGCGGGCGCGCTCCACGGCCGGGCCGATGGCCTCGGCGACCGCGTCGACGTCGGCCTTGGTGGAGGTGTGGCCGAAGGTGAAGCGGAGGGTGCCGCGCGCCAGGTCGGGGTCGGTGCCGGTGGCGAGAAGGACATGGCTGGGCTGGGCGACGCCGGCCGTGCAGGCCGATCCGGTGGAGCACTCGATGCCCTGGGCGTCGAGGAGGAGGAGCAGCGAGTCGCCCTCGCAGCCGGGGAAGGTGAAGTGGGCGTTGGCGGGGAGCCGGTCGGCCGGGTCGCCGCCGAGGATCACGTCGGGGACGGCGGCGCGGACGGCGCGGACCAGTTCGTCGCGGAGGGAGCCGATCTCCCGGGCGTACTCCTCGCGGCGCTCGGCGGCGAGCCGGCCCGCGACCGCGAAGGCGGCGATGGCGGGGGTGTCGAGGGTGCCCGAGCGGACGTGCCGCTCCTGGCCGCCGCCGTGCAGCACGGGCACGGGGGTGTACTCCCGGCCCAGCAGCAGGGCTCCGATGCCGTACGGTCCGCCGATCTTGTGGCCGGACACGGTCATCGCGGCGAGCCCGGAGTCCGCGAAGCCGACCTCGGTCTGGCCGAAGGCCTGGACCGCGTCGGAGTGCAGGGGCACGTCGAACTCGCGCGCCACGGAGGCGAGGGCGGCGATCGGCATGATGGTGCCGATCTCGTTGTTCGCCCACATCACGGTCGCGAGCGCCACATCGTCGGGGTTCCGCCCGATGGCCTCGCGCAGCGCCTCGGGGTGGACTCTGCCGTAGTGGTCGACCGGGAGGTACTCGACGGTCGCGCCCTCGTGCTCGGCGAGCCAGTCGACGGCGTCGAGCACGGCGTGATGCTCGACGGGGCTGGCGAGGACGCGGGTTCTGGCGGGGTCGGCGTCGCGGCGCTGCCAGTAGAGCCCCTTGACGGCGAGGTTGTCGGCCTCGGTGCCGCCCGAGGTGAAGACCACCTCGCTGGGGCGTGCGCCGAGCGACTCGGCGAGCGCTTCGCGGGCCTCCTCGACGGTCCGCCGGGCCCGGCGGCCGGCGGCGTGCAGTGCGGAGGCGTTGCCGACAGCGGTGAGCTGGGCGGTCATCGCCTCGACGGCCTCCGGCAGCATCGGAGTGGTCGCGGCGTGGTCGAGGTAGGCCATGGTGTGGCTGATTCTACGAGGCGGCCGGGGGGCGCGGACGCGGCGCAGGGGGGTACGGGGCGTGCGGCCCGCCACATCCGCCCCTCGGCCCCCTCGGGCGGGGGCCGGCGGGTGGTCCGGTCAGCGGGGCCCGGGGGCCGCGTACAGGGCGGTGACGGCGGCGGCCGTGCGGATCAGCTCCTCGCGGGCGGCGGGCGGTGAGAGGACCTCGACGCCCTCGCCGAAGGCCAGCAGCGCGCGGACGGCCGGGAGGACGTCGAAGCCCAGCTCGATCCGGGACCACTCGCCGTCGCCCTCGCCCTCGCCGTCCTCGGGGACGGGGTCGCCGGTGAGCAGACCGCCGTACATCCGCAGCAGCAGATCCAGCCGGTCGCGGTGGATCCGGGCGGTCACCACGGCCCCCGGGGGCCGTTCGCTCATCCGGGAGCGCAGGCTCTGCCAGAGGGCCGCCAGCTCCAGACCGGGCCGGCGGCGCACCGGCTCGTCGAGGACGGTGGCGGAGACCACACGGTCCACCCGGAAGATCCTCGGCTCCCCCGCCTTGTCGGCGACCAGGTACCAGATCCCCGCCTTGGCGACGAGGCCGTACGGGTCGAGGAGGTAGTCGCGCGGCCCGCTCGTCACCGACCGGCGGTAGCGCAGGCCGAGCCGGCGGTCGGTGAAGACGGCGGTGTTCAGCACGTCCAGGTCGACGGCGGGCCCGGGCCGGGTCAGCCAGCGCTCCGGGTCGACCAGGACGCGCCGGCTCGTCAGCTCGGCCGCCGGCCGGTGCGGTTCGGGCAGCGCGGCCATGATCTTGCGCAGGGCGGAGCCGAGCGCCCGGTCGAGGCCGAGCGCGGTGTGCGCGCCCTGGGCCGCGAGGACGAACAGGGCGCGGGACTCGTCCTCGGTGAGGCCCGTGACATCGGTGCGGTACCCGGGGAGCAGGGTGATCCCGCCGTGCCGGCCGCGTTCCGCGTAGACCGGGACCCCGGCGGCGGAGAGCGCCTCCACATCCCGGTAGATGGTGCGTACGGACACCTCGAGACGCTCGGCCAGCACGGCCGCGGGGACCAGCCCCCGGGTCTGGAGCAGCAGCAGGATCGACAGCAGCCGGTCGGATTTCACGGGACGCGCCTTCGCGGACGAAACCTCGGTTCATACATGACGGTTGTTGTCAGGTTATCCGGCCAGAGTGAGCCGCGTCGGCCCGCGCCGGGCCGCCGACGACTTCCTGGGAGATGGACCGCATGAACGACTTTCGCCTCCTCCACGAGCGCGCCGCCGACCAGTTCGCGGAGCTGCTGAAGACCCTGACGCCCGAGCGGATGGGCGATCCGACGCCGTGTCCCGAGTTTGACGTCCGGGCGCTGCTGGCCCATGTGGTGAACAGCACCCACTGGATGGCCTTCGTCGGCGAGGGCGGGGACTTCCGTACCGCGCCCACCTGGTCGGAGGAGGTCGCGGACGGCGAGTGGGTCGCGGTGTACGAGGAGGCGCGCCGCCGCTTCGACCGGGCCTGGGCGGACGACGCGAAGCTGGCCCGGACGACCGAGCTGCCGTGGGGCACCATGCCGGGCGCGGGGGCGGTGGCGAGCGCGGTGATGGAGACGGCGACGCACACCTGGGACCTCTCCAGGGCGCTGGGGCATCCGCTGGTCCTGGACCCGGAGCCGGCCGAGGCGGTCCTGCCGCTGGCGCGCGAGGCGCTGACCGCCGACCGGCGCGGCGAGGAGGTCCCGTTCGGGCCGGTCCGCGAGGCGGGGCCGGACGCGGGGGCGCACGAGCGGCTCGCGGCCTGGCTCGGCCGCGAGGTCTCGTAGGCGGTAGGCGGTAGGCCCGGCTAGCGGCGGCGCAGCCGGGCCGCGAGGGCGGCGACGCGGGCCTCCCAGGCGGCCAGCACCGGTTCGGGCGGCGCGGTGGCCGGGCCGGTCTGGGTGAGGATCAGCCGGGGGCCGTGGCCGGTGCCTTCGGCGAGCTGCCAGCGGACCTCTCCGGCGGGGGTGGTGCGGTACGAGAGCAGCCGGGGCGGGCGCAGCCCGGTGATCCGGCCGGGCGGGCTCTGCCCAGTGGTGAAGCCCCGGGGGGCGGGGCCGCCGAGGAGGGGGGTGGAGCCCGCCGAGAGTTCGGCCCAGACCTCGTCCCCGGGCCGGACGAGCTGGCGTTCGAGGCGGATTCGCCAGCCGTCGGCGGTGGTGTCGACGGCACCCCGGTCGAGGCCGAAGGCGGCGAGGTACTCCTCGTGCAGCTGGTCGCCGGGGTCGTTCCCGGCCGGGGGCTCCGCGCCGTCGAGCAGCCGGGCGAGCGCGCCGAGGCAAAGATGCCAGCCGGCGGCGAAGCTCGCCGCGCCGTACCGGTCGCCGAAGGTGTGGGAGAGGGCGAGGAGCGAGCCTTCGCCGTCGGGGGCGATCTCGAAGCGGAGGCCGTCCTCGCCCCAGGTGAAGGCGAGGAGCTCCGGTGCACGGGCTTCGGTGACGGTGCCGGTGCTCCCGGGGGCGCTCCCGTCCGGGCCGGTGAAGTCGATCCGTCCGCCGGGGCGCGGGTCCACGCTCGCCTCGACGGGGAACCACCGGGCGAGCGGGGCCGGCCGGGTGAGCGCCTCCCAGACCCGGGCGGGCGGGTGGGCGAGGCGGCGCTCCATCCGCAGCGTGCTCCGGCCGTCGTCGTCGGCGGCGGTGAGGGTGTCGGGGTGCGGGGTCATGGGGGCGGGCCTCCATCGCGTCGCGATGATCCCCCGGACGAAGTCTGCGGGAGCGGGCCCGCCCCGTCCACCGCTGTGCCCGCCCGCGTCCCCGGCGTCAGCGGCCGACGGGCATCTTCGCCAGCTGGCGCGACTGGGCCACCAGCCGGTTCTCGCTGTCCCAGACCTCGGCGTCCTCCTCCAGGAATCCGCCGGCCGCGTTACGGGTGGTGAGCGCCACCCGCAGCGGGCCGGGGGCGGGGCGGCGGCGGATGTGGACGGTCAGTTCCACCGTCGGGGTCCAGCCCTTGATGCCCAGCTCGAAGGCGGTGGGCGGGAGGGCGTCGACGGTCAGCAGCAGGGAGAGCGGGTCGGCGTCCCGGCCGTCCGCCAGCGAGAACCAGCCGCGCATCTCGCCCTTCCCCGAGGGCGCGCCCACCGCCCAGCCCGCGGTGGCCGGGTCCAGCCGGATGTTCAGCCGGTCCAGGATCTCCGAGCCGCCGGGTATCGGCGGCCGGGGCCCGTCGGAGGCCCCGAGGCACTTCTCGTACGGCGGGAACGGCGGCGGGGCGGCCGGGGTGCGCACCTCGGCGGGGAGCGTGTCCAGCTCCCCGTAGGTGGCGAGCAGCCGGATGCGCTCCACCTCCGTGCCGTCCTTGTCGTACTGGAAGAGGGAGGCCTGGCCGGTGGAGAGCGAGCCGCCGGAGCGTATGACCTCGGTCCTGATCACCGCGGGGCCCGGCCGGGAGGCGCTCAGATAGTGGGCCGAGACGGTGAAGGGGTCGGGGTGCGGGAGCGCGTCGCCGAGGGCGCGTCCGAGGAGGGCGAGGAGATAGCCGCCGTTGACGGCCCGCATGATCGTCCACCCGGCGGACAGCTCCGCGTCGTAGACGCCCGGTGCGCGCGGGGTGAGGGCGGTGTCGCGGTCGAACTCGCTGTCCCCGATGGATGCCTGAACTGCCTGTGCCATGGCCGTACCGTACAAGACCCGCATACTGAGCGGTAGCTTTCAGCGGTGGGTCACTGGCCGTCGTCGGCGGTGGCGGAGCGGCGGTTCCAGGCGCGCGGGGCCCGCCAGTGGAAGCGCATGGCGAGCAGCCGCAGGGTGAAGGCGGTGAGGGCGGCCAGCGCGCTGGTGAAGGCGTTCAGCTCGTCGAAGCGGATGCACAGGACGACGATGACCGCGCCGACGATGGCGGGCACCGCGTACAGATCGCGGTCCCAGCGCAGCAGCGAGGGGACCTCGTTGGCCAGGACGTCCCGCAGCACACCGCCGCCGACCGCGGTCGCGAGGCCGAGGACGGCGGAGGAGGTGAGGCCGAGGCCGTACTCGTACGCCTTGGTGGTGCCGGTCACGCAGAACAGCCCGAGCCCCGCCGCGTCGAAGACGTTGACCCCGGTCTGGATGCGCTCCACGTGGGGGTGGAGGAAGAAGACTATGGCCGTGGCGACCAGCGGCATCAGGAAGTAGCCGAGGTCGGTGAAGGCGGCCGGGGGCACGGCCCCGATGACCAGGTCGCGGAAGAGCCCTCCGCCCAGCGCGGTCACCTCGGCGAGCACCGCCATCCCGAAGACGTCGAAGTTCTTGCGGACGGCGAGGAGAGCACCGGAGATCGCGAAGACGAAGATTCCGGCGAGGTCGAGCGCATGCTGGACGGAGGGGGAGAACAATTCTTGGAGCACCGGACGATTGTGCCGGTATCGGACCCCTGCTGGTGCCCGGGCTACTCCTCCCCGGACTCCGCGGAGTCTCCGGACTCCGCCTCGGGCTGTTCCGCTTCCTTCGCCGGGACCGCCTTCCCGATCTCGACCGGCACCGGGCCGGCCGCCTCCCCGGGCGTGTTCTCGGGCGTGTTCTCGGGGTGGTGGCAGGCCACCTGGCGGCCCGGGGCCAGCGCGATCAGCGGCGGCTCCTCGGTCTTGCAGCGCTCGGTCGCCTTCCAGCAGCGGGTGTGGAAGCGGCAGCCGGCCGGCGGGGCGATCGGGGAGGGCACATCGCCCTTCAGCAGGATCCGCTCGCTGCCGCCGCCGCGCCTCCTGGGGTCCGGCACGGGCACGGCGGAGAGCAGCGCCTTGGTGTACGGGTGCATCGGCGACTCGTAGAGCGCGGTGCGGTCCGCCAGCTCCACGATCTTGCCGAGGTACATCACGGCGATCCGGTCCGAGACGTGCCGGATCACCGAGAGGTCGTGGGCGACGATCACATAGGTGAGCCCCAGCTCGTCCTGGAGGTCGTCCAGCAGATTGACGACCTGCGCCTGGATGGAGACGTCCAGCGCGGAGACGGGCTCGTCCGCCACCACGAGCTTCGGCTTCAGCGCGAGGGCCCGGGCGATGCCGATGCGCTGGCGCTGTCCGCCGGAGAACTCGTGCGGATAGCGGTTGTAGTGCTCGGGGTTGAGGCCCACCAGCTCCAGCAGCCGCTGGACCTCGGCCCGCACCCCGCCCTCGGGCGTGACGCCCTGGAGCTTGAAGGGCGCGGAGACGATGGTGCCGATCGTGTGCCGGGGGTTCAGCGAGGAGTACGGGTCCTGGAAGATCATCTGGATGTCGCGGCGCAGCGGTCGCATGGCCCCGACGCCCAGATGGGTGATGTCGTGGCCCTGGAACTCGATCTTCCCGGCGGTCGGCTCCAGCAGCCGGGTGATGAGCCGGCCCATGGTCGACTTTCCGCAGCCGGACTCGCCGACCACGCCGAGGGTCTCGCCGGGGCGGACGTCGAAGCTCAGCCCGTCGACGGCCCGCACGGCCGCGGTCTGCCGCCGCAGCAGCCCCTTCTTGATGGGGAAGTGCTTGACCAGGCCGTCGACCTTCAGCAGCGCCTGGGGGGCCGGCGCCGTCTGTCCGGGAATCTTCACAGTGTCAGTCACAGCTTGGGCGCAATCTCTTCGGTCCAGATCCGCGTCCGGTCCTCCGTCGCCATGTGGCAGGCGGAGAAGTGCCGGTCGCCCGCCGGGCGGAGGTCGGGGCGGACGGTGCGCGTCGCGTTCTTCTCCGGCACGTCGGCGTAGGGGCACCGCGGATTGAAGGCACAGCCGTCGGGGATGTTGATCAGGCTGGGCGGGGAGCCCTTGACCGGGATGAGCCGCTCGGTCTGGTCCCGGTCGACGCGCGGCATCGAGCCGAGCAGTCCCCAGGTGTAGGGGTGCTGGGGCTCGTAGAAGACCTTCTCGGCGGGCCCGCGCTCCACGCACCGGCCGCCGTACATCACCAGGATGTCGTCGGCGAGTTCGGCGACGACGCCGAGGTCGTGGGTGATGACGATGACCGCCGAGCCGAACTCCTTCTGGAGGTCGCGGATCAGATCGAGGATCTGCGCCTGGACGGTGACGTCGAGCGCGGTCGTCGGCTCGTCCGCGATCAGCAGCTCGGGGTTGTTGACCAGCGACATGGCGATCATGGCGCGCTGGCGCATACCGCCGGAGAACTCGTGCGGATAGCTGTCCACCCGCTTGTCCGGCTGGGGGATGCCGACCCGGTCGAGCATCTCGACGGCCCGCTTGCGGGCGGTCTTCTTGTCGACCTTGTGGTGGACCCGGTAGGCCTCCACGATCTGCTTGCCGATCGTGTAGTACGGGTGGAGCGCGGAGAGCGGGTCCTGGAAGATCATCGCCATGTTGCGGCCCCGGAGCCTGCGCACCTGGTCCGGATCCGCGCCCAGCAGCTCCTGGCCGTCCAGCCAGACCTCGCCGGAGATCCGGGCCTTGCGCCGGCCGTACTGCCCGGCGGTGTGCAGGCCCATGATGCCCAGCGAGGTGACGGACTTCCCGGAGCCCGACTCCCCGACGATGCCGAGGGTCTTGCCGCGCTCCAGCTGGAAGCTGAGGCCGTCGACGGACTTGACCAGACCGTCGTCGGTCGGGAAGTGCACCTTCAGGTCGCGCACTTCGAGGAAGGCGGTGGGGGCGGCGGAACCGGCCGCTCCGACCTCGCCGGGGGCGAGGACCGGTCCGGAGGTTCCGGCTTTGCCGAGGTTGGTCATCCGATCCTCACTCGCGGGTCGATTACGGCGTACAACAGGTCCACGAGGAGGTTCGCGACACAGATGAACAGGGCGGCGACGAGGGTGACGCCGAGGATCACCGGAAGGTCCTTGGTGCCGATGGAGTCGATAGCGAGCCGGCCGAGGCCCGGCAGGTTGTAGGTGGACTCGGTGAGCACCGCACCGCCCAGCAGCGCCCCGATGTCCAGTCCGAGGAGGGTGAGCACCGGCGTCCAGGTGGAGCGCATCGCGTGCCGTCCGATGACGACCCGCTCGGTGAGGCCCTTGGCGCGGGCCGTGCGGATGTAGTCCTCGCCCATGACCTCCAGCATGGTGGCCCGGGTGAGCCGGGCGTACATCGCCGCGTAGAGGAAGGCGAGGGTGATCCAGGGCAGCACCAGGGTCTGGAACCACTGGGCGAAGTCCTCTTCGAGCGGCGCGTACTCGCCGCCGACCCAGTCGAGCTGGTAGCTGAAGACCGCCAGGGAGAGCAGACCGGTGAAGTAGATGGGCAGCGAGACGCCGGCCAGCGCGACCGTCATCGCGGCCCGGTCCCACAGGGTGCCCCGGCGCAGCGCGGAGACCACACCGGCGGCGACACCGCCGACGACCCAGAGCAGACACGCCCCGGCGGCCAGCGAGAGGGTGACCGGGATCGCCTCGGTGAGCTGCGGCCAGACGTCCTGCTCGGTGCGGAAGGAGTAACCGAAGCAGGGGGCCGGGCAGTTGGTGACATCGGCGCCGTTGGTGTACTCCCGGCCGACGATCAGGCCCTGGACGAAGTTCCAGAACTGCACCAGCACCGGATCGGCGAGGCCCAGCTTCTGCCGGATGCCCTCGATCGCGGCCGGGTCGGTCTGCTTTCCGGCGAAGAGATAGGCCGGGTCGGAGCCCGCCCACTTGGGGAGCACGAAGAAGATGACGAAGGTCGTCAGGGTCACGACCAGCAGCATCATGGCGACGGCGAACAAGCGCCGGATGACGTAAGCAAGCACTGTGCGCGGCCCGGCGGTGGCCCGGGGACCCCTTTCACGGGGCCCCCGGGCCACCGCCCGAGGCCATCACCTGCCCTTCGGGACTGGCGGGTTGGGCGATGGTGGGAGGTGACGCGTCACCATGGGGCGGTTGACCGTGACAACGGTTACTTGACGACGCCCAGGGAGACGTAGTCGTAGCGGCCGTTGTACGCGGCGGTGGAGTACGCGTTCGTCAGCCGCGAGCTGCGCCAGGTGAAGTTCTTCTCGTAGATGAACGGCATCTGCGCGGCCCGGTCGGAGACGGCGTGGTTCATCTCCTTGTAGATCTCACCGGCCTTGTCGGCGTCGGTCTCCTGGAGCGCGTCGTCGAAGAGCTTGTTGATCTTCGGGTCGTTGGTCTCGGAGACGTTGTAGTTGCCGTTGGGGGCGATGAAGCGGCCGTCCACCAGCGGCTGCGAGAAGCCCTGACCGGTCGGGAAGTCGGGACCCCAGCCGGTCATGACCAGGCCCAGACCGCGCTGCTTCACCACGGCCGGGGAGCCGGTGATGGTGGAGGACTCGGCACCGTCGATGGCCTCGACCTCGGCCTTGATGCCGACGGCCTGGAGCGACTGCTGAAGCGCCTCGGCGGTCTGCACCTCGCCCGGGTTGTTGCTGCGGGCGCTGATGTTGGTGCTGAAGCCGTCCGGCTTGCCGCACGCCTTCAGGGCCGCCTTGGCCTTGGCGACGTCGGGCTTGCCGTCGCGGGCGAGGATGCCGTACGGGTCGTAGTCGTCCGAGCCCTTGATGGACTTGGGCAGCATGTTGGTGGCGATGTCGCCGCCGGCCTCCGGGCCGCCGCGGACCGTCTGCATCGACTTGTAGTCGGCCGCGTAGATCACGGCCTTGCGGCACTCGACGTTGTCGAACGGCTTGACCTTGCTGGCGATGTCGACGTACCGGATGAAGCTGGTCTCGATGTTGTCGACATTGGCCTTGTGCTTCTGGAGCGCCTTGGTGCGGCCCGCCTGCGACATGCCGGTGGCGTTCATGTCGAGGTCGTAGTCGCCCTTGATCAGCAGCTCGTCGATCGCCTCGATGTTGGAGTTGACCGTGACCGTGATCTTGTCCGGGAGCGCGGCGCGGATCGGGTCCGAGGCCTTCTGCCACTTGTCGTTGCGGACGAGGACCGCGCCCTTCTTCGGGCTGTACGACTCGAACTTGTACGGGCCCGAGGAGAACGGCTTCAGCTGGTACTTGGCGCCGGTGTCCTTCTCCTTCTTCACCGGGGAGCCGGCCGGCATGGCGAGCATCTGCTCGAAGTCGCCGTTGGGCTTGGCCAGGTTGAAGACGATGGTCTTGGCGTCCGGCGTCTGCACGGCCTTGAGGCCGAGCTTGTCCGCGGAGGTGTCCTTGTACGGGCCCTTGTACTCGTTCTTGGGGTCGAGGACCTGGCGCAGATAGGCCGGGCCGCCGGTGATGACGTCCGAGGCCCAGGTGCGCTCGATGCCGTACTTGATGTCCTGGGAGGTGACCGGTGTGCCGTCCTCCCAGGTGATCCCGTCGCGCAGCTCGTAGGTGTAGGTCTTGCCGCCGTTGGAGACGACGCCCTTGGCCTTGGCGAGGTCCGGCACCAGCTCAGCGCCGGCGGGGCCCGGCTTGGGGGCGTAGGAGACCAGCTGGCGCGAGTAGAACCGGGAGAAGTCCCAGGCGAAGCCGTAGTACTGGCGCTGCGGGTCGGTCGAGTCGAAGTCCTGCTTGCCGATGAACTTCAGCGTGCCGCCCTTTTTGACGGACGGGTTGGCGATGCCCTTGACGGCCGCGTTGAAGCCCGCGGCCTTCCCGTCACCGCCCTCCTCGCCGTCCTTCGAACCGCCGCCGCACGCCGCGGTGGCCGTGAGGGCGGCCACGACGAGCGCCGCTCCGGCGATGCGCCTGGTCCTCGACGAACGTTGGGGTGTCATTGTTCCTGCAACCTCCGGGATAGCGCGGTTCCCCGCCGTGGTGCCGGGGACGTCGGTGTACCGCCTGGCCTTCGGGGCCCGGCGCGTTCAGTTGTGTGACGGTCGAGCGGCGGCCCGCGGGCTCACCGGGTTCCCTTGGGGTCCAGCGCGTCCCGTACCCCGTCGCCGAAGAGGTTGAAGGCCAGCACCGTGATGAAGATCGCCACGCCGGGGACGATCATGAAGGTCGGATTGGACTCATAGGTGTCCACGGCGGTGGAGAGCATCTGTCCCCAGGAGGCGGTCGGCGGTCGCACCCCCGCGCCGAGGAAGCTGAGCGCGGCCTCGGTGAGGATGTTGGTGGGGATCATCAGGGTGGCGTAGACGGTGATCGGGGCGACCAGGTTGGGCAGCAGCTCCTTGAAGAGGACATAGCGCCGGCCCGCGCCCAGGCTGCGGGCGGCCTCGACGTACTCCTTCTCCCGCAGGGAGAGCGTCTGGCCGCGCACGATCCGCCCGACGTAGGGCCAGCCGAAGAAGCCGATGACCCCGACCAGGATGGCGATGCGGACATTGCTGCCGGTCATGCCCAGCAGATTGTTGGGGAGGACCGAGACCAGCGAGATGATGAAGAGCAGCTGCGGGAAGGCCAGCAGCATGTCCATCACCCGGCTGATGGCCGAGTCGACCCAGCCGCCGAAGTATCCGGCGACGATGCCGAGGACGGTGCCGATGAAGACGGCGACGACCGCGGCGAGGAAGGCCACCAGCAGCGAGATGCGCGCGCCGTAGACGATCCGGCTGAAGACGTCGCGGCCGTTGTTGGGCTCGACGCCCAGCAGATGCTCGGAGCTGATGCCGCCGAAGGAGCCGGCGGGGGTGCCGAAGAGCGGGTCGATCTTGTCCTGGTGGAACTCGTTGGGCGGATGGCCCAGCAGGCTGACGATGAGCGGGGCGAAGATCGCGACGATGACGAGGAGGAGAACGACGACACCGCCGGCGAGCGCGAGCTTGTCCCGCTTGAGGCGGGTCCACGCGATCTGACGCAGCGACCGCCCCTGGACCGGCGTGCCGGCCGGCGCCGCGGCGTCGGCGGTCGTGGACTTCTCCGCGTCCACGCTCGTGTCGTGCAGTGGTGCCGTCATCGTGGTGGGGACCCCTCTCGGCCGGAGGTGACCGGCCCGTACCCGCCGCTGTGGCGGCTTCTCTCACAACATCGGTCGTACTTGGGACACTTGGTACGAGATTCACTTGCGGAGCCCGCCGGGGACGGGAGCGAATCTTCCCTTGCTGCGGGAGTCTTCAATGGTCAGGCGACCAGCCGCCAGACCCATCGGGGAATGTTTGCTCAAACGTGATGCGCGTAGAGGGAATCCGTTATCCGGACCGTGCCAACGGCTGAGCGGAACCCCATCTGCCGCATATCGGTGACGAGTTGAGGTTTATCCCGCTCCCTGGACACCGGAGCGGCTCTGCGTTTCGAAGGTGACAGCCCGATGGGGATAGCGCTTTCCGTGGGAGATCGGGATGGTCACCGTGTGAAAGCCCGGAGGTGCGAGGGGTGATGGTCCGGGCTCACCACAACGCGCCCCGAACAGGAATGCGTTCGGGGCGCGTCGATGAATGCGCGAGGGAGATTTTCGGTCAGCGAACGGGGGCCGGCGGATAGCCGTAGCCGGTCTGCTGATCGGGGGCGGCGTGCGCGTCGCGGTCGTAGAAGGGGCGGGCGTTGGCCCGCAGCCACATGGTCACCGGGTCGTACTCGTCCGACATCGCCACCGTCGAGACCGGCAGTCCCTCGGGGACCGCCGCGATCGACTGCTGCATCATCGCCCGGGCCGCGTCCACCGACTGGGGGGCGGTGTCATAGAGGTCGAGCCCGATGACCAGGTACGGAGCGCCCAGGGCGGGCTGGACCCAGGCCCGGCGCAGCGATCTGACCGGGGGTGTGCGGTGGGCGTGCTGGGAGAGCAGGGCGTAGAAGTGCGGGATCTCGATGGCGGGCTCGGTGAGCCGCAGCGGTCCCGCGGGCATCCGCTCCAGGCCGGTGGCGATCCTGCGGAGATCGGGCCAGGGGATGCCGACCCCGCCGCCGGGTGCATGCGGATTCAGCCAGATGCCCCAGCGCTCGGGGAAGAGGGTGCGGGCGATGTCGGGGCCGGAGACCACCTCGTGGGCGCGGTTCCAGCCGGAGACGGCCAGCTCCTGGGCGGAGGTGACGCAGGGGGCGTAGCCGACTCCGTCGATCTCCATGTTCCCGTACTGGGCGTCGGGGGAGCCGGGCCTGCCGTGCCAGAGCAGCATCCAGACCCTGCCGCCCGCCGGGTCGGCGAGCGCCTTCAGCAACGCCTCGTACGCGTCGTACCGTCCGGGCGTCACCTGGCGCAGCATGTGCTCGACCTGCCCGGTCGCCGCGGTGCCTGACGCGCTCACCCTCGTTCCGCCCCTCTCCTGCTCCGTGCTCCTGCTCCGTGTTCCGCACAGCCCTGGGACCGGTGGGAGCCGGGCTGTGGAGCCAGCTTAATCGGCCGCCTTGACACCGACTTGACGCGCGCGGGCGCTCACCGGGTTCCCGGTGGCGGGCTCTCGTGGTGATCCCGCTGGTAGAAGGGCCGGACCTGGGCGAGCATCCAGTCGGCGACCGGGTCCTGGGCGACATCGAGGAGTACGAGATTGACCGGCCAGCCGACCTGGACGCGGCCCAGTGCCCGGCCCAGCGCGTCGAGGGGGGCGGATCCGCCGGGGCCCTCCCAGGAGGCGAGCTGGACTCCGATGAAGAGGGCGGGCGGGTCCCCCTCCACGGAGGCGAGCGCCCGGCGGGCGGTGAGGACGTTTCCGGCCTGCTGGAACTCTCCGGCGGCGGCGGAGAGGAAGTCGATCGGCTCCTCCTGCCAGTCGGGTTCGAACATCCGGACCCGGCCGCCGGGGGCGGGACCGGCGGCCGGGGCGGGCGCTCCGGCCCGGCACAGCTCGGCGACGGCGGGCGGGGGGAGCGGCGCGCCGACGGTGCCGCCGGGGTTGACCGCGATGCCCAGCTGGGGGGGCAGGCCCCGGGCGAAGTCACGGGCGGGGGCGACGGTGAAGGACATGTGGGGGCCGACGCAGCTCATGAACTGCTGTTCGGAGCTGAAGACGGGGACATAGGGGAGGCCGTCGATCTCCATGGTGGGCAGATCGAGGTCCCGGCTCTCCGGGGAGCCGCCCCGGGGCAGGGGCACCCAGATCGGGCTGCGGCCGATCACCTCCACCAGCCGGGCTCCGGCCTGGGGGTCGCCGAGGGACGCGGTCAGCGTCTCCTCCAGCTCGTTCGCGGGCCAGCCGCCGCCGTAGGGCTGCGGATACGGGTGCGGATGCTCCGGAATGGTCATGTACTGGCCCTCTCCCCCGGCTCCGCCGGTCGTCCCCTCTGCTTTCTCCCCGACCCTAATGCCGACGGCGATCTCCGGGCACCGCCTCCCGGGTGCGGACCCGCCGGGGTGACCCCGGGCACGCGTGTACGAGCGGGGGCGGGGGGCGCGGGTGCGGAAACGGGGTCGGCGCGGAGGGGCGGGGGCCGGGCGTACGGGTGGGTCGGGGCTCAGGGGGGGCAGGGGTCAGGACGGTTCGAAGCCGAGCAGGGTCAGGGCGGAGGCCGCGTCGCGGTCGAGGAGGACGGCGGAGGAGCAGCCCGCCGGGAGACGGCCCGCCTCCGCGTCGGCGATCAGCCGGCCCACTCCACGCCGGTGGCGGGCGAAGGCGTATCCGGAGACTCCGCGACCGCGCTCGCGCTGGCCCTGCCGGGCGACCTTGGGCGGGACGTCGAGCAGCACCAGATGGAGCGCCGCGCCCCGGCGGCGGGCCCGGCGGGCCAGCCAGCGCCGCACCCAGGCCTGGGTGCCGCAGTCGTGGACCACGACGCTCTCGCCGGAGCGCAGGGCCCGGCGGAGCCCGGCGTAGTGCGCGAGGCGGACGAGGGGGCGGTAGACCGCGTACGGCAGGAAGCCCGGCGTCCACGCGTCCCAGCGGTCCCGGCTGTCCTGCGAGTCGATGCCCCGGCCGGCCGCCGCGCGGCGGATCAGGGTGGATTTCCCGCTGCCCGGCAGACCGGACACCACCACCAGGTCCCCGGCGGCGAACATCAGACGGCGCGGGCCGTGCCCCGAGCGGTCCCTGAGGTCGCGCAGTACGGGCGCGGCCCCCGCCCCCTCGCGGATTCCGCTGACCGCCGGCCGTGGCTGCGCGGGCACACCCGCGGTCGTGGCGTACGCACCGGAGTGCTGCAACGTCATCACACCCTCCCCCTTGTCAGGTCACCCACACACTTGCCCAAGAAGCGTAAAGAAATGGTAATGGGACGCAACTGATTTGCGTCCGAGGCGCGTACGGCGTGTGGCGTGTCGCTCCCCGGCCCCGGGCGGCCCCGCCCCGCGCGTCCCGGGCATCGCTCAGAACGACCGGGATCACACCCCCCACCAGCGCCGAATGCGTGCAATGATGTGCCCGCCAACTGCATACCGGCCGCTTGAATCCACGCGGGAGAGTCCCGGGCACCCCTGTGCCGGGCGCCGAAGGAGCAAGTTCCTCCCTTGAATCTCTCAGGCCCCGTACCGCGCGCGATGAGGCAGATCTGAAAAGCGAGTCGCCCCCGTGCGGCTCCACCCAAGGTGCAAGTCACGGCCACCGGTACGTACGGTCACCCGTACACACGGTCGCGACGAACCTCTCAGGTTCCGATGACAGATGGGGAGGGTCGTCCTCGCCCGCATGCCCTGGGAGCCTTTTTCATGAGCAACGCCCATCGTCAGACAGCGCTCGACGCCCTCCATCGCTCGCTGGGCGCGACCATGACCGACTTCGCCGGCTGGGACATGCCGCTGCGGTACGGCAGCGAGCGCGACGAGCACCTCGCCGTCCGCACCCGCGCCGGGCTCTTCGACCTCTCCCACATGGGCGAGATCACCGTCACCGGCCCCGGGGCCGCCGCGCTGCTGGACCACGCGCTGGTGGGGAACATCGGTTCGGTGGGGCTGGGCCGCGCCCGCTACACCATGATCTGCCGGGCGGACGGCGGCATCCTGGACGACCTGATCGTCTACCGGCTCGGCGAGACCGAGTACATGGTCGTCGCCAACGCCGGGAACGCCCAGATCGTGCTGGACGCGATCACCGAGCGGTCGGCCGGCTTCGACGCCGAGGTCCGTGACGACCGGGACGCCTACGCGCTGATCGCGATCCAGGGCCCCGAGTCCTCCGGAATCCTGAAGTCCGTCACCGACGCCGACCTGGACGGGCTGAAGTACTACGCGGGCCTGCCCGGCACCGTCGCGGGCGTCCCCGCGCTGATCGCCCGTACCGGCTACACCGGCGAGGACGGCTTCGAGCTGTTCGTCGAGCCCCGGTACGCGGAGTCCCTGTGGCGGGCGCTGACCGAGGCGGGCGAGCCGGCGGGCCTGGTGCCCTGCGGCCTCTCCTGCCGGGACACCCTGCGTCTGGAGGCGGGCATGCCGCTCTACGGGCACGAGCTGACCACCGACCTCACCCCCTTCGACGCGGGCCTGGGCCGGGTCGTCAAGTTCGAGAAGGCGGGCGACTTCGTCGGCCGCGAGGCCCTGACGGCCGCCGCCGAGCGGGCCGGGACCGCCCCGCCGCGCAAGCTGGTCGGGCTGATCGCGAAGGGCCGGCGGGTCCCCCGCGCCGGGTACCCGGTCGTCGCGGACGGAGCGGTGATCGGCGAGGTCACCTCCGGCGCCCCCTCCCCCACGCTGGGCAAGCCGATCGCCATCGCCTATGTGGACGCGGCCCACGCCGCCCCCGGCACCGAGGGCGTCGGCGTCGACATCCGCGGGACGCACGAGCCGTACGAGGTCGTCGCGCTGCCGTTCTACCAGCGCGAGAAGTGACGATTCCGCTCCACGGACTCGTACAGAGCCTCGCACGAAGCGGCGCTCCGGCCCCAGAAGTGACCAGCGGCACGCCCGCACGCCCCCAGCCCGTTCATCCGCCCTTCCCGCGTACAGGAGAATTCAGGTCATGAGCAACCCCCAGCAGCTGCGCTACAGCAAGGAGCACGAGTGGCTGTCGGACGCCGAGAACGGCGTGTCGACGGTCGGGATCACGGAGTTCGCCGCGAGCGCGCTCGGTGACGTCGTGTACGCCCAGCTCCCCCAGGTGGGCGACACCGTGATCGCGGGCGAGACCTGCGGCGAGCTGGAGTCCACCAAGTCCGTCAGCGATCTGTACTCCCCCGTCTCCGGTGAGGTCACCGAGGCGAACCAGAACGTCGTCGACGACCCCTCCCTGGTGAACAGCGCCCCCTTCGAGGGCGGCTGGCTGTTCAAGGTGCGGGTGAGCGAGGAGCCGAAGGACCTGCTCTCCGCCGACGAGTACTCCGCTTTCTCCAGCAGCTGATTTCCAGTACCCGACCACGACTACGACAGGGACCCGAGATGTCGCTTCTCAACACCCCTCTCCATGAGCTGGACCCGGACGTCGCCGCCGCCGTCGACGCCGAGCTCCACCGTCAGCAGTCCACCCTGGAAATGATCGCCTCGGAGAACTTCGCTCCGGTCGCGGTGATGGAGGCCCAGGGATCGGTCCTCACCAACAAGTACGCCGAGGGCTACCCGGGCCGCCGTTACTACGGCGGCTGTGAGCACGTCGACGTCATCGAGCAGATCGCGATCGACCGCGTCAAGGAGCTGTTCGGCGCGGAGCACGCCAATGTGCAGCCGCACTCCGGCGCGCAGGCGAACGCGGCGGCGATGTTCGCGCTGCTGAAGCCGGGCGACACGATCATGGGTCTGAATCTCGCCCACGGCGGGCACCTGACCCACGGAATGAAGATCAACTTCTCCGGCAAGCTCTACAACGTGGTCGCCTACCACGTCGACGACGCCACCGGCCAGGTCGACATGGCCGAGGTGGAGAAGCTCGCCAAGGAGTCCCGCCCGAAGCTGATCGTGGCCGGCTGGTCCGCGTACCCGCGCCAGCTGGACTTCGCCGCCTTCCGCCGGATCGCGGACGAGGTCGGCGCGTATCTGATGGTCGACATGGCCCACTTCGCGGGCCTCGTCGCGGCCGGGCTGCACCCCAACCCGGTGCCGCACGCCCATGTGGTCACCACCACCACCCACAAGACGCTGGGCGGCCCCCGGGGCGGAGTGATCCTCTCCACCCAGGAGCTGGCGAAGAAGATCAACTCTGCGGTCTTCCCCGGTCAGCAGGGCGGTCCGCTGGAGCACGTCGTGGCGGCGAAGGCGGTCTCCTTCAAGGTCGCCGCGTCCGAGGACTTCAAGGAGCGCCAGCAGCGCACCCTGGACGGCGCGCGGATCCTCGCCGAGCGCCTGGTCCGCGAGGACGTCACCGAGCACGGCGTCTCGGTGCTCTCCGGCGGCACGGACGTCCACCTGGTCCTGGTCGACCTGCGCGACTCCCAGCTGGACGGCCAGCAGGCCGAGGACCGGCTCCACGAGGTCGGCATCACGGTCAACCGCAACGCGATCCCGAACGACCCCCGGCCCCCGATGGTCACCTCGGGCCTGCGCATCGGCACCCCGGCGCTCGCCACCCGCGGTTTCCAGGCGGAGGACTTCCGCGAGGTCGCCGACATCATCGCCGAGGTCCTGAAGCCCTCGTACGACACCGAGGCGCTGCGCACCCGGGTCTCCGCGCTGGCCGCGAAGCACCCGCTCTACCCCGGGCTGTAAAGCCCGCCTGAAGCGTATGCGTACTTTTGTACGCTTCTTCTTCGGGGGCACCGCGCACACTGGAAGGTGGGCGCGGTGCCCCTGCCCGTCTCCCCGCCCCGCTCCCGTCCTCCTCGCCTTTTCGCACAAGGCGCTTCGCGCCGCCGAGTCACCTGGCAGACAACGGCGTCTACCAACCTCCTAGGAGTCACCCCGTGGCCATCTCGGTCTTCGACCTGTTCTCGGTCGGCATCGGCCCCTCCAGCTCGCACACGGTCGGCCCGATGCGCGCGGCCCGTATGTTCGCCCGCCGGCTCAAGAACGAGGACCTGCTGGAGCGCACCGCCTCCGTCCGCGCCGAGCTGTACGGCTCCCTCGGCGCGACCGGCCACGGCCACGGCACCCCCAAGGCCGTCCTGCTCGGCCTCACCGGCAGCTCCCCGCGCACCGTCGACGTGGAGACCGCCGACGACCAGGTCGAACAGATCAAGAAGTCCGGCCGGCTCGGTCTGCTCGGCACCCACGAGGTCGGCTTCGACTTCGACCGCGATCTGGTGCTCCACCGCCGCAAGACCCTGCCGTACCACGCCAACGGGATGACGGTCTTCGCGTACGACGCCGAGGGCGCGAGCCTCCTGGAGAAGACCTACTACTCGGTCGGCGGCGGATTCGTCGTCGACGAGGACGCCGTCGGCGAAGACCGGATCAAGCTCGACGACACCGTGCTGAAGTATCCTTTCCGCACCGGCGACGAGCTGCTCCGGCTGGCCCGCGAGACCGGCCTCTCCATCTCCTCCCTCATGCTGGAGAACGAGAAGGCCTGGCGCACCGAGGACGAGATCCGCGCCGGCCTCCTGGAGATCTGGCGCGTCATGCAGGCCTGCGTCTCCCGCGGCATGGCCCGCGAGGGCATCCTCCCCGGCGGCCTCAAGGTCCGCCGCCGCGCCGCCAACTCCGCCCGCCAGCTCCGCGCCGAGGGCGACCCGCTGGCCCGCGCCATGGAGTGGATCACCCTCTACGCCATGGCCGTCAACGAGGAGAACGCCGCCGGCGGCCGCGTCGTGACCGCCCCCACCAACGGCGCCGCCGGCATCATCCCCGCCGTCCTCCACTACTACATGAACTTCGTCCCCGGCGCCGACGACGACGGCGTCGTCCGCTTCCTCCTCTCCGCCGGCGCCATCGGCATGCTCTTCAAGGAGAACGCCTCCATCTCCGGCGCCGAGGTCGGCTGCCAGGGCGAAGTCGGCTCCGCCTGCTCCATGGCCGCCGGCGCCCTCGCCGAGGTCCTCGGCGGCACCCCCGAACAGGTCGAGAACGCCGCCGAGATCGGCATGGAGCACAACCTCGGCCTCACCTGCGACCCCGTCGGCGGCCTCGTCCAGATCCCCTGCATCGAACGCAACGGCATGGCCGCCGTCAAAGCCGTGACCGCCGCCAAGATGGCGATGCGCGGCGACGGCAGCCACAAGGTCTCCCTCGACAAGGTCATCAAGACGATGAAGGAGACCGGGGCGGACATGTCGGTGAAGTACAAGGAGACGGCGCGGGGTGGGCTCGCGGTGAACATCATCGAGTGCTGAGCCCGGTATGACGGGTAGGCCCTGATCAGCGCTTTCTGTCTTTCAGCGCTGTCAGGGCCTTCCCTGCTTGCACGGCGGAAAGTCCCTGGATCGCCCCTGGGACAGGCGTGAAAGTCCCTGAAAAGTCCCTGGGATGTCCCTGCTGGCACGGCCCTGAAGGTGTCGGTTGCTCCAGTCTCCTGAGACCCGAAGGTCTCGTCCGAAGAGCTCGGTACCGCTGCTCGGTTCGAGCTCGGACTCGCACACCACCCTGACCAACAGGTCGCCCTTGGGTATACGCAGACCCTGCTTAGTTTGAGCACCACGACCTCGTCATCGACCACAGCCCTGGCATGACCGTGATCGCAATACGCCCCGACCCTCCTATCAGATCAGCTACCCTGCGTGCTGTGGTTGGGACTGGAGGCAACGAGATCGACCTGGAGCGGCCAACTCCTCATGCACGACCGTCGAACGCATCAGAGTTACACCTCCCTCAGGCAAACCGAGGTGGAACCCCAACTCTAGAGTCAGGACACAACCAGGGGCGGTTCAGTGGCGGACGAGCAGTTTGGACTGGATACAGTGGCGGCCGAGCAGGCCGTCGCTTCTGTGTTTGGGCAGATTGTCGCCGTCCTTGCGCGCCGGGCTGACGCGGCTATCGATGACGCGGTCTTGTTCCGGCTGGCGAACACGCTGTTTGCTGCGTTTGCCCGCGCGGGCGAGGACGGGCTGACAGTAGAGCAGATCAGGGCGGCATGCGCCGCCTTTCCGGACGAAGTGATCGAAAATCGCCTGGGCGTCCTGAAGAAGCTCGGCGCGATCCAGCCCGCATTCGACAAGCCCTACCAGCACGAGTTCCGGGCCTCGTTCACCAGCTACGTGTCAATGTTGTTCGTCCAGCGGATGCTGGCCCGCGGGGGTCAGTCTGAATTGCACCAGCTTCTGACGATGGAGAAGATCAGACTAGAGGGCGGGCAAGGTACAGCCGAGGAAGCCCTCGAGGTAGTCATCGGGGTAACCACGGCGCTTCGGCTCCTGGTCGCCGAGCTCGTGGCACTGACCGTCGGCGGCACCGTGGAGGCTCTTCGGGAACGCGCGCCGCTCCTGTGGAACGCGAAGGCGCTCATTGACCAGGCCTCTGCGGTACATGAGATCTTGCTGGCCTCCTGGCCGGAACTCAGCCGCAAATGCGGGGAGCTGCGATCGGCGATCGCAGCCTACGAAGATGCTTCGACGAACGCGTCGGCACGCCTGATGACCGCAGCGGGGACCACGAGGGCGCTGAACCTGCTACCACCCGAGATGTGGCGACGCTTTGCGCGGCGGGCAACCGTGGATGAGCTCGCAGCAGTACTAGCTGATCAAGTCTTCGACGCGCCTGCCCCATGGCACGACGTCTCCGACCTGACAGAGGTCGTTGTCGGCAGACCGCAGCCAAGCGGCAGTCGTTCCACGCCGCCGCGTTCCCGGGTTCCCGATAGCGATGAGCAGCCGTTCCAGGAACGCCCAGACTCGGAGGCCGAGCGACTGGTAGAAGTCGCCGAGGAGGTGCTCGGCGGCGGGGACTCTGTTGCGGTCGAGCAAATTCTGTCGGGCATGGATTGGGTGACGGCACGCCGCGTGCTCGCCGACCTAGTCGCCGCGAGCAACAACGACCGACTCGGCTACCGGCTGGCATGGTCTGGCCCGGTCCAGGTACAGGCGGGCAGCGTGCCGTCCTGGCTTACCCCAGGGGTGTTCGAGCGAGAGCGGAGACTGCGTGAGTAGTACAGAGGCGGCGCTGTGGTGGGCGAGGGCTCGAGCCGAAGGCCCGCTCCGCGTACCGTCAGCAACCACAATCCCTGCAGGCATGCTGCGGCTGGTGGAGCGGGACAGTGAGCATTGTTGGTTGCTGCCCCGCCCGCCCGACGACGTGACGCCGGCCGTGCTGCGTGAGCTGCGGATGCAGGTGCTCCCAGTGGAGTTCCCGAACGAGACCAGCCGGGTTTTGGCAGCAGCGCTTCGCTGCTGCTGGCCAGACGTACAAACCAGCCCGTGGCCAGGGCAGTCGGCGACAACGCGCGAGGTGCTGGATGTAGTGGACCAGCTCATTCCCGGACGCGGGGAAGAGGTGTTGCACCGCCTCGGAACGGGGGCACTCCGACGCCTACATACCAACTGGTGGTTGGAAATCGATGCCGAGGCCCAGAGGGTTTACCTCGGCCCCCGGGTGGCTACCTGGCCGGAGCAGGACCTACCGGCGCTGCGGGAGCTGTGCCGGGGGCTGCCGCTCCCGCGGCCCGACCGGGAGCTGGACCGATGAGCGGCTTGTTCGATGATCAACTCCAGCCGCTCGGCGACAAGGAGCGCGACGCACTGGTCTCAGCCTGGGCCGCTCTGGAGTACGGAAGCGAACCTGCCAGTGAGGCCGCGCTGCCGGCACTTCGAGACGCGACGCTACGTCACCTGCTTGACCAGATACTGCAAAGGACCGGCCGCACGCTCGTGCACGCTGGTGCCAACCTGTGGACATCGGGGTACCGGGACGACATAGCCGCAGAACTAGTGGCGAAGGGCTGGGGGATATTGGAGCCTCTGGAACGAGCTGCGCTGATCTTGGTGCTGATCCACTCGGTCGCGATCCCCCGGGCAGAAGGGCATCTGATCGGGGACGACTGGCAGTCGCCCCATCCGACCACACCGACCCGCCTGCGAAAGCTCTCGCAGGTTCACGGGCAGCGGCGCCTGTCCGATGCCTTGCAGTGGCTGCGCGCAGCCGGGTTGGTCCGCCAGGTGCGCGGCTCTGATCCCGAGACTACCGGCGCCTCCTACGTCCCTGGGCCGGCGCTGCATCGGCTCACTCCCGCTACGCGCCAGCGCCTGCAAGAGAACCTAATCCTGGCCGTAGGCCCGGATACCGCGCTCGCAACATCGATCGCGGTCCGCCGGAGCTTGGGCCGCCCCCAGGAAGTGACGATTTCCCCAAGGAGCGGTTCATGAGCGACAGCACACCACAAGAAGAGGACATCGTCGGTGACCGTGTCCTTGTCGGCCTACAGAGCGTGCGGGTCTCCCGGCTGTCCATGCATCCCATCCCGATTGCCGCTGGCACTCTTATTGCCGTGGCCGGGCAGGGGCCGAAAGATTCCAACGGGGCGGGAAAATCGTCGCTTCTGGCCCAGATCAGCTTGCTGCATGCCGATGAGCAGTGGAGATTCGGCTCCGGCGCGCCTGCCGCAGTCGACCTACTGTTCAACTCGGAGGACGCCGGTGGTGAAGACCGTTGGGGCAACGCAGACCATGGGTATGTCATCGGCGTATTCGCACCCGCCGCCGGAACTCTTGATCAGCTTCAAGCCAGGGCTCTGACCGTGTGGATCCGGATCGACCGCAGGAGCCAAAAAGGGCCCCGACTGAAGCTGCGCTGGCAGGACGGGCTGCATCTACCAGCCGGGGAGAGCGAGGCCAAGCGAGAACAAGCCGCTGACTTGGTTTGGCAATCCCTGCCCCCGCGGGCTAGGAAGCAGGACGTAGCGGCCCGTGATCTTCCGCGGACACTCTACGGAGAGCACGTGCGATGCGTGTCGTTCTTGTCGACATCGGTGCGGGCCAGCGCCGCCCCAAACCTGCTCGCCCAACCGCTCAACGAGATCTCCGAGCGGCGGATTTTCGAGGCGATCGCAGCGCTCACTGGCATCGACCGCGAGCTGGAGACGGAACGGCAGGCACGCCGCCGCGAGTACGACCTCCTCCAGAAGGCCCAGGCCACCGAGTCTGATCTGGCCACCTGGGAGAAAAGCGCCCAGGTCACCGAGGAGGGTATCGATGCCCGAGACCAGGCGCGTGAGCACCTCGCGGAAGCTGCTGACCACTGGCGGTCGCGCACGGCACGGCTGTTGTGCGATGCCCTCCGGCGCGACGCCGAAATCCAGGCCGAGATTGCTGGCATTGATACCGAGACTGAGAAGGCCAGTCGCACGGCACAAACGCTAGTCAGACAGGTGGCGGAGCTGGCCGATGACAAGGCATTCGCACGACGGCAGCAGGATGCAGAAAGCACGTTCAGCAGGCTCGACGGCGAAGAACGCGAGCTGAGTAAACAGATTGCAACGCTGGAACATCAGATCGAGGAGACCGACCGTCGACTGCGCGCGGTCAGGG
The DNA here is from genome assembly GCF_039532665.1 of Streptomyces amakusaensis. NCBI lineage: Bacteria > Bacillati > Actinomycetota > Actinomycetes > Kitasatosporales > Streptomycetaceae > Streptomyces > Streptomyces amakusaensis. Next base: position 321,999 of record NZ_BAAASB010000002.1, on the reverse strand, counting down.
AAACAGCCCGTGACGCTGATGGCCGTGACGAGCCAACCGCCAACCAGGAACGCGCCGTCGCGGACACTGAGCTGGAAGAATCAGTCAAGGCAGTTGGAGTGGCAGAGAAATCGCTCTCCGACGCCGAAACAAGCCTGCAGGACGCGGAAAGCGGCAGAGATTTGGCCCGGCAGCAGATCGACGTCCTCGCAGCCGAGGGAATCAGTGGGATCTGCCTGCTTGACGCAGTTGTCCTCAACGCGCAACAAAGGCCAAAGTGGGAGCCAGCCCTCTGGCCGTACCGTGAGGCGACTGTCGTGGACTCGGACGATCTTGACAGGGCTGGCACACTTTTGGCAGACGTACCTGGGTCGACCCTGATCGCCGCCAATCTCATCGCGAGTGCGGGGCACGTCGACCTCCCGCGCAACGCCAACCCGCAGTACGATCTGAGCGGCTTCCTCGCAGCCATTGACGTGCGAGCTACTCCCCGCGCCAACCCTGACCGAGTCCACGACGACGCAGGCATCGTGATCATCGGCGGGTTTCCCAGACCTGTGACCGGCCGAGCCGCCCGCATCGCCGCCGCACAGGAGCTCGTTCGCCAGGAATCCGAACAGCATCAGCAGGCCGAGGGAAGATGGAAGGCTGCCAGCCAGCAGGTTACCGCTGCTGAGCGTCGGCAGAAGGGCGCAAGAGCCGCAGTCGAGGCAAACCAATTGGACGTACAGATTGGCAACCTGCGGAAGCGAGATCAGGCCATGCGGGACGAGCAGGCGAAACTCGCCCAAGCTCTGACCTCTGCAACAGCCGAACGGAACGATGTGCTCCGCCTGGATGGCTTCCGTCAGAAGGAGATTCAGTCTCTGCAGGGTCAAAAGACCAGCCTCGACAACACAACCAAGAATCTGCGAGCGAAGCGCGAGAATCTCAAGAAGGAGCAGTCGCAGCTCGGCCTTCCGGAACTAACCTCCCAATGGGATGGCACTCTCGACTCTGCCAGCGAGCACCTGCTCGCCCTGCCCGACAACCAGCAGTCCTGGACTGCCGAGAACTGGTGGGAGGAGGCCAGAGATCCGATCAGTATCGCGATATCCAAGTGTTTCCCTTCCGCTGCTTCTGACAACATGCCGATGGAGATCACTGGCCTGCTGAAAGAGTTCAGCCAGCGCGGAGCCGACGGCAGCCGACGGGCACAGGCTGCTTTCGTTCCATTGCGCCATGCACTCCACGTCTACCTGCGCCAGCATGATGACAGCGACCAGTACGAGCGTCAGCAGATCGTCAGGCAGCGCAAAGAGCGCTACGAGAGCCTCGACGCCGCGCGGATTGGTCATGAGGAGGCGGTCCAGGCCAGCCGGGCCTACCGAGGAGCGCTCACCTCCGCTATCAAGAAGAAGCTGGAGGACGTAAAGGCCGAGTTCGACCGGCTCGATACGGCTCACGGCGGGTACGGGGCATCGCTCCTGTACGACGAACCTCCGCCGCCGGCCGACCCCACCGAGCACTGGGGCTGGAAGGTCACGCCGATTTGGCGACGCGCCCACGGGCGGCGACACATCCCCTACAACCGGCGAGCCAACACCGCACAGATCGATGATCGGGCGATCAAGCTCGTGTGCGCCGCCGCTGCTGCAAGCGGCACGGGCCGTCCACTGGTACTCGTTCTGGACGAACTCGGCCGCAACCTCGGTAAGCAGCACCGCCGCGAAGCCGTCGCCCTACTCGGGCAGATCGGCGGGGAGAGCGGTATCACCGTCATCGGGGCACTGCAAGACGACATGGAATCCTATGCCATCGGTGCCTGCGGCGAATACGTCAAGCTGCGCCGCAGCTCTGACTCCAGCCCGTACAACGAGGAACCTGTCATTGTCGGCTATGACGAGCACACTCCGCGTGTCGAACTGCTCCGCGCCTGGCTGACCGGCAACGGGTACCGTGAGCCGGCATGACCGCCCGCTCCCGCCCACGCGGCTTCGCGATGCGCCACCTCAGCGTCTACCCAGGCCTGACCACATATGCCGTCCCTCGGCCCGACGGCAACTACAGCACCGACCGCAACGGCAATCCAAAGTTCACGCGCGTCACTCTGGAGCCGGAAGGCTTTCCGGCGCCTCACCGCCCGTCCGGCCTGACCGACAGGCAGTGGGCCTTCGCCACCAACAGCCCCCGCCGGTGGCAATCCGCTGTCACCACCTTCGGCGCTCGTGCCGAAGACATAGCCGCTGAGCTTGCGCGCAACGGGTGCATCATCCTCGAATGCGACTTCCGCGACGCTCGCGTGGTCCTGCCACCCCGTGGATGGGCTCCGCATCCTGATCTGCAGGCTGCCCGGCAAGAGCACAGCGACCAGCGCGCATGCCGACGAGCTGCTCAAGGTGACGAGGCACGCCGTCTTACCGTCGAGCTCGCTCCACATCCGACTGCCAGGCCACTGGTGGCCATCCTCGGAGCGCAACGGGACGGGGCCTTCCGTGACCACGTCATCAAAGTCGCCCAAGACTTTCTCAACGACGAGGCCATGACGGGCGCCGGGGACGTCGCGCCGTGGGCCGCTGTGCGGTGGCTCAAGCGTGGGGCGAAATCGGACTACGAAAGGGATCAGGAGTCGCTTGCGGAAGGCGGCCAGGGAGCGGTCTACGGCGGCGTGCACAAGTACACCCGCATCCCTGTCGCTCTGAAGCAGCTCCGCTACGGCGATGAGGACTCTGTACACCGCATGGGCCGCGAGATCTTCATCGGGCACCTCTACGGAGAACACCCAAACGTCATGCCGGTACTTGACTCTGACCCAGACAGGCGGTGGTTCGTCATGCCGCTTGCGAGTGGTAGCGCGGCCAGCCACGCAGAACGTCTACGGCGAGAGACCGGTGCGCTCCGGGACCTCGTCACTGCAGTCTGCGAAGGACTGCGCGGCCCGCACGCCGACGACCGAATTCATCGCGACATCAAGCCAGCGAACGTCCTACTCCTCAACGGCAAGTGGGTCGTGGCGGACTGGGGGCTGGGCCGCCAGCCCCGAGGGGAGACTAGCGTTCCGCGCCGGACTCAGACCGGCACCGGCTTCGGGTCCGAGGGATTCGCGGCGCCGGAGGTGTCATCCGGAAACCCCCATAACGTGGCGGCCACCGCCGATATCTACAGCATCGGACGGCTCATCGCAGCAATCCTGACCGGGGAGCGTCCGGCGCAGAACCTCCCGCTACTGCCCTCACATGGACCATGGCGAGCCGTAGTAGCGGAGGCAACCCAGCACAAGCCGACTGACCGGCCTCAGGACGTGAACGAGTTCCTCCGTCTACTTGAAGACATCCCGTGAGCGTTGCCACGCCATCCCGCCATCGCCAGGCAGTGAGTCTGGTCCGTCCCAGCTAAAAGGATCATGTCGTCGATGACGCGCATCTCGCTAGAGCCATACTTCCTGCACCAGGACCAAGTTCAGTCCCTCCTCGGTGACCAGCGGACGGAGTCCGCGCGAGCACGGGCTGCCCGCAGGAGCGATCCCGAGGCAGCGTTGCCCTATGTGCTTGCCACAGAACTGGCCGAGGCGCTCTCCTCGCTGGGAGTCCGCGAGCTGGCGAGATGCGTCCTGGAACAGGACCTACGCACGGGGCAGGTCGTCGGCGCTGAACTGGCATTTGCGTTTCAGAGGAACCGCGACCAAGACGCCCCAGGCTTCAAACCGGTCGGCTTCACAGCAGTGCTTGACGCGGGCAAGCCGGTGCACGTCACCGGCACATTCAACTCGGCAAGAACCGCCAGCTCATCCGCGACTGGCAGTCTCACCGGGCACAGGCAGGCCTATCTGATCGGAACGGTCACTGATCTCAGCGCAGCGAAAGTTGAGCTCAGGCCAGTCTTCATCGGGGTCAGGTCGTTCGTCGATGACCACCTTGCCGCCGAAGGCTCGGCACCGGGAGCACGGGTGTATCCGGGCGATATCGGCCAGTTCAGCGGGATCGACTTCGCTTCTCCCCTCACAGAAGCTGAGCGTGAAGCAGTCCTACACGTGCCGGAGAACGCAGTGAAGCACGCCTTCGCCAAGCTGATCGGCGAACCATACGTTCCCAAGGACTGGGGTGGCGAGCGTTCCGATCTCTACACATCACGGGTGTTCTCCCGTGGACGTCAGATGTCGGCCGCCTGGCTGTTCAAGGGACCCAGCTACCCTCGCGCCATGGACGTCAGGGCACTGGGCAAGAATGGCGACCAAATCGACCGGCTGTTCACCGAGCCCGCGGAGCTACTCGTTCTACAGCATTGTCATCAGATTAAGACGGGCGTGGTTGGCATGATGGACGCCTACGCCCATGACGCCCGGCGCCCTCGCTCCTACATGATCATCGACGGGGCTGATACCGGACGCATACTGAAGTCATTGGGCCTGCTCCCGGCTGTGCCAGCAAGGCTGACTCTGTTCGAGTGACGGGCTGGATGCTCTGGTTTCCACAGCACTCGTTCGACCGCCCCTGTCGACGCCTTGACTGGGCTAGCTGGAGTTTAAATCCTTGCCATCTGATTGAGGTCGCCCCCGGCTCAAGCAAACGACCGGCGGTCATCAGTTCCTCGGCCAGGGCCCGCTGCTCGGTCAGCCACGCGCGGACGTCGCCGTGGATGCGGGCAAGGACGGCGTTGGCTACGGCGGAAAGCGGCTGCCGTCAGCTCGACCGCACGGGCCGACCTACTGGATGGTCGCAAGTTTCGTCGGCGGTGAGGCGGATGACGAGGATGACGCGGACGCGTTGAACGACCTAAAGCAGGCGCGGACGCTCCGCAGCGGAGGCAACAGGTTGTCCTGCCCTGGCTACGGTCCGCCCCCGGTCGCAGCCTTTCTCCCCCCGTCCCTAGTGCCGAAAGGGTTCTCCCGCCCCGTTCGGGGTGGGGCATGCGCGCCCGAAACTCCTTGGCGTCCCTGGGCTGCCAAGAAGTTTCGGACGATATAGCTTGCTCGGCCTCGTGCCGCGCAGTCGCCTCCCTCCAGCAGTGTGGTGGTGTCGGCCGGTTCAGGGCGGTTCATCGGCGGCTCTCCGGGGGCGGTCGCCGGAGCTCTCGGAGCATCTCGGCGGCGTACTCGAGGGCGAAGGCCGGGTGGTGCAGGGTCCACGGCCGGCTGGCGGGGGTGCGGCGGACGGTCCAGCTCGTGTCCGGGCCATGCTCGGTGTGCTGGAGGTGGAGGGTGGCGATCCAGGCATCCGCTTCGGCCGGGGTGACCTGGGTGGTGCGCAAGAGGGCCTCCGGTCCGGACAGAGCCGGAGTTCGGTGTCCAAGTGCCCCGGGTGGGGTGACCGGGCCGGTCAGTCTGGCCCGGTCACCCTCCTCCTGCGGTCGGTCAGCCGGTCGCTGGCCAGCGGGTGGCGTGCACGACGATCTGGCGGGGGCAGTGTTCGTCCGGGTGACCGCCGCTCGTGTGGTCGGGGCGAGTGCGATCAGGTCGGGCGCTGGTGTGCCGGTGGTCACCGCGGTCGGTCGGTGTCCGGTCAGTCCGGTCAGTCCGGTCAGTCAGCGGTGAGCCGGTCAGTTCACATCGTCCGGTATCCGGGCGGTCGGTGCGGGCACGCTGGGCTGGAGGCCGCGAAGATCTCCACAGCTCCGACGAGGGCGAGAAGAGTGATCATGCAAGAGACTCAGTCGTGGCACTCGCCGGGCAAATGCTGCTGGTGATCAACGACGCCCGATGTTGGGTTCCCCGTTGGCGAGAGCGGCGTGGTCTGGCGGTCGACGGCGCGGGTGGTGGATACGCAGGCCAGGCCACCGATGAGCAGGGCGTCGTGGCGGGCATCGCGGCTCCTCGGCGTAGGCGACGGACATAGTCGGCGCAGGTGGACCAGGTTGGTGACCAGGGACGATAGCCGAGAAGTCCGGCCAGTCCAATCCGTTTCAGCGTTCGTCCAGGAGCCTTGGCCGTCTCCCTGAGCTCGGAACCAGACGGTGGGCAGGTGTGGGGGTGCTTGCACCCCGCAGTAATAGTTCCTAGATCCTGGTTCCTAGGTCCTAGATCCGGACCATGAGCCCTCACGGAGTACTCACTGAGGGCTCCGTGAGTACTCCGTGAGGGCTCACTGAATGCCGCTTGACCTGGGATTTTGTGATTCACGGAGGGATCACTGATTGCTCCGTGAGGGCTCACTGAGCCCTCAGTGAGTGTTCAGTGAGCCCTCACCGCATCCTCCGTGAGCCCTCACGGTCAGCTCCGGGCGGCGACGCCCTCACTCTCCGGAAGAGGTCTTCGGAGGCTGGGATGAATCCTGCGATTGGCCCAGGATCACAGTGCGGGCGGTCAGAGCCAGGACGCCCTGGGAGTGCATGGTCAGCCCCATCCGGTTCCAGTGGAAGATCACGTGGAGGCTGAGAATCCGGCGCAGCCCTCGGTCGAGTGTGCCGAGCCGGACGGCGTCGGCAAGCGATCGGCCGGTCTCCCTGAAGGCGGCGGCCCATTCCTTGACGGGTTCGAGTGGCCCGCCGGGGTGCAGCAGGGTGTCGTGGTCGGCTCGGAGGAGGGTTCCGATGTCCGCGGTGATGACTTCGAGCTTCTCCGGGGACATGAGGTTGACCGGGGTGCGGTGTTCGTCGGTGATGACGCGGTGCCAGACGTCGGCCTGTTCGTACCATTCGAGGCCGGCGGCGCGCATCATCAGGGTGCAGAGGAGGACGGACAGTTCTCGGCGGCCGAGGGGGATGTCGTGGCGGTCGTCGATGCGGGGGATTTCGCGGCTGTCCGCGACGAACAGTCGGTGCGCGGCCGTCATGCCTGCCGGGCCGCCGAAGGCCGTGGTCTCCGGTTCGTAGATGGCGGTCCACCATCGTTCGAGGAAGCCCTGGGCCGGGGCCGTGAGCCAGTCGAAGCCGTCCGTCAGTGCGGCCCTTGCCGTCGGCTTCGTGGAGGTGAGCCGGATACGGAGGCGCCAGCAGGGGTGTTTGCGCGTGTACCACCAGCCTTCTATGTCCCCTGCGGCCTCAGCGTCGCGAAGGAGGGGCATGATCGTCGCCAGGAAGTAGGACTCGGCCATCCGCCACTCGGTGAAGTGGAGGTTCACCTGCCACCACTCGGAGTCGGTCGAGCTGCTCCGGAGGGCCTCTGTCCCCGCGTGCCAGAAGAGCTCGACGGCGTCGGTGAGGTCGGAGGGTTCCATCTCTGCTTTGCGGGCGGCCTCGGAGAGCTCGGTTCCGGCCAGCACGTCGAGGACGGCTTCCGCAGCCTGGGACGGATCGGTCCGGGTCAGTCGATCAGAAGGCATGCGTCCCATCCCGAGGTCGGTGTCTGCTGCGCGGTAAGGGTGGCCAGGGCGAGCGCCGTACCCGCGTCGCCGTTCAGAAAGCCTGGGTTCCGGTCGTCGTCAGGGTGTGCGCGAGCTCGGAAGGCGGTGCCGAGGAGAGCGGGCAGAGCGCGGAGACGGGGGTCGTGCGCGTCGTGGGCTGCCCGGACAGCTGTTTGGTAGATGCCGGCCCATCCGTGGCAGAGACCGTTGTCTGTGATGCTCGCGAGCTGGGTGGGATCGGTCAGAGCCCGGTGGAGAGCATCTTCGTGGACGGCCTGGAGCTTCGCGTCGTTCAGGGCAATGCCTGCGAGCTGTCCGGCGCGGGCGATGCCGGTGGTGCCGTAGCACCAGCTCGGGCGGGCGGGGCCGGGCTGGTGGGGGCGGCCGGTGGCGAGGTCGTGGCGGGTGAGGTGCTCCGGCCACCAGGGGCCCGTTTCGCCCTGTTGCTGCCAGCTGTCGAGGTGGCAGCAGATCGTACGGATGGCCTCGGACTGGCCGGGGACGGCAGCGCCCCGGCGGAGGGACTGGGCGAGGAGGAGCAGCGGACCGGTGATGCCGTGGGCGACGCCGAGGTTGCCGTGCCCGCCCGGGAAGTCGGCGGAGTGCTCGCGGTTCGGGCCGTGGTCGACCCACCAGCCGGGGAGGCCACGGTGGTCTTCGCCGAGCGGACGGGTCAGAGTGACCAGGTAGCCGAGGACTCGTTCCAGGGCCGCTCCCCCGGGGTCGGTGCGCAGGAGGTATGCGCCGATTCCGGTGAGGCCGTAGAAGACGTCGTACTCGGCGAACGAGACCGGGCCTTCGTGGTGGATTCGTTCGAGCGCGGCGTCGGTGCGGCGGTGGGCGAGCTCCGTGATGTGCCGGTGCAGGGTGACCCGTGCGTCGGCGTAGAGATGCTCGACGGACGGGGGTGTGGTGCTGAGGAGGAAGGCAACGGCCGGCGCCCCGAGGAACAGGCCGGTGGTATCGGCTGCGCTGACTTCTCCGGCCACCACTTGGGTGATCCAGCGGTGGGCGTACTTCCAGGGAGCCAGACCGAGGCGGGCGCGTTCGATGTGGAGGAGGGCGATTCCCGCTGCTCCTTCGGCGAGTGACTGCGCGCGCCAGGGTTCGTCCGCGGGCGGCGGGACGGGTTCGGCCAGGCGGTCGGCGATTCGCTGGAGGAGTTCGATGGCCGGGGTGGTCATCGCGTTCCCCTCCGGTGCTGGTGGTGCAGGGCTGCGGTTCGGGCGAGTCGTAGCGTGGTGGCTTCGGTGGTGGGGTCCGGTCCGAGGGTGCGGGCGTGGTGCTGGTGGATCAACAGGCGAGCGGTGGTCAGAGGGGCGCGCTGGTCGGTCAGGGCTCGCCGGTAGTCGCGGACGGCGGTGGCACGGGTGGCCCATGCCTCCGCGACCCCGGTGCCGCCCGGAAAAGCTGTGCGCGCGGCCCGCTCGCGCAGGGTGGCGAGGTCGAGGGTCTGTTCGCACAGGTGCCGGTCCAGTCGCCCGCTTCCCTGAGGTGTCTGTTCGATCAGCCAGTCCTCCCCTTCTTCGAGGGTGGGGGCAATGTGTCGTACGAGGTCGAGGATGCTGGCCGCTGCCAGGGCTTGAGGTGAGTGGTTGGGGTTCTGGTCAGTGAGTCGGATCTGGGCGAGGGCTGCCGCTGAGTCGGCGGCGAAGAGCCGGTGCGCGGCGGCCAGCGCCGGCCCATGCCCGTACTCACCCGGGCGTGGACGGAAGTCGATCAGGGTGAGTCTGGAGGCCATTGCCTTCTCGTGGAGCGAGCGAGACCACGCATGGACGTGTTCGGCCGCCGTGCCGTACGTGCCGGGTTCGATGTGGAGAACCAGGTCCAGGTACGGCGAGGTGCCGTGGCGGCGGGAGAACCACCACGTCGGCGGGGTGGCGCCGAAGCGTTCGAGGAGGCGGGGCAGGTGCCGGTCGAGGATCTCGTCCTGGCGCCGTGGGTGGGCGTGGAGCTGAGCGCGCAGGACTGTACCGGCGCCGGGTAAGTCGAGTTCTCCCCTGGCAACCAGGACGGTCGAGGTCCGCGCAGAGCGCTCGGAGTCGCCGTCGTTTTGATGGGTGGAGTGGAGCGGCAGCCAGATCTCGTGGGCGCGGCCGAGCCAACCATGGGCGTCGGTGTCCGGTGCTTCGCGCAGGATCAGGCGACCGGCTCCGTTGAGGTGCGTGCGGAGGATGTGGCGGTGGACGCTGTGGGTCAGGTCCAGCAAGAGGCGCTGGTCGTGTTCGGTCATGGTGACGCGTTCCGGGACGCGGAGCCGGTCCCGCCAGGCGTCGAACGTGTGGTCCCACTCCTTCGTTGTAGCCGTCTGACCTGGAAGATCCTGGGCGTTCAGCAGCCAGCGGGCCGGGGTGAGGATGGTGCGCCGGTAGCGCACCCGGGGCAGGTACGGCAGGCGGGCGGCGGCGCCGTAGTCAAACGGCTTGTAGACGGCGTGCCGGGCGGTGGCGATCTCGGCGAGGAACCGAGCCAGCAGCGGGGTCTGGACCGCGGCTTCAAGGGCGTGCGGAACCCGTACGGTGATCGGCCTGCCGGTGGAGACCTGGACAAGGCGGAAACTGCGCTCATCGGCGGTGACGGCGAGATCAGTAAGAGGGATCGCGCCGTCGTCCGGCTCGCGGTGCTCAGCAAGCGGGATGACGCGGGCGAGCAGGCGCGGGACGCGGGCGACATTCTCGTTGCGCCGTCGGCGGGGGACGAAGCTGAGCTGCGCGGCGATCGCGCCGGTGTTGTCCGTGTACGTAGCGGCCAGCACGTCCCGATGCTCTGCGGGGAGCAGGTAGGCGAAGCGACCGGCCATGCTGCTGCCCGGTCTCGGCACACCGGTGATCACGAGCTGGAAGTCGCCCCGGGCGAGTGCCGTGGTGGAGGTGGAATGGATCTCGAAGGCGGCCTCCACCCGAGGTACGAGTGTCCGGTCGTCGGTGCCTGCGGCCTCAGCCAAGGCAGTGATCACGGTGTCGGTGAGGACCAGTTCGTCGCGGCCCGCCATGACGGCTTCCTGAGCCAAGGAGAGAAGGATCCCGTCCCGGTCCGTCAGTTGCTTCGGTGTCCGCTCGCGGACTGATCCGGTGTAGCCGGCGGGTAGGCCGAGGCCCGTGTCCGACACCAGGTCCAGAACGGGGACGAGCGTTCCGGTGCCGTACTCGGCCAGGAACTCGTGGTGGTAGTCGCGCCAGTGCTGGTAGCCGTACGGCTGCGGGGTGGTGCGGTACAGCGCCGCGACGGCGCGCTGCGCCTCGTCCACCACCGGCTGAGAGATCCTGACCTCGCAGTCAAGGACTGTGTCGAGGAGTACCGGGGTCCGAGTGACTGAGGAGACCGTCTGCATACGCGCGATCGTGGCGCCGAGGGTCGTGCGGTCGGACCGTGCCTCGGACAGCTCCTGGTGAATCGCGTACAGCTCCCGCACCAATTCCCCGACCTCGTCCACCGTCTCCGCGTCGGCCTTCCTCAGTTCGGTGCAGAGGTGCCCGAAGGCATCGACGGTGGTCATGGGCGCCCACAGGCTCGTGATGAGGAGGTGGTGCGAGACGAGCTCCTGGAGCAGAGTGTCGATCTGCTCGACAGCGGCCCGTGGGAACCGGGTACGGAGTCGGGAGCGCAGATCCCCGTACGGGATGGGTTCCCGGGCCGCGTCCATCGCAGCGGCGAGCGAGCGCGTGTTCCAGACGGCTATCTCTTCCGGCGCCAGGTGCGTCGCATGGGCGTCGGCAGGCTGGCCGGGGGCGACGAGCCGGTCATCACGAATCTGAACCGGCGCATTGGCGATCACAGGCAGCCGGTCACGGAGCCCGGAGCTGGCCTGGAGGCGCTTGATGATCTCGGTGAGCCACTCGGCATCCGCTCGTACAGTCGCTGTCGGCTCCGTACCCCATCGGACCGAAGGCTCCGACCCGACGAGGAGTGGGGCCGTACCGGCGAACAGCCCAAGGGGTGTGGGGCGATGCTGCCAGCGCAAGCGGTACGAGGCGACCGAGAGCACGGCCCGGCGGATCTTCCGGGGCTGGGTCTGTTGTCCCTGGACGACGGCTTCGACCGTCTCGCACAGCACCGGCGCGGCAAGCCGCAGTGCCCCCCGTACGTCGTCGCGCTGCCAGATCCTGGCCAGCCAACCTCGGAGGAGCACGGTGTTGTCCAGGTCGAGCGAGCGGGGTAGGTCGGCGGTGTCCGTGCTCGTGGTGGCGCGGAGCAGAGCCACGCCCTGCCACCGGTATCCGACCTCGGTGTTGGCGGTCATGGAGAGGAACCCCTTCGGTCGCCACGGGCGCAGGGAGCGGGTCGGTGGACCGGACCGAGCCGGTCCGGTCCACCGAGAGCGCTGATCAGGCGGAGTCCTCCACGAACGAGTTGCAGGCGGAGGCCCCGCCCTGACACGTCGGTCCGCAGCCGTCACCGGTGGAGCACATGAGCTTGCCGTACGGGTGTTCCGCGACGACGACCCGCACGTCGAGCGGAGCGAAGTCGTCCTCGTCGAAGGCCAGAGGCGGTTCGGCCTGGGCCAGGGTGGCGTTCGTCATGCCGTGCCCTTCCTTTTCTTCTGGGGTGGTGCGGGACGACCTGGTCTCCTGCGGCTATGCCGCAGGCCAGGCGAGTGAGATCCGGCTGTGCACCTTGTCGATGACCCGGTCGGCCGGGATCTGCTCGTCGGGGGTGCCGGCCGGATGGACGCGGATGACCGGGTTGGGGCCGCCGCGCCGGTCGCGGGCCCAGTCACGAACGTGGTCCGCGACGATCTTGGCGAAGCCGGAGGCCGTGGGGCCGAGGGCGTGGACGCCGTACTCGACGCCCTTGTCGTCCTCGGTCCGGCGGACGGTGAGGTAGGCGAAGTCGGCGCCGTCCACGGCGGCGAGGGAGAAGGACTTGTTGGAGGGGGCGACGATCCCGGTGTCCAGGTCGGGGTCGACCGTCATGACGCAGAAGCCGGGCAGGGTGATCGCCAGGTGCATCTGGAGGGTGTCGACGAGTTCACCGCGACCGACCTCGACCCCGGTCCACAGCTCGACCCGGGGGGTGGTGACGGCGTTGTCGAGCAGGCTCGGGTCGGCGGGCAGACCGTCGTCGAACCGCAGCCCGATCTCCGGGGTCCCAGCGACAAGCAGCAGTTCCTCCCGGTGCGCGGTCGAGCCCTGCATGGGGACGAAGCCGCAGACGAACGTGGACTCGCTCTCCAAGTGATCGTCCACGCGGACGAAGACCACGGACCGGGTGAGCCCGCGCATCCGCAGCGGTACCACCAGGCGCCCGCCGGGAGTGAGCCGCTCGGTCCACGCGGGCGGGATGTCCCACGCACCGGCGGTCACCATGACGAGGTCGAACGTACCGAGGTCGTCCAAGGGCTCCGCCGCGTCGACGCAGACCACGCGGACCCGGCCGAAGCCGTGCTCGTCCAGCAGCCGGCGGGCCCGGTCCGTGACGGTGGAGTCGATGTCCACGGTGACCACGTCACCGGCTTCCCCGACCAGCTCGGCGAGGTAGGCCGCGTTCAGACCGCCCGAACCGATCTCCAGCACCCTCATCCCGGGTCGGACCCGGGCCTGCTCCAGCATCATCGCCTGGATCTGCGGCGCGGAGACCGAGCTGAGCTGGACGCCGTGCTCGTCCGTCTTGGTGATGACGGCCGCGTACGGGGCGTACGCCTTCTCCAGGGTCGCCTCGGGGGCGAACGCGTGCCGGGGGACCTTCCGCATCACGGCCTCGACCTCCGGAGAGGAGATCGCGCCGTCGGCGACCAACTGGTCCACGACCTCGTTGCGGAGCCGTGCGGCCTCGTCGGAGTCGACCGTCGTGTGGGTCATGAGGGTGTCCTTCGTTCGTACGTGTTCGGGGCGGGAAGAACCGCCCGGCGGGGCGCCGTCGGTGCCACCACGCCGGGACGCTATCGGCGGCCGTCGGCCTTCCCCGGAAAACGACAGGGGCTGGCCGGAATGCGCTGCGTCGGGTCGTGCGGTCTCCTGTGGGTCACGGGGTCTGCCCATCGCCGCAGTGGACGACAGCCGCCTCGGAAGCCGGAGGGCAGGATGTCCGAAACCTGCTGCGGAGAGATTGACCCGATAGCGGAGTCAATCAGCGGGCGTCGCCTCCTTGGGGGATTCGCCTTCAGGAGTCAGAAGCGAGCACCACACCCAGGTGCGGTCGTCCGACAGTCCCCAGGAGTCGGCGAACGCATCGACCAGCAGCAGACCCCTACCAGTCTGGGTGAGATCTTCGTCCGGCGCTTCGAGCCAGCCTGCGTCGATCTCGATCCGTGAGCCACTGCCGACCCTGAGCCAGAAGCGGCTGGCGGTGCACCACAGGCGTACCTCGACAGGGCCACGTCCATGCTCGAACGCGTTGGTGACCAGTTCGGTGACCAGAAGGTCGGCAGTGCCGACGAGATGGTCAGCTCCCCAGAGCCGCAGATGTGCTCGTTCGATTCGCCGGACCTCTCCGGGGCGCGACCGGTCCTCACCGGTGAGGGGGCGGCCTGGAGCCGTGGTCCGGTCGTAGTCAACCGCGAAGCCCTGCGTTTTCGGGTTCCGGAGGTTCCAGCACCTCACCCCTCGTCCGAGTGAGCACACCAACGCGGCCGGCTTCGTGAGGACGGACGATGGTGAAGCCTGTTCGTCGGTCAGCAGGGCGACGCGCTTCGAGCGCTGAGCCGTACGTGTGGTCACTTTCCCCTCCCTCGGACTCGGAATCTCGGTGCTTCCGGACGGCGCGTTCGGCGAGCCGTGGGAGGAGTCTTGAGGTCGTGCGGGTTCAAAGGGACCGCTGGAGCGATATCGCTTCAGCGATATCGACCTGCGCCTAGCCTGGTGCCGATGGTTGGTCGGGGTGAGGCAGTGCAGGAAGGACCGCTCATGAAGTCGTCGTTTCGTGTGTGCGGCAGGTGCGGTCACGGGCTGAGCCAGTACAACCCCGACCCTCTGTGCGCTCCTTGTTCCCGGGGCGGCGACATCACGCGGATTCCCGACCGGGCATGGCGTGACGAACAGGTCCACAGAGCCCTGTCCGCCTGGGACTTCGGCGAGTTACTGCGGCTGCTGCGCAGGCGATCCGGCCTCTCTCAGATGGCCGTCCGCTCTCTGACGGGCCTCACCCAGTCGTTCATCTCGGACCTGGAACGGGGCCGGAAACACCTGGGAGGAGGCGAGGCCATCATCGACTTCCTCAACGGCCTGGGGCTTCCTGCGGACCTTCGTCCCCTGCTGTTGACCCCGTTCGGTGAACCGGACCGAGGTGCGTCGAACGGGCCTCTCGACCCCGCTCTGCCGTGGAACTCGGACCGTATGGTGACTTCACTTGAGTTCGCTGTCGGAGGTGTCATGAAACGCCGTGGGGTGCTGGCACTCAGCGGGGCCGGCCTGACGCAGTACGTACTGCAATCCACCATCGCGGCCCCTGAGGCCATGGCCTCGATGTCTCCGAACGGCTCCAGAGTCACCGTCCCGCTGATTGCTTCTCTGGAGGCGACGACCGACGCTCTCCGGCACATGGACGCCAGTAGCGGCAGCGGCAGTCTGGCCGCGACGTCGCTGGGACACCTGAAGATCCTCGTCAGGCTGCTGAAGCACGGTTCGTACGACGAGGCCCGGGGACGCCGGCTGGCGGCGGCGACCGCGGACGCGGCAACCCAGGCCGGCTGGTACATGTTCGACGGCGGCAACCACGCGAAGGCGCAGCGGCTGTTCCTCGCCGCGCTGCGAGCCGCCCATGCCTCCGGGGACTCCCGTCTTACCGCGGCGGCCCTCTCTTTCCTGGCCATCCACGGGTACTCCGTCGGAGATCCACGGGACGCGGTCACCGCCGCCAGGACCGCGCGACTGAGCATCAGCGACCGCGAGGCTCCGGCCCTCCAGGCGATGCTTCTGACCCGACAGGCCCGAGGCCACGCACGGCTGCGCGAGGAGTCAGCCGCCCGAGCGGCCCTTGAGGAAGCCAGGGTGCTGTGTGCACAGGGCCGTGGGGAAGACGATCCGCACTGGCTGTACTGGATCAAGCCGGGCGAGATCCTTGGTCAGACGGCAAGCTGCCTGCTCGACCTCGGTCGGCCCACCGAAGCGGCGGAGTCGTTCGACGCCGCTCGTCATGAGCTGAGCCAGGAGGAGATCCGTACGACTGCCCAGTTCCTCTCCCGGGCGGCGACCGCCCACATGCAGACGAAGAACCCCGACGCCGGATGGGGTATCGCCCAGGAAGTCCTCAGTCTCGTGGACGGCGTGCACTCCGCGCGTCTGGACGATCACCTCCGCTCCATGCTTGCGGAGGTCCGTCGGTTCGAGGACTCCCCTGCGGCGCGCGACCTCCTGGAACGCGGCGAATCCGTCATGAAGGGACGTGCGGCGGCATGATTCTTGTCCTGTGGGACATCGACCGGACCCTTCTCTACGTCGGCGATATCGACCGGCTCGTCTATCGCACCGTCTTCGAGAAGGTAGTCGGACGCGCCCCGGAGCGACTTCCGGCAAAGGGTACGGGCGTCACCATGCCGGTCGCGGTGAAGGAACTCCTCACCGCGAATGGTGTCCCCGCAGAGCAGGTGGACGCATTCGCCCGGCGGGTCATCGGTCTCATGCCCGGGGAGTTGGAGCGGCACCGGGGAAAAATGCTGAAAGATGGGCTGCTGCTCCCCGGTGCGGTCGATTCGCTCACCACGGTACGGAAGTCCCCCCACCTTCTGCCGACCGTCGTCACCGGAAATCTTCAGGCCAGCGCGGAAATCAAACTCTCGGTATTCGACCTGATCGGCCTGGTCGATCCGACGGTCGGCGGGTACGCGTCGGACGATCCGCATCGCCCGGCCCTGGTGAGCGTTGCGCAGCAGCGTGCCGAACGCGTATACGGCCACAGCTTCGACCGGAGCAACACCGTCATCGTCGGGGACTCGCTGGAGGACGTCCGTACGGGACGTGAAGGCGGAGCCCGGGTGATCGGCGTCTCCTCCGGGACCACCTCGGCAGCCGATCTGGCCGGAGCAGGCGCGGATCATGTGATCACCGACCTCACCGACCCTTCGCAGCTTCTGCGGCTGATCGGCTGAGGCCACGTAGAAGGGGCGCATACCGGAGAGCTACCGAAGGACCTTCTACCACCGGCGGCCCGGCTCATCCAAGCCTCTCCTTCTCCGGATCATCCTCCTGTCATCTCTCAGTCGGACGACAGGAACGCAGCCATGCCGCAGGAAAGCTCACAGCACGAAACGGCCTTCTTGAGCCTCCCCCAGGCAGCCACATATCTTGGGCTCTCTCCGAACACCCTTTACGTCTGGCGTCATCGGCGGCAGGGACCGCCGAGCTTCCGCATGGGCCGTCGCGTCATGTACCGGATCACCGTGCTTGACGAGTGGGTGCGGGCCCAAGAGCTGTCCGATTCGCGGTCGAACCCTTCTCTTGACCCACTTATCCAGAAACCTCGGGCGCGTACGCGCAGGGTCGCTTAGCCAAACTCCCCTCGAAAAATCCTTCAAAGAGATCTCCGGATGTGGGATAAGGACCGGCTCCAGCCAGCGTTCTGAACACCCACTCGGAAGGAATCACCGCACCACAAGGGGAGCACCAAGCGCATGGCCGGTTACATAGAGGACCGATGGCTGAAGAAGCGGCCGAACAAGGAAACCGGCAAACGCGAGCGCACCGCCCTGTACGGCACGGGCAAGCGGTACCGCGTCAAGGGGATACCCGGCGTCCAGGACCGCTCGTTCACCACGAGTGAGGACGCCAAGAAGTGGCTGGCGACCGCCACGACCGACTCCCGTCGGGGTGAGTTCATCGATCCTCGCGACGGCGCGATCTCGGTCGGCGACTACATCGTGGAGCACTGGTGGCCGGGACGGACCGATGAGCCGTCGACCGCCGGCCCGATGGCCAGTCGGATCAACAACCACATCATCCCGCTGCTCGGCGACGTGGCGCTGCGGGACATCGACGCGTCCACCCTGCGTACCTTCAAGGCGACCCTGCTGACGCGGGTCGAGGACTCGACCGCGGAGGTGATCTGGGGGCATCTCTCCTCCGTCCTCAACAGCGCCGTGGACGACCAGCGGCTGCTGCGGAACCCGCTCAAGGTCCACAAGAGCGTCAAGGCCCCGCGCGCCAAGGAGAAAAAGACCAAGGCATGGGCCCGTACGACCGTCGATGCCGTCCGGGAACACCTTCAGGAGCGTTACCGGTTCGCCGTGGATCTGGGGCTGGGGCTCGGGCTGCGCCAGGGCGAGGCGTTCGGCCTGGCGGAGGAGGACTTCGACTTCACGAACATGGTCGTGCGCATCCGGCGTCAGCTCCGGTGGGACACGAAGGGGCGTCCGTACTTCTGTCTGCCCAAGGGCGGCAAGACACGGGAGGTGCCGCTCTCCCCCAACCTGGCGGCTCGCGCCCGCGCGCACTTCCGCAGGTTCCCCTCGGCAGCGTGCACCCTCCCCTGGCGGAACCCGGAGCCGCCGGCCAACGCGCTGGAGGAGCGGCAG
Source organism: Streptomyces amakusaensis (assembly GCF_039532665.1). Lineage (NCBI taxonomy): Bacteria > Bacillati > Actinomycetota > Actinomycetes > Kitasatosporales > Streptomycetaceae > Streptomyces > Streptomyces amakusaensis. The sequence continues at coordinate 304,320 of NZ_BAAASB010000002.1, read as the reverse complement.
CGACGTCCAATCACCGTGCAGCTCGTCCTCACGACCTCCCACGGGAACCGGATCTACTACAAGACCTGGAACGAGCGGAGCTGGCGGCCCGCCCTCGCGGCCGTCGGGCTGCTCACCGTGATCGGCGAGAAGGTCCAGCGGTACGGCGGCCGGGCTCGCCGCTACCCGGTCTACGCGTCGTCGCGGTCGGACATGTTCCACGTCCTGCGGCACACCTATGCCGGCGTGCAGCTGGAGGCTGGCGAGTCCGTGGTGAGCCTCGCGGCCTGGCTCGGGCACTCCTCCCCCAAGATCACGCTCGACCACTACGCTCACTTCATGCCCGGGGCCGGGCGGCGCGGTCTGGCGGCCATGGACTCCTGGCTCGCGGGCGATCAGCACAAAGCCCCTGAGAAGTCCCTGGCGGCCGGATGGGCCTCCGGTCTCGTCCTGAAGCCGCAGCTCAGGGGCATGATCACTATGGCGGCCACGATGAAGGTCAAGTACAAGGAGACGGCGCGGGGCGGGCTCGCGGTGAACATCATCGAGTGCTGACGCCCTCGTGATGCATAGGCCCTGACCAGCGCTTTTTATCTTTCGGCGCTGTCAGGGCCTTCCCGTGCCCGCACAGCGGAAAGCCACAAGTACGCCCTCGACGCCATCGTGGCCGCCACCGTTGTTGCCCTCGACGGCCTGGGCCTGCGCCCTTGGAGCCCTTGGAGCCCTCGGAGCCCTTCGAAGTCGACGATCGCGGAGGAATCCCTGCCGTACCGCACGTTCAGGTCCACCGCCATCGCCCCATCTTTGGCGGGAGGGCCCGGCCCGACGTCGCCGATGCCCGCACCGCGTCACCCCGGAAGGTCTCCGTAGCGAACTCCGATCTGATGTTCCGTCAGGAGGCTACACTCGAATACACGCTCTCCGGCCGGTCCGAACAGGCGAGGGCCGGTGCCGACCGGACGCCGGGCCGGCGTACCGAGAACGTCCCCGGTGCCCGCATCGGCCTGATGCCCTGACGCACGGGTGCCGTGTGCCAAGCGTCCGGGTGATCCGCCGCCGCTCGTCGCTGTAGCAGGAGGAGAGTTCCCGTGTTGGAGAAGAAACTCACCGAGGCACGCTGGACCCATGTCGCCCTGCCGACGTCCGACCTGGACGCGGCGGTGGAGTTCTACACCTCGTTCACCCCGCTGGTGGTCGTGGCTCGGCACAGTGACAAGGACGGCGCCAACGCCTGGCTCTCCAATCCGAAGCAGGTGGAGACGCCGTTCGTCCTGGTCCTGGTCGGCTTCGACAAGGACAGGGGGAAGAAGCAACCGCAGCTGAGCCCCTTCGCGCATCTGGGGATGGAGGTGCCCGACCGTTCGGACGTGGACGAGACGGCGGCCCGTGCCCGGGAGAAGGGCTGTCTGCACTGGGAGCCCATGGAGCTCCCGCCGCCGGTCGGCTACATCTGCGCGCTGACCGACCCGGACGGCAATGTCGTGGAGATCTCCCACAACCAGCGGGTGTTCGAGGAGGTCCGCTCCCGGTGGGGCGGTGAGGCGGAGCGCGGGTGAACGGCGAACTCACCCGGAGGGCGGCGGAAGGCTACCTGGCCGCACTGAGCAGTGGCGACCGTGACCAGATCGCCTCCCGGGTGACCGAGGACTTCCACAACGAGCACACCTCGGCACTCGGCCGCAGCCTCCACGGACGGGCCGCGTACCGGGAGCGGCTGGCCGACTTCCTCGCGGAGTTCGAGGAGTTGCGGTACGAGTGCGAGGATCTGGTGGTGGAGGGGGACCGGGCCGCGCTCGCCTACCGGATGTCTTTCCGGTGGGCAGGTGCGGCGCACCGGCCCCTGGTCCGGCTCCGGGGCGTCTTCCGGCTCCGGGTCCGCGGCGGGCTGATCGCCCACCGGGTGGACTACTGGGACAGTGCCGAGTTCCACCGCCAGACGCGCCCCGCGGAGTGAGTGGACGTTAAGCCCGTTTCTGGTAGCGGCCTCGTCCGGGTTGGGCGAGGAAGCCTTGGCGGGTGAGGCGTCCGAGAGGGCTGCGGGTGATGTTGACGGACGCCTCGTCGACGGGCATGCCGAGGAGTTCGCGCAGCTCGCGTGCCCGGAATGCCTGGTGGGGGTGGTGGGGCGGGCGGCTCCGGCTGGGGGTGCGGCCGATGTGGGGGCCGCGAGGCCGGCAGTCGGGAGTACCCGGAGGGCGAATAATCGGCGTGCGCCCTTCGGCGCATTCGGCCTCCCTCGTGGTGACCAGGCACGGGAGCCGTGGCCGTGTGTTGATGGAAGGGTGAATCTCCCCCGTCCCCCTCGTCACGATCTGTTCCTCGCCGTGGCGGCGTTCCTCGGCGGTGTGCTGCTGTGGTCGCTGGGGCTGTCCACCCACAAGGACTCGCCGCTGCCCGCCTGGGCGGCGCTGGTCCCACTGGCGGTGATCTGCGCCGCCCAGCTGTTCCGCCGCTCGCTGCCGATGGCCTTTCTGGTGGTCGGGATCGTGACGGTGGCCGCCGATCTGGTCACGGTGGGCAACCCGGGCACTGTCCTGGTCTTCACCGACGCGGTGTACGCGGCGGTGCTCTACGGGCCGCCCGGGGCGGCCCGTCGCATCCCGGTGGTGACCGTGCTGTTCACGGTGGCCACGGCCGTCGGGTTCGTGCTGTGGACCGGGTCGGCGGAAGGTCTGCTGCTCGGGATGCTCGTGGGGCTGGTCACGATCGCCCCGGCGACGACCGCCGCGATCGTCCGCAACCACCGGCAGGCCGCCGACACGGCCCGGCTGCGGGCGGAGCAGACGGCGCTGCTGGCGGAGATGGACCAGGTGCAGGCGGTGGCGGCCGAGCGGAACCGGATGGCCCGGGAGCTGCACGACCTGGTGGCGAATCACCTCACGGCGATCGCCATCCACTCCACCGCGGCGCTCTCCCTGGACGACCCGGGGACCACCCGGAAGGTGCTGGAGACGATCAGGGAGAACAGCGTCGCCGGGCTGGCCGAGATGCGCCGGCTGATCGGTCTGCTCCGTGACGGCGCGGACGATCTGGAGCCCGCCGCCGCGCCGACTCTCGCCGGGGTGGAGCAGCTGGTCGACCGGGCGCGGAAGAACGGCGCGGCGAGTGGGCTCACCTTCGCGCTCGACGACCGGCGGGAGGACGGAGCGCCGTTGTCGGTGCCCGCCGACCTGGCGGCGTACCGCATCGTCCAGGAGTCGCTGACGAACGCTCTCAAGCACGCCGACCCCGGCGAGGTGCGGATCGCCCTGACCCAGGCTCCCGAGGGGACCCTGACCGTGAGCGTGACCAGCGCGTACGGCAAGCGCTCCCGGCCGCGCGCCCCCGGCTCGGGCAGTGGGCTGACCGGCATCCGCGAGCGGGTCACGCTGCTGGGGGGCGAGGTCTCGGCGCGGCCCGAACCTGGCCCGCCCGGCGGGCCCGCGCGGATCTGGTGCGTACGCGCGGTGCTGCCCGTGGAGGACGGGGAGGAGACCCCCGCGTAGCGGGGCCGCCGAGGGCGGGGGCGGATCCCCTGACGACACGAGGGGGCGGAGATCCCTTGCGGGAATACCCCCGGGGGGTATGCTGTTATCGCAGGTGTCCGGATACGGGCAACGCCACAAGACGCGTCACGCGACGCGCAGCACGCGGGTGGAGAGACGATGATGAGCACTTCCGGCCACGACACGACCAGCCACAGCGGCCACGGCGGAGCCCGTCCGGGCGGGCTGTCGGTCTCCGAGAGCGGGTACACGCTCGCGTTCGACTCGACGATCCTTTCCGCCGGGACGCAGACGGTCACCTTCCGGGTGACCGGCCCCGACGGAGGGCCGGTGACGGAGTACACGGCCGAGCACGGGAAGAAACTGCACCTCATCGCGGTCCGGCGGGACACGGCCGGTTTCCAGCATGTGCACCCGGTGATGGACGGGAAGGGCACCTGGAGCGTCGGGGTGACCCTGGAGCCGGGCGACTGGAGGTTCTTCGCCGACATCCACCCGGCCGGTCACGACGGGACCCTGACGCTGGGGATCGACGCCTCGGTCGCCGGACAGTACGATCCGCGGCCGGTTCCCGAGGACACCCGGACCGCCCGGGTCGGCGAGTACACCGTCACCCTCGACGGCGAACTCGTGCCCGGCGAGGCGAGCGATCTGACGCTCACCGTCAGCCGGGAGGGGCGGCCCGTCACCGATCTGGAGCCCTATCTGGAGGCGTACGGGCACCTGGTGGCGCTGCGCGTCGGCGACCTGGGCTATCTGCACGTCCACCCGGAGGGCGCGCCCGGTGACGGCAGCACCGAGCCGGGGCCCCGGATCACCTTCATGGCCGCCGCGCCGTCGGGCGGCGTCTACCGGCTCTACCTGGACTTCCAGCACGAAGGCGTCGTCCGGACGGCCGAGTTCACGGTACGGGCCTCGGCGAAGGCCGCCTCCGGGCACCCGGGCGGGCACCACGGCGGCCACGCGCACCACCGCTGACCGCGGGGGGCGCTCGACCCGTCGGGCGCCCCGCCGCCCCCGTACATCCTCCGCACCGGAAGGGCCGTCATGCCCCGTCTGACCCGACTCACGCCCGACACGGCGGTCGGCGCCTCGCGCGACCTCCTCGCCGAACTCGTCTCCCGCCGCGGCCAGGTGGGCGACATGGTCTCCACGATGGCCCACTCACCCGCCGTTCTGGGCGGCTATCTCCAGCTCAGCCGGGCCATGGGACGAGCGAAACTCGACCGGAGGATCAGCGAGCGGATATCGATCGCGATCCAGGTCCGGCAGGGCTGCGGGCTCTGTCTCGACGCGCATGTGAGCGCCGCCCGCGCGCTGGGGGTGGACGAGGAGGAGATCGAGCGGGCCCGTGCGGGCACCTCGGCCGATCCCGCGATCGCGGCGATCATCACCCTCGCCCTCCAGATCTACCGCGAGCCGACGTCGATCACCGACGAGCAGATCGCGGCACTGCGCGAGCACGGCTACAGCGACCGCGCGACAGCCGATGTCGTCGGCGTCGTCGCACTCAACATCCTCACCGGTGCCTTCAACCTGCTCGCCGGACTCACCCCGGAGAGCGGCACCGATGCCTAGGGACACCCCGGCCCCCCGCCGCGGGGCACGGCCTCCGGTCCGAGGCCGCGCCCCGCCGCACGGACACAGAAGGAACACGCCATGCGCCTGTTCGCCAACCGCGACTACCGCCGCCTGTTCAGTGCCCAGATCATCGCCCTGTTCGGCACCGGGCTGACGACAGTGGCCCTCGGACTGCTCGCCTACGAACTCGCGGGCCCGAGCGCCGGCGCGGTCCTCGGAACCGCCCTGACCGTCAAGATGGTCATGTACGTGGTCATAGCCCCCCTCACCGCCGCGTACGTCGACCGCCTCCCCAGAAGAACCCTCCTGGTCCTCCTCGACGTGGTGCGCGCCGCGGTGGTCCTGGCGCTGCCGTTCGTCAGCGAGATCTGGCACATCTACGTACTGATCGGCCTGCTCCAGGCCGCGTCGGCGGCGTTCACCCCGACGTTCCAGGCCGTCATTCCGGACATCGTCACCGATGAGTCCGACTACACGCGCGCCCTGTCCGCCTCCCAGGTCGCCTCCACCATGGAGAGCCTGCTCAGCCCCGTACTGGCGGCGGTCGCCCTGACGTTCATGAGTTTCGACCGGCTGTTCCTGGGCACCTCCGCCGGATTCCTCCTCTCCGGCCTGCTCGTCCTGTCGGCGCGCGTTCCCGACGCCCGCCCCAGTGCCCACGCCCGGGCCCGGGACAGGGCGGTGGCGGGGATCAGGACCTTCCTCGCCACACCGCGACTGCGCGGCCTCATGGCGCTCAATCTCGTGGTCGCGGCGGCGGGATCGATCGTCGTCGTCAACACCGTCAACCACGTCCGTGACAACCTCGGCGGCTCGCAGTCGGACGTGGCGTGGATGCTCGCCGCCTCCGGCGGCGGAACCCTGCTGGCCGCTCTCGCGCTGCCCCGCGTACTCGACCGGATCGCCGCCCGCACCGTCATGGTGACCGGCGCCGGGGTCCTCGTCGGCGGCACGGTCGCCGCGGCGGCTCTCATCGCCGCAGGTACGGCGGGACGGACCGGCACGGCGGTCGTCTGGACCGTGATCGGCGTCGGCATGGCGCTGGTCATCACACCGACCGGCCAGGTCCTGCGCGCCTCCGTCGGGCCGAACGAGATCCCCGAGGCCTTCGCGGCCCAGTTCTCCCTGTCGCACCTGGCCTGGCTGATCACCTATCCCATCGCGGGATGGCTCGGTACGAACGCCGGCCTCACCCTCGCCTGGACCGTCCTCGCGTCCCTCGCCGGGGCGGGCGCCCTCGGCGCTCTCCTCCTGTGGCCGCGCCACGACGGCCGGCGGGCCGCGACCCGATCCGTGACCACCGGCCGCGCCGCGACTCCCCGGCCGGACAGGTCCGCCCTGTCCAAGGCCGCGTAGCTATCCGTGGCAGGGCGGCCGGTACCCGGGGCCGCCCGGGGCGGCCTCGTGCAGCGTCAGATGCGTGACCAGGAAGTCCCAGACCGCCGAGGCCAGGGCGGGGACCGGGCCGCCGGCGGTCAGGGGCACCCGCGCCAGATGGCCGTGGGGCAGGGCGCGGGCCGCCCGGGCGGACAGGGTTCCGAGGCGCGGGGAGCCGGAGTCGGCGACGAGCAGGGTGGGTACGGCGATCGCGGCCAGCTCGCTCAGCCGCGCGGAGCCCCGGTCCCGGCCGATGACGAGTGCGGCACGGACGCGGTCGGGGCGGGCGGCGGCCACCCGCAGAGCCACCGCTCCGCCCGGGCCCGTACCACCCAGCGCGGCCCGCCGGAGGCCGAGCCGGTCCAGCAGGGCGTCGACATCCTCGGCGTACCGGGTCCCGGCACGGCGAGTGCGGCAGGCGCACACCGAGCGGCCGTGGCCGCGCACCTCGGCCAGGACGACCGTGAGGCCGTCGGCGAGCAGCCGCGCCAGCGGCAGCAGCCCCCGGCGGTCCGCCCCACCGCCGTGCAGCAGGATCAGCGCGGGCCCCTGGCCCAGCGCGGTGGCGTGCAGCCGGCAGCCGTCGCTGCCGTGATAGACGAAGTCGCGCATACGAACCCCTTGGGTGTCTCCCGGCCGCACCCATACCCTGAGGGGGTATGGGCAACCCCCTCAGGATATACCCCCCTCCGGTACCCCTTGCCCTGCCCCACCCCCTCTCGTCCGGGGTGCCGACCGCCGTCACCCGGCCGGACTCCAGGAGCACCACGGAGTCGGCCGCGCGGATGGTGGAGGGCCGGTGGGCGATGGCCAGCAGGGTGCACTCGGCGGAGAGCCGCTCAATGGTGCGGGTGAGCGCCGCCTCGTTCGCGGCGTCCAACTGGGAGGTGGGCTCGTCCAGGAGCAGCAGCCGGAGCCCGAGCACGAAGCCCTCCCCGGTGCGTTCCAGGGAGTACGCGGCGAAGGCGGAGAGTACCGCCTCCGCGAGGAGCACCGCCCGGGTCTTCGTCGGCCCGGGTGGCCCGTGAGCGGGTGAGCACAGGAGTCGACTCCTCGACCGTGATGGGGTGGGGGTTCCCGTCCGGTGGGGCCTCAGCGGCGGCCCCGGGCGCCCCTCGTGTTGTTCGCCGCGGCCTGCGCCCGCCGTCGGCGCTCCTGGGCGTTCCACTTCGCGCGGGTTGCCAGCCAGAGGAGGAGGGCGAGCACCAGGCCGCCGGTGGCCAGGTAGGCGGCGGAGGCCGCGTGTTCGTCGCCGTGGCCCAGGTGGTAGAGCACGGTGGCGCTGATGCCGGCGCCGACGGGTATGTGGGTGAGGGCTGCCGCCGTGATGCGGGGGTGGTCCTCGCCGAGGTAGCGGAGGAAGTACTTGCCCAGGGCGGCGAGCCAGAGGATCCCGAGGGTGACGCCGATGGCGTACCAGTGCTGGTGGGGGCCGTCGCCGAGGTAGATGGTGCTGCCGTTGGCGTAAGAGCGGGTCACCACGCCCAGTTCGATGGGGGCCACGACGGCCAGGCCCATTCCGGTGGAGCCTGCCAGGAGGACGAACCACAGCACGGTGAAGACGGCGATGTCGAACCAGTTCCTCAGACTGTCTGTCGTGGTCAGCATCCGTCCCCCGGTCGCCGTCTGGCATATATGTGGTGCCAGGGTGGCAGGAGGTGCGACGGCCGATGGCGTATCACCGGGTGTCGGGACCGGCCTGTGACAAGGCGGCGCGGGGCCGGGGTCAGCGGAGGGGGCGGACCTGGACCTCGTCGTCGGGGATGGGGGTGTCGCAGGTGGCGCAGTGGGGGAGGACGACGACGGGGCCTTCGCAGCCGTGGTGTTCGGCGCGGCGGCGGGGGCCGTGTTCGGAGGGGAGGTGGCGGTCGCCCCACTGCATGAGGACGAGGACGGCTCGGGCGAGATCGCGGCCCATGAGGGTCAGCCGGTACTCGTACCGCGGGGGGCGCTCCTGGTAGGGGACGCGCTCCATGACACCGTGTTCCACCAGACGGCCGAGACGGTTGGTCAGGACGGTTCTGGCGATTTCCAGATGGTCGAGGAATCCGTCGAACCGGGTGGCGCCGAGCAGCGCCGAGCGAATGATGAGAAGGGTCCAGCGTTCACCGACCACTTCCAGGGTCCGCGCCAGCGAACAGTCCTGACCGTCGTAAGTACGTCTCAGCATTTGGTCGATTTTAGGGGCAGTTCGGCTTCTCTGGCAGTACTGTCCCGTAATTTTCGCCGCCCGCCGATACTACGACCCCCCGCCGCCATCCGCGCATTTATCCGATCGAACCGCCGGTCCGGCCGCGGCCGGCGGCTCTCCGGCCGCCCGCGGCGATGGCTCGATATGGCCGACATGACCTCGTCCCCGTCGGCGGCTCCGGAGCCCGTCCCCCTCCGGGACCGGCCGCTCGCAGGCCCCTCGGTACTGTCTCCCGCTTCAGGACGAGTTGTTTCCTCACGCTTTTCGTCAACTCATGCAAGGGGCAGTGATGTTGGGTAATGTTCGTACCCAGCAGGGCCGTTATGAATGCACGAAGAGAGGGAATACCGCTGTGATCATCGTTTCCGGATACCTCAGTGTGGCCGCGGACAAGCGGGAGGAATACATCAGTGGCTGTCATTCGGTCATCGAGCAGGCCCGGGCGGCGGACGGGTGTCTTGATTTCGCCCTCTCGCCCGACCCGATCGACCCCGGCCGTATCAATGTCTATGAGCGCTGGGAATCGGACGAACAGCTCATGAAGTTCCGTGGTTCGGGACCCGAGGACGAGCAGAACGCCGAAATCCTGGGCGCGGATGTCTGGCGTTACCGGATCTCGGCGAAGGAAGCCGCCTGAGTCACGGCCCGGGAGGGGCGACGCCCGAGCGGGCCCTCGCGATCGTGCGAGGGCCCGCTTCGGTGTGAGGTGCCGGCCCCGGTCAGTCCCGGGCCGCGGCCGGAACGCTCTGCGGCGCGCCGCCGGCGTCCGATTCCGCTTCGTCCTTCTTCGCCGCGCCCAGCGGGGGCGCTTCGCGCAGGGCGACGGCCGCGAGCAGGGCCAGGCTGCCGAAGAGCACCCCGCCCACGATGGCGGACATGTGCATTCCGGAGGTGAAGGCCTCCCTGGCGGAGTCGAGCAGGGCCGCTCCGCCCTGGGAGAGTCCGTCGGCGGCGGCCACGGCTCCGGCCACGCTCTCCTCGGCCGCCTTCGCGGCCTCGCCCCCGAGGCTCTCGGGCACGGCGACCTCGGAGTGGTAGACGGCCGAGCCGATGCTGCCGAAGGCCGCGATGCCCATGGCGATGCCGAGGTGGTTGCTCGTCTCCGACATGGAGGCGGCCGAGCCGGCCTTCTCCGGCGGGGCGGAGCCGACCACCAGATCGACGCCGAGGGCCACGGCGGGCCCCGCGCCGAAGTAGATCACCGCGATGCCCGGGACCAGCAGGCCGAGACCGCTGCCCGCGTCCACCTGGGTGAGCATGATGAAGCCGACCACGGACAGGGCGAGACCCACCGCGATCGTGGTGCCGGGGCGCACCTTCTGGGCGATGGCCGGGGACACCATCGCGCCGATGGCGATGGAGACGCCGACCGGCACCAGCCACCAGCCGGCGGCGGCGGGCGACAGCCCCTCGACGGACTGGACGTACTGGCTCACCAGCAGGAAGGTGCCGCCGAGGGCGGCTCCGCCGAAGAGCATGATGCCGAGCGCGGCGGCGAAGGCGCGGTTGCGGAAGAGCTTGACGTCCAGGATCGGGTTGTCGATCCGCCCCTGCCTGCGGAGGAACACCGCTCCGGCGACCAGGCCCACGGCCATCGCGACCCAGGGGAGCACTCCGCCGCCCAGGCCCTCGGCCGCCAGCTCCTTGAAGCCGTAGATGACGGGGAGGACCGCCGCCAGGGAGAGCACCACGCTGACCAGATCGAGGCCGCCGGCGTCCTCGTCACGGAACTCCGGCAGCAGCACCGGGCCCGTCACCAGGAGGAGGAGCATGATGGGCACGCCCATCAGGAAGACCGAGCCCCACCAGAACTGCTCCAGCAGCACACCGCCGACCACCGGTCCCAGCGCGCCGCCCGCCATCATGCACATCGCCCAGACGGCGATGGCGGCTCCGCGCTGGCCCGCGTCCGCGAACATGTTGCTGATCAGCGCGAGGGTGGACGGCATCAGGGTCGCCCCGGCGACGCCGAGCAGGGCCCGGGTGACGATCAGCATCTCCGGGCTGGTGGAGTACGCGGCGGCGACGGAGGCGATGCCGAAGGCCGCCGCGCCGATCAGCAGCAGCTTCCGGCGGCCGATGCGGTCGCCGAGGGTTCCCATCGTGACCAGGAACCCGGCGAGCAGGAACCCGTAGATGTCCATGATCCAGAGCTGCTGGGTGCTCCCCGCGCCGAGGTCCGCGCCCAGGCTCGGCAGAGCCAGGTACAGCACGCTGATATCCATCGACAGCAACATGGTGGGCAGAGCCAGTACGGCCAGCCCGGCCCACTCACGCCGTCCCGCCTTGGGCACGTCGCTCATCCTTGAACTTCCTTCCGCTTCATGACAGCCACTCACCACTACAGACCGGCGCCGAAGCGGGTTTTCATCGGGTCGGCGCGAACTTCTCCCGAATCCGGTCGGATCCGTGGCCCTTCCGCAACCCTGAGGGCGGACGGCGGGGGGTCCGGTCGCCTAGAGTCGGCGGACAGGAACGATGAGCACAACGGGCAGATGGGAGAGGCCATGGCGGTGCCCACCAGCACACTCGCCGATGAGTTCCCTCGGGCGACCGACCCGTTCCGGAGCGCCCTGTTCGCACACTGCTACCGGATGCTCGGGTCGGTGCACGACGCGGAGGACCTGGTACAGGAGACATATCTGCGCGCCTGGCGGGCGTACGACCGTTTCGAGGGCCGTTCCTCGGTGCGGTCCTGGCTGTTCCGGATCGCCACGCACGCCTGTCTGACCGCGCTGGAGACCAGGGGCCGCCGGCCGCTGCCGCGCGATCTGGGCGGGCCCGAGCCCGAGCCCGGTTCGCACGCCGCCGCCGAGCGGTCCGACGTGCCCTGGCTCCAGCCGCTGCCGGACTCGGCGGCCGGGGTCGGCGGGGACCCGGCCTCGATCGTGCTGCACCGGGAGAGCACCCGGCTGGCGTTCATCGCCGCGCTCCAGCATCTGCCGCCCCGGCAGCGGACCGTGCTGATCCTGCGGGACGTGATGGGGCTGCGGGCGTCCGAGGTGGCGGAGATCCTGGACACCACGTCCGTGGCCGTCAACAGCGTGCTCCAGCGGACCCGGGCGCAGCTGGACCGCATCGCCCCGCGTGAGGAGCAGCTGGCCGAGCCGGCCGACCAGGACCAGAAGCAGCTGCTCGACCGCTATGTCGACGCCTTCGAGAACCATGACGTCCCGGGGATCACCGCACTGTTCCACGCCGACGCCACCTGGGAGATGCCTCCGTTCACCGCCTGGTACCGGGGGGTCGACACGATCGGCCGGCATCTGGCGACCCAGTGCCCGACCCGGGCCGGGGAGCTGCGGCTGCTGCCCACCCGGGCCAATGGGCAGCCCGCGTTCGCGACGTATCTGCGCGGGGAGGACGGCCGGCACCACGCCTCGGCGATACAGGTCCTCACCGTGGAGGGGGGCCGCATCGGCGCGATGACGATGTTCTTCGATCTGCGGCTGTTCCCGGTCTTCGGCCTCCCGGACACGCTGCCGGAGTGATCCGCGAGCCCAGCAAGATCCGTAAGAGACGGCCTAGGGCCCGGCGGTCAGCCGGGCGAGGAAGCGGCCGACGGCCGTGCCGGTCCCGGCGGGGGCGCGGTAGGGGAAGAAGTGCCCTCCCGGCACCTGCCGCAGGGCGAACTCCCCGGTGGTGCGCACGCGCCAGCCGCGCATCGGGCCGCCGGGGGCCAGCGGGTCGTCCGTGCCGTGCAGCGCGAGCAGCGGGCAGGAGAGCGGCTCCTGGGGCGCCGGGCGGTAGGCCCCGGCGAGACGGAGGTCGTCCCGGAGGACGGGGAGGAACATCCGGTACGTGAGGGGGCCCGCGCCCCGGGCGGGCGCGCCGCCGAGGGCGACGATCCGGGCGTACAGCTCCTCGTCGGACAGTTCGGGCAGCTCGGCGGTGTGCGGGACGGCACGGAGGGTCTCGTGCGGGGGCCGGCGGCCGGTGACGATCAGCAGGGCGGGCGGCCGGGCGCGGTCGGCCCGTACGGCCAGTTCATGGGCGTAGAGCGCGCCGAGGCTGTGTCCGAGGAGGCCGTAGGGCTCGCCGGGGCCGGTCCGGGCGGTCAGCCGCTCGGCGAGGTCGTGGCAGGCGGTGGGCCAGTCGGGGCAGGGGGGTTCGCGCCAGCGCTCGCCCCGGCCCGGGGGCTCCAGCGGGGTCAGCCGGGCCCCTTCGACCCAGGGGTCGAGTGTGCCGGCGAGACGGGCGGCGGAGCCTCCGGCGTGCGGCAGGCAGAAGATCTTCATCATTACTTGGGGCCCGCCTCGCCGGCCGGCAGCGCCCTGATCCGTCCTGGCCGCTCCCCGCGCACCAGCTTGCGGTGGAGGGCGCGCTCGGTCTCCGCGACCGTCTCGGGGCGGGTGTCGAGGAGGTAGAGGTCCAGCGCGAAGCGGGTGTCGCCGTCCTCGGCCGTGTAGGGCCGGGTGGCCGAGGTGACCACGCCGGGGAGGGAGTTGGCGATCCGGCGGACAGAGGCCAGGGAGACCTTGAGGCCGTCGGCGACGAGGAAGTCGGAGAGCCTCCCCCGGAAGTGGAGATAGCCGTCGGCGTCGATGCGGAAGCGGTCGCCGGTGGCGATCTGGCCGGGGCCGGTGAACAGCTCGCCCGCCCGGCCCTCGGAGACCCCGACGGTGCCGCGGAGCACGGTGGGCGAGGTGACCAGCAGTTCCCCGGTGCCGTCCGGGTCGACCGAGCGCAGCGCGACGCGGACGCCGGGCAGCGGGGTGCCGACGGAGGAGAGCCGGTGCGGGGGTTCGCGGTGGGCGGCGAGGGTGCTGACGCGGGGTCCGGCCTGGGTCAGCCCGTAGGTCAGATACAGCTCGGTGCCGGGGCCCCGGTCCAGCAGCGCCCTGGTCATGCCGGTGCTCATGGCCTCGCCGCCGACGGTGAGCATCCGCAGGCTCCCCGGCGGCTTCCAGTCGCCGCGCAGCAGGGCGCGGGCGACGGTGGGCGTGATGGAGGAGCTGGTGACCCCGGCGGTGGTGAGCGCCGCGTGGTAGGCGTCGGGGCTGAAGGGCGGGCCGGAGATCACCAGCCGGGCCCCGGTCACCAGGGCGGCCAGCGCCTGGGCGACCAGCGCGTACGAGTAGTTGAGGGGCAGATTCACCAGCACGGTGTCCGAGGCGCACAGCCCCACTTCGGCGGCGTGCAGCCGGGCGTTGTGGACGAGGGAGGAGAGGGGGTGGAGACAGCCGCTGGAGATGCCGGAGGTGCCGGAGGTGAGGAGTACGACATCGCCGGGCCGGTGTGTCACCCGATTCCCCAAGTCCGTGCCGGGGCCGGGGCCGGGGAGCGCGACCGCGAGCGCGCCGTGACTCCCGTACCGGGGGAGGTCGCGGAAGGCGGCCGACTGCGCGGGCAGGAGCAGCAGCCGCGCGCCGAGCCGGTCGGCGATCTCCTGGATCCGGGCGCGGGGGGTGCCGGCCGGGAGGGGGGCGGGGACGCCGCCGGCGAAGAGCACGGCGAAGAAGTGCCGCAGCAGCGCGGTGCCGTTGGGCAGGGCGATGAGGACGGTGCCGCCGGGGCGCAGTCCCGCCTCCAGGAGGGTGTCCGCGATGGCGTCGAGCGAGGGGACGGGCCCGTCGTCGGGTTCGGTGTCGAGGGCGTTCCCGGACAGATGGTCCTCTATCCCGGCGGGTGTCCAGGGGATGTCATCAGGGGTCATGGCGGCCTCAGTTCGCGGTGTGCCGCACCACACGGCTGCGGACGAAGTGGGTGCCGGCGGCGTCGGTCAGATGCTCGTTGACGACGACTTGGCGGCAGCCGCCCGTGGTGAGCCAGCCGTGCACCAGGGGTACGAGAAGGGGCTCGGCGGCCGTGGGCGGCATGGTCAGCACGAGGCTGGGGCCCCGGAGCCCGTGGACGATGCAGGCGAGTCCGGCGAGCGAGCCGGGGCCCGCTCCGGCGAAGCGCAGGGGCGAGATACGGCCCCGGCCGAGGCCGGCCGCGAGCGTCCGCATGGTGTGGAGGGTGCCGGTCTCGCTGACGGTGAGCACCCCCGTACACACATCCGTGTCCGTGTCCGTACCCGTCTCCGGGACCAGGGCGAGGGCCTCGGCGACGGTGTCGGAGACCAGCAGGGCGACGGGGTCCGCGTAGGAGGAGACCGTGCGCCGTACGGGTCCGCCGGCCGGGTCCCCGCTCAGCCGGGTGCGGGCGACGACCCTCAGGCGCGCGTCGGTGTCGAGGGCGTCGCCGCCGGGCCGGGGTTCATCGTGCATGGCCGGGTCCCCGTTCCAGCGCGAGGGCGGTGTTGAAGCCGCCGAATCCGAGGGTGACGCTCAGTCCGATGCCGGGGCCGATCCCGGCGGGAGCGCCCGCCGGGACGGGCAGGGCGAGGGCGGGCAGCGGGGTGCGCAGCGAGTGGACGGGCGGCACCCGGCGGTGTTTGAGCGCCAGGACGACCGCGACGGCCTCCATGGCCCCGGTCGCGCCCAGGGTGTGGCCGAAGGCTCCCTTGGTGGCGAAGACCGTGGGCCGGTGGCCGCCCTCGGCGAGCCTGCCCAGGCTGCGGGTCTCGACGTCGTCGTTGGCCTCCGTACCGGATCCGTGGGCGTTGACGACGCCGACGTCCTCCCAGCGGGCTCCGGCGTCGGCGAGCGCGGAGCCGATGGCCTGGACCACCGTGTCGCCGGAGGGGTCGGGGGCGGTCATGCCCGTGGCGTCGTTGGAGGAGCCCGCGCCCCGGAGCACGGCGTACGCCCTCGCGCCCCGGCGGCGGGCGGACTCGGCGGACTCCAGGACGAGGAAGGCCGCCCCCTCCCCGAGGAGGGTGCCGTCCCGCCGGGTGTCCAGGGCGCGGAGCCGGGTGGGGGACATGGTGCCCAGCCGTGAGTGGCCGAGCCGTTTGGCGTCGGTGAGGACGTCGGCCCCGCCGCAGACGACGCGTTCGGCGGCGCCCGACCGGATCAGCCGGGCGGCGACGAGCAGCGCGTCGGAGCCGGAGGAGCAGGCGGTGGAGAGCGCGACCGGGGCGCGGGCGAGGCCGGTGTCGCGGGCGGCCTCGGCGGCCCACGCGTACAGGCTCCGGGTGTCCGGGTCGTCGAGATGGGATCCGTAGCTGGTGCCGGCGACCAGCCAGGGGTCTCCGTCGCGCGCGCCGGGGCCCGCGTCGTCCAGGGCGCGGGCGATCGTGTCGGCCGTCAGGGCCCGCTGGCGCTCACGCGGTCCCGGCCCCGGCCCCGGTGGAGTGCCGGGGCCGGGCGGGGGTTCGGCGAGCGCCCCGGCCAGCTCGTTGCGGAGCTCGTGGCGCGAGGGTACGGGGCGCACTCCGCTGTCCCCGGCGATCAGCCGCTCCCAGACGGCGTCGAGCCCCGTGCCCAGCGCGGTGGACCAGGCCATGCCGGTGATCAGCGGCTCGCCGCTCACCACAGCTGGCGTCCCAGGTCCGCGACTCTGGTGCGGACCAGGGAGCCCCGGAAGGCGGCGACCTGGCGGTCCTCGACGGTGGCCCGGCAGGAGAAGTGGAAGGAGGCCTCGTAGAGGCGGTCCACCCGGACGTCGAAGACGACCCGGTCGCCGGGGACGACGACCTGGGTGAAGCGGCAGCGGGTGGAGCCGATGAGGGTGAGTTCGTCCTCGTCCAGCTTGGACGTGCTCATCTGGTAGAGGATGATGCCGGACTGGGCGAACGCCTGCATGAGATGGCTGCCGGGGAAGACGGCGCGCTCGGGGAAGTGTCCGGCGATCACGTCCATCGTGCCGGAGACCATGGTGACGCTGCGGAGGTACTCCCCCGGCCGGTGGTCGAGGATCCGGTCGATGTAGATCATGGGGTGGCGGTGGCGCAACCACTGCTTGATCTCGGTGAAGCCCAGCGCGGTGCCGGTCGTGCCGGTCGCTTCGGTCGTCTCGGTCGTCTCGGTCGTGTCGGTCATGGCTCTCTCCGTTCACGCGGTCGCGCGGGTCAGCCGGTCGCGCAGGGTCTGCCGGAGCGGGGCGGGCAGCGGGGCCACGGTTCCCCTGGCCCGGTCGACCACGCAGAGGACGAGATCGCCGGAGGCCAGCAGGGCCGTTTCGCCGTCGGCGGTCCGGTGGATCTCGCCGTGCAGCCGGCAGGACGCGCCGCCGACCCGGTCGACGCGGACCGTGATGCTGACCTCGTCGGGGAAGCGGGCGGGCAGATGGTATTTGAGATGGGTCTCGGCGACGGCGAGGTCGAGTCCGTCGTCCGCGAGAGCGGTGACGCCCTGGCCGAGGCTCTCCAGGTTCTCCAGGATCGCGGTCTCCATCAGGGAGGCGTAGCGGCTGAAGTGGACGACTCCGGCGGCGTCGGTGTCGACGTGCTCCACCCGCCGGACCACCGGGCGCAGCCCGTTCACTCCGGGCGTCCGAGGAAGGCGCGGGAGCCCTCGGCGATGCGGGCCACGATCTCCTCGGCCTCCTGGGGGCCGGTGATGAGCGGCGGGGCGATCCGGAGGGTGGGGAAGACATAGCGCAGTCCGGCGGAGCGGCGGCCGGCCCCGGCCATGAACTCGACCATGACTCCGGCGCGGACGATGTGCTCGCGCAGTTCGACGAGCCGGCCGGCGGCGGCCTCGGTCAGCTCCAGGCCCTGGATGACGCCCCGGCCCCGGATCTCCCGGTACAGCTCGGGGAAGGCCGCCACGGCCTCCTCGCGCAGGGCGGCGGTGAACTGCTCGCCGAGGGCGGCCGAGTGTTCGAGGAGTTTCTCGTCGACGATGTGGCGCAGTCCGTCGCGGATGACGGCGCAGCCCAGCGGGCGCAGATCGGAGGTGGCGACCGCGCCGGAGCCGCGTACGGTCAGCTCCTTGCGGGCGATGACCATCGAGACGGACTGCGCGCCCATGCCGATGCTCTTGCCGATGACGGTGATGTCGGTGGGGACGGGTCCCTCGTCGTCGGCCATGGCGAAGAATCGGCCGCTCTTGGCGAAGGTGAGCACCTCGTCGGCGATGAGGAGCGCGCCGGCCCGGCGGGTGCGTTCGGCGAGGGAGCGCAGATAGCCGGGGGGCGGGGTGAGGATGCCCGCGTCGCCCTGGATGGGTTCGACGACCACGGCGAGCAGCCGGTCGCCGAACTGGGAGAGATAGCCGGCGAGCGCGGTCTCGTCGCCGAAGGGCAGATGGTCGACGGTGGTGCCGTAGGGGCGCGAGGGGTCGGGGACGGGGAGTCCCAGCCGGTAGTGCCTGCGGTTGAGGAAGGGGACGAGTCCGCTGGTCCAGCCGTGCCACGCGCCTTCGAAGGCGAGGATCCGGTCGCGTTCGCCGCGGCCGGTGGCGGGGCGCAGGGTGCGGTGGTCGAAGCGGGTCTCGAGGGCGAGGCGGAGTGCCAGTTCCATGCCTTCGGAGCCGGAGTTGCGTCCGCTGGCGTGGTATTCGCCCGCGGGGAAGTGGTCCGTCCAGAGTCCGCCCTCGCCGAGGACTTCGGTGAGCAGCGCGGAGCGCTCCAGGGAGCCGATCTCGTCGGTGGCGTACCCCGCCTCCCGCGTCCCCCGGTCCAGGGCGCGCCGTACGACCTCGTGGCCCGCGCCCAGGCAGGCGCTGGCGTAGCCGCCGCTGGCGTCCAGGGCCTCGAAGACGGTGCCGGCGCGCTCTCCTTCGAGCTCCGCGTACCGCTGACGCACTCCGGTGCCGCCGAGGAGGGCGAAGGGGAGCCGTCTGCCGTAGTGGTCGAGGTGGAGTTCGCGGCCCCGGGCGAGGGTGTCGAGGGTGCCGGGGGGCAGGTGGGCGGGCCCGGTCGGGGCGGCGCTCACGCGGCGTCCGCCCGGAGCCGGGCGACGAGCGCGGTGACCGTGCTCAGGGAGCGGAAGTTCTCCGGGGTGAAGTCGTCGTCGGAGATCCGGACGGCGAAGGACTCCTCGCACAGGACCCGGAGTTCGGCGAAGCCGAGGGAGTCCAGGCCGTGGACGGCCCGCAGGCTGTCCTCGGCGCCTATTTCCTCGGGCGGGGCCTCCAGAAACAATTCG
This sequence comes from Streptomyces amakusaensis, assembly GCF_039532665.1. Taxonomy (NCBI): domain Bacteria; kingdom Bacillati; phylum Actinomycetota; class Actinomycetes; order Kitasatosporales; family Streptomycetaceae; genus Streptomyces; species Streptomyces amakusaensis. Next base: position 285,788 of record NZ_BAAASB010000002.1, on the reverse strand, counting down.
GCGGTCAGGATCTTCCGTATCGTTCCTTCGATATCCATGGGTGTACCTCTCCCGTTGTTTCCGCTCCTGGCGGCCCTTGTTATCAGAATTCATCATGAGGGGCGGAACTCGTCGGGCGCATCTCCTGGATTGCGCCGAACGGAATTTCGGCCGGGTACGCCGGAGCACCCCGGTCCGAAGGGAACCGGGGCGCTGGGAGGTGGCGTTGGCGACGCGGGCGGCGGGGCTCAGCCGTACCGGGCGATGAGGTCGAACGCCTCCTCGGACAGTTTCCGGCGGTCCACTTTTCCATTGAAGTTCATGGGAAAGGCGGGGAGCCGGACGAGATGGCGGGGCACCAGGTACGGGGGCAATTGCTTTTCGAGAAAGGCGAGGAGCCGTTCCCGGTCGGTCTCCGGTCCGAGATGGAATCCGGCGAGTTCGGTGGTGCCGTCGGCGGTGACGCAGGGGACCACGACGGCCTCCTCGACCGATTCATGGCGGCGGAGCGCCGCCTCGATGTCGCCGGGTTCCGCACGGAAGCCATGGATTTTCACCTGGTTGTCCACCCGGCCGAGATAGACGAGAGTGCCGTCAGGTTCCGTGTGGACGCGGTCCCCGGTGCGGTACCAGTGGGCGTCGGTCAGCTCCTCCCCCGGCTCGTGGGGGGCCCAGTCGTCCTCGCTCCAGCGGGCGAAGCGGCCCGTGTTGTGCGCGGGGTCGAGATAGCCGTCGAAGCGCTGGGGGCCCCTGATGAGCAGTTCGCCCTCCGGGGAGCGCCGGCCCCGCTCGTCGATCACGACCCATTCCAGCGCCGGGTAGACGGGTCCGATGGGCAGCGAGCCGAGGCGGGCGTCCGGCCAGTCGGCGGGGTCGGCGGGCAGCGGGTAGGTGGTGCAGGTGCAGGTGACCTCGGTGGGCCCGTACACATTGGACAGCACTCCGCCGGGCGCGGCCTCCTGCCAGGCGCGGGCGTTGTCCACGGTCAGGGGTTCGCCGCCGAACAGGCTCCAGCGCAGGGTGGGCAGCGCGCCGGGGGTCAGCTCGCCGAGCAGCCGGGCCATGGAGAGCGAGGAGGGGACGGAGAACCAGTGGGTGATGGCGTCTTCGTTGATGTGCGCGACGGGGGTGAGGAGTTCGGCCTTCTCGGGGACGACGAGGGCGGCCCCCGAGGCCCAGCCGACGAAGAGCACCCAGATCGAGAGGTCCCAGGAGAGGTCGCAGGTCTGGGAGAAGCGTGAGCCGGGGCCCGCCTCGAAGTACGGCACGGTGTGGGAGAGCCAGGCGGAGACATGGCGGTTCCTGATGGGGACGCCCTTGGGCGCTCCGGTGGAGCCCGAGGTGAAGATGATGTACGCCAGGTCGTCCGGGCCGGGCCCGCTCCCGGGGGCGGGGCCAGGGGTGTCGGAGGTGTCGGGGGTGTCGGGGAGCACCAGGTGGGGGATCCCGGTCTCCCGGCCGATCCGCTCGGCGAGTTCGGCGTCCTCGGCCGTGCAGAGCAGCAGGTCGACGGCGGCGGCGCGGGCCGTGGCCGTGTTGCGCTCGGGCGGGAACTCGGGGTTGAGCGGGACGACCGCCGCGCCGAGCCGCAGTCCCGCGAGATATCCGGCGTAGGTGCTCACGGTGCGGGAGCAGAGCAGACCGAGCCGCCCCACCCGGCCGCCCGGCTGTTCGGCGACCCGGCCCGCGAGCTGTCCCACCGCCTGTTCCAGGGCGCGGTACGAGAGGTCCTGGCCCGCGACGCGCAGGGCGAGCGCCTCGGGGTGACGGGCCGCCGAGCGGGCGAACCATCCGTAGAGGGAGAGGTCCTCGTCCCCCTCATCGGGAAGGGACCCGGCCGCCGCCGGGGATCCGGGGGCCGCGCGCCGCGTACCGCTTCCGGGGCCGGCGGACCCGGCGGACTCGGTGGCGGTGTACAGGTCGTGGACGCCGCGCAGATTCCGCCGCCGGTACAGCTCGGCGATGGGGATGCGGTGGCCGGTGTGCTTCTCCACGGCCAGGACCAGCCGTACCAGATCCACCGACCGCCAGTTCAGGGCGTGGTCGAAGTCCGGCACGGCCCCGTTCACGGGCAGCGGGAGAGCGAGTTCGTCACGGACGAGACGGACGAGGTCGTCCAGGGTGAACACGGGCATCGCCTTTCTGCGGGGTGGTGGGGCCGTGCCGGACGGGACTTCGAAGAGAAGAGACGGCCTAGGTCGTTTCTTACGGATCTGGCTGGATCAGGGAGCGGGGCCTGGTGCGTGCGATCGCAAGGCGGAGGAAGGAGCCCACGCGGTGGGGGTACCTCCCGGGCGAAGCCCAGGGGGCCGTAGGCGACTGACGACAACGCGGCGTGGGGGCACCTCCCGGGCCGCCAGGCCCAGGGGGAGTGCGTGCCAGGCCCCGCGAGCCCAGCAAGATCCGTAAGAGACGGCCTAGGTCCGGTCGGGCGTCTCCAGTACCTCGACCACGGCGGAGGTGAAGGAGAAGCCGGTGCCCGCGCCGTGGAGCAGCACCCGGTCGCCGGGGGCGAGAGCGCCGGACTCCAGCAGGTGGGCGAGGCCCGCGAACTGGTCGCCCGCGCCGAGGTGGCCGGCGCGCCGGCCCCACTCCCAGGTGGTGCGCTCCAGGTCGACGCCGAACTCGGCGCGGGAGTCCCAGCCGGTCAGCGCGAGGCCCATGTTGGGGAAGACCCACCGGGCGATGTCCCGGGCGGTGCAGTCCGCGTCGGCCAGGGCGCGTTCCATGGTCTCGTTCTCGCAGGCCCAGATGGACTGGACGAGATCCATGAAGATCTCCGGTCCGTGCCGCTCCACATAGCCCCGCACCCGCTGGTCCTGGTCGACCGGCCAGCCGTTGCCGCCGCTTACCTCCGACCAGGGGTCGGCCCCGACCTGGAGTCCCTCGTGGGCGGTGTCCCCCACGGAGGCGCTGGAGCAGAGCCGCAGCGGCCCCGAGCCCCGGGCCAGCACCAGCGAGGTGCCGCCGTCCCCCAGCAGACACCCCTGGGCGGTACGGAACCGGTCGTACCCCGGCGGGACGAAGCGGTCGCTGGTGGCCAGCAGCACGGCTCCGTCCGGGCGGCCGGCGCTGAGATGGGCCGCCGCCAGCTCCAGGGCGGCCATGCCGCCGTTGGAGGCCTGGCGGATCTCCACGGCCGTGCCCCGGCCGCCGACGGTACGGCTCTGGAGGTGCGCGGCGGGCGCGAAGTCGTCGAGGCCCTGGTGGGCGACGGAGGAGTGGGTGACCAGGGTGAACCGGCCGGGGTCGGTGCCGGAGCGCTTCAGCGCCCGTTCGGCGGCGCGCACCGCCAGGTCGATCGCGGGCCCCTCGGGGCAGACCCGTACCCCCAGATAGCCGCTGCGCTCGTGTTCCTCGGCGTCGTAGCGGCCGTCGGCCACCGCGTCGGCCGTGCGCTCCTCGTGGCCGAGAGCGGTGGCCACGCCGTCGATGAAGAGGTCGTTCCAGCGCATCCGTTCAGACCCTTTCCGCAGGTGCCCGGCCGGGCGTGAGGTGCAGGGGGGCGTCGGGTTCGGCGACCAGCTCGCGCAGCGTCTCGCGGTAGCCGGTGGCGAGCGCGGCGACGGTGGCCGGGTCGTAGAGGCTCCGCTTGTACGCCACGCTCGCCACGACGTCGCCGTCCGGGTCGAGGTTGAGGGTCCACAGCGAGCCGTCGGGGATGTCCGAGGCGAGCGGCTGGGAGACGAGCCGCCGCCGCACCTCGGTGTAGGTGAGATCGCCGATCGCGTCGCCGTCGAGGACGAAGGGGAAGGGGAAGACCTGGAAGACGCAGGTGGCCCGATCGTCCGCCATGGCGGGGGCCATCATCTCGGGCGCTTCGGCGGGGATCTGCGGCATGTCGTGGGCGTAGGCCGAGATACAACTCTTCCGCACCCGCGCGAGCGCCTCGCGGAAGGTGGCGCAGCCTTCGAGGTCGGTCCGGACGGGCATGAAGTTGAAGAACGAGCCCACGGTCTGCTGGAACCGGTCCGGTCCCCGGCCCGGCGAGAAGGTGGGGACGGTGACCTCGGTGACGTCCGTCGTCCGGCAGATCAGCACCTGGAAGGCGGCCATCAGCACCATGAAGGGCGAGCTGCGGTTCTTCCTGGCCAGCTCCAGGGCCGCGGTCATCGTCTCCCGCTCGATCAGGAAGCGGTGCATGCCCGTCGTCTGTTCCAGACCGGCCGAGCGCGGGTGGTCGGTCCCGATGGTGACGATCCGCGCGCCCCGGAGCCGGTCGCGCCAGTACGCGCGGGCCGCGTCGGCGGCGGGGGTCTGGGACTGCTCCCGCTCCCACTGGGCGAACTCCCGGTACGGCAGCGCCTCGGGCAGCTCCGGCAGCTCGTGGCCGCGCCGTACCGCGTAGCGGTGGGCGAGGTCCCGCATGATCAGCCGCATGGACCAGCCGTCGGTGGCGGTGTGGTGCGCGGTGAGCACCAGCACCGCGTCCGTGTCGGTGAAGCGGGCCAGCACGGCGCGCAGATGCGGGATCCGGAGGCTGTCGAAGGTGCCGCGCTCGGCCTCGATCAGCAGATTCTCCACCAGCTCGTCCCGGAGCGCGGGGTCCGTCGCGGGGAGGTCGCGGACGGTCAGTTCCGGGGAGGCGGGCGGATGGATCCGCTGGTACCGCTCGTCCCCGTTCCGTATCACCGCGGTGCGCAGGGCCTCGTGGCGTTCGACCACATCGTCCAGCGCGCCCCGGAGCGCGGCGTGGTCGACCGCGCCGCGCACCCGCCAGCCGTGCACGATGTGGTAGCGCGGGCCGAACGGGCCGGCGTCGTCCCCCTGGTCGTACAGACAGAGGAAGTCCTGGTTGAAGGAGAGCGGAACCTGAAGGGTGTCGTCGCTGTGCGCGGTGCTCATCGGTGGCCGGGCTCCTGATCGTGGTGGCGGTTGACGGGATACGGCGGGATACGGAGGGGTGTCACGGCGCGGGGCTCGTCTCGCGGGCGAGATGGGCGGCGAGGGCCGCCGGGGTGGACTCGTCGAACACCACGGGCACGGCCAGTTCGGCCCCCAGCTCGGCCTGGACCCGGCTGATCAGCCGGATCGCCAGCAGGGAGTTGCCGCCCAGCTCGAAGAAGTCGTCGTCGGGGCCGACGGACTCGACGCCGAGGACATCGGCGTACAGGGTGCGCAGCACCTCCAGGCCGGAGTGGGCGGCCGGCCGCGCGGCCCCGTCGCTCTCCTCGGCGGCGGGGGCGGCCAGCGCGCGGCGGTCCAGCTTCCCGTTGACCGTCAGCGGCAGCGCGTCCAGCAGGGTGAAGCGCGAGGGGACCAGGAAGTCGGGGAGCGAGCGCCGGGCGTGGGCGCGCAGCGAGTCGACGGTCCGCGCCGGTTCCTCGGAGAGCGCCGAAGGCCGGAGCACCGCGTAGGCGGCGAGCTGCCGTTCGCCGGTACGGGCGGCCTCCTCGGCGACGACGGCGATCTGCGCCACGTCCGGGTGGCGGGCGAGCACGGCCTCCGCCTCGCCCGGCTCGACCCGGAACCCCCGGATCTTGACCTGGCTGTCGGAGCGCCCGATGAAGTCGATCAGCCCCTCGGGGGTGTGGCGCACCAGATCGCCGGTGCGGTACATCCGGGTCCCGGCCGGGCCGAAGGGGTCGGGGACGAAGCGTTCGGCGGTCAGCGCCGGGCGGGCCAGATAGCCCCGGGCGACGCCTACGCCCGCCATGTACAGCTCCCCCGTCTCCCCGGACGGCACCGGCCGCAGCCGCTCGTCCAGGACATGCGCCCGCATGCCGTCGAGCGGACGGCCGACGGGGACGCTGTCGCCGGGCTCGTACCCGTCCCGCATCTCCGACTGGGTGGCGAACAGCGTGGTCTCGGTCGATCCGTACATCGCGCGGACCACGAGCCCCGGGTTGGCCGCGAGGACCCGGCCGACGGCGGCGGGCGGGATCCGGTCGCCGCCGGTCATGACCTCGCGGAGCCCGGAGAGCGCGCCGGGGTCCTCCTCGGCGATCACCCGGAAGAGTCCGGCGGTCAGATGGACGACGGTGATGCCGTGCGCCTCGACGGCCTTGCGCAGCACGGGGGCCGTCGGCTGTCCTTCGGGGGCGAGCACCAGCCGTCCGCCGCGCAGCAGCGGCACCCACAGCTCGTAGGTGGACATGCCGAAGGCGTACGGGGCGACCATCAGCACCCGTTCGTGCGCGCCGCCGTCCCAGCAGCTGTCGAGGGCCAGGGCCAGCGCGTCCCTGTGGGTGACGGCGACGCCCTTGGGCTCCCCCGTCGAGCCGGAGGTGAACATGAGGTAGGCGAGGGCCAGCGGATGCCCCGGGCGTCCCGGGTCGTGGGAGGGGGCCCGCGAGGTCGCCGCGTCGGTGTCGACGACGACGGTGTGCTCGACGGCGGGCAGCCCCCGGCCGCGCATGGCGTGGTCGGTGAGGAGCACCGTGCCGCCGCAGAGGTCCACGATCCGCTGGAGCCGCTCCGGCGGATAGGCGCTGTGCAGCGGCAGATAGCAGGCCCCGGCCTTGACCACCGCGAGGATCGCCACCACCAGGTCGGCCGAGCGCTCCATCAGCACGGCGACCGGCTCCTCCGGCCGTACCCCGAGGCCGAGCAGCCGATGGGCGAGCCGGTTGGCCCGCTCGTCCAGCTCACGGTAGGTCAGCTCCCCGGCGGCGAGGACCACGGCGGTCTCGTCGGGGGTCAGCGCGGCCTGCCGGGCGAATCGCTCCTGGAGCGAGGGGGACGTCATCGCATACTCCGTTCGATGGGGACGGGACGGCGGGCCGGCGTCAGCCGGACGGGCAGGGAGGTGTAGCCGCGCAGAAAGGTGGAGTAGAGCGGTACCGGTTCGCCGAGCTGCTCGATCACCTCCACCCGCTCCAGGAGGGCGGCGAGGACGGCCGCGATCTCGGCCCGGCCCAGGAACGCGCCGAGGCAGAAGTGCGGCCCGTGGCCGAAGGCGAGATGGCGGTTGGGGGTGCGGGCCACGTCGAAGACCCCGGGGCGGTCGAAGACTCTCTCGTCGCGGTTGGCGGAGACGTTCCACACGGTGACGAGGTCGCCCTCGGCGATCCGCCGCCCGCCGATCTCGGTGTCCCGGCGGGCGGTGCGCCCGACGTGCATGGCGGGCGAGTTCCAGCGCAGGATCTCGTCCACGGCGCTCTCGACGCCGGCGCGGCCCTCCTTGAGCACCCGCCACTGGCCGGGGTGGCGTACGAAGTCCAGGACCGCGCCGGTCATCGCGAGCCGTCCGGTCTCGTCGCCCGCGAGGACCAGGCCGTAGCAGTTGAGGACGACCTCCTCCTCGGTCAGCGGCGCGCCGTCGACCGTGGCGTGGACCAGCAGACTGATCACGTCGTCCGCGGGCCGGGCGCGGCGGGCGCGCGCCAGGTCGGAGAAGCGCAGCAGGATCTCGTTGCGCGCCATCCGCATGTCGCGGGCGGTGTCCCCGGGGCGGTCGGCGCTCAGCGCGCGCTTGCTGAGCGCCAGCATCGCCGCCTGGTCGGACTCGGGGACGCCGAGCAGATCGCAGATGGTGGCGATCGGGACGATCTCCGAGACCTCCCGGGCGAAGTCGCACTCCCCGGCGGCGACCGCCCGCTCGATCAGGGCGTCGGCCCTGACCCGTACGCCTTCGGCGACCCGGCGCATCAGCCGGGGCGAGAAGGCCTTGAGCAGCATGGTCCGCAGGGCGGTGTGGCGCGGCGGGTCGCTGACGGCGAGCAGCCGGCCGCCCGCCGGGTCGCCGCCGGCCAGCAGGGAGGTGAGCATGTTGCCCCGGGCGGAGCCGAAGCGGGCCGGGTCCTTGTAGACCGTCAGCGCGTCGGCGTAGCGGGTCAGCACCCAGAAGGCGGGGCCGAGTTCGGTCGCCGGGTGCCGGTACACCGGGTCGTGGGTGCGCAGCCGGTGCCAGACGCGGTCCATGTCGGGGCGGACGAAGGTCGCGGGGTCGGCGAGGTTCAGCTCGCTCGGGTCTGCCGGCATGGGGGAGGTGTCCTCGGGGTCGCGGGTCATGTCACGCGCCGGCGGATCCGTCCTTGGCGCGCTGCGCCTCGACCGCCTCGTACAGGGCTTTGATGTTGCCGCTGCCGAAGGTGCGCGCGCCCAGGCGTTCGATGATCTCGAAGAAGAGGGTGGCCCGGGGGTGGGTCGAGCGGCTGAAGATCTGGAAGAGCTGTCCGTCGTGGTCCTCGTCCACCAGGACGTTGAGTTCCTGGAGTCGCGGCACGGTGTAGCGGGCCAGTGCGATGCGGCCTTCGAGGAGCCGGTAGTAGCTCGCGGGCGTGGTCAGGAATTCCTGGCCCCGGCCCTGGACGGCGGCGACGGATTCGATGATGCTCCCGGCGGTGAAGGCGATGTGCTGGACGCCGGGGCCGCCGTGGTTCTTGAGGAAGGCGTCGATCTGGCCGGGGCGGCGGGAGAGGTCGGGCTCCAGCAGGGTCAGGGTCAGCGCGCCGGAGGCGCTCTGGACGACCTTGGAGTCCATCGCCTGCTCGCCGACGACGATCCGTTCGGTGAAGATGACGGAGAAGCCGAGGGCCTCCTCGTAGAAGCGGACCGTCTCCGCCAGTCCGCCGGCCTCCAGGCAGACGGCGAAGTGGTCGACGGCGAGCAGTCCGGTCTCCGAGGCCGCGGGGGCTTTCGCGGGCGCGCCGGGGATCGGGGTGAAGCCGGGCAGCGCGCCGGGGTCGGCGTCGTCGGGGCGCTGGACCAGGGTGTGGATGACATCGCCGAAGCCCATGACGGCGGCGGTGACGATGCCGTCGCGCTCCACGGGCGGGGAGACGCTCCGGGCCCCGCCGCGCACGGCCCGCTCATGGGCGGCGCGGGCGTCGCGGACCCTCAGGGCGATGTCGCCGACGCCGTGTCCGTGCCGGTCGAGATGGGCGGTGCCGGGGTGGTCCTCGACCAGCGGCCGGGTCAGCACCAGCCGGATGTCCCCCGCGCCGAGGGCGATCGAACTGGTCTCGTCCGTCTCGGCGGCGGTCAGCGCCGGAATGCCGTAGCGCCCGGCGAATATCTCTTGTTGAACGGCGGTGTCCTCGACGAAGAACCGAATGTGGTCGAGGGCCATTCCCTCGAACGCGTCCGCAGGGCTCGCAGGGCTTGTCATCGCTTTTCCCATCCGCTTGGACAACTCCTTCGACGATCGCACCGGCGTCGAGCGGGCCGCATCCTCTGGATTGCGGCGTCCCGCGCCGGTGGGCGGCGGCGGTCCGCCGGGCAGGGCGAAGGCGCGGTCCGCCGGGGAAACGGGCCGCGCCTTCGCCGGATCGGGGCGGGGAATCAGCCGCGCAGCGGCCGTACGAATTCCCTGATGTCGCCGACGAGCAGCTCCGGTTGTTCCAGGGCGGCGAAGTGGCCGCCCCGGTCGAATTCGGTCCAGTGGGTGAGTGTGGGCAGCACCTTCTCGGCGATGCGGCGCACGGGCAGGGAGGCGTCCTCGGGGAAGACCGCGACCCCGGCGGGCATGGCGAGGGGCCAGGGCCCGCCCCAGACGGCCGGGAAGTCCGCCGGGGTGGGGGTGGACTCGTAGTAGAGCTGGGCGCTGGAACCGGCGGTGGCGGTCAGCCAGTAGAGGGAGGCGATGGTCAGCAGCTCGTCGCGGTCGATGGCGTCCTCGGGGACGCGGTCCGCGGCGCTCCACTCCTTGAACTTCTCGGTGATCCAGGCGAGTTGGCCGACCGGGGAGTCGGTGAGGCCGTACGCGAGGGTCTGCGGACGGGTGGACTGGATCTTCTGCCAGCCCATCGCGGTCTGCTCGAAGGCGAGGGCGAACTCCAGCCGGCCCCGGTCCTTCTCGTCCAGCCCTTCGAGGTCCTCGGGTCCCGTGGGGATGGTGGCGAACATATTGAGGTGCACCCCGGCGACGTGCTCGGGGTCGGCCAGCCCCAGCTGGAGCGAGATCGGCATGCCCCAGTCGCCGCCCTGGGCGACATAGCGCTCGTGGCCGAGCCTGCTCATCAGCTCCGCCCAGGCGCGGGCCACCCGGCGCACGTCCCAGCCGGGGGCGCGGGTCGGGCCGGAGAAGGCGTATCCGGGCAGCGAGGGGATCACCACATGGAAGGCGTCGGCCGCGTCCCCGCCGTGGGCGACGGGGTCGGTCAGCGGTCCGATCAGCGAGAGGAACTCGGTGACCGAGCCGGGCCAGCCGTGGGTGAGCAGCAGCGGCATCGCGTCCGGTTCGGCGGAGCGCACCTCCAGGAAGTGGACGGTGGTGCCGTCGATCTCGGTGAGGTACTGGGGGTGGGCGTTCAGCCGCGCCTCGGCGGCGCGCCAGTCGAATTCCGTACGCCAGTACTCGGCCAGCTCGCGGAGGTAGGCGACGGGGACGCCCCGGTCCCAGCCGGCCCCCGGTATCTCGTCGGGCCAGCGGGCCGCCGCGAGTCTGCGGCGCAGATCGTCGAGGTCGGACTCGGGGATGTCAACGCGGAAGGGACGCACGGGGGCTCCTGTCCTCGAAAGGGGTGGCGGGGTCGGGTCGGCGGCGGGAGGCGCGCAGTACGCGCAGGAGGTTGGCGGGCCGCATCAGGGCCTGCGGCGGGTCGATGAGTCCGGCGGCGCGGATGAAGGCGTTGCCCAGCTCGGCGTCGTGGACGGCGGCGGCCTGGAGGCGGGCGACATAGCTGTTGGCGAGCCGGACCTTGAGGGTGCGGCGGCCGGCGACGCCGGGGTAGCCGAGGTCGGCCCCGGCGGAGAACTCCCAGGGGGAGTCGATGTCCGCGCTGATCCCGGCGAAGAACTCGGCGGGGCGGGGCACGGCACCGCGTTCCAGCAGCCGGGCCAGGGTCAGGGACTGGAGGGCGCAGACGGTCATGCCCTGGGCGTAGAGGGGGTTGAAGCTGCACACGGCGTCGCCCATGACCAGCAGTCCGTCGGGGAAGCGGGCCAGCTTCTCGTAGTGGCGGCGCACGCTCGCCGGGAAGCGGAACCGCACCGGGTCGTCGATCGGCTCGGCGTCCCGGACGGCCCGGTGGATGTCGGGCACCGGGAGCGAGGCCGCGAAGTCGAGGAAGCCCTTGGGGTCGGTGGGCGGATGGTCGCCGAGCATGCCCGTGAGCGAGAGCTCGACCTTGCCCTCGTCGCCGGGCAGCCGGTAGAAGAAGGCCCCGCGCGGAAAGGCCGGGGTGGCCGCCGGGATGATCGCCAGGTCCGGGCCGAAGGGGTCGTTCTCCAGCCGGAAGTGCTGGGTGGTGTAGGCGAGGTCGATCACGACGCGCTCGTCCTCGGGCCGTTCGTAGCCGAGTTCGGCGAGCCAGGCGGGGGTGCGGGAGCCCCGGCCGGTGGTGTCGACGACCAGATCGGCTTCGAGGGTCTCCTCCCCGCCGTCCCCGGTGCTGATCCTGACCCCGGTGATCCGCCGGCCGTCCGGGCCCGCGACCGGGGCGAGGATGTCCCGTCCCTCCAGCAGCTCCACGCCGGGAAGCGCGGCCACGCGCATCCGTACATGGTGTTCCAGGACGGGCCGGGTGGCCGGGATCGACAGCAGTCCGGAGTGGGAGGGGCGCATCCGCCGGCCGTTGAAGTACCAGCGGATGTCCCCGCTGAAGTCCCCCGGGCGCACTCCGGCGGCGCGCAGCTCCTCGGTGAGGCCCGGGAAGTGGCGTTCCAGGATCTGCTGGCCCCGGGCGACCAGACCGTGCGCGTGGCCGCCGTGCGGCACTCCCCTGCGGGCCTTCGTGACGCCGGTCAGCTCGTCCCGGTCCACGAGCAGGACCCGCTCGAAGTGCCCGGCGAGGACCTTGGCCGCGAGCAGCCCCGCCAGACTGCCGCCGAGCACCACCGCGCGGTCGCCTATTCGCCGTTCCACGGCGTCACCTTCTCTCTTGTCGCCGAACCGGTCAGGCGGTGCCGATGGGGGTGTTCTGGTACGCGGTGATGAGCCACTCGCCGTCGTGGCGGGTGAGCAGCCAGCCGGCGCGGATGGCCCGCTCGGGGGCGACCTCGGTGTCGCCGGGGGCGAGCACCCCGCCCTTGGTGATCACCATGGCGACGTCGGGGGCGAGCCGGCGGAGGCTCAGCGGCTCGCCGAAGACCCGGGTCCCCTTGAAGGGGCCCTGGTAGGCGCGGGTCATGAAGGCCCGGACCTCCTCGCGACCGCGCAGGAAGACGTCGCCGGGCAGGATCAGGGTGCTGTCCTCGGCGAAGACCTCGGCGAAGGCGTCGGCGTCGTTGTCGGCCCAGGCGGCGACGATGCGCCCGGGGACGCCCGCGATCGCCGCGATGTCGGTGTCGGTGCCGGTCTCGGTGCCGGTGCCGGTGCTGTCGGAAGTCGATGCGCTCATGTTCACGGTCCTGTCCGGTGGTGGGTGGCCGGGATGAGGGTCAGATGAACTGGGTGTTGGGCTCCAGACCGCACAGCACTCGGCCGTACAGCTCCAGATTGGTGTTGGGGTGCATGATCGAGTGCATGTTGACGGTCTGGATGTCGCGCTCGATGCGCTGGATCGGCACCGAGTGGTAGATGGACGAGCCGCCGCTGGCCGTGTTGAGGATGTCCACGGCCTCCTTGGCGCGGGAGCACACCGCCCCCACCCGGAGCCGGGCGCGGGCCCGCTCCTCCATCGTCCACTCCTCGCCCGACGCGCCCTTGGCGTCGAGGAGGTCGGCGGCGGCGTACGCGTGGAACTCGGCCTCGTCGATCTTCACGGTGGCCTCGGCGACCTGGAGGTGGGTCAGCGGGGCCTCGCTCTGCTTCTCGTACGAGGTGTAGCTGATCCCCCGGCCCGGCAGCCGCTCGAAGAACGCGTCCCGGGCGGCCTTGGCCAGGCCGAGGGCCGGGCCGCTGACGGTGGCGACCGCGGTGGGCAGGAAGGGCGCGCGGTAGATCGTCCGTCCCGCGTTCCGCCGGGAGAGATGGTGGCCCTGGAGCGCCGGGCCGAGCGGCAGCACCCGCTCGGTGGGGACGAAGAGGTTCTCGGCCACGGTGGTCACGCTGCCGGAGCCGCGCAGCCCCGAGGTGTGCCAGTCGTCGATGACGCCGAGGTCCGCGACCGGCAGCAGTGTCATGATCGGCTCGAAGCTGCCGTCCGGCCGGGCGAGCACGGCCGCGTTGGTGTTCCAGCCGCTCAGCCGGACACCGGTGTTGAACGCCCAGCGTCCGTTGAGGACGATGCCGCCCTCGGTGGGCACGGCCATGGCGCTCGGGCTGAGGATGCCGGAGATCCGGACGTCGGGGGTGGCGAAGACCTCCTCCTGCACCTCGTCCGGGAAGAGTCCCACCATCCAGGTGCTGACCGCCCAGACGGCGGCGGTCCAAGAGGTCGAGCCGCAGCCCCGGCCCAGCTCGGCCAGGACCTCGACCACGGTGCGCATGTCGGACTCGTAGCCGCCGTGCTGGACGGGGACCCGCATCTTGAGCAGTCCGGAGTCGGCGAGCGCCGCGACGGTGTCCTCCGGCAGGCTCCGCTCCTCCTCGGCGGTGGGCGCGTTCTTCTGGAGCAGGGGCACCAGCTCGGCGGCGCGCCGGACGAGTTCCGTCCTCGACGGGGTGTCGGTGGCCATGGAGTTCTCCTCGGCTTGGGGCACGGGGTGGGGTGGGCGACGCCGCGTCGGACGCGGCGTCTTGAGACTCGCAGCCGCCTCGGCGGGGCCGCATCTTCCTGATTGCGCTCCGCGTACGGCGGCGGGCACGGGCGGCCCCGGGTCAGGCGGAGGGGGCGGTGGCGGCGGGCCCGCGCCCGGCCCCGGGCTTGGCCTCTGACCTGGACTTGGACTTGGACTTGGACCTGCGGCCGTCCAGCCACCAGGCGGCGATCATCAGATTGACCACCCAGCCGAGCCAGGCCGAGGCCTCGGCCGCGGTCATCATCGAGGCCGCCTGCTCGGTGGGTATCTCGCCGGGTGTCATCCCCATCGCCAGCATCAGCCCGTTGGCGAGCAGCCGGCCGCTCAGGGCCTCCATCGTCAGGGCGAAGCTGTAGATCATGAACCGGCGGTGCTCCTGGTAGCGCCGCTGCCGGGCGCGCACGTAGCCCACGGCGGTGGTGATGAACCACAGCGCGGCCAGCGAGGCCCGCCCCACCCAGCCGGGTCCGCCGAAGGAGGTCACCAGCAGATAGAAGGAGAGCACCACCGAGGGGAGCACCCCGGCGAAGACATAGAGCCGGCCGCTGCGGCGGTGGATCGCGGGGTGTTCGCGCCGCAGCCAGGGCCACACCTGGAGGCACATCGTCACCATGGCGATGGAGCCGAAGAGGATGTGGCCGACCAGCATCGCGTACTTGGCGGGGAACTCCGGCGGCAGCGGCACGGTCGCCTCGGCGGGGTCCAGCCCCAGATACGGCGGAAGGACATAGGCGAAGACGGCGACGGTGGACAGGGCCAGCAGAATCATCCACACCCGCACACCGCGGCGGTCCGGCGGGCCGGCCGACGGCGGCGTGGGCGTGGGCGAGGACGGGGGCGGGGCGGGAGCCGGCGTGCCCGCGCGCTCCAGGTTCTGTGTCACGGTGAATCCTCCGGTTCATGCGCACGGGCGGTCCGGTGGTACGGAGGGCGCGCGTTCGGGGGGTGGGCCCGGCCGGGCGGTCGGCCGGGCCCGTCGGGTCAGCCGAGTTCGCCGACCGTCAGGCAGTCCGGGGCCACCGGACCCGCGCCGACGCAGCGCGTGTTGTAGTCGTTCAGGATCTTCTGGCCCTCGGCGTCGGCGAGGCCGAAGCGCTTCGCCGGGCGGGCGCCGTCCTTGAGAACGTCGTGCATGGCCTTCGTCAGCTCGTTCTCGACCCCGGTGAAGCCGCCGAGCACCGGGCCGAGCGCGCCCGGCTCGTCCTTGGTGGCCCGGATCTGCTCCAGTGCCACCTCCGGCGCGGGGTTCCGCTCGAACCAGCCCTGCTCCTCCAGGAGTTCGGCGGAGCTCTCGGTCATCGGCAGATACTGGGTGTTCCTGTGCCACTCGGCCCCGTTGGCCGTGCTGTTGAGGAACTGCATGAAGGCCAGCGCGCCGTCCCGGGTCCGCCGGTCCAGACCGGACTTCAGCCAGAGCGAGTCGCCCGAGGTCAGATTGCCGGTCCTGGGGGTGCGGCCGTTGTGCGGCACCGGGCCCGCCTCGACCTTGTAGCCGGCCTTCTCGCCCTCCTCGGCGAGCATGCCGCCCATGTTGGCCGAGTCCAGCACGAAGGCCACGTTCTGCTGGTTGAAGGCCTCGAAGTTGCCGCCCCAGTCGCCCGGCTGCCCGGTGTAGAGGTACGCGCCCTTGCGGTGCAGCTTCTCCCACCAGGAGGCGTAGGACAGCAGCTCCGGCGAGTTCAGCTCGACCTGGGTGGCACGGCCGTCACGGCCGCCCGCGCGGTCGGTCAGCAGTCCGCCCTGCTGGGCGGCGGCCTGCTGGAAGAACCAGCTGTGGTTGGGCCAGGTGACGCAGTTCTTCGGGCCGTCGGCGAGCTTGGCGACCTTCTTGCAGGCGCGCTCCAGCTCCCGCCAGGTCCTCGGGAAGGAGTCCACCCCGGCCGCGTCCAGGATCTTCTTGTTGCCGTACATCAGCGAGGTCATCGCGGTCAGCGGCATGGACCGCAGATCGCCGGACTCGGTGTAGTAGCCGCGCAGCGCGGGCAGCAGGTCGTCGGTGACGACGGGCTCGCCGAGGATGGTCGAGCGGCCCGCGATCGCCTTCTCCACCGAGGTGAACAGCGGCTTCCCGGCCTTGTTCCGGGCGTCCCGGGCCAGCTGGGTGGTGCTGTAGTAGTAGTTCGCCACGGCGGGCGCCCTACCCTGCGCCGCGGCCTTGGAGACCTCCAGCGGCAGCTGGGTGTAGGGGAACGCCTTGATCTTCACCCGGTAGCCGGGGTGCTTCGCGTTGAACTCCTCGGCCAGTTTCCTACGGGTGTCCAGATACCCCGGGAAGGGGTATTCGGCGAGCCAGACGTCGACGGTGGTGACCTTGCTCGTGTCCACTCCGAGCTGGGCGTGGGTGCCGGGTGAGGCCGGGGTGCCGCACGCGGCGAGGGTGAGCATGCCCGCCGTGGCGAGCGAGGCGGCGAGCAACGTCCTTGGGCTGCGCATGCTTTCTCCAAAGAGGGATGGGGTGAGGGAGGGCCGGGCGGGTCGGTTCAGCCGAGGTGGGCGAATTGCCCGGGGGTACGGCCGGGTCCTGCGGGGCCCCGGTAGGCCTGGGCGATGTCGAGGTAGCGGTCCGCCTCCGCGCCCGTGGCGCTCAGCTCCAGATCGGCACGGTGCCGCCGACGGGTCGCCAGCAGACAGAAGTCGTTCGCGGAGCCGGTGATCCGCTGCTCCGCGTCGGCGGGGCCGAACTCCCACAGCGCGCCCGAAGGCCCGGTGAGCTCGAACCGGAACGGCTCGGACGGCGGGGTGAGCCCCCGGGCCTGATAGCCGAAGTCCCTGGTCAGCGTGGCGAATCCGACCAGGTGCAGGATCCGGTCGGTGGGCTCGCGCCGGATGCCGAGCGCGTCGGCGACATCCTGGCCGTGGCCGAACAGCTCCATGATCCCGGCGCAGGCGAGCACGGGCGCGGGCAGCGGGTTGACCAGCCAGGGCACCATCTCCCCGGCCGGGACGGCGGCCAGTGCCGCGCCCGCCTTGGCCCGCTCCTCGCGCCAGAGGTCCAGCACCGTGGCGGCCGGTTTGTCGAGATAGCCGGCGAGCGCGGCGTTGACCGCTCCCTCGAAGTCCTCGGCGGCGGCCGCGGCAGCGGTCTTGAACACCTCCGGAGCCCCGGCGGCGGCGCCGGCCAGCCGGAAGATGAAGGCCAGATGGGCGATCTGGTGCTTGACCGTCCAGCCGGGGGCGGGGGTGGGCGTGTCCCACTGCCGCTCGTCCAGCTCCGCCACCAGGCGGTCGATCTCGTCGCCCGCCGCGGTCAGATCGTCCAGCACGTCTCTTGAGTCGTTCACGCGTGGTTCCTCTCGTGGGAGATCGGGTCCTGGGGGTCGGGTCCGGGGTGGTCGAGGGCGTGGCGGTCCGGGGCGCGGCGGGGCCGCGCCCTGTCCGTCCGGTGACGGGCGGCGCACGGCGGGGAGGCGGTGCGGGCCGTACCTCGTCGGAAGAAGGAAGAGGAAGAGGGAGAGGAGGGCGGGCCCGGGGCGGGCGGGGGTCCTTCGTTTCCCGGCGGGGCCGTACTGCCGTGCCGGACCGGTCCGTTGGTGACGGGTGGTCGGGTGGCTCCGCGGTGCACCCCAGCGTGCCGCACTCGTGGGGCGCTGTCTTCTCCTTGTGTGCTGTCCGTACCGGCAGGTCAGTCGGCCGGGGCCGCGCCGCGGATCCCCCTGAGCGCGAGGGCGGCGAGCCCTGCGGCCAGCAGGGCGCAGACCCAGGCCACGGTGGTGAGCCCGTCGGTGAACGCCTCCCTGGCCTGGTCGAACAGGGCCTGGCCGGGTCCGGCGGGAAGCTCCTCGCTCCGGGAGACCGCGCCGGCGAAGGTCTCGTCCGTCCGCGCGCCCTCGGGCATCCGCACCCGGTAGACGGCGGTGCCGACGCTGCCGAGCACGGCGGTGCCGAGCGCGAAGCCCAGTTCGCTGCCGCTCTCCGAGAGCGCGGACGCGGAGCCGGTCCGGTCGGCGGGGGCGGCGGCGAGGATCAGGTCCGTGCCCAGCACGGCCGAGGGGGCGAGCCCCAGATACACCACGACCAGGCCGGTGATCACGACCGGGAGCCCGCCGGAGGCCGCCTGGGTCAGCAGCAGCCCGTAGCCGGCCGCCGCGAGCGCGAGACCGCCCGCGATCAGCCGTCCGGGCGGGATCCGCCGGGCCAGCGGCGGGGTGAGCGCGGAGCCGATCAGCATGGCGAGGGCGTACGGGAGCATCCACAGCCCGGCGCTCAGCGGGTCGAGCCCCAGGGCCAGTTGGAGATACTGCGCGGTGAGCAGCCCGATGCCGCCCATGGCCGCCCCGCCGAGCAGCATGATCAGCAGTACGGAGCGGATGGTGCGGTCGGCGAAGAGCCCCAGGTCCAGCAGGGGCCGGGCCAGTCCGCGCTGGCGGCGCACGAACATCCGGCCGAGGAGGAGGCCGAGGAGCACGAGGGCCGAGGAGAGCGCCGTGCCCGCGCCGGTGGCGAGCCCTTTGAGCCCTTGTACGGCCGCGAGCACGGCGGCGAGGGAGAGCAGCACGCTCAGCGGGTCGAGCCGGGCGGAGTCCGGCGTGCGCTCCCGGTCGGCGGGGAGCAGCAGGGGCGCGGTGATGAGCAGCAGCGCCATCACGGGCACGCCCAGCAGGAACACCGAGCCCCACCAGGCGAATCGCAGCAGTACGCCGCCGACGAGGGGGCCGATCACCATGCCCGCCATGAAGCAGGCCATCCACACGCCGACGGCGGCCGTGCGCTGGCGCGGATCGCGGAAGAGGGTGCCGATCAGGGCGAGAGTGGTGGGCATCAGCGCCGCGCCGGCGATGCCGAGGAGGGCCCGCGCGGCGATCAGGGTGGTGGCGCTGTCGGCGTACGCGACGAGGACGGACGCGCCGCCGAACGCGGCGGCCCCGGCCGTCAGCAGCCGGCGGCGGCCGATCCGGTCGCCGAGGGTGCCCATGGTGACCAGGAAGCCCGCGATCATGAAGCCGTAGACGTCCATGGCCCAGAGCAGCTGGGCGGGGCCGGTCCGCAGGTCCGCGCCGATGGCCGGGAGGGCGAGCAGCAGCACCCCGGAGTCGAGGGCGAGCAGCAGCGCGGGCAGCGCCAGGACCACGAGCGCCAGCCACTCCCGGCGGCCCGCGCGGAGGTTCTCTGCTGGGGGCACCGTGGGGGCCTCTCTTGGGGAAGGTACGGACGGGGTCAGCCGAGGTGGGCGAATTGCCCGGGGGTACGGCCGGGGCCGGGGTTCCCCCGGTAGGCCTGGGCGAGGTCGAGATAGCGGTCCGCCTCCGCGCCGCTGGCGTTCAGCTCCAGATCGGCGCGGTGCCGCCGGCGGGTCACCAGGAGACAGAAGTCGTACGCGGAGCCCGTGATCCGCTCCTTCGCGTCGGCGGGACCGTACTCCCACAGCGCGCCGGAAGGCCCGGTCAGCTCGAACCGGAACGGCTCGGACGGCGGGGTGAGCCCCCGGGCCTGATAGCCGAAGTCCCGGTTGGCCTGGGCGAATCGGGTCACATGGACGATGTGGTCGGTGGGCCGGTGCCTCAGTCGGAGCGCGTCGGCGATGTCCTGGCCGTGGCCGAACAGCTCCAGCACGCCGACCCTGGCCACATCGGCGGGGAGGGTCGGGCCGGTGAGCCAGGGGACGGGCCGCTCGGGGGGCAGGGCGGCGAGCGCGGTGTGGGTGGCCCGCCATGCCTCGCGCCAGCGGGCGATCAGGGTCTCGCGGGAGTCGTCGGCGTAGTCGGCCAGCGCCGCGTTGACCGCTCCGTTGAAGTTTCCCGCCGCGCGTTCGATGAAGCCGTGGAAGGCGTTCGCGTCGGTGGCGGCGACGCGGGCGAGCCCGAAGACGAAGACCAGATGGGCGATCTGGTCGGCCACGGTCCAGCCGGGGGCCGGGGAGTCCGTGGCCAGTTGCCCCGCCTCCACCTGTGCCACCAGGGCGTCCAGCCGTGCGCACTCCTCGGCCAGGGCGTCGAGCGCCGGTGCCGGGTGCGGCGGGCGGTGCTCGGTGTTCGGCGAGTCGGTCATGGGCTGCTCTCCTTCGGAGCGGGGGCGGTCGGGGGGTTGCGCACCGTGCGTGCGCCGTGGGTGCGCGCGGCGGCCAGGGCCGCCCAGGAGGTCAGTCCGATCAGCGCGCCGTCGCCGGGGGTGCGGGCCCGGAAGGCGGCGATGTCGCGGTCCTCCACGCGGTAGGAGGCCAGGGCGGTGAGCAGGGCGAGCCGGGCGGCGGGCCGGTCGCCGGGCGGGAGCGGGGCGGTGCTGTCGTCCAGCCAGCCCCGGCCGACGGGGGGCGGGCTGCCGTCCCAGGCGTCGAGTTCGGCGAGCACCCGTTCGCGTACGGCGGCGGGGAGCGCGGGCCCGGCCGCCCGGTCGACGGCGGCGGCGGAGCGGGCGAACGCTTCGGCGAGGTCCGGGACGCCGGCCGCCCAGGCGAGGTCGGGCGGCAGCGGGGCCTTCGGCAGCAGCGGGAGCGAGGCCCCGGCCGCGGGGCCGCCGGGGGCGGTGGGGCGCAGGGTGCGCGCCACCATGCGCAGCAGCCCGTCGTGCGCGGCGGCGGGCAGTCCGGCGGGGAGCGGGGAGTCCTCCAGGAAGACGTTGACCATGCGGTTGAGGTAGTGGAAGGCCACCGCGACGGCCGTCAGCTCGGTGCGGGTGTCCGCCGGGGGTTCGTCGTCGGCGTCCGCGCCGGGTACGAGGCCGGCGCGGGCCCACCGGGCGGCGGCGTGTGCCGCGCTCCCCGGGGCGGGGGCGGCCCCCGGGGCGGCGGCGGGTTCGAGGTCGCGCAGGGCCGCGCCGTGCACTTCGACGCAGTACGGGCAGGAGTTGGCCTCGGAGACGGCGTGGGCCACCGCCTCCTTCGCCGCCCGCCCGGCGGTCCGGGGCACCAGCAGGCTCTCGCGGAGCATCAGCCAGGAGGCCGCCAGCGGTTCGGGGGCGGGTGAGTGGAGGGCGATCGGCGGGGCGAGCCCGCCGAAGTCGCGCACGGTCTGTTCGTACACCCGGGCCACCAGGCCGGTGGCCCCGTCGGGGCGTACCGCCTCGATGTGACGGATGCTGCCGAGCGAGTTCTTGACCACGGTGCGGAGGACTCTCTTCACGGCAGTCTCCTTCGTGGCCCGCTCGCGGGTCCGGGTGGGACCGGGGCCGCGCCGGGCACGGTCAGTCCCGCGCGATCAGCGGGACGAGGGGGCGGACGCCGCGCCGGCCGCTGGTCGAGCCGTCGGGGGCGGGGGCCCCGTAGGAGACCTTCACCCCCCGCTCGCGGGCGGCGGCGACGATCGCGGGGACGGACCGCTCGGCGAGCGCCGCGATGGTCATCGCCGGGTTGACGGTCAGCGCGCCGGGGACGGCGGAGCTGTCGGTGACGAAGATGCCCGGGTGGCCGCGGAGTTCATGGCGGTCGTCGAGGGCGGAGGTGGCGGGGTCGTCGCCGATCCGGCAGGAGGCCAGCGGGTGCACGGTGTACGCGCCGACGAGGTCGTTGGTCCAGGGCATGACCTCGGCGAGGCCGTCGCGCTCCAGGATCTCCTTGACCTCGCGGTCGGACTCGGCCCAGCCGTGGCGGGTGTTGGCCGTGGGGTCGTAGCGGAGCGCGCCCCGGCCGAGCATCTGCTGGGAGATGCGGTGGGCGTTGCCGGTGGCCGGGGGCGGGCCGAAGACGCCCTCGTTGTCGTCCTCGCTCATGGTGAAGATGGTCAGCCAGGACCGCCAGCGGGCGAGGAGCTCCTTCTTCCTGGGGCCGAACCAGGTGGGTCCGCCGTCCGCGTTCGGTATCTGGGCGAGGATGGTGCCGAGGCCGGGCGGGAAGTAGAGCTGTTCCAGGGAGTAGCGGGAGTACTCGGGGAGCGAGCCGTCCAGCCGGTCCCAGCTGGCGACGGTCGGGCCGCGGCCGATCTGGTTGGCCTCGTAGGCCAGTCCGTCGCCCCGGGACAGGCCCAGCACCTCGGCGATCCGGTCCTCGTTGAGATAGGCGGTGTTGAGCCGTTCGCCGTTGCCGGAGAAGTAGCGGCCGACGGCGTGGGGCATCGTGCCGAGCACGGGTTCGCTGCGCTGGAGGATGACGGGGGTGGCGCCGGCTCCCGCCGCGAGCACGACGATCTTGGCGTCGATCTCGCCGGAGCCGGTGCGGATCCGGTAGTCCTCCTCGTCGATGGTGTCGAAGTGGACCCGGTAGCCCCCGCCGTCGGTGCGGGAGATCCGCTGCACCTCGTGGAGCGGCAGGATCCGCGCGCCGTGGGCGACGGCGGCGGGCAGATAGTTGGTGAGCAGCGACTTCTTCGCGTCGAAGCGGCAGCCGGCCATCATCCAGTTGCAGTTGACGCAGGCCTTCTTGTCGAGCCCGACCGGCAGCGGGTTGGCGGTGCGGCCCGCGTGGTCGCAGGCGGCGGCCCAGAGTCCGCCCGCGTAGGTGACGTCGTCCCAGGACTGCTGGACGACGGGGATGGCCTCGGCGACCCGGTCGTACCAGGGTTCGAGGGTGTCCCGGCTCACGGCGGCGGGCCACATCCGGCGGCCGATGCTGCCGCGGCGGTCGAAGACGAAGCGCGGGGCGCGGGGCAGCGAGGCGAAGTAGACGACGCTGCCGCCGCCGACGCAGTTGCCGCTGAGCACGCTCATGCCGTCGCCGACGACGAAGTCGAAGGCCCTGGTGTAGGAGGAGCCGAGTTTGAAGTCGTGCTCGAAGTCCTCGCTCTCCAGCCAGGGTCCGCGCTCCAGGACGGTGACCTTCGCGCCGCCGGCCGCCAGATGGTAGGCGGCGATGGAACCGCCGAAGCCGCTGCCGATGACCAGGACGTCGGTGCTCTGCGGGGATGTCATGCCGGACTCCCTGAGGGGGTGGTGTCGGGGTGCAGACGGGCCAGCGGCCTGCCGTAGGAGTGCTGGTCGAAGCGCCACAGACCGTCTTCGTCGGGCTGGCTGATGCCCATCGCGGCGAGGCCGGGGTGGCCCGCCGCCATCGCCTCGGCGGTGTGCAGATGGGCCGCGGAGTCGTAGGCCATGTTGCAGAAGAGTGCGAGCAGTACCCAGAATTCCTTCTCCGGGTGCTCCGGCGCGGTCAGCCGTCGCACCAGGGCCGTGCGGTGCTCGAAGGACAGGGCGACGAACGGCGGCACCTCCGTGTCCAGTACGAGGCCGTGCTCGTCCGCGTACGCGCCGGTGTGCTCGTTCAGCAGCCGGGCGAGATCGCCCAGCCCCTGGGTCATCCCGGTGGCGTCCCATTCCAGCAGTTCGACGGCGCCGGCCTCCACCGAGCCCGCGCTCTGCGAGACCCCGGCCACCGCCCGGTCGCCGGGGCCCCTCGCGCGCCCCGGCAGGATCGTGTCCGCGTAGGCC
This sequence comes from Streptomyces amakusaensis, assembly GCF_039532665.1. Classification (NCBI taxonomy): domain Bacteria; kingdom Bacillati; phylum Actinomycetota; class Actinomycetes; order Kitasatosporales; family Streptomycetaceae; genus Streptomyces; species Streptomyces amakusaensis. Next base: position 263,012 of record NZ_BAAASB010000002.1, on the reverse strand, counting down.
TCCAGGGTGGGCGTCCGATCCCATTCAGGAGCGGAACTGTGCTGCTCCATCGCCAATCCTCCTTTTAAACCACCGAATTTACTCGGGCTGCCAATAAGGTATTGATAGCGAGTTCGTTCAAGCAACCAACGAAACGGAATCATTGCCGCCGCTTGAACAATAGGCCAGCTCTTGGCCACTTCTCGATCTCCCGGTACGCTTCTCGCGCCAACGCAACCCCCCTGAGAGAGTGCAACGTGAACTTACTTCAGAGTAATTTCACCCAGCGCAACCACGATCCGAACCAAGTCAACATCAACCGTGAGGGTCCATCAGTGGCTGACGCGAGTGCACGGGCGCAGTTGACCACCGCCCGAATCCCTGACAATCACCCTGTCGGCGAGGGCAGATCGCCGAGCCATTCTCCCGAACTCAGGGAAATGCCTCACCTGATCAAGGTCGACCGCCTTCTCCCCGCCGATTCACCTCGATCCACCGGCGTCGACGAAGAACACGTACTCCGGCTCGCGGAATTCGAAGGAAACCTTCCACCCATTCTTGTGGAGCGCCTCACCATGCGCGTGATCGACGGCATGCACCGGTTGCGCGCGGCGCAGCTGAAAGGGCAGCAGAGTATCGCCGTGACATTTTTAGAGTGCAGCGAGGAAGAAGCGTTCCTCCGTTCGGTGGAGGAGAACGTCTCACACGGACTTCCGCTCTCACTGACGGACCGCAAGGCGGCGGCCCGGCGAATTCTGGCCACTCGGCCCGAACTTTCCGACCGGTCGATCGCCGCCAGGACCGGGCTGGCCGCCCGGACCGTGGCCGCCGTACGCCGATGTTCAGGCGCGGAAGAGGAGCAGTTGAACTCCCGCTTCGGCACCGACGGCCGGCGGCATCCGCTGAGCGGGACCGGCGGCCGGCTGCGGGCCGCGGAAATCATCGCGGCCCGCCCCGAGGCCTCGCTGCGCGAGATCGCCCGGGAGGCCGGAGTCTCCGTGGGCACCGCCCATGACGTGCGGGCGCGCCTGCTCAGGGGGGAGGAGCCGCTGCCCGCCACCCAGCTGACCGCGGGCCGCTCCGGCACCGGGAAGGCCGGGCGGGCGGCCGCCTCGGCATACACCCAGTCGTCGCCGCCGACCGTGCGCTCCCGCTGCCAGGACGGCGGCGAGCAGTCCGCGGCGATCCTCCGCAATCTCACCAAGGACCCTTCCCTGCGGCACACCGAGAGCGGTCGCGAGCTTCTGCGCTGGCTCCACGCGCAGTTGGTTCTGGACGACGACTGGCGGCCCCGGGTCGAGAGCGTGCCCGCCCACTGCAGCGACGCCGTCGCCGAGCTGGCCCGGCATTGCGCCGAGGCCTGGCAGCAGATCGCCCGGCAGCTCTCCGACCGCGACACGTAGCACCGTTCCTCACCGTTGAACTCTCGAAAGACTGGACTGGTCGCGGTTAAGGTCTGATTACACGGCCATATACCGCATTCGGCGTGATCTTTTCGACGAACGAGGGACCCTTCATGGAATCCACCATTGAACGCGTCGTGACACGGGTTATCGAGGACATGCGCGCCAACCTCGGCGAGCGAATCACCATCGATGACATGGCCCAGACCGCCATGTTCAGCAAGTTTCACTTCACCCGCCTTTTCCGCGGCCAGACCGGGGTCTCCCCCGGCCGCTTCCTCTCGGCGCTCCGCCTGAATGAGGCAAAGCGACTCCTGATCAACACGGACCTCAGCATCGCTGACATAAGCAATTGCGTTGGCTACAGCAGCGTCGGCACCTTCAGCTCGCGCTTCAAAACCTGTGTGGGTATTGCACCTTCAACGTACCGCCAGTTCAACGGATTCGTTTCAGAGATCCCGACCGCCGATGACAACCTGCCCCAGGGAGCGGCCCCGACCTCGATCACCGGCACGATATCCGCAGCCCCGGAAGGGGACACCGGATTTGTTTTCATCGGGCTGTTCCCCGACTGCATACCCCAGGGCCAGCCGGTCCGCTGCGTCATCCTGGACCGCCCGGGGCCCTATACGCTCCGCAACATCCCGCCAGGAACTTGGCATGTACTCGTCCAGTCGGTCCCGTACGGCATGGAGGAGTCCCAGGACCTCGGCGAGGACGACGCGACCTTCGTCGGGGCCCACGGCCCGCTGACCGTCGGCCCCGACGGGACCCCCGCCCCGGCCGACATCGAGCTGCGCCCCATCCGGGCCCTGGACCCGCCGGTCCTGCTCGCGCTGCTCGACATGCGCCTCACCGCGCTGCGGGCCGTGGCCGCCTGAGCGCGGGAGGGGCCGAACGGTGCGCGCCGGCCCCTCGGGCACCACCCTCACGCGGGCCCGACCTCCATCGGGAGCCCGCCCCTCATCCGGAGTGAGAGCATCGGCTCGGGCACCACACGGTGCCCGTTCGCCGTGCTCAGCCGCAGCTCCCTGACGACCAGGGCGGTGACGAAGACCGCCTCCATCATCCCCAGATTGCTGCCGACGCAGAACCGGGGCCCGGCCCCGAAGGGGATGTAGGCGTACCGCGAACGGCCGCCCGAGTCCCCGAGGAAGCGGCCGGGGTCGAAGCGCTCCGGATCCGGCCAGAAGCCGGGATGCCGGTGCAGGGTGTACGGGCAGATCAGCACGTCCGCCCCGGCCGGCACGTCGTACCCGCCGATCACATCGGCCTCCTGGGCCCGCCGGGTGAGGATCCACACCGGCGGATAGAGCCGCATGGCCTCCTGCACGACGGCCGTGATGTACGTCAGTTCCCGCAGATCCTCGTGCTCGGGCAGCCGGTCGCCCAGCACCGCGCGGGCCTCGTCGCGGGCGCGCGCGGCCACCTCCGGATGGCGGTCGAGCAGATGGAAGGTCCAGCTGAGCGTGGACGCGGTCGTCTCATGACCGGCCAGCAGCAGGGTCACCAGCTCGTCGCTGAGCCGCTGCCGTCCCGCCTCGGGGCCGCCCCGGCTCTCGGCGGCCTCGATCATCTGGGAGAGCGCGTCGTCCCCGACACCGCCCTCCCCGCCGTCCGGACGGTGGTCCGCCACCAGCAGATCCACCACCCGGTTCAGCTCGCGGCGCGCCCTGCGGAACCGCATCTGCTGGGGCAGCGGGGCCCAGAGCGGCACCGCTCCCTGCGTGATCATCTCGAACATCGCCTGGTCCTGCACCACCTCGAAGGCGTGCGCGACCGAGCCGTGCGCCGTCAGATCCGTCTCCAGCAGGGTCCGGCCGAGCACCCCGAGGGTAAGACCGGTGAACTCCTCCACCACATCGACGGGCCCCGCGCCCCGGTAGGTGCGCAGCCGGGCGACCAGCCGTTCGGCCTCCTCGGCGACCACGGAGGCCTGGGCGGCGATCCGCTTGTGCTGGAACACCGGCTGCATCCGGGTGCGCTGCTCGCGCCAGATCCGCCCCTCGCTGGTCAGCAGGCCGTCGCCGAGGACCCGGCGGGCCTCGCTGAGCCCGATGCCCTTGTGGTAGTTGGCGGTGTTGTCGGCCAGTACGTGCTTGGCGTGCTCGGGGTGGTTGAAGATGTACAGGGTCCTCGGCCCGATCGCGACCCTGACCGCGTCGCCCAGCGCGGCGGCCTCGCTCATCAGCCCCAGCCGGTCGGTGGCGAGCTTCGCCAGCAGCCTCGGCAGCGCCCGGCGCGGCGGGCCCGGCGGGGTGCGGGGCGGGGCGGGGGACGGGCCGCCGCCGCCCGGCGGCCCGGGGAGCGCCTCGGTCGTCATGCCGCCTCCGTCTCGTCGGCCAGCCGGCGGAACCGGCCCTGGAAGAAGACCAGCGCGCCGTCGGACTCCGTACCGCCGGACTCCGTGCCGCGCTCCAGCGAGAGCACCTCGCCGAGGAAGACGGTGTGGTCGCCGCCCTCGTAGCGCTCCACCAGCGCGCACTCGAAGCGGGCCAGCGCGCCGTCGATCAGCGGAGCCCCGCCGGACGCCCGGCCCGGCGTCCAGGGGACCGAGGCGAACTGCGAGAGACCGGAGGGCCTGGAGTGGTCCGCGAAGTGCCGGGCCACCGCCTCCTGGCGGTCGCTCAGCACGGACACCCCGAAGTGGGACGCCGACTCCAGCGACCGGTGCATGGTCGCCTCGTGCTTGACGCAGATCAGCAGCAGCGGCGGGTTCAGCGACACGGCGGTGAAGGAGTTGGCGGTCATCCCCCGGGGCACGGGCCCCCCGGTCGTCACCACCGTGACGCCGGAGGCGAACTCCCCGAAGGCGCGGCGCAGGGCCTTGCCGTCGGTCAGGGCCGGTGCGGCGGCGGGCGGGGCCGGGCGGGCGTTCATACGCCCCTCCCGGTGAGCTGCACGGGCCGGGGCCGGTACGGGGCGAGCGCGTCGAGGAGCGCCTCGGGCACCGTCACCGGGACGGTCGCGCCGTTGGGTCCCCGCATGCAGGCGACCCGCTGCCGGCCCCGGGCGACCAGGGTCTCGCCGCCGGACGGCTCCAGCTTGACGTAGTCGAAGGTGAACTCCAGCTGGGTGCTGGCGATGTCGGCGAGCCGCATCCGGATGGACAGCTCGTCGAAGGCGGTGATCTCGGCGAAGAACTCGCAGTCGACCTTGAGGGTGAAGAGCTTGAGATCGCTCTGCACCTCGGCCAGCACGGCCGGCGCGCGGAACTTGAGGAACATCTCGCGGCACCGCCCCTGCCAGCGCAGATAGTTGACGTAGTACACATTGCCGACGAGGTTGGTCTCCTCGAAACCGACCGTGTGCCTGTGCTCGAAGTAGTCCGTATGGTCCGTCATGACCGGTGACCGTCTCCTGTCAGTATCGCGAACACGACCTTCTCCGGTACGCCGCGCACCGCGGTCGCCAGCGTCGCCACCCGCAGACCGCCCGAGGCGAACACCCGCCAGCCGTCCCGTTCCACCGGGGTCAGGGTGAGCGGCGCGTGGGTGGTGAGCCCGGCCTTCTGGAGGCACTCGACGGCCGCCCACACCCGGGTCGCGGCGGTGTCCGCGTCCTCGTCCGGCCGGGTGAGGACCCGGGCCAGCGGGGCGTGTCCGCCGAGCAGGCCCGCCCACTCCTCCTCGGAGCGCGCCACCACGGTCTCGACGTCGCAGCCCACGGCGGAGGCCGGGGAGCCCTCGGGGGCCGGGGAGCCCTCGGGGGCCGGGGAGCCCACCACGCAGAGCGTCAGCCCCGCGCCGTGCGAGGACGACAGCGGTACGCCGCCCTCCAGTTCGGGCCGTCCGTCGGGCCTGCGGACCGGTTCGACGGGCCGGTTCAGCGCGCGTCCCGCCGCGAGCGCGGTACGGGAGCGTCCGCCGGTTCCGGTCGCCGGATCCCCGTCCGGCTCGACCACGACCGCGACCCGGCCCGGGGTGAGATCCCCGACCGCCCGCTCCAGATGGGGGCCGAGCAGCACCGGCGACCAGGGCCCGGCTCCGTCGCCCTTGCGGACCGCGCGCAGCCGCAGCCCCTCCCAGCGCTCCACGATCGCGCCCTCGGGGGTGCGCACGGCGATGTCGTACACATAGGTGTCGCCGTCCTGGGAGCGTTCGACGGCGCAGTAGCGCAGCTCTTTGGCGTCGGCCGGTCTGTCCCCGCAGGGGTGGATCCGGTCGACGGCGACGGGCAGCAGGGTGGCGTCCGGGACGCAGACCTGGTTGCCGTGCATCAGCGCGTCCCGCATGCCCGGGTCGCCGAGCAGCAGCTCCCGGGGGAGGAAGCCGGCGAACCAGTCGGCGGACTGCTCGGTGGCGATCACCGCGTCGACGTGCCGGGCGGCGGCCCGGTGGTAGCGCCGCAGCCGGCGGAAGCGGCCGGACTGGAAGAGGACCGGGCCGTACAGCTCGGACGCCGGGTCGAGCGGCACCTCGGGCAGTCCCTCGGTGGGCTCCGGCGGGCCCTCGGCCGGCTCGTCGTCGTCGGCCAGGACGAGCCTGGCCCGGAAGTGCTCGGCGGCGAAGCCCGTGTCGGCGCTCTGGATGACCGCCCGGACGGTGTCGTCGCCGGTGACGACGACGGCGACGCGGATGGTCGTCGTCCCGTTCGGGGGGACCACGATGGGCCGCAGGAACTCCGCGTCCTCGATGACGGGGGCCCCGGTCCGGCCGGTGACCGCGGCGGCGGCCTGGGCCATCGCCTCCATGCCCATGACGGCGGGGAAGAGGAGATTGCCGTCGAGGAGATGGTCGGCGAGATAGGGGTCGGTGCCCGCGTTCAGCTCGACCTCGGTGACCAGTTCGACCCCGTGGTAGCGGAGCAGGGGCTTCTCGACGAAGCGCAGCAGCGGCAGCGGCGGCACGGCGTGGCGCACGGTGTCGATGGTGCCGGTCCGGCCGCTGATGACGACGGTGGTGGGTGCGTCGGGGTCGGCGACCAGCCGTCGCATCAGCTCCACGCCCTGATCGGTGGAGATGGGGGTGATGCCGTCGCGGACCAGGGACTCGACCACGGAGAGCCGCTCCCCCATGCCGGTGCCCGACCAGACCGACCACTCCATGCACAGGGTGCGGCAGTCGGGCCGCTCGCGGGCGAACTCCTCGGTGAGGCCGGCGAGCCATTCGTTGGCGGTGGCGTAGTGCCCCTCGCCGCGCAGTCCGGCCCGGCCGATGATGCTGCCGAAGGTGACCAGCAGCTTGAGCCGGCCGGGGTCGACGGCGGCGAGCACGGCCTTCAGTCCGTCCGCCTTGGGGGCCAGGGTGCGCCGGAAGGCGTCCCGGTCCAGGGAGGCGACGGCGGCGGGCTCGTTGCGCCCCGCGCCGTGCAGTACGGCGGTGACCGGGCCGAGTGCCGCGGTCAGCTCGGCGACGGCGGCCCGGACCTGCTCCGGGTCGGTGACATCGGCGCGGGCGTACCGCACCTCGACGCCCGCGTCGGCCATCCGGCGCAGATTCGCCGCCAGTTCCTCGTCGGCGGCCGGGTCGGAGCGGCCGAGCACGGCCAGGCGCGCGCCGTGGTCGCGGGCGACGACGAGGGCGCACTCGGCGGTGATGCCCTTGCCGCCGCCGGTGACGAGCAGGACGTCGGAGGCGTCCAGCGGGGCCTTCGTACGGGCGGGGGTGACGGGCAGCGGGCGCAGCACGGGGACGCGCCGGCGGCCCTCGGGGTCGTAGTGGGCCTCGGTGAAGCGGGTGGTGGCGGCGGTCTCGGCGACCACCCGGTCGACGGCTTCGGCGACGGGGGGTGTGTGGACGACGGTGACCCTCAGCCGGGGTGTCTCCAGCCGCAGGGTCTTGGCCAGTCCTGCCGCGCCCCGGCCGTGCTGGACCAGGACGTACCGCCGTCCCGCCGTGCCGGAGGCGGCCTCCTGGGCTCCGGCCAGGGCGAGTTCGAGGTGTTCCTCGGTGCAGTCGGGCGGCAGGCAGACGAGGGTGCCGGGGCCGACGCCCGCGTTCTCCAGCCGGGTGCGCAGCTCTTCGGCGAAGGGGTGGCCGTCGGCGGCGTGGAGCCGCCAGGGGCCGTTCTCCTCCTCGGCGGCGCGCCCGGCGAGGGGCAGTTCGTCGTGGTCGACCGCGAAGGGGCGGGCCCAGGCTGCCGCGCCGGAGATCACGGCGGCGGCCCCGTCGTCGGGCAGTCCGGTGGCGGCCAGTTCCTGGAGGGCCTCGGCCAGCTCCCGCACGGTGGCGGTGGCGAAGTTGACCGGGGCCCGGGAGGCGGGGACGCCCAGTTCCTGGGCGGCCTGGTTGACGATCTGTCCGACCGTGATGGAGCTGAGGTGGAGGTCGTCCAGGAGGGTGGTGTCCTCCCCCACGGTCTCCAGGGGCAGTTCGGCGCGTTCGGCGACGAGTCTGCGGAGCAGGTCGAGGCCGTTCTCACCGGCCCCGCCGCCCTGTTCCGCCGGCGGCCGGGGCGCGGTGTCGCGCGGGGTCTCGCCGAGGTCGATCTCGGGTGCCCGCTCGCAGGGGCTGGCGAAGAAGGTGAATTCCGCGCCGACTTCCAGCGGGCGGCGCAGCCGGTCCTCGAAGAGCCGGTCGTGGCGGAGCGGCGCGCCGACGGCGTAGGCGGCTCCGGCGGCGCGCAGGAGTCCGCGCAGCGATTCGTCGTCGGTGTCCAGGGAGAGGGCGGGTACGCCGGTGATCTCGGCGGCGAGTCTGCCGAGGACGCGGCCGGGGCCGACCTCGATCAGCAGGTCGACGTCTTCGGCGGCGCGGCGCAGGGCGGCCTCGAAGCGGACGGGCTCGGTGATCTGGGAGCGCAGCAGGCCGGGTACGCCGGTGTCGGCGGGGAGTTCCTCCCCGGTGACGGTGGAGATGATCCGGCGGCCGACGGGGCCGAAGGGTTCGTCGGCGATCCGCTGGTGGAGGAGTTCGGCGGCGGGTGCGACCAGGGGCGAGTGGAAGGCGTGGGAGACGTTGAGCGCGGTGTGGACGACCTCCCGGGTCCGGGAGATGCGGGCGAGCGCGTCCAGGGCGTCGGCGGGTCCGGCGACCACGGTCGCGCGGGGTCCGTTGTACCCGGCGACGACGACCGGGAGGTCGCCGATGAGCTCGGTGGCGGTGTCGGGGTCGGTGGCGAGCGAGGCCATGGAGCCGGGGGCGGCGTGTTCGGACATGGTGGCCCCCCGGGTGCGGGCGACCTTCAGCAGGGTCTCGGTGTCCATGGCCCCGGCCCAGTGCAGGGCGGTGATCTCGCCGAGGCTGTGGCCGACGGCGACCCGGGCGGTGAGGCCCAGCGCGTCGAGGGTGCGCAGGCCCGCGACGGATCCGGTGACGATCCTGGGCTGGGCGACCTCGGTGGCCACCATGTCGCCGCGCAGGGGGAGTTCGGCCGCGTCGTACACCTCGGCGGCGGTGCCGAAGCGGCGGCGGAGCATGCCGCCGCTGGTGCCGCGTCCGGAGCCCTGGCCGGGGAAGAGGTAGCCGATGCGGCCGGGCCGTCCGGCGTGGCCGAGGAAGGCGTTCCCCTCGGCGGGGAGGTGTTCGGTGCGGCCTTCGTCGAGCGCCCGGATCAGCTCGCGCAGCCGCTCCTCGGCGTCCCTCGGGGAGGAGACGACGGCGGCGGCCCGCCAGGGGGCGTCACGCAGTTCGCTCTGGAGGGTGGCCGCGAGGTCGGCGAGTTCGGCGTAGGAGACGGCGGGGACGAAGTCGGCGATGCGGGTGAGCCGCTCGCGCAGCGCCTCGGGCGAGTCGCCGTCGACGAGGAGGAGTTCGGTGTCCTGGGCGGAGGCGGCGAGGGTGCGGGTGCGGGGGGTGAGGCCGGCCGGGCGGGCCGGCCCGCCGGTGGCGGGCCGGTCCAGCACGATGTGGGTGTTGATGCCGCCGAAACCCATGGCGGTGACTCCGGCGCGGACGGCCTGGCCGCCGGGCCAGGCCTCGGCCCCGCGCAGGGCGCGCAGGGCGGCGCCCTCGCCGGTGAGGATGGGGTGGGGGTCGACGCAGCCGATGGCGGGCGGCAGCACCCCGGCGTCGACGGCGAGCGCCGCCTTGATGAGTCCGGCGATGCCGGCGGCGGCCTTGGTGTGGCCGATCATGCCCTTGATGGAGCTGATGGCGGCGGGGGCCGCCGCGGGGTCGGCGGCCCGGCGGGCCTGGGTGAGGGCCTGGAGTTCGGTGGCGTCCCCGACGGCGGTGCCGGTGCCGTGGCCCTCGAAGAGCGGCACCGTCTCGATGCCGAAGCCCGCCCGCTCGTAGGCGCGGGTCAGGGCGAGCCGGTAGCCGCTGATCTCGGGGCGGGTGATGCCGCCCTGGCCGTCGGAGGAGATGCCCCACCCGGCGATGGTGGCGTAGACGCGACGGCCGCTCTCCAGCGCGTCGCTCTCGCGCATGAGGACGACCATGCCGCAGCCCTCGCCGGGCCAGAAGCCGTTGGAGCCCCGGTCGTAGACCTTCATCTGGCCGGTGGCGAGCGCGCCGGTCTTGGCGAAGCCGATGATCTCGAAGGGGTCGATGGAGAGGTCGACGCCGCCGGTGATCGCGATGTCGATGTCGCCGTCGAGCAGGGACTTGGCCGCCTGGGTCACCGAGAGCAGCGAGGAGGAGCAGGCTCCGTCGACGCTGTAGCCGCCGCCGTTGAGGTCGAAGTGGTTGCAGATCCGTCCGGCGATGGTGTTGGAGAGGCCGCCCGCGAGCGAGTCCTCGTCGACGGGCGGGAAGGGGCTCTTGTACGAGGCCTCGAGCCCTTCCAGGAAGGGGATGATCCGGTCGTCCTCCCAGCCCTGTTCCCTGAGTGCGGCGGCCGTCACCCGGCGGACGTAGGGCCAGCGCAGCCGCATGGTGTTGGCGCGGGTGAACTCGCCCGTGAGGGTGTTGCCGACGATCACTCCGGTGCGGTCCCTGGGCATTCCCTCGCCGCCCGGGAAGCCCGCGTCGGCGAGGGCGCGGCCGGCGATGTCCAGCGCGAGCCAGTGGGTGAGGTCGGTGGTGCGGTAGGTGCTGCCGGCGACCCGGTGGCCGAGCCGGTCGAACTCGTACCCCTCGATGACGGCGGCGTCGCGGGCGTAGAAGCGGTCGGGGGCGGTGGGATCGGGGTCCCAGTAGTCCGACTGCCGCATGCGTTCGTCGGGGAGCCGGCGGAAGGCCCGCCGGCCCGCCAGGGCGTTCTCCCACAGCTCGTGGGGGTCCTCGGCGTCGGGGTATCGGCAGGCCATGCCGACGATGGCGATCCGGTTCATGCGAGTACCGCTTTCTGGCCCGTTTCGGCCGGCTCATCGCCGGGGGCCGTGGTCGCGGGTGGTTCGACGACCGGGGCGGCGGTGCGCCTGCGCTCGGCGAAGTCGGTCCACCAGTGGTAGCCGCCCCGGATGAGGCAGACGGCCGCGGTGGCGAAGAAGATTCCGTAGGCGACGCCGAGCGCGGTGATCACCCCGTACATCAGCGCCACCCCGCCGCCGAAGGCGATCTGCGCGGCCGGGCGGGAGGGGGTGGTGCCGGGGTCGGTGATCATGTAGTTGGTGAAGAGGACGAAGGCGACTCCGGTCATCATCGCGAGGGCCGCGGGGATGGCGGTGCCGAAGATGAGGCCGCGCAGGATCGCCTGGAGCGCGAAGCCGCCCACCCAGGCCATGATCAGCCACATCCGGTTGGTCAGCTTGGCGTTGAGCAGGGTGCCGGCGGCGATGATGATGCCGGGGATGATCCAGTCCCAGGCCCCGTCGACGTACTCGGTGAAGTGGTACGGCGGGGCGATGCTGGCCCAGGGGAAGAGCAGCAGGATCATCGCGATGCCGAAGTTGGACGGGTTCATGTAGTGGCGGTCCTTGCCCCGGACCGGGGCGCGCAGCACCCATTTGGTGGCGACGGCGACCACCACGCCGAAGATCATGACCCAGACGCGGTCGTTGACGTAGGTGAGCATGTTGAGGGCGAGCGCGGTGATGTGGGCGGGGAAGAGGAACTCCATGACCCCGCGCGCGCCGTTGCCGAGGAAGCGGGGGGCGCGGCCCTCGACCCGGGCCCCGACGATCTCCAGCGCGATCTCCACGGTATAGCCGGTGAGCAGCGCGAGGATGGGCCAGAGCCAGGGCTGTTCGAAGCCCAGCACGGTGTAGCCGAGGATGTTGAAGATCGTGATCGACATGGCGAACCGGCGGAGCGCCGTGGTGACCTTGGGGTCGTGGCGGGGCGCTGCGGCGGGCTTGGAGCCGGTGGCGGCGGTTCCGGGGGCCGGGCCGGTCGCGGTGAGTCCGTTCTCGCTCATCTGGGTCACTTCTCCTTCACGGTCGCCGCGAGTTCGAGCGTGTGCCGGCCCGGGCTGAGCCGGAGGGTCTCCTCGCGCACCTGTCCGTCGCGGTCGCGCCACCTCAGCCGGGTCTCGACCGGTCCGGTCTGCTTCCCGAGGCCGATGTGGACGTCGTGGGCGCGCTTGCCGGAGTGGCCGCCGCCGCCGTCGACCCGGCTCACCCGGCGGGTGCCGTCCGGGAGGACCACGGTGACCTGGGCGTCGACGACGGGGGAGCCGGAGGGGTGCAGCAGCCGCAGTCCGAGGGACTCCCCGGCGTTCGGGGCCTTGTTCTGGTAGAAGACGGGCTCGGCCCACTGGCGGGCCACCGCCATGTCGAGCCGGCCGTCGCCGTCGGTGTCCCCGGTGGCGATGCCCCGGGTCGGCACGGGGACGCTCATGCCGAGTTCGGAGGCGACGTTGGCGTAGCGGCCGTTCTCGCCCTTGACGAAGAAGCGCAGGGTCTGGTCGCCGCCGAGGTCGTCGTTCTCCCGGACGTTGGGCCAGAACAGCGGGTTGGAGGTCAGTCCGTCGTTGGCGGTGGCCAGCTCCTGGAGCTGCGGCCAGCGGTTGGTCTTGCCCTTGACGAAGCCGGTGGTCTGGGCGATGGCGAGGGTGCCGCTGTTGTCGAAGTCGCCGGTCTTCACGTCCCAGCCCCAGCCGGACCAGGCGAGATTGAGCGGGGCGCTGCGGTCCTCGTAGAGGGCCTCGCCCTTGTTGAACTTCGAGCGGAGCCGGTCCTTGCTCCCGGAGGTGTCCATGAAGGCGAAGTTGCTCTCCTGGATGCCGAAGGAGGTGGTGATGTTGCTGACGAACATGTCGTAGCGTCCGTCGCCGTTGAGGTCGCCGAAGTCGACGCCCATGCCCTTGAAGGAGCTGGTGCCCAGCCGCTTGGACTTGGGGACGAGAGCGTCGCGCGGGGCCTTGACCACGGCGTACTCGATCTTCCCGGGGCGGGAGCGGTTGTGCAGCAGCTGGCTGGTGCCGAAGTCGTGGGCGAGGAACATCTCCGGCAGCTGGTCGCCGTCGAGGTCGGTGGCGGCGACGCCGAGGGTCCAGCCGGTGCGCACCTCCCTGGGCAGGGCGTCGTCGATGTGCTCGAAGCCCTTCGGGGTCCAGCGGAAGAAGTGGTCCTCGCCGCCGTTCTCCGCGTGCGACAGCGAGTCGTTCATCTCCACGCCGCCGTTCTTCGACGGGTCGAGCACGGGGCTGTCGGGGAAGTAGTTGCCGATGAAGATGTCGTCGTGGCCGTCGCCGTCGAAGTCGGCGATCGCGGTGGCGTTGCTGTTCCACTGCGGGCCGTCGTAGGTGTCGGCGCCGACGCCCTTCATCAGCTCGACGGGCTTGAAGGAGGCGAGGGAGCGGCCGTCGGCCCCGGGCCGCGCCTCGAAGACGATGGGGGTGCGGCCCCAGTAGTAGACGAGCAGATCGGTCCGCCCGTCCTCGTTGAAGTCACCGGCGGCGCAGCCCATCGGGGCCATCACCGAACTCATGGGCAGCGGTGCGGGGTTCAGGACGAACGGCTCGTAGCGCCCGGCGCGGGCGTCCGGCGCGGGGGTGAGCGCGACCTGGTCGATCCGCGGGTCGGTGACGCACAGGTCGTTGGGGAGTCCGTCGTTGTCGGCGTCCGTCATGGAGACGCCCGCGCCGACCGATGAAATCCATCCGTCGATGTGCTTGTACTTCTTGTTCACCTTGCGGACCGTCTGCTGCGGATATCCGGAGGGCAGGGCGATCGATTTGGCGTCGAAAGCGAACGGCTCGGCACTCTTCTCGATTTCGGCGGCCGATGGCTCAGGGAGCTTGACGGCGTAGAACATTCCCACCATGAGCACCATTGCGATTATGCCGGGCATTCTCCGGTATGCCCATGATCGTGACTCCATTGAATCAGCACCTCCCCATCGAAATGAATGTGTCCGCTATACGCCTGCGCCACTGCTCGTAGGCGAGTGAATCGGCGCTCTCTTTTCCGGTGGGCCGCGTCGTGACACAGAGTTCGGACGCCTCCTCCGGCGTCATTCCGCAGAGCAGCGCGGTGGCGGCCCCGGTCCCCGGGACGACGAGCCCGGCCCGCACCCGGGCCTCGGCGGCGAAGGCCGAGCCCTGGAGCAGCGAGGCGCGGTGGTCGCCGGCCCGCTTCAGCAGCAGCCTCAGCTCCTCCTCGCTCGCCCCGGCCGCGTAGGTGGCGGCGAGACCGATCCCGCCGTAGAGGTCGGAGTGGCGCACGGCGGGGAACGCGTCCGCGAGATCGGCGACCCGGCCGGGGTCGGTGCCGCCGATGAACCACAGCGCCCGGCCGATGCCCTGGTCGATGGCGCGCCGCGCGTAGGAGGCGGTGCCGTGGGCCCAGTTGAAGTGGGGCTCCTGGTAGCGCTGATGGACATAGCGGCCGGTCTTGAAGTACGCCTGGTGGAAGCCGTAGCCGTCGAGGATCAGCCAGCGGAGCAGCGGATCGGTGGCCGCGATGTCGGGCCACAGCGGCCTCGGCAGCCGGGCCATCGCCCAGCCGATCCCGACATACGCCATGTACACGTGGTCGTCGCCGCGGCCGGCCAGCATCCCGGCGAGCCGCTTCGTCCGGGTGACCGGCAGCGAGTCCATGATCACGCAGCCCATGGCCGCGCCCTCGTAGGCGAAGCCCCGGAACTGCCTCGGGACCCGTTCGAGATTCTCTTCCATTTCCGCCGTCGAACGCGTCTCGACGGCCTCTCCATACCCGTGGAGGAATTGCTTTCCGACCGTCTCCAGCAGCTCTGTGGCGGCCGGCCCCTTGTTGTGGAACCCCCTCTTCTCGATTTCTGTCTCTGTTGTGGATGGTGTGAGAATGCGGCGCCTGAAGGCGCGCAAAAGAGCCGTCACAGTGCTCTACCGCCCCTCGTCGAGAAAACTCGGATGCCCGGGGTATGCCGTTCGAATCTACACAGCAGGGCCGTGGAGGTGTCTACTTCGAATGTGCTCAGAGAGCAGGGGAAGGAATTCTGGCGCGGACTTTCTCGCGCCACAGTTCATAAGCGGGCCGTGCGCCCGGGGAGCCGTCCGGGACGGAGCTGTCGTCCGCGAGCCGGACGGCCGCCTCCACGGTGAGGGAGGCGAGCGCGGCGGTGGCCGCGTGGGTGTGCTCGGGCACCGTGCCCGCGTAGTCGCGGGCCTTGGCGGCGAACACGGCCCCCTGGCCGAGATGGTCCCCGTACCCCTCCCCCGCCGCCTCGCGCAGCGCCCGGAACCCTTCGGGCGGGCAGCAGCCCGCGAAGGTCGCGGCGAGCCCCACCCCGCTCCACAGATCCGCCCGGCGGTCCTCGGCGAACCGCTCGACCGCGTGGGCGACCCGGGGGACGTCGGCCCCGTGCATGAACCACAGGGCGCGCCCGATGCCCTGGTCCACGGCGCGCGGGAAGTAGCCGGGCGAGCCCTCCCAGGGGTACGGGTCGGGCCGGCGCTGCTCGTCGACCCAGCGGCGGGTGTGGAAGTAGGCGAGGTCGAAGCCGTATCCGTCCACCGCGAGCCAGCTCATGACCGGGTAGTAGTCGGAGCCCGTGAGATCGGGCAGCACCTTCTTCCACAGGATCCTCGGCAGCCGGGCCATCGCGAAGCCGATGCCGATGTAGTTGAGGAAGACATGCTGGCGGGCCGCGCCGCGCAGCAGGTCGGCGGCGTGGTGGCCGCGCCCGGGGCCCATGGCGTCACGGATCGTCAGGGCCATGGTCGCGCCCTCGTAGACGAAGCCGCGCAGCTCCGGTTCGACCAGGAGGGTGCGGCGTTCGGTCTCCCAGGGGCCGCGTGCGTCGATGGCCCACTCGAAGCCGCAGACCACGGCCTGCGGTATCGCCTCCAAGCGGCGGGTCAGCTCCGTGGAGGGGATGCCGAACCCCCGTGCGGAGAAGCCGACCTCCTCCAGGGGAGGCGCCATCAGAAGCCTGCGGAGCGATCCGAGCGTGGTCGGCATGATCCCCTCCTGCCATGAACATGACGTCGTCGCCGTTAACCGGTGACGGTCGTTCCATGGTCGGACCGCGCGAGGGAAAGGGGCATCCTCCCCCGTGCGCTTCTCGCCACGGGGGAGAAGGCGGGGGCGGAAGGGGTTCGGGCGGCCGGACGGACCCTCAGGGGCCCGTGCTCCCCGGCTCGCGCCGGACGGCGAGAGCGCCGACGCGACGCCACAGCCCGTGGAAGGAGACGGGCCGGGCCGCCGGGCCGGTGGCGGGAACCCGTACCCGCAGCGCGCGGTGCTCGATCTCGCAGCTCACCGGGGTGGCCAGCCGCAGGGCCTCGCCGTCCACCGCGACCGGAAGCGTCGGCTCCGGGGAGGAGACGGTCACCCGGCGGGCCGTCGTGACGGAGAGGCTCATCGCCTTCTCCCTGCGCAGCGCCAGCTCCGCCGCGTCGGCGGCCCCGGTGACCCTGATGCTCCGCACCCCGAGCCTGCCGGAGTCCAGCCGGGGACGGGTGCCGAGGTCCGTGAGCCGGCCGGCCGCGTACGGGTTGTTGCTGACGAGCAGCGCCTGCGGCGGTACGAGGGGGTCGCCGTCGGCCTCGGCGGTGAAGGCCGCGCCCGCGCCGCCGGAGAGCAGCTCGGGCAGGACGTCCAGGATCGTCGCGGCCTTGGCCTCGCGATAGGCGGGGCGCTGCACGATGTCCGCGTACGCGCCGAAGGAGACCGTGTTGACGAAGGGCCGGCCGGAGACCGAGCCGAGGTCGACCCGGATCTCCACGCCGTGGGCCAGCGCGTCCAGGGCGCGGGCCGGGTCGGAGAGATCGAGGCCGAGGTCCATCGCGAAGTGGTTGAGGGTCCCGGCTGGGATCACCAGATGGGGTACGTCATGGGCGCGGGCGACCCCCGCGACCAGCGCCTGGGTGCCGTCCCCGCCCGCGACTCCCAGCAGATCGGCCCCGTCCGCCACGGCCCGCCGGGCGATGGCCGCGACGTCCTGCCGCCGCGAGGTGTCCAGCACGACGACCTCGCACCCCAGCGCCCTGGCCCTGGCGGGCAGATCGAAGGAGAGGACCTTGCCCCCGCCGGAGCGCGGATTCATGATCAGCACCGGGTGCCGGGGCGGCGGCCGGGACTCCGCCCGCGCCCGGGCCGGGCTCCGCCGCCGCAGCGCCTGCCGCGCGCAGGCCAGCCCCGCCGCCCACAGCAGGGCCGCGGCCAGCGCGTAGACCCACAGACCGCTGCTGAAGAACAGCACCAGCACCACGACGACGGCCACGACCGCGAGCAGCAGCCCCAGCACCCTGCGCACCCCCCGGTACGCGAGACCCCACCAGGCCCCCGCGCCGACCGCCGCGAGCCCGGCCAGGGCCGCCAGAAGCAGCCCCAGACTGCGCGGTCCGGCGGCGGCGAGCAGCAGAACACCGATCGAGACGGCCCCGGCGGCGCAGCACAGGGCCGCGATGGCCGGAAGCCGGGCGGACGTCGTCCGTCTCGCGGTCCGGGTCATCGTGGCAGCCTCCGGCCCCAGGCTATTCCCGGCCCGGACACGGTGCACCCGGAGCGCCGCCCCCGTGCCACCCGGCTCAGCGGATGCCCAGCCGGGCGCTCACCCAGTGCGGATCGGGCACGACGGTGAGGATCGCCGACACCACGACGATCAGCGCGAGCACCGCGAGTTCGGCCCTGGCCGGGATCTGGGCGTCCAGCCGCCCGCGCCTCATCCGGTGGCGCGCGAGCAGCGCGAGGGCGCAGGCGAGCCCCACCAGCAGCAGTTTGGCGATGAGGACCCTGCCGTACGCCGAGGTCAGAACGGCGTCCGGGGGCAGCTTGCGCAGCGTCGACGCGGTGCCGGTCAGCGCGAGCAGCGCGAGGAGCCAGGCCGCCGGGCGGGCGTAGCGGGCGAGTACGGCGAGGGCGCCGGCCCGGTCGGCGCGGCGCAGCCACATCAGACGCAGGGTGTAGAGCAGTCCGCCCGCCCAGAGGGAGGCCGCGGGCAGATGGACGGCGGTGAGCGCGGCCCCGATCTCGGGCGTGTACTGCTCCGGGTGGGCACGCAGCGCCTCAGCGCCGACGACCAGGGCCAGCGGCAGCAGGGCGAGCAGGGGCCTGCGCAGGGCGAGGCATCCGGCGGCGGCGAGGAAGCCGTTGGCCGTCAGCAGGAGGAGTCTTCCGTCGCGGGTGCCGTACGCCGTCGCCATGTCGATGTCGCTGACGGACGCGAGCACCGCGATCTGCCCCGCCGAACCGGCCGCCCCCACGAGCGCCGCGTACAGCGACCAGGCCCGGGGAGCCGGTCCGCCGGCCGTGAGCCGGCCGCCCGCGAGTTCGCCGAGATGGATCGCGAGCGCGGTGAAGACCGCGGTGCGCAGCACCGTGGTGGTCCCGGTCGCGGGTACGCGCAGCTCGCCCGTCCCACGAGCGGCGAGCGGGCCGCCGAACAGGGCGGCTCCGAGGCCCACGAGCGTCACCGCGAGAGCGAGCGCCGCCAGTCCGCGACCGGTGCGCCGCGCGGCACGGCGGCGTGCGGCCCGGCCGGGGGCGGGGGCCAGTGCTCCGGGAGTGGTCACTTCATGATCGTCACCGGGGTGCTTTTTCATGGCAAATCGAACTGGTCCGGCTGTCCCGGACCGCCGGCACGGCTCCCCGGCCGTCCGCCGGGGAACCGCTCCGGTCGCTCAGCCCTGGTTCTTGTTGAGCGAGGCCCAGAACTCCTCGAAGGTCAGCTGACCGTCGCCGTTGGCGTCCTTGGTCTTGATGATCGCCTCGGCGACCGTCTCGGTGACATTGAAGTCGCCCAGCTGCGCCATCACGCTCTTGTACTCCGCCGCGGTGATCCGGCCGTCGCCGTTCACGTCGTACCGGTCGAACGCCTTGCGCGCCTCTTCGATGTCCGCCACTGCTTCGCCCCTCCTGGTGCACTTCTTCCGCACTACTGACGGAGATCAGATTATCGGGAGGGCCGGGGCGGTCCGTCCCAGGGGCACGGAGGCGAGGATGCCGCCATGAGCGATGAACTGGCAGAGATGTTGCGGGCCGCCGCGCGGGGGAGCTTCCCGCCGGCCGACGGCGGGACGACGGTGATCGGGCAGCCGAGCGCCCGGGACGCGGGGGTGCTGGCGTTCACCGCGCACTCGGTGGTCTTCACGGACGAGGATCCCGGCTGGGTGCGGGAGCGGCTCGCCCGGACCCCGGCGGACCCTCTGGCGGCGGCGATGAACCCGGTGTTCCTGGCGGCGCTGCTGGAGCGCACGGGCCGGGTGATGGAGACGGTCGACCTCGTCTCGGCGGCCGGTGCGCTGCCGGGCGGGCCGGGGCTGGCGCTGCGGGAGATCGAGGACCCGGACCATCCCCGGGTGGTGCGGGCGCGGGCGTACCGCGACGGGGTGCGGGTGTGGGCGGCGGAGGGCGGGCTCCTGGTCCTCGGCCGGGGGCTCGCGGGCCGCTGGGAGGCCGCCGTCGAGGTGGACGAGGAGGCGCGGGGCCGGGGGCTCGGGCCCGCGCTGGCGCTGGCGGCCCGTCATCTGGTGCCCGACGCGGCGGTGTGGGCCCAGCAGTCGCCGGGGAACGCCCGCAGTGTGCGGGCGTTCCAGGCGGCGGGGTTCCGGCCGGTGGGCTCGGAGGCGCTGTTCGCCGCGAGCGACGGGGCGGCTAGCTGACGGGGTAGGACTCGCGCCAGGGCTCGTAGTGCGGGTTGTCCTGGCACTCGTTCAGGATCTCGATCTTGCGGGCGCGGTCGACGGGGCAGACGCCGACGATGAATTCGCGGGCCACTCCGCCGGGGAAGGCGACCTCGACCTGGGAGGCGTACTTGTGGGTGTCGCCGATGGTCTCGTTGACGTCGACGCCGCCGGGGGCGTCGACGTAGTAGTTCCAGCCGCTCTTCCAGGACTTGTACAGGTCGTGGTCGTAGCTGGTGGAGACGTAGGGGGACGGCTGGTTGACCAGTACGTACTTCTCGATGTCGTACTGGCCGTCGATGGGGGCCTTGGGGTGGAAGCCCTCCTCGAAGATCACTTCGGGGCCCCGGCCGTCGGAGCGGTAGAGCTGGCGGCAGTTGGTGCGCCAGACGGGGTAGGGGGTGATGCGGTCGGTGTCGACGCGGGTGTCGGCGGCGGCGTAGAGACGGGCCTCGACCCGGGGACAGGAGTTGGCGGGGGCGGCCTTGAAGGCCGCCGTCCGCACGGCGGAGGCGGGAGCGGCGGGGGCCGAGGCTGCGGAGGTGGCGGCGGCGGGGAGCAGGGCGGCGGTGAAGGTGAGCGCGAGGACGAGGGCGCGCCGCCGCAGACGAGTTGTGATCATAGGGATCACCATCGAGGGCCTGCGGTGACGCCCCCGGCACCGTCACCCGCGCGTGGGCGCGCCGGGGCGCGGGGCTGACGCGGGCGGGGGGAGCCGGCGGAACTCGCGCGCGGGTGGCTCAGGTCCGACGACGATGGCGGTGGCGTCGTCGCGGCAGCCCGCCCCGTCCGCTGCGGCGGCGGCCACGATCGCGTCGGCGAGGGCCTGCGGATCGGCGGCGTGCTCGCGGGCGAGGGCCTCCAGCGTCCCCCGGCCCGGGTCGGCACCGTCCGAGACGAGCAGCAGCATCTCCCCCGCCGGGGCGGTGGCGGCGGCCACGGTTGTCGCGACCGCCGTTCCGAGGCCGACCCGGAGGTCGTCGCCCACTCCCTGCGGGACGGTGCGGGCAGTCAGACGCCGGCCGTCCCAGCCGTACGCGACCGAGTCCCCCGCCGCGCAGATCCTCGGCGGCCGGCCGGGACGGAGCACCGTGACGACGATCGCTCCGTCGGGCAGGGGCCCGGCCCCGAGGCCGTCTCCCGGATCGGCCACCAGGGCGGCGGCGTCGAGCACCGCGGCGGTGGCTCCATAGCCTGCGCCGATCGCCGCCGCCCTCCAGGCGAGACGGTCGGCGAGCACAGGTGCGCCGGGGTGGTGTCCGGCGATGTCGATCAGGGCTGCCGCGACGGTGCCGTCCGACGCGGTGAACACGGACGCGGCGTCGGCGTTGTTCTCGCCGGTGCCCTGCCGGGTGGCGGTCGCCACGACGATGGCGGGGTTGTTCATCGGCGGCCGTCTCCGAAGCGCTGTCCGGAGCACCGGGGGCAGCCGCAGGGCGGGTAGCCGGACGAGATCGGCACTTCCCGCGGCCCGGGCGGTCCGCCCGGGCCGCCGACCACGATCCTCGGCGAGACGGGGCGCTTGGTCCCGTCCCGGCCCATGCGGTACACCTCAAGCGTCATCGGCATGCCATGACCGTAAGCAGGCTGAATGACCAGCGGCAGTGTGTGCGGGCCGCCCTCGTAATTGGTTGTCTCACACAGTGTGTGAACGCCGCGCGGATACGCTGAGTGCTCTCACCGATACGGGGCACGCATGGACGCGAACACACTCCTGGACGCACTCCTCGACGAAGCCGGAATGAGCCGCACCGGACTCGCCACGCGCGTCAATCGCGCAACCCGAGCGCAGGGAAAGACCTATTCATACGATCACTCATCCGTGATCCGATGGCTGCGCGGGCAGCGCCCCAGAGGGATCGTGCCGGACCTGATCCGCGAGATCCTCAGTGGCCGTCTCGGGCGACCGCTGACCGTCGATGACATCGGCATGGGCGTCGCCCCGCCCCCGGTCTCCACTCCGCTGACGGGCTTCGTTGGGCGCGCCACCGCTCTGTGGCGTGGTGACCAGCAACAACGCCCGGATGTACAGGAGGCTCCCGTGATCACCGGCCTTCCCGCAGTCGGACCGGTCTGGGAATGGGAGAACCCGCCGGAGGACGTCGACGTCTCCCGTCGCGGAACCATCCAGGTCGGCATCGCCGATGTCTCCAGCCTGCGGACCGCCCGCTCGCATTACGAGCAGATGTATAGGAAGGCCGGCGGCGTCACCACTCGCTCCCGCGTCCTGGGATTCCTGAACGCGGAGACCGCGCCACTGCTGCGGGGCTCCTACAGCGACGCGACAGGCCGTGAGCTGCACCGGGCGACCGGCGGGCTGGTCGCGGTCGCCGGGATCTGCGCGTATGACTCCGATGCGCAGGGACTGGCCCAGCGCTATTTCCACCAGGCGCTGCGCCTGGCGAAAGCCTCTGGGGACCGGGCATTCGGCGGGTACGTGATAGCGCTGATGGTGAATCAGTCCCTGTTCATGGCCGAGTACCGGCAGGCAGTCGCTTTCGCCGAGGCCGGTCTCCGGACGGCTGGCGGGGCCATTTCGCACGCGTTGGCTTGTGATCTGTACGCGATGCAGGCCAAGGCCTACTCACGCATGGGTGACCAGACTCAGGCGCATCGGTGCATGACGGCGGCCGAGCGGGAGGCCGGGCAGATCCGGCCTGCCGATGAGCCCGCCGAGACCGGCTACGTCCAGGGCGGCCTGCTGGAGACGAACCTGGCGGACGCGCTGATGCGGCTCGGGGACACCGCTGCGGCGCAGACCTACGCGGCAGAAGCGGTAGAGGTGCAGACCCACGAGCGGGGCCGTATCCACCGGCTGGCGACGCTCGCGGACTGCCAGCTACGCGGAGGAGACGTCGAGCATGCGGCGAGCACGGCGACGGTGATGCTGGACCGCATGGAGGGGATGGAGTCACACCGGCTGCGCGACCGGCTGATCAAGCTACGGCGGACACTGGCCGGATCACAGGCGCGGGCAACGTCAGATGTGGTGACCCGGATTGACGACACGCTGTGCATCCCACTGTGACGAGCGTGATGGGATGGCCTGGTTCCCAGCGAAAGGCGTGGCGATGTCGGAGTGGAAGAACCTCGGCGAGCGGACCGTGTACGAGAACCGCTGGCTCACGGTGAACATGGCCGATGTGGAGCTGCCGGACGGCCGACATCTCGACCACACCGTCATCCGACTCCGGCCGGTCGCCGTCGCCGCCGTGGTGAACGCGGCGGACGAGGTGTTGCTGCTGTGGCGACATCGCTTCATCACCGGGGCGTGGGGCTGGGAGCTGCCGTCCGGCGGCACGGGCGAGGATGAAGACCCGGCTGTGGCGGCGGCGAGGGAGTTCGAGGAGGAGACCGGCTGGCGGCCCGGCCCGATGCAGCTGTTGATGGCCCTGGACCCGATGCCGGGAATCTCCACCTCGCACCACCGCGTCTACTGGGCGGACGGTGCCGAGCGAATCGGCGAGCCCCGCGACGGATTCGAGTCCGCGCGGCGGGAGTGGGTGCCGCTCGCGCGAGTGCCGGAGCTGGTGCGGCGCGGGGAGATCCGCTCCGCGAACGCCGTCTCGGCGCTGCTGTTGCTCCACCATCTGAGGGTCGATGGTCCGGGCTGGGCGTAGCAGAAGCCCCGCCCAGAGAAGCACCCCTAGCAATGGGCTCCGTGTGCGAACTGGCCGTCAATGCCTACCCGATCTGGAGCCGCGCCGGGTGGGTCTACATCTGGCACGCCGCCTGCACCGGGATGCGTCCTGACAAAATATACGAGCGCCAGAAGACATACACGCCACCCATGTGGCCGGCCTGCAAGCACAATCCCGATGTGCGGGCGGAGTCCCTGGAGCGGCCAGCGGGCTCTGGATGCCTCCGTTTCCCACTCCTCTCCCAGTTGATCAAGAGACTGGTGTCCCCCGCAGGTCAGGGACCGTGAACTTGAAACCATCTAACGATCTCGGGGATCACCATCGCGGGCCTGCGGTGACGCCTCCGGCACCGGCACCCGCGCGTGGGCGCGCCGGGGCGCGGGGCTGACGCGGGCGGAAAGGCTCCGGTCAGCGGAAGACGCCGGTGTGCCCCAGGGAGTAGCGGCCGGGCTGGGGGTAGACGGCGAGTCCGTGCGGGCCGCCGCCCACCGGGATGCGGGCCAGCTGTTTGCCGCTCCTGGTGTCGATCGCGTACACCTCGTCGTCGTACCGCCCGGACAGCCAGAGGACCTTGCCGTCGGCAGAGACCCCGCCCATGTCGGGGCTGCCGCCGTCCGGCAGCCACCACTTCTTGGTGAGCCCGTTCTTGGCGAAGTCGAAGACGGAGATGGATCCCTCGCCTCGGTTGGGGATGTACATCTCCCGGGAGTCGCGGCTGATGTAGAGCCCGTGGGCGCCCTCGCCGGTGGGGAGCAGCTTGGGGGTGGTGAACTTCTCGCCGTCGAGCACCCACACCCCGTGCGCCATCATGTCGGCGATGTAGAACGTCCCGCCGTCCGGGGAGATCTTCACATCCTGGGGCATCGCCCCCTCGAAGGGCAGTTTCTGCTGGGCGACGACCTCCATCTTCTCCGTGTCGACCTTGAGCAGTTCGCCGGAGAACTCGCAGGAGACGATGAAGTAGCGGCCGTCCGCCGAGAAGTCGGCGTGGTTGACGCCGAAGCAGGAGACCGGGGTGGTCTTCACCCGGTTCATGGTGTGCGGGTCGCGGAAGACCAGTTCGCGGTCGAGGGAGGCCATGACGACGGCGTACTTGCCGTTGGGCGTGAAGTAGAGGTTGTACGGGTCGTGCACCTCCACCGGGTCGCCCGCGACGCCGTTGGCCGGGTTGATCGGGGTGAGGGTGTGGCCCCTGTTGTTGTTCACCCACAGGGTCTTCAGGTCCCAGGAGGGGACGACGTGCTGGGGCTGGACGCCGACCGGGATGGTCTCGACGACCTCGTAGCTCTTGGGGTCGATGACGGAGACGGTGTTGGAGTTGGTGTTGGGGACGTACACCCGGGAGGGGAAGTTCCGCACCACCGGGGAGAGCAGACCCGGCCGGTCGGCGGCGTAGATGTCCTGGGGGTCGAGGACCGGCGGCATGCCCGGCAGCCCGGCCGGGACGACGGGCTCCGGTGCGACCAGCGGGACCGCCGCCCCGGTCTTCCGGGCGTCGCCGACCGTCGGGGAGCCCTCCCCGGCGCAGCCCGCGATCAGGGCGAGCAGGGCCCCGGTGGCCAGGGTGCCGGCCCGCCGGGTGAGTCTCAGTGGAGTGATTCGTCGGTGCATCAGCTCAGCAGCTCCGTGGTGGTCACCGCGCGCAGTCCGCGGCGGTCGAGATCGTCGAGGAGGGCGGGCAGTGCGGCGACCGTGTCCGCATGGCCGAAGTGCAGGCTCACCACGGATCCGCGCCGGATCTGCCCGGTGACCGTACGGGTCACGGCCGCGGCCCCGGGCGAGGTGAAGTCGAGGGAGTCGAGGTCGTACGAGAGGACGTGCGGATAGCCGGCGCGCTGTGCGAGCCGGATGAGCGGCTCGGTGGCGTGCTGGGTGCGGGAGGGCCGGAACCAGGTGCCGATGGAGCCGGTGAGCCGGTGCAGCCGCCGCGCGCAGCCGGTGATCTCGGCGTAGGCCTCGTCCTCCGGCATCTCGGTGATGCTCAGATGGCGCTGGGTGTGGTTGCCCAGGTCGTGACCGCCGTCGAGGATCCGGCGGGCGAGGTGGGGGTACTGGTCGAGCCAGCCGCCGACGGCGAGGACGGTGACCCTGGCGTTCGCCCGCTCGGCCTCGGCGAGGAGAGCGGTGGCGGTGGCGGGGTCGCCGCCGCCGTGGAAGGTGAGGGCGACCCGGTCGCGGTCGCGGGGGCCGTGGGTGATCTGCGCGGGCAGGCCCGGGAAGCGGCGGGCGGCGGGGGCGGCCCGGCCGCCGGGCGGGGGCGTCGCCGCCGGGGAGGACGGGGCGGCCGGGGAGGACGGCGGCACCGCCCCGGCCCGGGGGGAGCCGTCGGTACAGCCGGCGAGGGATGCGCACACGGCGGCCCCCGCTGCGGAGCGCAGGGCGCGGCGGCGGTCGATCGGGGTCACGGGAAGGCAGCGTAGGGGCGAATGGCGCGAATAAGGATGATTTGCCCATTGAATGAACCCTGCGGGTCGCGGGGCCCCATCCGAGCAGATCAAGGAAATATTCAGCGAGAGGGAACTTTATGCGTCGTTTACTAGGCGAGTGGCCCACCTCACCTGCGATTCACAAGTGATCTATGGCTATTCATCACATTTGTCCGAGTAGCGGATTTTGGTACGGAGGCCCCCGTCTGCCATAGTCGGTGGCACGACCCCCATTGACCCGGGCCAGGTCGTCTCTGTCGCCGTGGTACACCCCCCCGATCCACGGCGCTTCACAGAAGCCCCCCGGCGCCGACACCCTCGGACCGCACGGGGGCTTCTGTGCGTTCCGGGCCGGAAGGAGCGCCGGGGCTCAGGACTCGGGGCTCGCGGCTCGCGGCTCAGGGTGGCGGGGGCGCGTACCGCTCGCCGGTCCGCATCTCGAACCAGGTCGTCTTGCCGCGCGGCAGCAGATCCACGCCCCACCGGTCGGAGAGCTTGTCGACCAGGAAGAGCCCCCGCCCGCTGACGTCCATCGGCTGGACCGGCAGCAGACAGGGCAGCCCGCGCGAGGGGTCGCGCACCTCGATCCGGATCCAGCCCCGGCGGCGCAGCATCCGCAGCCCGAAGACCCGGGCCCCGGTGTGCCGCACGGCGTTCCCCACCAGCTCCGAGACGAGGAGCACCGCGTGCTCGGCGGTCTGCGGGGAGAGCGACCACTGCCAGAGCACGACGGAGTGGGTCAGCCGGCGGGCGGTGGCTGCGGATTCCGGGCGGGAGGGGAGCCGGACCTCTCCCTCGGTGGGGTTGCCGTACAGCTCCAGCGCCCTGAGGGACTGCTCGTCCTCGATGGCGGCCATCCACCGGGTGGCGACAGCGCCGTCGGACTGCCGCGGTTGCTCCACACCTTCGAGGCCCGCCATGCCCCCCATCATGGCCGCAATGAGGGAGTTCCGTGGCCGTTCCAGCGGAACAGGGCGGCCGGGGCACCCCTGCCCGGAGGTGCCCCGGACATATGACCATGGCGTCATACGGGTTGCCGCTCCCCCGCTGAGCTGCGTTGACACCCTGTCAACAACAGGCGGCGGAGCGTCCGCCCGGGGATCTCGCCGGGGTTTTCTCCGTCCGGATTTCGGGCTCGTACCGCGTTGACGCCAGGGGCGGACGGCGGGCAGTCCCGCGACAGCCCGCCGCTCAGCGGAATTTCGCCTTACCGGGACCGTCCTCCACGAAGCTCCGCATCCCCGTCTCACGGTCCTCGGTGGCGAAGAGGCCCGCGAACCAGTTCCGCTCGATCGCGAGACCGGTCTCGATGTCCGTCTCCAGACCCGCGTCGACGCACTCCTTGGCGGCCCGCAGGGCCAGCGCGGGCCCCTGCGCGAGCTTCCCGGCCCAGGCGCGGGCCTGCTCGTACACCTCGGCGGCGGGCACCACCCGGTCCACCAGACCGAGCGCGAGCGCCTCGTCCGCCCGTACCTGACGGCCGGTGAAGATGAGGTCCTTGGCCCTGGACGGGCCGATCAGCCGGGAGAGCCGCTGGGTGCCGCCCGCGCCCGGGATCAGACCGAGGAGGATCTCGGGCTGACCGAGCTTGGCGTCCTCGGCGGCGATCCGGAAGTCGGCGCAGAGCGCCAGTTCGCAGCCGCCGCCCAGGGCGTAGCCGGTGACGGCGGCGACCACGGGCTTGGGGATCCTGGCGATCGCGGTGAACGACTCCTGGAGGGCGCGGGAGCGGACCACCATCGCCGCGTGGTCCATCTCCCGCATCTCCTTGATGTCCGCGCCGGCGGCGAACACCTTCTCCCCGCCGTAGAGGATCACCGCCCGCACGTCCTCGCGGCGGGTCGCCTCCGCCGCCAGCTCCAGCAGCCGGTCCTGCACGGCGATGTTCAGCGCGTTCATCGGCGGCCGGTCCAGCCGGACCGTGGCGACGCCGTCCAGGACCTCGAAGTGCACACTCGCAGTCGTCATGACAGGAGGTTAACCGGCGCTAACGAGAGCGGGCGATGCCCCTACTTCTTCCACTCCGCCCAGGACATGTTCCAGCCGTTGAGGCCGTTGGACGGGGCGATCTGCTTGTCCTTGGAGTTCTTCACCACGACCACGTCGCCGAGGATCGAGCGGTCGTAGAACCAGGCGGCCGGGGACTTCTTGTTCCATCCGCCACGCACATCGCTCAGCCCGACACAGCCGTGGCTGACATTCGCCGATCCGAAGGTGCCGGAGGAGGCCCAGTAGTTGCCGTGCAGGAAGGTGCCGGAGGTGGAGAGGCGCATCGCGTGCGGCACGTCCTTGATGTCGTACTCGCCGCCGAAGCCGACGGTGGCCCCGTTCATCCGGGTGACCTTGTACTTCTCGCTGATCACCATCTGCCCGTTGTAGGTGGTGGTCGCGGGGGCCCCGGCCGTTATCGGGATGTCCTTGATCTGCTTGCCGTCCCGGACGACCTTCATCCGCTTGGTCTTGGCGTCGACGGTGGACACCTGGCTGCGGCCTATCGTGAACGAGATCGTCTTGGCCTGCTTGCCGTAGACGCCGGGGCGGCCCTGGACGCCGTCCAGATTGAGCTTGACGGTGACCTTCGTCCCCGGGGCCCAGTACTTCTCCGGGCGGAAGTCGAGCCGGTCGTTGCCGAACCAGTGGCCCTCTATCGGCACGGACGGCACCGAGGTGACCGTGATCGCCCTCTCGACCGCGTCCGGGTCGGTGATGCCCCGGGTGAAGTTGAGCGAGACCGGCATCCCGACGCCGACCGTGGAGCGGTCCTCGGGGGTGTAGTGGCCGATGAAGGTGTTCTTCGGGGACAGGGTGGTGAAGGAGGTGTCCTTGGCGGACTCCCGGCCCTCCTCGTCCCGGGCGACCGCGTGCACCTTGTAGCGGGTGGCCCCCGCCAGATGGTGCAGCGGCTCCCAGGAGCCGCCGTCGGCGGCGATCCGGCCCTTGACCTCGGCGCCCTTGCCGTCCTTGACGGTCACCGTGGTCAGCCGGCCCCGGTCGGCGGTGACCTTGAGCGCGCCGCTGGTGGCCACGGTCCCCGCGCCGTCCCGGGGCGCGACGGTGACGACCGCCCGCGAGGGCCCGTCGGCGACCCGGCTCGCGCCGTCGCCGTTCTTCTCCCCGCCGGAACCGGCGGCGTCCCGGTCGTCGCCCCCGCCGCCGCCGGCGCAGGCGGTCACCAGTACCAGCAGCGCCGCGGCGGTAGCGGCCCGCGCGGCAGCGCCCCCGCGTCCGCGTGCGACGACGGCCGGCGCTCCCGATATCGGGTGCTTCTTCCCCATGGTCTCTCCCCTCGCACGGCCTGGCCCCGCCACGGCCCGCGCCCCCGTACGCCATCCTTTGCGCACTCGAACAGAGAATCACACGGCATCCTTTGAACCCTTCTCGCGGATGTCACTGTTCGGTCCCAAGTTGTCCGGAAACAGCCGTCCGGAAAGCAGCCCTCCGGGAGGCCGGGGGCGGAGGGGGAGCCCTGGGCGGGGAAGGGCCGGGGACGGCCGGGGCGGAGCGGGGAGAGCGAGGGGCCTCAGCGCAGCGCGGCCCCCTCCTTCCAGCGGTTCCACTCCATGTTCCAGCCGCTCAGCCCGTTGTCCGGGGCGATCGTCCGCTCGGCCGAGCGGACCACCTCGACCACATCGCCGACCAGGGTGCGGTCGAAGAACCAGCCCGCCGGGGTCTCCCCGCTGCCGCCCTTCACATCGCGCAGTCCGACGCAGCCGTGGCTGAGGTTGACCTCGCCGAAGATGTCCGCGTCCTCCCAGTAGTTGCCGTGCAGGAACGTGCCGGACTTGCTCAGCCGCATCGCGTGCGGCACGTCCTTGATGTCGTACTCGCCCTTGCCGCCGGAGTCGGTGAAACCGACGGTCGCCCCGTTCATCCTGGTGACGTCGTGCATCTCACTGACGACCATCTTCCCGTTGTACGTGGGGAACTTGGCCGCACCGGCGGTGATGGGGATGGTGACCGGCGCGCTCCCCTCCCGCCGTACCGTCATCGTCTTCGCCTCGGCGTCCACCAGCGAGGTCTGCGAGCGGCCGACGGTGAAGGAGGTCTTCCGGTGCTGGATGCCGTACGCGCCCGGCGCGGCCTGCACATCGCGCAGCCGGACGTCGACGGTGACCTCGGTGCCCGGGGCCCAGTACTCCTTCGGCCGGAAGTCGAGCCGGGTGTCGCCGAACCAGCGCCCCACGATCTCGACGGGCGGCTCGGCGGTGACCCTGACGGCGCGCTGCACGGCCGCCCGGTCGGCGATCCTCTGGTTGAAGTCGAAGGAGACGATCATCCCGGTGCCCACGGTGGCGCGGTTCTCCGGCTTGAAATAGCCGATGAAGCGGTGGTCGGGGACCTCGGTGGTGAAGGTGGTGTGGCGGGCCGAGCGCCGGCCGTGGCCGTCGAGGGCGACGACGTCGACGCTGTACTTGGCCGCGAGATCCAGCCGGACACCGGCCCTCGGACTCCAGCGCAGCCCGTCCTCGGAGATCGAGCCCGGCACCCGCGCGGGCGTCTCGTTCTCGATCCGGCGGACGGCGACCCGCTCCAGCCGCCCGCTGGGCAGCCGCACCCCCAGCGGAACGCCCGGATCCACATCCCTCGCGCCATCGCCCGGAACGACCCGGATGACCTCCTCCGGGGAGCCCGGCTTGCCGCCGACGTCCAGGACGCCACCGCCGCAGCCGGTCAGCCCGGCCATCAGTCCTGCCCATGCCAGCGCGAACCCGGCGCCCCGGCCTGCCCGTCTCAGTGCGTGTCTCACGCTTCCCCCAACGACCGGGTCCGCCGGGGGAAACGTGGTCCGCGCACGGATGGGGCCGGACGGGCGGGGCGGCCACGCCCCGCACCGGAGCGGCCGGTAAATAGGATGAGAGCTGTCAGGAATAAACCGTAGGCTCGCTCCTGATGTCCACTACACACACCCCCTCCGAGGACCGGTCCGCGGTCCGCTCGCTGACCCGGCTGTGGCCGTATGTCCGGCCGGTCCGCGCGCGCCTGTTCCTCGCGGCCTTCATCGCGATCGTGGCCTCCTGTCTGAGCCTGGTCATCCCCCTCGTGCTGAAGTGGATGGTGGACGGGCCGGTCGCCGACCACGACCCGGGCGGGGTCTGGCTGGGGGCGCTCGCCCTGCTGCTGCTCGGCGCGGCGGAGGCGCTTCTCTTCGGCTTCCGGCGCTGGCTGGTGGCCCGCCCGCTGGCGGGGGTGGAGGCGGCCATGCGGGCCGCCCTCTACGGCCGTCTCCAGCGGCTGCCGGTCTCCTTCCACGACCGCTGGCCGTCGGGACAGCTGCTCTCGCGCGGTACGACGGATCTGATGCTGGTACGGCTGTTCCTGGCCTTCCCGCTGACCTTCCTGCTGGTCAACGGGGCCACGATCCTCGTCGGGTTCGTGATCCTGTTCGCCCAGGACTGGCTGCTGGCGCTGGTGCTGCTGGTGCCGGTGGTCCCGCTGACGGTCCTGATGACGTACTTCGAGGGGCGGTACGCGATCGCCGCCCGGCTGGCCCAGGACCAGGTCGGCGATCTGACCACGCTGGTCGAGGAGAGCGTCCTGGGCATCCGGGTGGTCAAGGGCTTCGGCCGCCACCGGAGCCAGGCGCGCGCCTTCCGTGACATGGCGAAGGAGCTGCGCGGCACCGAGCTGTCCAAGGCGCGGCTGCTGGCGGGCATCTGGGCGGGGGTCACCGTCATCCCCGAACTGGCGATCGGCACCGCGCTGGTGCTGGGCTCGGTGCAGGTGGCGGAGGGGGATCTGTCGGCGGGCACGCTGGTGGCGTTCCTCTCCATCGCGCTGGCGCTGCGGTGGCCGGTGGAGTCGATGGGCTTCCTGCTGGCGATGTGCCAGGAGGCGGCGAGCGCCACCGACCGCTTCTTCGAGGTGATGGACGAGGAGCCGGAGGCGGATACTCCGGCGGCGGGGAGCCGGAAGGCCGACGACCCGGAGACCGGCGACCCGGAGACGGGCGACCCGGACGGCGGCGGGATGCGGTTCGAGGCGGTCGGTTTCCGCCATTCCGACACCGCCGAGGACCTCCCCGCCGTACTCGGACCGATCGATCTGCACATCCGGCCCGGCGAGACGATGGCCCTGGTCGGCGGCACCGGCAGCGGCAAGACCACGCTCACCTCCCTGGTGCCCCGGCTGCACGAGATGACCTCCGGCCGGATCACCCTGGACGGCGAGGACATCACCGCGATGCCCAGGGAGCGGCTGCGCTCCCTGGTGTCGGTCGCGTTCGAGGAGCCGACGCTGTTCTCCACGACCGTCGGCGAGAACGTCCTGATGGGCGCGGACCCGGCCGGCGGGTCCCGTACGGAGGACCTGGAGCGGGCCCTGCGGGTGGCCCAGGCCGGATTCGTCCACTCGCTCCCCGACGGGGTGGACACCGAGGTCGGCGAGCAGGGCCTGAGCCTGTCGGGCGGCCAGCGCCAGCGGCTCGCCCTGGCGCGGGCGGTGGTCGGCAGGCCCCGCTTCCTGGTCCTCGACGACCCGCTGTCGGCGCTCGACGTCCACACCGAGGCGCTGGTCGAGGCCGCCCTGCGGGAGGTGCTGCGGGAGACCACCGCCCTGGTGGTGGCCCACCGCCCCTCCACCGTGCTGCTCGCGGACCGGGTGGCGCTGCTGTCCGGCGGGCGGATAGCCGCCGTGGGCACACATCAGGAACTGCTGCGCACCAACGCCGAGTACGCCTGGCTGATGTCGGGAACCGGCACGGAGAGCCCCGCCGCCGGGGCCGACCGTACGGCGACGGAAACGGAAAGGGACGCGCGATGACCGCCCCCACGACCTCCGGCCCCACCGAGCACACGGACCGCCCCGGCGGTCCCGGCGAGGCGGCGGGCCACGCCCCGGGAGCGCCGGACGACGCCCCGGCCCCCCGGAGCGCCGACCCCTTCGACCGGGACGATCTGCCCACGGTGAAGGGGGCCACCGGCGCCCTGCTGCGCTCGCTGCTCTCCCCGCACCGCCCGAGGGTGATCCGGCTCGCCCTGATCCTGCTGATCCAGCAGGCCACCATCCAGGCCGGACCGCTGCTGGTCGCGTACGCCATCGACCGGGGGGTGCCCGCCTTCCGCGACCGGGACTACGGGCCGCTGATCGCCGTGGCCACCGGCTACGCGGTCTGCTCGCTCGGCGCGGGGCTCTTCCAGTACCTGTTCATCATGGTCTCCGGCCGGCTCAACCAGGATGTGCTGCTGGATCTGCGCGGACGGATCTTCCGCCACTCCCAGGCGCTGAGCGTCGACTTCCACGAGCGCTACACCTCGGGCCGGCTGATCTCCCGCTCCACCACCGACGTCGAGTCCCTGCGGGAGCTGCTCGAGGAGGGCCTCCAGGAACTCATCAACGTCATCCTGGGCTTCGTCTACATCTCCGCGATGCTGCTCTGGCTGGATCTGGGCCTCGGCGGGATCGCGGTGGCCTCCTTCATCCCGCTGTATCTGCTCATCCAGCTCTACCGGCGGCGTGCGGGAGTCATCTACAGCGAGCGGTCGACCGCGATCGCCGGGGTCATCGTCAAGTTCACCGAGACCCTGAACGGCATCCGCCCGGTGCGGGCCTTCCGCCGCGAGCGGGCCAATGACGAGGCGTTCCGGCTGCTCAACGAGCACCACGGCCGCAGCAACGGCGACACGCTGATCGAGATGGCGCGCTATGTCGTCGGCTCCCGGCTGGTCGCCAACGCGGCGGTCGCGGGGATCGTGCTGTGGGGCGCCTACCGGGTCGCGGACGGGACGCTGGCGCTCGGTGTGCTGGCGGCCTCGGTGCTCTATCTGCGGCGGCTGTACGACCCGATCGACCGGCTCGGGATGTTCCTCAACTCCTACGAGAGCGCCGCCGCCTCGCTGACGAAGATCGCGGGCCTGCTGGCCCAGACGCCGACCGTGCCGGAGACCGAGCACCCCCGGGAGCTGCCGCAGCGCCAGGGCGGCATGCCGGGCCGCGCGGTGGACTTCGAGAGCGTGCGGTTCGCCTACCGGACCGGCGGCGAGGTGCTGCCCCGCTTCGATCTGGCGATCCCGGCCGGGCAGACGGTCGCGGTCGTCGG
The DNA here is from genome assembly GCF_039532665.1 of Streptomyces amakusaensis. Lineage (NCBI taxonomy): Bacteria > Bacillati > Actinomycetota > Actinomycetes > Kitasatosporales > Streptomycetaceae > Streptomyces > Streptomyces amakusaensis. The sequence goes on along the minus strand of NZ_BAAASB010000002.1, from coordinate 229,714 downwards.
CTCGACCGGCGCGGGCAAGTCCACGCTGGCCAAGCTGCTGGCCCGGTTCTACGACCCGACCGAGGGCCGGGTCCTGATCGACGGGGTCGACCTCCGCGAGCTGGACACTCCCGAGCTGCGGCGCGGGGTGGTGATGGTGACCCAGGAGGCGTTCCTGTTCTCCGGCACGATCGCGGAGAACATCGCCATCGGCCGGCCCGACGCCACCCGCGAGGAGATCGAGGGCGCGGCCAAGGCGATCGGCGCGCACGACTTCATCAGCGGCCTCCCGGACGGCTACGACACCGACGTCCGCAAGCGCGGCGGCCGGATCTCGGCGGGCCAGCGGCAGCTGGTCGCCTTCGCCCGCGCGCTGCTGGCGGACCCGGCGGTGCTGATCCTCGACGAGGCGACCAGCTCGCTCGACATCCCCGGCGAGCGGTCGGTGCAGCGGGCCATGGACACCGTGCTGCACGGGCGTACGGCGGTGGTGATCGCCCACCGGCTCTCCACGGTCGAGGTCGCCGACCGGGTGCTGGTGATGGAGCACGGCCGGGTCGTGGAGGACGGCTCCCCGGCCGAGCTGATCGGCGGGACGGGCCGGTTCGCGGATCTGCACCGGGCGTGGCGGGACAGTCTGGTCTGACCCCGCCGGGGCCCGGGACGGGCTCGGGACGGGCCGCTGGACTCTCCGACTCCCCAGCCCCGTAGGAGTGTTATGAGCGAGCGGCCCGTCCGTACGGTGGAAGTCCCCCTGGGCGACGGGAGCGAGGAGTCCGTGCGCGTCCAGATCAGGGAGGTGGACGAGGCGCTCGTCCGTGTGGGCCGGGGAAACCGTTCCGTCGCGCGGGCCGAGCGGTCGCTCGGGCAGATGCTGGACACCGTGCGCCCGGTGGCGGAGAGCTTCGTGGGGCGGTTCCGGGGGCTCGCGAACCCGCCGGACGAGATGACGCTGGAGTTCGGGGTGTCGCTGTCGGCCGAGGCGGACGTGGTGATCGCCAGCACGGCGACGGCAGCCAATTTCTCCGTGAGTCTGACGTGGCACAGAAGCCCCGCGGCGGAGCCCGCCGGGGACGATGCGCGGCGGAGCTGACCCGGCCGGGCCGGGACGGGGAGGTCGCTGTGACGGATCTTCACAGGCGCGATTCCGGCGCGGGCTTCCTCATCGCCCCGGATCTGGTGCTGACCTGCGCCCATGTGGTGTCGGACGCGCTGGGCCGGCCCCGGGAGGAGCCGGTCGGGGAGGAGGTGGAGCTGTACTTCCTCGACGAGGACGAGCTGCTGACGGTCTCCGGCAGCCGGATCGAGCACTGGGACGCCCGGACCGGCCGGCGTCTGTCGAGCACGATCGACGTACGCGATCTGGGACTCACGAAGGAGGATCCGCCGAGGTTCCTGGTGGACGCCCACCCCGAGCCCGGACACACCCAGATCATGATCGAGGGAAGTCCGGTCGTCCACGCGGTGAGTCTGCGAACGGGCGAGGAGGACAAGGCGCTTCGGCTCACCTTCCCTCCGCAGGTGGACAACGCCGTACTCGACGGCGGCGGGCGGTACGCGGCCGTGCGGACCACGGGCGACATGGTGGAGGTGTGGTCGGCAGGGCCCGGGGGCGCGTGGAGAGGGTGCTCGGCCCCTTCGGTCCGCTGTACGCGTTCGACCGGTATCAGGCCGGATTCCTGCGGGACGGCTCGGGGAGGTTCCTCCTGGCCACCGGGGACGGCGGAACCCTGCTGCGGCTCACCGACGGCAGCCGGGTGGATCTGCTCCGCCTCGACCCCGAGGTCTGGAAGGACCGGCTGTGCGAGGTCCTCGGCCACGAGCCGGCCGAGGACGAACGCCGGGGTCTGCCCCGGTGGCTGCCGCGCGAGATCTGCCCGGCCTGACCGGGCGGAGGCGCTTACCGGCCGGATCGGGGGCCCCGGCGTGCGGGCCGGCGCGGGCCCGCGCGACATACGGCGGTAATGGACGCCGGGGTGCGCGACTCCTGGGGCCGGGGTGGCGGCCAGGGGCGTACGGGAACGCAACACGGCCGAAACGTCCGCTCAACGAACACGACCCTTCGGTCAACGGACGAGTTCCGGCCAATCCTTGACGGGGCCCTGACAGAAACTGGTTACTCCTGCCACTCTTCCCCCGTTCCCCGCACCACTTGCTCCGCACGCTCGCCCGGACGGCCCACCACGCCGTCCGGTACCGCCTCGCAGAAGGAGTTCGTGTGAGATCCACGCCACGACGTCGCACCACCGCGACCGGTGCCTTCATCGCCACGGCCGCACTCCTGGCCGTAGCCGTTCAGACCGGCGTGCCGGCCGCGGCGTCCCCGGCGGCCGCGCCCGCCGCCGCACAGGCGGGCAAGGCCGACCCCGGCGCGCTGCCGGCGAGTCTCACCCCCACCCAGCGCGCCGGGCTGATACGGGCCCAGAGCGCCACCACGGCGGCCACCGCGAAGGAACTGGGCCTCGGCGCGCAGGAGAAGCTCCTCGTCCGGGACGTCACCAAGGACCGCGACGGCACCACCCACACCCGCTACGAGCGCACCTTCGCCGGGCTCCCGGTGCTCGGCGGCGACCTGGTGGTCTCCGAGTCGAGGACGGGCGCGACCGAATCGGTCGTCAAGGCCTCCCGTACCGCCCTCAAGGGCGTCGCCACCTCCGCCGGGATCGCCCCGGCGGCGGCCGAGAAGCAGGCGCTCGCCCGCGCGAAGGCCGAGGGCTCCACCAAGACCGACGCCGAGCGCGCGCCGCGCAAGGTCGTCTGGCTGGCCCAGGGCGGCAAGCCGGTCCTCGCGTACGAGACCGTCGTCGGCGGCCTCCAGCACGACGGCACCCCCAACGAGCTGCACGTCGTCACCGACGCGAAGACGGGCGAGAAGCTCTACGAGTGGCAGGCCGTCCACAACGGCACCGGCAACACCCAGTACAGCGGCCAGGTCACCCTCGGCAGCACCCAGTCGGGCTCCTCGTACAACCTCACCGACGCCGGGCGCGGCAACCACCGCACCAACAATCTGAACCGCGGCACCTCCGGCACCGGCACCCTCTTCTCCGGCACGGACGACGTCTGGGGCAACGGCCAGCCGGCCAACACCGAGACCGCGGGCGCGGACGCCGCCTACGGCGCCGGGGCCACCTGGGACTACTTCAAGAACGTCCTGGGGCGCAACGGCATCCGGAACGACGGGGTCGGCGCGTACTCCCGGGTCCACTACGGCAACAACTACTCCAACGCCTTCTGGACCGACAGCTGCTTCTGCATGACCTACGGCGACGGCGCGGGCAACGCCAAGCCGCTCACCTCGATCGACGTGGCCGCGCACGAGATGACGCACGGCATCACCTCGGTGACGGCGGGCCTGGTCTACAGCGGTGAGTCCGGCGGTCTCAACGAGGCGACGTCCGACATCTTCGCGGCGGCCGTGGAGTTCCACGCCAACAACGCGCAGGACCTGGGCGACTACCTCGTCGGCGAGAAGATCGACATCCGGGGCAACGGCACCCCGCTGCGGTACATGGACAAGCCCAGCCGCGACGGCTCCTCCAAGGACGCCTGGTACTCGGGCATCGGCGGCATCGACGTGCACTACTCCTCGGGCCCGGCGAACCACTGGTTCTATCTCGCCTCCGAGGGCAGCGGCGCGAAGACCCTCAACGGCGTGAGCTACGACTCGCCGACCTCCGACGGGCTCCCGGTCACCGCCATCGGCCGCGAGAAGGCCGCGCTGATCTGGTACAAGGCGCTGACCACGAAGTTCACCTCGACCACCAACTACGCCGCCGCGCGCACCGGCACCATCGCGGTGGCGACGGAGCTGTACGGGGCGAACAGCGCCGAGGTCGCGGGCGTCACCAACGCCTGGGCCGGCGTCAATGTCGGCGCCCGTCCCGGCGGCGGCAACCCCGACCCGGGTACCAGCTTCGAGAACACCACGGACGTCTCCATCCCGGACAACGGCGCGGCCGTCACCTCCTCGGTGACCGTCACCGGCGTCGCGGGCAACGCCCCCTCGAACCTGCGCGCGGCCGTGGACATCGTCCACACCTGGCGCGGTGACCTGGTGGTGGATCTGGTCGCACCGGACGGGAGCGTCTACTCGCTGAAGCCGTTCAACTCCTCGGACTCGGCCGACAACGTCCAGGAGACCTATGTGGTCGACGCCTCCTCGGAGGTCGCGAACGGCGTCTGGAGGCTGCGGGTCCAGGACCGGGCCTCGCAGGACACCGGCTATGTGAACAACTTCAAGCTCACCTTCTGATCCTCCGGTTCTCCGGCTCCGCCCGGGAGGGGCTTCGGCCCCTCCCGGGCGGAGCCGCCGCTTGTGCGTAATCACCGTGCGGGCGGCGGTCCTTGTCGGGCAGACTCCCGGGGGTGAGCAACGATCCCGTGTCCCCGGCGAACCCGGCCGCCGAGCACTACACGTACCGCGTCAGGAAGACCCCCGCGGAGCTGACCCTGATCTGGCGCGGCGGGAAGGGCGAGGACCCCGACGAGCTCGCCGTCGACGGCTCGGGACGGCTGCTCGCCTTCCGTGAGACGGCCGCCGCGCGGAAGTACTGCGAGCGCGCCGGCCTCGTCCTGGGCCACGAGGACGAGGCCGAGGACGAGGCCTTCCTCGATCTGGACCCGGCCGCCGAGTGGGCCGCCCGTGGCGGCCCCGTGGCGGAAGTCCTGCTGCTGGACGCCTGGAACCTCTTCACCGATCTCGCCCAGACCCTGCCGGACGGCCCCCGGCTCCCCCCTCGGGACCCGGTCCAGGACAGCGCCTACGACAAGTTCTTCGGTCTCGCGGCGCTCGACCCGGACGGCGGGGACGACGCCTGGAACCCGCGGGAGACGGAGTCCGTGCGCGAGGTTCTGAACGCGGGGCTGCGCCTCTGGGAGACGGCCCTCGCCGACGCGGTGATCCTGTAGCACCGGCCCGGCCCGGCGTCAGGCGGGCAGATAGCCCCGGTCCCGGACCACGTCCTCGACGAGCCGGGTGAAGGCGCGCGCGGCGGCGCTGCGGTAGCCGCTCTCCCGGCGCAGCAGCACGACCGTGCGGGCCGGCAGCGCCGGTTCCAGGGGGATCGGGCTCAGCCGGGGGTGGTCATGGGTGACGGCGTCCGGCAGCACCGTGGCGAGCGGGGTGCGGCGCACGATCTCGATGAGCGCCTGGATCGAGTTCGCCTCCACCATGATGCGCGGGGTGACCCGGTGCCGCGCGAAGTAGGCGTCCGTGTGCCCCCGGGTGGCGAAGTCGCCGCTGAGCAGCGCCAGTTCCCGGTCGGCCACCTCCGCCACGGGCAGCGCCCGCGCCGCCGCCGCTTCGGGGCGGTGCGCTCCGACGACCAGGCTGAGGGTCTCGGTGAACAGGGCGGCGGCGGTGATGCCGGGCAGATGGGAGCCCGCGAAGGCGATCCCGATGTCCAGCTCGTCGGCGAGCAGCCCCGCCTCGACACGGTCCTGGGTCATCTCCTCCACGTCCAGGGTGATGCCGGGGTGGCGGGTGCGCAGCTCGGCGATGAGCGGCCCGATGAGATAGGCGGTGAAGGTCGGGGTCACCGCGAGCCGCAGACTGCCCCGGGAGAGATCGGCGACGTCGAGCACCGCCCGCTCGGCTGCCGCCAGGTCCCGCAGGGCGCGCCGGGCGTACCGCACATATGTCTCACCGGCGTCGGTCAGCCGTACGCTGCGGCCCGTGCGGTCCAGCAGCTGTACGCCCACCGCCCGCTCCAGCTGTTTGATCTGCTGGGACAGGGTGGGCTGGGAGATCCGCAGATCCTCGGCGGCGCGGGTGAAGTTGCCGTGTTCGGCGACGGCGAGCAGATAGCGCAGATGACGCAGTTCCAGGGCCATGGAACCAACCATAGATCAGATCAATAGAAGTCATGGCTATTGCGTCTTGGACGCTATGGACGCAGCTCATGCATGGTGGATTTCGTCAGCCCAACGGGGCCGGCCCCACCGAGAGGAGTGACCCATGCATGACCTCGCCCACGGTCTCGCGCGTTTCCGGCGGGAGGTCTTCCCGGCCAAGGCGGAACTCTTCGCCCGGCTGGCCGCCGTCCACCGGCCGACCACCCTTTTCATCGGCTGCTCCGACGCCCGGGTGGTGCCGGAGCTGATCACCCAGAGCGAGCCGGGCGAGCTGTTCGTCATCCGTACGCCCGGCAATCTGGTCCCCGCCCACTCCCCCGGCGTGGACGGCATCGCCGCCGGGGTGGAGTACGCGGTCGCCGTGCTCGGCGTCTCCGACATCGTCGTCTGCGGGCACTCCGCCTGCGGCGCGATGACCGCCCTGGCCGAGAAGCACGATCTGAGCGGCGCGCCCGCGACCGCCGACTGGCTGCGCCACGCGGACACCTCCCGCGCCCTCGCCGCCACCGGCACCGGCACCGGCACCGCCGCCGCCGAAGACCCGGTGGGCGTCCTGGTGCGGCAGAACGTGCTCGCACAGCTGACCAACCTCACCACCCACCCCTCCGTGGCCCGGGCCCTGGCCAACGCCTCGGTCACCCTCCACGGCTGGGTCTTCGACATCCCCTCCGGCACCGTCGAGCCCCTCGACCGCGCCGGCCGCCCCCACCTCTCCCAGAACGAAGGAATCCCCTCATGATCCACTCGCAGTCCGACCCCACCGCCCGCCAGGCCCTCGCCGTCGCCGCCGTCGACGCCAAGACCCGCAAAGACCTGACCTGGCAGCAGATCGCCGACGTCACCGGCCTCTCCGTCGCCTTCGTCACCGCCGCCCTCCTCGGCCAGCACCCCCTCCCCAAGCCCGCCGCCCTCGCCGTCACCGACCTCCTCGGCCTCGGCCCCGACGCCGCCCTCCTCCTCCAGACCATCCCCACCCGCGGCCCCGCCACCGGCAACGCCCTCCCCACCGACCCCACCATCTACCGCTTCCACGAGATGCTGCTCGTCTACGGCACCACCCTCAAGGCCCTCATCCACGAGCAGTTCGGCGACGGCATCATCAGCGCGATCAACTTCAAGCTCGACGTCCAGAAGACCGCCGACCCCGAGGGCGGCGAGCGCGCCGTCATCACCCTCGACGGCAAGTACCTCCCGACCAGGCCCTTCTGACCCGACCCGCCCACGCCGAGGGCCGGGGGCCGCACGCCCCCGGCCCAGCCGGTCGTTCGCGACAGCGGACGCCTGCGCCCGCGCCGCCGGTGACCGGGGCCGTACCGGCTCACCGGGCCGGTGGCGGGCCCGCCCCCTCTCCGGGGAGGGCGACCAGGCCGAGGTCCGCGCTGGTGGCGAGGAGGGGATGGGTGGGGAGGACGCGGACGGTGTAGCCGAAGGGGCCGGTGCGGTCGAGGGAGAGGGTGCCCTCGAAGAGGCGGCGGCCGTCGAGGTCGGGGCCGCCGGACTCCTTGAGGGGGGAGGTGCGGGCCTCGGCGATGACGTCGTGGCCGTCGACACGGCCGGCCACGGCCTGGACCTCGACGTCCTCGGGGTGGAGGTCGCCGAGGGCGACCCGGGCCCGCAGGGCGAGTGTCGCGCCGAGTTCGGCGGTGACATCGGCGGGGGGCTGTTCCAGGGCCGGCTGTTCCAGGGTCTCGACATGGTCGACGGCGACCTCGGGCCAGGCCGCGCGGACGCGGGACTTCCAGGAGGCGACCTCGCGGGCGGTCTCCGGGTCGAGTGAGCGGTGGGCGCGGGCGGCGGGGGCGTAGAGGTGCTCGACGTACTCCCGGACCATCCGGCCGGCCAGCACTTTGGGGGCGAGGGTGGCCAGGGTCCGGCGGACCATCTCGATCCAGCGGTGGGGCAGCCCGTGGGGGCCCCGCTCGTAGAAGCGCGGTGCGACGCGGTTCTCGATCAGCTCGTAGAGGGCGGCCGCCTCCAGTTCGTCGCGGCGGGTCTCGGCGGTGGCGGAGCCGTCGGCGGTGGGGATCGCCCAGCCGTAGTCGGGTTCGTACCACTCGTCCCACCAGCCGTCGAGCACGGAGAGATTGAGGCCGCCGTTGAGGGCGGACTTCATTCCGCTGGTGCCGCAGGCCTCCAGCGGGCGGAGGGGGTTGTTGAGCCAGACGTCGCAGCCGGGGTAGAGCTTCTGCGCCATGCCCATGCCGTAGTCGGGCAGGAAGACGATCCGGTGCCGCACCCGGGGGTCGTCGGCGAAGCGGACCAGCTCCTGCACGAGGCGTTTGCCGCCGTCGTCGGCGGGGTGCGCCTTGCCCGCCACGACGATCTGCACCGGGCGGGTGGGGTGGAGCAGCAGTTCCCGCAGCCGGTCGGGGTCGCGGAGCATGAGGGTGAGCCGTTTGTACGAGGGGACGCGGCGGGCGAAGCCGATGGTGAGGATGTCGGGGTCGAGGACGCCGTCCACCCAGCCCAGTTCGGCCGCGCCCGCGCCGCGCTGCCGCCAGGAGGCGCGGAGCCGGGAGCGCACCTCGCCGACGAGCTGTTCGCGCAGTTCGCGGCGGAGTTCCCAGATCTCGGTGTCGGGGATCTTCCCCACGGCGTTCCAGAGGTCGGAGCCGCCGACGGTGAGGGCGTCCTCGGCGCGCCCCGCGCCGATCTGGCGCGCGCCGAGGCGGAAGACCTCGGGGGCGATCCAGGTGGGGGCGTGGACGCCGTTGGTGATGGAGGTGATGGGCACTTCTTCGGGGTCGAAGCCGGGCCAGAGGCCGGCGAACATGCCCCGGCTGACGGCTCCGTGGAGGGTGGAGACGCCGTTGGCGCGCTGGGCGAGGCGCAGTCCCATGGCGGCCATGTTGAAGAGGTGGGGTTCGCCGCCGGGGTAGTCCTCCCTGCCGAGGCGGAGGATCTTCTCGACGGGGACGGTGGGGAGTTCGGCGCGTTCGCCGAAGTGGCGGGCGACCAGTTCGCGGTCGAAGCGGTCGATTCCGGCGGGCACGGGGGTGTGGGTGGTGAAGACGGTCCCGGCGCGGACCGCTTCGAGGGCGGCGTCGAACTCCAGTGCGTCAGCGCCCTGGCCGAGTTCGCGGATGCGCTCCAGGCCGAGGAAGCCCGCGTGGCCCTCGTTGGTGTGGAAGACCTCGGGGGCGCGGTGGCCGGTGAGCCGGCAGTACGCCCGGACGGCCCGTACGCCGCCGATGCCCAGCAGCATCTCCTGGAGCAGCCGGTGTTCGCTGCCGCCGCCGTAGAGCCGGTCGGTGACCTCGCGTTCGCCGCTCTCGTTCTCCTCGACGTCGGAGTCGAGCATCAGCAGGGGCACCCGGCCGACCCGGGCGATCCAGATGTGGGCGCGGAGCGCGCGCCCGGCGGGCAGGGCCAGTGAGATCCGGGCGGGGGTGCCGTCCGCCTCCCGCATGAGGGTGACGGGGAGTTCGTTGGGGTCGAGCACCGGATAGTGCTCCAGCTGCCAGCCCTCGGGGGAGAGCGACTGGCGGAAGTAGCCGTGGCGGTAGAGCAGACCGACGCCGATCAGCGGCACACCGAGGTCGCTGGCGGCCTTGAGGTGGTCCCCGGCGAGGATGCCGAGGCCGCCGGAGTACTGCGGGAGGGCGGCGGTGACGCCGAACTCGGGGGAGAAGTAGGCGACGGCGGAGGGGAAGGGCGGGGCGTCGGCGGCGGTGGCCGCCGGGTCGTGGGTCTGGTACCACCTGCGGCCGTGCAGATAGTCGTCCAGGTCGGCGGCGGCGGCGGTCAGCCGGCGCAGAAAGCGCCGGTCCTCGGCGAGTTCGGCCAGCCGGGCGGCGGAGACGGAGCCGAGCAGCCGTACCGGGTCGGCTCCGGCCGCCCGCCATCCGTCGGGGTCGACGGCCTGGAAGAGTTCACGGGTCTCGGGATGCCAGGACCAGCGGAGATTGCGGGCGAGATCGCTGAGTGGGCGGAGTGGCTCGGGGAGGACGGGACGGACGGTGAATCGACGAATGGCCTTCACGGGTCCCACCTTCGCAGGGGAGGCGCGCATCCCAGGGGACGCACGGCGGTGTGCGCGTCTCCGCGTCACCCGGTGAGGAGAAGGACGGGGAGGGGCGGGGAGGGGACGGCGGGTGGCCGGAAGTCGAAGGGGCCTCGCGGGATCCGTTGGACAATCCTTCAATCTCCCGCCCGGTTCGCCGACCGATCCGCCGAAGCCGCCGGCCCGCGAGCCGCCGCCGGACGGGCGGGCGGGCGGGGCGAGGGACGGCTGCGAACGGAGGGACAGGGATGCGCCGCCGCGACGACGAGCCCAGCTGGGGCGCGTAGCGCGTACACCGGGCGCGGGAACGACCGCCCGCGCCCGGTGTCATTCGGCCCAGTCCGCCCGCCGTTTCCGCCCACCCGGGTGACGCGTACGGGAGCGGTCGTGCCTGGCGGGCCGTCAACCGCCGTTCAAGCGGTTACAAATATCGGGTAAACCGTTCAAACAACGACATTCTCCTCACCCTGCCCCACCCGTACAGCCCTCAGGTGAGCCCATGATCGGTCGCATTCCCGTCCTGGACGTCAGCCCTCAAATCGACTGCGGGAGGAGACCCGCCAAAGCGGTCGTCGGCGAGACCTTCCGGGTCGCCGCCACCGTCTTCCGGGAGGGGCACGAGGCCGTCGCCGCCAATGTGGTGCTGCGCGACCCGGGGGGCCGCCCGGGCCCCTGGACCCCGATGCGGGAGGAGGCCCCCGGCACCGACCGCTGGAGCGCGGAGATCACACCGGACGCCGAGGGCCGCTGGAGCTTCGCCGTCGAGGCCTGGAGCGATCCGGTGACGAGCTGGCTCCGGACCGCCCGAATCAAGATCCCGGCGGGCGTCGACACCGCGCTGACGCTCACCGAGGGGGCGCGGCTGTACGAGCGGGCGGCCGAGGGGGTGCCCAAGCGCGACGGCCGCGAGGCGGTGCTCGCCGCCGCCGACGCCCTGCGGGACCCGGCCCGCCCGCCCGCCGCCCGGCTCGCCGCCGCCCTCGCCCCCGACGCGACGGCCGCGCTCGCCCGCCATCCGCTGCGCGAACTGGTCACCGTCTCGCGCCCGTTGCCGCTGCGGGTCGAGCGCCGCCGCGCGCTGTACGGATCCTGGTACGAACTCTTCCCGCGCTCCGAGGGGGCCGTCCTCACCCCGGGCGGACCGCCGGTGTCCGGCACCTTCCGCACCGCCGCCGAGCGGCTGCCCGCCGTCGCCGCCATGGGCTTCGACGTGGTCTATCTGCCGCCCGTCCACCCCATCGGCACCACCTTCCGCAAGGGCCCCGACAACTCCCTCTCGGCCGGCCCCCACGACGTCGGCGTGCCCTGGGCGATCGGCTCCCCGGCGGGCGGCCACGACGCGCTCCACCCCGAACTGGGCTCCTTCGCGGACTTCGACCACTTCGTGGCGACCGCCCGCGCCCTGCGGATGGAGGTCGCCCTCGATTTCGCGCTCCAGTGCTCCCCCGACCACCCCTGGGTGCGCGAGCACCCCGAGTGGTTCCGCCGGCGCGCCGACGGCAGCATCGCCCACGCCGAGAACCCGCCCAAGAAGTACCAGGACATCTATCCGATCGCCTTCGACGAGGACATGCGCGGACTGGTCGGCGAGGCGGTGCGGCTGCTGCGTTTCTGGATGGCGCGGGACGTCCGGATCTTCCGGGTCGACAATCCGCACACCAAACCGGTCGTCTTCTGGGAGCGGGTGATCGCCGAGATCAACCGCGCCGACCCGGACGTGATCTTCCTGGCGGAGGCCTTCACCCGGCCGGCGATGATGCGGGCGCTGGCCGCCGTCGGCTTCCAGCAGTCGTACACCTACTTCACCTGGCGCACCGGCAAGCAGGAGCTGACGGACTACCTCACCGAGCTGGCGGGCGAGTCGGCCTCGTCCATGCGTCCCAACTTCTTCGTGAACACCCCGGACATCCTGCCCGCCCATCTTCAGCACGGCGGCCGTCCCGCCTTCGAGGCGCGCGCGGTGCTGGCCGCCACCCTCTCGCCCAGCTGGGGGATGTACGCCGGGTACGAGCTGTGCGAGAACGCGCCGGCCGGGGCGGGCGGCGAGGACTATCTGCACTCGGAGAAGTACGAGCTGCGCCCGCGCGACTGGGAGGCCGCCGAGCGCGCGGGGCGCACCATCACCCCCCTGATCACCGCTCTCAACCGGATCAGACGGCGCAATCCGGCGCTCCAGCAACTGCGCGACCTCTGCTTCCACCGGACCGACGACGAGTCCGTCATCGCGTATTCAAAGCGCTGCGGCTCGAACACCGTCGTCGTGGTCGTGAACCTCGACCCCCACCACACCCACGAGGCCACGGTCTCGTTGGACATGCCGAGACTCGGTCTCGCCTGGCACGAGACCGCACCGGTGCGCGACGAGCTCACCGGCGAGACCTATCACTGGGGCAGATCCGCGTATGTGCGTCTGAAGCCGGGGCGCTCGCCCGCGCACATCGTGGTTCTGCGACCGTCCCCGCCGATCGGAGGGTCACCCACATCATGATCGTCAATGAACCCGTCCACGACCTGTTCGAGGACACCCCCGCCAAGGACCGCGATCCCGACTGGTTCAAGCGGGCGGTCTTCTACGAAGTCCTCGTGCGGTCCTTCCAGGACAGCAACGGCGACGGCGTCGGAGATCTCAAGGGCATCACCGCCAGGCTCGACTACCTCCAATGGCTGGGCGTCGACTGTCTCTGGCTGCCGCCGTTCTTCAAGTCGCCGCTCCGGGACGGCGGTTACGACGTCTCGGACTACACCTCGGTGCTGCCCGAGTTCGGCGACCTCGCCGACTTCGTGGATTTCGTCGACGCCGCCCACCAGCGCGGCATGCGCGTGATCATCGACTTCGTCATGAACCACACCAGCGATCAGCACGAGTGGTTCCTCCAGTCCCGCAGCAACCCCGACGGGCCCTACGGCGACTACTACGTCTGGGCCGACGACGACAAGCGGTATCCGGAGGCCCGGATCATCTTCGTCGACACGGAGAGCTCCAACTGGACCTTCGACCCGGTGCGCAAGCAGTACTACTGGCACCGCTTCTTCTCGCACCAGCCGGATCTCAACTACGAGAACCCGGCGGTCCAGGAGGAGATCGTCTCGGCGCTGCGCTTCTGGCTGGATCTGGGCATCGACGGCTTCCGGCTGGACGCCGTGCCCTATCTCTACCAGGAGGACGGCACCAACTGCGAGAACCTCCCGGCCACCCACTCCTTCCTCCGCCGGGTCCGCAAGGAGATCGACGCCCACTACCCCGACACCGTGCTCCTCGCCGAGGCCAATCAGTGGCCGGAGGACGTGGTCGACTACTTCGGCGACTTCCGCGCCGACGGCGACGAGTGCCACATGGCGTTCCACTTCCCGGTGATGCCCCGCATCTTCATGGCGGTGCGGCGGGAGTCGCGCCACCCGGTCTCGGAGATCCTCGCCAAGACCCCGACGATCCCCGCCGGCTGTCAGTGGGGGGTCTTCCTGCGCAACCACGACGAGCTGACCCTGGAGATGGTCACCGACGAGGAGCGCGACTACATGTACGCGGAGTACGCCAAGGATCCGCGCATGCGGGCCAATATCGGCATCCGCCGCCGGCTCGCCCCGCTGCTGGACAACGACCGCAATCAGATCGAGCTGTTCACCGCGCTGCTGCTCTCCCTGCCCGGCTCGCCGATCCTCTACTACGGCGACGAGATCGGGATGGGCGACAACATCTGGCTGGGCGACCGGGACGCGGTCCGCACCCCGATGCAGTGGACACCCGACCGGAACGCGGGATTCTCCTCCTGCGACCCCGGACGGCTGTATCTGCCGACCATCATGGACCCCGTCTACGGCTATCAGGTCACCAATGTCGAGGCGTCGATGACCAGCCCCTCGTCACTGCTGCACTGGACCCGGCGGATGATCGAGATCCGTAAGCAGAACCCCGCCTTCGGACTCGGCTCGTACAGCGAACTGCCCTCCTCCAACCCCGCCGTGCTGGCCTTCACCCGGGAGCACAAGGACGACCTGGTGATGTGCGTCCACAACTTCTCGCGGTTCGCCCAGCCCACCGAGCTGGATCTGCGGCAGTTCACCGGCCGTCACCCCGTCGAGCTGATCGGCCAGGTGCGCTTCCCGCCCGTCGGCCAGTGGCCCTATCTGCTCACCCTGGCCGGTCACGGCTTCTACTGGTTCCGCCTCAGGAAGAGCGCCACGACGGCCTGAGGACCGGGCGGGGGGCTTCCGTCCCCCTGCCGGCACGCCCCGGGCCCGGCACCACGGCGGACCCGGGCCGCACCCCCGCACGGGACGGCTCCCACCGTCCCGCACCGGGGGGACTCGCCCGCCATCCCCGCGCGCCGCCGGACAGGAAACGTCACAATCCGGGACACTCTGCGCATTAATCGCAAGAGGCGCACACCCGGGGAAAGGACGCGATCCCATGCCGGAGGCTGCATCCATCCGGACGTCCGCCGGTCTTCTCCCGTCCCTCGCCCCGCTGCTGCACAGCTGGCTGCCGCGCCAGCGCTGGTTCGCCGGCAAGGGACAGCTCGTCACCGGCTTCTCCCTGGTCTCGGCCACCGAGCTGCTGCCGCTCACCGGCCCGGGGCCCGGACTCCTCCATCTGCTGCTCGGCGTCCGCCGCCCCGCCGCCGGGACCTCCGCACGGGACTGCTACCAGCTCCTGCTGGGCGTACGCCACACCCTGCCGCCGCCGCTGGCCCCCGCGCTCATCGGCCGTCCGGCGGACGGACCGCTCGCCGGACGGACCGTGTACGAGGGGCTGCGCGACCCCCGGCTGGCGGAGCTGATCCTGGAGCGGCTGCGGACCCCCGGCAGCTGCGGGGCGCTGCGCTTCGACCGCTTCGACGGCGTCCCGGCCGTCCCCGGCGGGCTGCGGGCCAGACCGCTGGAGGCCGAGCAGTCCAACTCCTCCCTGGTCTACGGGGACGCGTACATCCTCAAGTTCTTCCGGCGCGTCCAGCCCGGCCCCAACCCCGATCTGGAACTGCCGCTGGCGCTGGCCCGGGCCGGCTGCGGCCTGGTGCCGACCCCCGTCGCCTGGTACGAGTCGGCCGACCCGCTGCCGTACACCCTGGGTGTGCTCCAGCCGTTTCTGCGCGGCACCCGGGACGGCTGGGTCCTCGCGCTGGACGCGCTGGCGGCGGGCTCGCCCTTCACCGAGGAGGCCCGGGCGCTGGGCCGGGTCACCGCCGAGGTGCACACCGCGCTCGCGGACGGGCTGCCCACCGTGGAGCTGCGCCGCCCGCACACCGAGCGGCTGGCGCGGGCGATGAACCGCAGGCTGGACGAGGCCGCGCGGGCGGTGCCCGCGCTGGGGCCGTACGCGCCCCGGCTGCGGGCCGCCTTCGACGCGATCGCCGGCCTCGGGCACGCGGGGCGCGGCTGGCGGGCCCAGCGGGTGCACGGCGATCTCCATCTGGGCCAGGCGCTCCACCAGGCCCCGCCGCCGGGCGGCGCGGGCCGGTGGTCGCTGATCGACTTCGAGGGCGAGCCCGCCCGCCCGCTGAACGAGCGCCGCCGGCCGCAGCCCCCGGTCCGGGACATCGCCGGGATACTCCGCTCCTTCGACTACGCGGCCCGCACCCACCGGCCGTGGAACCCGGCCTGGGCCGAGCACTGCCGGGCCGCCTACTGCGAGGGGTACGCCGAGGCAGCGGGCTCCGACCCGCGCGAGGAACCCGAGCTGCTGCGCGCGTACGAGACGGACAAGGCCGTGTACGAGGCCGTCTACGAGGCCCGGCACCGCCCCGACTGGCTGCCGGTGCCGATGGCGGCCATCGACCGGCTCGCCGCCGCGCCGCTCCGACCGACCGCGCGCTGAAGCCGAAGCACGACAAGCGCGCCGGACACCGCCGTACCACCGCACCGCCGAGGAGACCCGTGACCGCCCGCCCCCCGTCCCCCGCCCCCTCCACCGCCGCCACCCGGCGGCCCCGGCCCCGGCCCCGCTCCGGCGGCGGCCGGGAGCCGCGCCCGGAGCCGCGCCCGGCCCGGCCGCTCGAACCGGGCGAGCGGCACCGGCTGCTGAGCGGGGGCCACCACGACCCGCACTCCCTCCTCGGGGCGCACCCCGAGCCCGGCGGCCTGGCGGTACGGGTGCTGCGCCCCAGCGCCCGGGCCGTGACCGTGGTCGCGGACGGAGAAGGGGACGGGGTGCGGGCGCGGCTGTGCGACGAGGGCGACGGGCTCTTCTCCGGGGTGCTGCCGCCGGGGGCCGGCCCCGGCTACCGGCTGCTCGTGGCCTACGGCGAGGAGGGCGAGGACGCACCGGCGGCCGAGGCGCACGACCCGTACCGCTTCCTGCCCGCGCTCGGCGAACTCGATCTGCATCTGATCGGCGAGGGCCGCCACGAGGAGCTGTGGCGCGCGCTGGGCGCGCACCCGATGACCCATCAGGGCGTGGCGGGCACCCGGTTCACCGTATGGGCCCCCAACGCGCTGGGGGTGCGGGTCACCGGCGACTTCACCTACTGGGACGGCACCGGCTTCCCCATGCGGTCGCTGGGCTCCTCGGGGGTGTGGGAGCTGTTCGTGCCGGGGATCGGGGAGGGCACCCTCTACAAGTTCCAGATCATGCGCCCGGACGGCTCGCACACCGTGCGCGCGGACCCGATGGCGCGCCGCACGGAGGTGCCGCCCGCGACCGCCTCCGTGGTGACCGAGTCGCACCATGTGTGGCGGGACCAGGAGTGGATGGCGCACCGGGGCGATCTCCCCGTCCACGAGTCGCCCTTCTCGGTCTACGAGGTGCATCTGGCCTCCTGGCGGCCGGGGCTGGGCTATCGGGAGCTGGCCCGGCAGCTGCCCTCGTACGTGAAGGATCTGGGTTTCACCCATGTGGAGCTGATGCCGGTCACCGAGCACCCCTTCGGCGGCTCCTGGGGGTACCAGGTGACCGGCTTCTACGCGCCCACCTCGCGGATGGGCACCCCGGACGACTTCCGCCACCTGGTCGACGCGCTGCACCGGGCGGGCATCGGCGTGATCATGGACTGGGTGCCGGCCCACTTCCCGCGCGACGACTGGGCGCTCGCCCGCTTCGACGGCCGTCCGCTGTACGAGCCGGAGGACCCCTCCCGGGCCGACCATCCCGACTGGGGGACGCTGGAGTTCGACTACGGCCGCGCGGAGGTGCGCAACTTCCTGGTGGCCAACGCCGTCTACTGGTGCGAGCAGTTCCACATCGACGGGCTGCGGGTGGACGCCGTCGCCTCGATGCTCTATCTGGACTACTCGCGCGAGGAGGGCGGCTGGACGCCCAATGAGCACGGCGGCCGGGAGAATCTGGACGCGGTGGCCTTCCTCCAGGAGATGAACGCCACGGTCTACCGGCGCTGTCCGGGCGTGGTGACGATCGCCGAGGAGTCCACCGCCTGGGACGGGGTCACCCGGGCCACCCACCATGTGGGGCCCGGCGGCTTCGGCGGTCTGGGGTTCGGGCTGAAGTGGAACATGGGGTGGATGCACGACTCGCTGGGGTACGCGGCGCACGAGCCGGTGCACCGCAGATTCCACCACCACGAGATGACCTTCTCGATGGTCTACGCGTACAGCGAGAACTATCTGCTGCCGATCTCGCACGACGAGGTGGTGCACGGAAAGCGGTCGCTGGTGAGCAAGATGCCCGGCGACTGGTGGCAGCGGCGCGCCAATCACCGGGCGTATCTGGGCTTCATGTGGGCTCATCCGGGCAAGCAACTGCTCTTCATGGGGCAGGAGTTCGCCCAGGGTGCGGAGTGGTCGGAGGGGCACGGTCCGGACTGGTGGCTGCTGGATCCGTCCTACGCGGCGGAGCCGGACCACCGGGGCGTCCGGCTGCTGGTCCGCGATCTCAACGCGGTGTACGGGGCGACTCCGGCGCTCTGGCAGCGCGACTGCGTCCCCGAGGGTTTCTCCTGGGTGGCGGGCGACGCCGCCGACGACAATGTCTTCGCCTTTCTGCGCTTCGACGCCTCGGGGGCGCCGGTGCTGTCGGTGAGCAATTTCTCGCCGGTGGTCCGCGAGGAGTACCGGCTCGGTGTGCCGGGCTCCCCCGCCTGCTGGGAGGAGATCCTGAACACCGACGCGGAGCGGTACGGCGGCGGGGGTGTGGGCGGCGGCGCGGATCCGCTGAAGTCGGAGCCGGTGGCGAGCCACGGCCAGGGCACCTCGGTACGGCTGACGCTGCCGCCGCTGGCGACGGTGTGGCTGCGGCCGGTGTGAGGCTGCGGGCTCAGGGCACGAGGACTTCGGGCAGCTCGCCGGTGTGGACGACGGTCAGCCGCTGGGTGGCGCGGGTCAGCGCCACATAGAGGTCGCTGGCCCCGAAGAGCGCGGGCTCCACCACGATGACGGAGTCGAACTCCAGGCCCTTGGCCTGCCGGGGTTCGAGCAGGACGACATCGCGGGTGAGGTCGACCTCGCCCGGGAATGGGGTGAGGGCGGCCAGCCCGCCGTGCAGCCCGGCCGGGGCGATGACCGCGAGCCGTCCGCCCACGCCCTCGCCCCCGTCCTCGTCCTCGCCGCCGGAGCGCTCGCGGGCGACGGCCGCGAGCACCGTTTCGGCGAGCCGGGCGGCCGGCTCGGCGCGCTCGGTGCGGGGCGGGACGCCGGTGGAGCGGACCGAGCGCGGCGGCTCGAAGCCGGGCCGGTTCGCCCGGAGCACGGCGGCGGCCAGCTCCATGATCTCGGCGGGGGTGCGGTAGTTGACGCCGAGTCTGGCGAGCTGCCAGCGGTCGCCGACGTACGGCTGGAGGATCTTCTCCCAGGAGCCGAGCCCGGCGGCGTCCCCGGTCTGGGCCGGGTCGCCGACCAGGGTCATCGACCGGGTCGGGCAGCGGCGCATCAGCAGCCGCCACGCCATCGCGGACAGCTCCTGCGCCTCGTCCACGATGATGTGCCCGAAGGCCCAGGTGCGGTCGGCGGCGGCCCGTTCGGCGGCGCTGCGGTGGTCGGCCTCCTCGTGGCGGTCGGCCATCCGCTCGGCGTCGATGACGTCGTGCGCGGCGAGCAGCTCGGACTCCTCGTCCTCGAACTCATAGGTCTGGGAGCCCTCGGAGAGATCGAGGACGCCCTGTGCGTAGGCGATCCGCTCCTGGCGCTCGGCCTCGGCGGCGGCGAGCTCGGCGCTGTCGTCCGTGCCGAGGAGTTCGGCGGCCTCGTCCAGGAGGGGGACGTCGGCGGCGGTCCACTCGCCGGAGGTACGGCGGATCAGCGCCGCGTCCTGCTCCGGAAGCTGCCGCTCCGGCTCGGCGAGCAGCCCGGCGACGAGCTGTTCGGGGGTGAGGGCGGGCCACAGCTCCTCGATGGCGGCGTGGACGTCGGCGCTGGTGGCGATCTCCTTGCCGACCTGGGCGAGGTCGTCGGGGCCCAGCAGATTGGGCCCGCCGTAGGGGTCCGCGCCGATGCGGTCGGCGAGCTGCCGGGTGAGGGCGTCGATGATCCGGAAGGCGAAGTGCGGGCGGGCGAGGTTGTGCGGCAGTCCGGTGGAGCGGGCGCGGTCGCGGGCCTCGTACGCCATCTCGCGGTGCAGCAGGAGGGTGCCGTACTGCTCATGGTCGATCTCCAGGGCGGCTTCGGGCACCGTCCCGGTGTCCTCGAAGTCGAGGTCGGGCACGGTCTCGGGGAGGGTCTGCCGGTCGGCGACGGCGCGGGCGAGCACCTCGGCCATGGCGGCGCGGCCCTTCACCTCGGCGGCGGCGGGGGTGTCCGTGCCGGTGGCCCGTACGCCGGGGAACAGCTCGGCCGTGGTGGCGAGCAGCACGCCGGTCTCGCCGAGCGAGGGCAGCACCTCGCCGATGTAGCCGAGGAAGGCGGGGTTGGGCCCGACGATGAGGACGGCGCGCCGGGCGAGCTGCTCCCGGTGCGCGTAGAGGAGGTACGCCGCGCGGTGCAGCGCGACGGCCGTCTTGCCGGTGCCCGGGCCGCCCTCGACGACGAGGACGCCGTGGCGCGGGGCGCGGATGACGCGGTCCTGCTCGCCCTGGATGGTCCGGACGATGTCGGCCATCCGCCCGGTGCGGGCCGCCCCGAGCGCGGCGAGGAGGACGGCGTCGCCGCCGGGGTCCTCGTGGCCGGTGCGGGTGGCGTCGCCGAGATCGAGGATCTCGTCGTGGAGCGCGGTGACGGTGCGCCCCTCGGTGGTGATGTGGCGGCGGCGGCGCAGCCCCATCGGCTCGTATCCGGTGGCGAGGTAGAAGGGGCGGGCGACGGGTGCGCGCCAGTCGACGAGAAGAGGGGTCCGCTCCGCGTCGTCCTCCCGGATTCCGATACGGCCGATGTGGTGGCTGGCCCCGTCGCGCAGGTCGAGCCGGCCGAAGCAGAGCCCGGACTCGACGGCGTTGAGCGCGGCGAGGTGCCCCGTGTACTCGGCCATGCTCACATCCCGCTCCACCCGGGCCTGACGGCCGGTGC
Source organism: Streptomyces amakusaensis (assembly GCF_039532665.1). Classification (NCBI taxonomy): domain Bacteria; kingdom Bacillati; phylum Actinomycetota; class Actinomycetes; order Kitasatosporales; family Streptomycetaceae; genus Streptomyces; species Streptomyces amakusaensis. The sequence goes on along the minus strand of NZ_BAAASB010000002.1, from coordinate 209,493 downwards.
CGGTCTGCGCGGCCGTGCCGCGCACGGCGTTCTCGACCTGCTCGCGGAGCGCGTCGAGGCGCTGGTGGAGAAGGGAGACGAATTGCTGTTCGCCCTGCAATTCCACGGTTGACAATTCAGCTCCAGAAGCGTTATGGTGTAACCAGTGAGTGTTTCCATGTTCTTTATTCATGCAGACATGGAAACGTTAAATATACTCAGAACGCAGGCCCTTCCGTCAATTCGGTGGGGCTATTTTCATGCCCGCGTGCGGACACTTCGACAGCCCGGCCCAGCGGCCTCGCACCCACACCGGCGAGATCGTCACGCGGTGATAACCGCTCGCGGCGGCGGGCCCGGCAGCCGCCCGCCACTCCCCCGCGCCCCCGGCGGAGCCGCCCTCCCGGCCCTCAACCCGCCTGCGCGAAAGCCATGTTGAGGACGGCGGCCCGAGGGCCTCGCCCGCGCCCCGGCGGCCCGGCGCACGGATCCCGGCCGCGCGGAGCACGAAACCGCTCTACAACCATTCCGGTCCGCCGGGCATCAAAGGTGCGACGGGGTGCCACAGAAGGCCCCGCTATGAACACTTCCATCCCGAAGAGGTCGTATGCGCCACAAAGAGCAGCCAGTGCCGGGAGCCGGGGCAGCCCCGAAGGGCGTCCGCACCGCGGAGCGGCTCGCCCGGAGCAATCCCGAATCGTCCTGGCCGGTCAACGCGTATCGCCGGGCCCTGCCGGTGCGGGTGCGCCGGGGAGTGGCGCGCGTGGTCTCCCGGGAGGTCCGCTCGCAGACCAAGCAGCTGCTCTCCGCCTGGCCGAGCGTCGGCCCCGGGCTGAGCACCGCCCGCGCCGAGCGGGAGATACGGCGGCACCCGCGTCCGCTGCTCGGCGCGGACCGGCGCGTCGGCAGGGTGCGCGGAGTGCCGAAGGTGCTGCTCACCGGTGCCGCCGTCACCCCTCTCCAGGCGCGCAACGACAACGCGGCGGCGGTCTGCGGGGCGCTGGACGGCGCGGGGGTGGACTACTTCTGGGTACGGGGACGGCGCAATGACTCGGCGGTGATCGCCGTACCCGCGAAGGAGCGCGCGCGGGCGTACACGGCGCTCGCCGGGCTCTGCGAGCGGCTGCCCGGCTATGTCTCCGCCATGGACGGCCGCACGGCGACCCCCCGCGAGTCCGCGCCGGGGTTCGCCCCCGCCACCTGGCGGCGGCTGGCGACGGCCGGGGTGATCCGGATGACCTGGTACCACAGCGATCCGACGGGCCGGCTGACGCTCGGCCCCAAGTACGGCTGCGACATCGAGTTCTGGACCGAGGAGGAGGGCCGTCTCCGCGCGCCCCGGCCCCAGCCGGTGGCCGACGAGGTGCCGGTCGCGGACGCCCCCGTCTGGGAGTCCGGGGCGCTCTTCACCCGGCTCGCCGCGCCCGGCGCGGCGCTCCCGCTCGTGCGCACCCGCCGGGAGTTCGCCTCGCCCCGGCCCGACGACATCCGCTTCCCCGTCGACGTCGTCTACACCTGGGTCGACGGACAGGACCCCGAGTGGCTGCGCCGGCGGGAGCTGGCCCAGGGCCGTCCGTACCACGAGGAGGCGGCGAACACCGCCCGGTTCGCCAGCCGTGACGAGCTGCGCTACTCCCTGCGCTCGCTGCGGCAGAACGCGCCCTGGGTGCGCAGGATCTTCCTGGTCACCGACGATCAGACGCCGTCCTGGCTGGACACCTCGGCGGAGGGTCTCACCGTGGTGAGCCACAAGGAGATCTTCACCGACCCCGGTGTGCTGCCGACCTTCAACTCGCACGCGATCGAGAGCCAGCTGCACCACATCGAGGGCCTGTCGGAGCACTTCCTCTACTTCAACGACGACATGTTCCTGGGCCGCCCGGTCACCCCCCAGGACTTCTTCCACGCGAACGGGCTGACCAAGTTCTTCCCCTCGCCCGCCCTGATCCCCATGGGCGCCCCGGGCGACGAGGACGTGCCGGTCTCCGCCGCCGGGAAGAACAACCGGACCGTGCTCGACTCCCGTTTCCACACGGTGATCACGCACAAGATGAAGCACATCCCCTACGCCCTGCGGCGCAGTGTGCTGGCGGAGATAGAGACCGTCTTCGCGGACCGCCACCGGGCCACGGCGGCGGCCCGCTTCCGCAGCCTGGACGATCTGTCGATCGCCTCGTCCTTCCACCACTACTACGCCTACCAGACCTCCCGGGCGGTCCCGGGCCAGGTCAGCTACGCCTATGTCGACCTGGCCCACCCGGACACCGCCCGGCGGCTGGGTCAGCTGCTGGCGCGCCGCAACCGGCAGGCGTTCTGCGTCAACGACACCATCTCCACCGACGAGGAGGTGGAGGGGCAGCGGCAGCTGCTCGAACCCTTCCTGGAGGCGTACTTCCCGGTGCCCAGCCTCTTCGAGCGCGCCCCGGGGACCACCGGGAGCGGGCCGGCTCCGCTCAGCGGCTGAGCGCGGAGTCCAGCTCCTGGAGCAGCCTGCGCCGGGGCCGGGCCCCCACCATCGAGGCCACCGGCTCCCCCGCGCGGAACACCATCAGGGTGGGCGTCGACAGCACCCCGTAGCGCACCGTCGTCTCCGGGTTGGCGTCCACGTCGAGCCGGACCACCTTGAGCCGGCCGGCCTCCTCGCGGGCCACCGCGCCGAGGACCGGGGCCAGCTGGCGGCAGGGTCCGCACCAGTCGGCCGTGAACTGGACCAGCACCGGGAGCGGCGCGTCCAGCACCTCCGTACCGAAGTCCGCGTCCGTCACTCCGGCGACCCCGTCCGTCTTGATCGTCATGTCGTCCCTCCGAATTCGCACCGTGGCACCGGACCGGCGGCGAACTCCGCCTCGGCCCGGGCGAGTTCTGTTCCCACCTGGGCGCGGACCGACCGGAGGCGCTCGATGAGCGCGTCCAGTTCGGCGACCTTGGCCCGGTAGACGGCGAGCGAGGCGGGGCAGGAGTCGCCCGCGGGATGGCCCGCGCGCAGACACTCCACGAACGGACGGGTCTCCTCCAGCTCGAACCCGAAGTCGCGCAGGGTCCGGATCTGCTGGACCAGCAGGAGATCGCCGTCGTCGTAGTCGCGGTAGCCGTTCACCGCGCGCCGCGCGGGCAGCAGCCCGCGTGCCTCGTAGTAGCGCAGGGTCCGGGTGGTGGTCCCGGCCCTTCGCGCCAGCTCGCCGATTCGCATGCCGCCGACCGTAATCCTTGACGTCGGCGTCAAGGCAAGGAAGGAAGGAGGGAGGGAGGACAAGGAAGGGCGGACGGAAGGGACGCCGGGTCAGGGGTTGACGAGCGCCTCGTGCGTGCTGGACCAGTCGTCGGCCGCGTGGCCCAGCGCGATCGCCCGGTCGGTCGTCTTCTTGATGCCCGCCAGCTGGGCGACGTCCAGCCCCCGGGCCTTCGCCGCGTGGAGGATGTGGTCGACGGAGACGGCCATCACACCGAGGTTGGCCTGCGCGCCCGGGTAGGAGCCCGCGTCGATGTTGGCGGCCGAGCCCTCCAGCACCCACGGCAGGATCTGGGTGATGGTGCCCATGTACGGGGCGACGTCGGAGGCCTTCACACCCTCGGACGTGGCCAGCGAGAGCCCGTGCACCAGGCCGGAGATCGCGCCGTAGAAGTAGTCCAGCAGGGAGAGGTCGTAGACGGCGGCCAGGCCCGCGTCCTCGCCGACGTAGACGGACTTTCCGCCGAGCACCTTCAGGGCGGACTCGTGCCGCTCGAAGGACTCGCGGGAGCCCGCGTAGAAGAGCAGCGAGTCGGGGGCGCCGATGGCGACGGTCGGGACCATCACCGCGCCGTCGAGATAGGCGATCGAGTGCTCCGCCGCCCAGGCGGCGGCGGCGCGGGCGCGCTCCGGCAGGTCGGAGGTGACATTGACCAGGACCCGGCCCCGGAGGGCGCCGGCGAGCGGGGCGAGGACCGACTCCGAGGCGTCGTAGTCGAAGACGCAGACGACGACCAGTTCGCCGGCGCGCACGGCCTCCTCCGCGGTCGCGGCGACGGTCGCGCCCCGGGCGGCCAGGGCGTCGCCCTTCCCCGGGGTGCGGTTCCAGACGGTGGTGGGATGGCCCGCCGCGAGGAAGGCGCCGGCCAGGGCGCTGCCCATCGCGCCGAGGCCGATAACGGTGACAGAGGTCTTCTCAGAGGTCGTTGCCATGCCCAACATCGTTTCCTGGCGCACCCGTTGCCACAAGTACCTACTAAAAAGTTAGGTACTTACCAAAAGGTAAGTGTCAGGATCCCGTCCCCGGCCCCTCAGGGGAGATCGCTCCGGCCGCCCAGATTGTCGATCATCCGGCGCAGCACATCGAGCGCGGCGGTGTACTCCTCGGTGCTGATGCCCTCGTGGATCCGCCGGGTGGCCTCGGCCGTCCGGGCCGCCGCCCGGGCGCGGCCGGCCGCTCCCGCCTCCGTCAGGGTCAGCCTGCCCCCTGCGGGCTCGGAGAGCCAGCCCCTGCCCACGAGATCGTCGAAGACTTCGCCGAAGTCGGTGTCCTGGTCGTCGAAGGTGACCAGCCGGTCGGCGAGCGGTCCGCGCTCCCAGTGACCGGGGCGGGCGGCGGCCTGGTTGAGGATCCACCAGTGCGGCTGGGTGAGCCGCTCCTCGGCCAGCCCGGCGCGGATGCGGGCGACGATCGTGCGGTAGGCCTCGCCGCTCCAGTAGCCGATGGGCTGGGCGGCCAACTGCTGTTCCGTGTAGGTCTTCATGGAACGACCGTAGAAACTCAAGCGAGCTTGAGGTCAAGGAGGACGAGGAGGTCAAGGAGACCGAGGAGGTCGAGGAGGTCGAGGGGCGCGGTGCGAAGGCCCCGGAAACGCGGAATCCCGCGCCCGCCCTCCCCAGTGGGGGAAGGGGAGGGAGGCGCGGGTGTCCTGGCGCTCGGGTCCGGCGTCAGACCTTGGCCTTCGCGTCCGTGTCCGCGCGCTGCGAGGGCACGGCCGCGGGCTCGGCGGCGGCAGCGGTGTCCGGAGCCTCGGGGGCGGGCCCGCCGTGTCCGTCGTCCAGCAGAGTCTTCTCGTCGAACGGCAGCCGCCCGGCGAGGACCTCCTCCACCCGCGCCTTGTCGATCTCCTTGGTCCAGGTGCCGACCAGCACGGTCGCCACCGCGTTGCCCGCGAAGTTGGTCAGCGCCCGCGCCTCGCTCATGAAGCGGTCGATACCGACGATCAGACCGACGCCGTCGACCAGCTCGGGGCGGTGCGACTGAAGACCGCCCGCGAGCGTCGCCAGACCGGCGCCCGTGACACCCGCCGCGCCCTTGGAGGCGATGATCATGAAGATCAGCAGCGAGATCTGCTCGGACGCGCTCAGCGGGTCGCCCATCGCGTTGGCGATGAAGAGCGAGGCCATCGTCAGATAGATCGCGGTGCCGTCGAGGTTGAAGGAGTACCCCGTCGGAACGGTGATGCCCACCACCGGCTTGCTGACGCCCATGTGCTCCATCTTGGCGATGAGCCTCGGCAGCGCCGACTCCGACGAGGAGGTGGAGAGGATCAGCAGGAACTCGCGGCCCAGGTACTTCAGCAGCGCGATCAGATTGACCCCGGCGACCAGCTTCAGCAGCGCGCCCAGCACCACGAAGACGAAGAGCGCGCAGGTGACATAGAAGCCGATCATGATGACGGCGAGCGACTTCAGCGCGTCGATGCCGGTCTCGCCCACCACGGCCGCGATCGCGCCGAACGCGCCGATCGGAGCCACCCACATGATCATCGCCAGCACGCGGAAGACCAGCCGCTGGATGTGCCCGATGCCGCGCAGGATCGGCTCGCCCGCCGCGCCCATCGCCTGGAGGGCGAATCCGGCCATCAGCGCGACCAGCAGGGTCTGGAGCACCTCACCGCCGGTGAAGGCGGAGATCATCGTGGTGGGGATGATCCCCAGCAGGAAGTCCACGGTGGACTCGCCGCCCGCGCCCTCGGCGGCCTTGCCGCCGGCCTCACGGGTGGCCTCGGTGATCTGGAGACCGGAACCCGGCTCCACGAAGTTGCCCACCAGCAGACCGATCGCGAGCGCGACGGTCGACATCACCAGGAAGTAGCCCAGCGCCAGCCCGCCGACCGCGCCGACCTTCGCGGCCTTGCGCACCGATCCGATGCCCAGCACGATCGTGCAGAAGATGACCGGCGAGATCATCATCTTGATGAGATTGACGAACCCTGTGCCGATGGGCTTCAGCTCGACGGCGACTCCCGGTGCCACGAAGCCCACGGTGATGCCGAGCACCACCGCCGCGATGACGGCGATGTACAGATAGTGCGTACGGTCCCTTCTGCCTGCCTCAGCAGCCACGGGGTCCCTCCTCAAACAAAAAAGTGAAAACCGCTCCACGTCCCATATGGATTTCCGCGACTATCCATCACGCTTGTGACCCCGGTCACCCTTACGTGCGTTTCGTTCATACGAAACGCGACAGGCAGACTGTCAGCCATGCGCATACCCCGCCCCCGCAGCCTCGCGGGACAGCTCTTCGCGATGCAGGTCGTCCTGGTCGCCGCGGTCGTGGCGGGCTGCGCCCTCTTCGCCTATCTCACCGACCGCGCCCAGGCCGAGGAGACCGCCCGGCTCCAGACCATCGCGACCGCGACCGCCGTCGCCCGCTCCCCCTGGGTGATCTCCGCGGCCGGCTCCGCCGACCCCTCCCGGGCACTCCAGCCGTACGCGGAGGGGCTGCGCCGCGCCGCCGGCGTCAACTTCGTCGTGGTGATGTCCCCGGACGGCACCCGCTGGACCCACCCCGAGACCGAGGAGATCGGCCGCGAGTATCTGGGCCACACCGAGCAGGCGCTGCGCGGCGAGACCTACAGCGAGAAGCACCTCGGGGTGCTCGGCCCCTCCATCCGCACGGTGGTCCCGGTCTACTCCGACGGCGAGGTGGTCGGCCTGGTCAGCGCGGGCATCACCATCCAGCGGATCAGCGAGCAAATGCGCAAGCAGGTCGCCGCGCTGCTCGCGACGGCGGGCGGGGCGCTGGCGCTCGGCGGCGCGGGCACCTATGTGATCAACGCCCGGCTGCGGCGGCACACCCACGGGATGAACGCGACCGAGCTGAGCCGGATGCACGACTACCACGAGGCCGCGCTGCACGCCGTGCGCGAGGGGCTGCTGATGCTCGACGGGCGGCGCAGGATCGCCCTGGTCAACGACGGCGCGCGGGAGCTGCTGGGCCTGGACGGCGCGGCCGTCGGCCGCCCGGTGGCCGATCTCGGGCTGCCCGCGCCGCTGACCGGGGCGCTGCTGGCCTCCGAGCCCCGGGTGGACGAGGTGTATCTGACCGCCGACCGGGTCGTCGTCGTCAACACCAGCCCGGTGGTCGGCGGCGAGCACCGGGGCACGGTGGTGACCCTGCGCGACCACACCGAACTCCAGTCGCTCTCCGGGGAGCTGGACTCGGAGCGCAAGTTCAGCGAGGCGCTGCGCTCCCAGGCCCACGAGGCGGCGAACCGGCTGCACACCGTGGTCTCGCTGATCGAGCTGGGCCGTACCGACGAGGCCGTCGACTTCGCCACGGCGGAACTGGAGCTGGCCCAGGTGCTGACCGACCGGGTCGTCGGCGCGGTCGGCGAACCGGTCCTGGCGGCGCTGCTGCTGGGGAAGGCCGCGCAGGCCAATGAGCGGGGGGTGGAGCTGGTGCTCGCGGAGGACAGCAGGATCGACGACGGGGTGCTTCCCCCCTCGCTGCCGGCCCGGGACCTGGTGACGATCCTCGGCAATCTCATCGACAACGCGGTGGACGCGACGGCGCGCGACACCGTCGGCCCGGGCCCCTGCGCCCGGGGCGGCGTCCCCGCCCGGGGGCGGGTCACCGTCACCGCCCGCGCCGACCGGGACGAGCTGCTGATCCGGGTCCACGACACGGGCGCGGGCGTCGATCCGGACCGGGCCGAGACGGTGTTCAGCCGGGGCTGGTCCACCCGGGGCGCGGGCCGGGGCCTCGGCCTCGCCCTGGTCCGGCAGGCGGTGCACCGGAGCCGGGGCACGGTGGTGCTGGGCCGGGGCCCGGACGGCGGCGCGGAGTTCACCGTACGGCTGCCCCTGAACACGGCGAGTCCCGGCACCGGCCCCCAGACCACTCGTACCCCGACCCCGACCAGCGCGAAGGCCCCCGAATGAGCACCGACGCCGACTCCCTCAGAGTGCTGGTGGTCGAGGACGACCCCGTCGCCGCCGACGCGCACGCCCTCTATGTCAGCCGTATCGGCGGTTTCCGCGTCGCCGGGGTCGCCAACTCCCGCGCCGAGGCGGTCCGGGTGCTGGAGCGGACCCGGGTCGATCTGCTGCTGCTCGATCTGTATCTCCCCGACGGCCACGGGCTGCATCTGCTGCGGTCGCTGCGCGCTGCCGGGCATCCGGCGGACGTCATCGCCGTCACCTCGGCCCGCGATCTGGCGATCGTGCGCGAGGGCGTCTCGCTGGGGGTGGTGCAGTACGTCCTGAAGCCCTTCACCTTCGCCACGCTCCGGGACCGGCTCGCCCGGTACGCGGAGTTCCGCGCGGCGGCGGGCGAGGCCAGCGGCCAGGACGAGGTGGACCGGGCGCTCGGGGCGCTGCGCGCGCCGCAGGGCGGGGCGCTGCCCAAGGGGCTGAGCGGTCCGACGCTGGAGGCGGTGACCCGTTCGCTGCGGGACACGGCGGCCGGGCTCACGGCGGCGGAGGCCGGGGCGGCGGTCGGCATCTCCCGTATCACCGCCCGCCGTTATCTGGAACACCTGGTCACCGAGGGCCGGGCGGCGCGGAGTCCGCAGTACGGGCAGATCGGTCGGCCGGAGCTTCAGTACCGCTGGATTCCCGCCAACCACTGACCGCCGCCGGGGAGTTGGGGCGCGCACGCCTGCCCGATGGACGTACGACCGTGCCCCGCGCGGGGGATTGACCCTCCCGGCGGCCGGTCCTACGGTCGCACGGCAGCCCGCTCAGCGAGCCGGTGTCCGGCTCGGAGGAGGTCGTGCCCGTGCGTCCCACCGCCCCGCTGATCCTCGCCCTCTCGTTCACCCTCGCGGCGACCGCCGCGCTGGCCGGCTGCGGCAGCGGCTCCGGCGGCGGCCCCGAGACCGTGAAGGTGGTCTACAAGCGCTCCACGGACAACGCGAACCGTTTCATGGACCGCCATCTGGAGTCGGTGAAGCGGCAGTTCGAGAAGGCGCACCCGGGCCGGAAGGTGAAGCTGGTCCCGGTCCAGGCCCCGGACGACGACTACGCCGCCAAGACCCAGCAGATGATGCGCTCCCCCAGGACCGCGCCGGATCTGGTGTACGAGGACACCTTCCGGCTCGGCGCGGACATCGAGGCCGGTCATCTCAAGCCGCTGGACGACCGGGTGGCGCGGTGGAAGGAGTGGGGGCGGTTCGCGGAGCGCGCGAAGGATTCGGTCCGGGGCGCGGACGGCCACATCTACGGGGTGCCGGACGGCACCGACACCCGCGGCCTCTGGTTCGACAAGGCGGTCTTCGCGCGGGCGGGGCTGCCCGCCGACTGGCGGCCGGGGAGCTGGGCCGAGCTGCTGGACGCGGCCCGTACCGTCAAGCGGAAGGTCCCCGGCGTCATCCCGCTCAATGTCTACACCGGCAGGGCTCCCGGCGAGGCGGCGGTGATGCAGGGCTTCGAGATGCTGCTGTACGGCACCGGGGCCGATCCGCTGCTCGATCCCCGTACCCGGAAGTGGGTGACCGGCGGCCGGGGCTTCACCGACGCCCTCGAATTCGTCCGCACGGTGTACGCGGAGAAGCTCGGCCCCGACCCCTCGGACGCCCTCGATCCGCACATCGCCACCCGGGTCGCCACCGAGTGGCTCCCCCGGGGGAAGCTCGCGATCGCGCTCGACGGCTCCTGGCTGGGCCAGCACTGGTCCGGCGAGGGCGCGGCCCGCTGGCCCGGGTGGAGCGGCGCGCTGGGCCGGGCCGCGATGCCCACCCAGTACGGGCAGTCCCCCGGCAAGGTGTCGATGTCCGGCGGCTGGGCCTGGTCGGTCCCCGCCAAGGCCGCCAACCCCGATCTGGCGTTCGCGTTCGTCGAGACGCTCCAGACCCGGGCCAACGCGACCCGCTGGTGCGTGGTCGGCGCGCAGATCGCGGTACGCGAGGACGTGGCGGCCGATCCGGAGTATCTGGCCTCCATGCCCGGCGTCGGCTTCTTCACCGGGCTCGTCCGCCACACGCACTACCGGCCGGCGCTCCCCGTCTATCCGCAGGTCTCCTCGGCGATCGGGGAGGCGATGGAGCGGGTGACGACGGGGGACGCCACTGCGGCCGGGGCGGCGAGAGCGTACGACGAACGGCTGCGCACCATCGCCGACGGCGCGGTCACCGGCGGGTGAGCGCCCGGACGGAACACACGCGCCGCTGGGCGCCGATCGCCCCCGCCACCGCTCTGCTGCTGCTCTTCCTCGCCGGGCCGATCGGCTACTGCGTCTGGATCGCCTTCACCGACGCCCGGCTGACGGGCGCTTCCGACGCCGGTTTCGTCGGCCTGGACAACTTCCGCCGGGCCTTCGCCGACGACGGGTTCCGCAACGCCGTCGCCCTCACCCTCGTCTTCACCTTCGTCTCCGCCGTGATCGGGCAGAACACCCTGGGGCTGGCGCTGGCCGGGCTGATGCGGGCGGCCTCCCGGCCCGTGCGCACCGTCACCGGGGCGCTGGTGATCGCGGCCTGGGTGGTGCCGGAGATCGTCGCCGCCTTTCTGCTCTACACCTTCTTCCGCCGGGAAGGAACGCTCAACGCGGTGCTGGACCAGCTGGGGCTGCCCGCCCAGAACTGGCTGTACACTCTGCCGATCCTCGCGGTCTCCTTCGCCAATGTCTGGCGCGGCACCGCCTTCTCGATGCTGATCTACTCGGCGGCGCTGGCCGGGGTCGACCGCGATGTGGTCGAGGCCGCGAAGGTCGACGGCGCGGGCCCGGTGCGCCGGCTCCGGCACATCACCCTGCCGATGATCCGCCGCTCGATCGGCACCAATCTGATGCTGAACACCCTCTCCACCCTGTCGGTCTTCGGCCTGATCTGGGCGATGACCCGAGGCGGCCCCGGCGGTCGCAGCGAGACCCTTCCGGTCTTCATGTACGACCAGGCCTTCCTGAAGAGCCTCATCGGCTACGGCACGGCGGTGGCCCTGCTCCTGCTGCTCGTGGGAGCGCTCTTCTCCCTGCTCTATCTGCGGCTCCTGAAGGCCGAGGTCTGATGCGCCGACCCTCGACCACCCGCCTCGCCGCCGACGCCGCCCTCCTCCTCACCGCCGCCGCCTTCGCCCTCCCTCTGGTGTGGCTGCTCCTCGCCTCGGTCGACCCCTCCGCCGACTCCCGCGTCCGCGCCCCCTCCTCCGTCACCACCGGCCACTTCACCGCCGTCCTCACCGACGAGATCACCTTCACCCCCATGCTCAACAGCCTCCTGCTGTGCGGCGGCGCCACCCTCGTCTCGACGCTCTGCGCGGCCCTCGCCGCCTACCCCCTCTCCCGCCACCGCTCCCGCTGGGGCCGCGCCTATCTCCTCACCATCCTCTTCACCACCTGCCTCCCCATCACCGCGATCATGGTCCCGGTCTACGGCCTCTTCGTTCAGGTCAACCTGATCGACACCATGCACGGGACGGCCCTCTTCCTCGCCGCCGCCCAACTCCCCTTCTCCATCTGGCTCATGAAGAACTTCATGGACTCGGTGCCTGTCGCCCTGGAGGAGGCCGCCCGCACGGACGGCGCGTCCGGCCCGCAGATCCTGCTCCGGGTGGTGCTGCCACTGATGGGCCCCGGGCTGACGGTCGTCACCGTCTACACCTTCATCCAGCTCTGGGGAAACTTCTTCGTCCCCTTCATGCTGCTCCTGACCCCCGATCAACTCCCGGCCTCCGTCACCGTCTTCACCTTCTTCGGCAACCACGGGACCGTGGTGTACGGGCAACTGGCCGCCTTCTCGCTGCTCTACTCCACCCCCGCGCTCCTCCTCTACCTGCTGATCGCCCGCCGCCTCGGCAACGGGTTCGCCCTGGGCGGGGCGGTCAAGGGCTGAGCGGTCCGTGCACCTACTACCCCCGATGGTAGACTGTGAGAAAGTAGGAATGTTGGAGAGTCGAAAATTAACTAAATCCTGGGTAGTCTGGTAGCAGGAAAGACATGGAAAGGTGACAGTGGGAGGACATCCATGGCTACGGCTACGTTCCAGACTCGCCTGCGCGACAAGGGTCAGCTGACACTGCCCGCGCGCGTGCGCGAAGCGCTGGGGGTCTCCCCAGGTGACGAGCTTGAGTTCGAGGTCAACGACGCCGGCGTCGTCGAGATCCACGGGCTGAGAAAGATCCGCTCCGACCAGGCCTGGTTCTGGCGGAAGGAGTGGCAGGACGGCGAGCGCCTGGCCGACGAGGACATCGCCGCCGGGCGTACCACCGTCCACGAGGACGCGGACGCCATGTTCGCGCATCTCAACGCAGACGACTGACCCCTAGCTCCAGGAGGCCCGATTGCCGACGTTTGCAACGACTGCCCACTTCAAGCGCGACTTCAAGAGGCTCAGCCCTGAGGAGAAGAAGCGCTTCGAGTATGTCATCCAGAACAGGTTCGTTCCGGATGTGGCAAGGGGGCAGTTCCGGCCCGGCCTCCGGGTCAAGCCTGTACAGGGTGTCCATGTCCCTGAGGGCGAGAGCCCCATCATGGAGATGACCTGGGCGCCGGACGGGCGCGCCACCTGGCAGTTCGGGACCGCGGTCCGTGAGGGTGAGCCGCACGTCGTATGGCGTCGGGTCGGGGGGCACGAGATTTTCGTTCCCGGGCCCGCCTGAGGAAGCGGACAGCCCGCCACCGTTGTCACGGTGGCGGGCTGCTCTGCGCTCGGCGCGGCGGCCGGTGGCTCAGAAGACCGACTCGGCCTCGTACATCCGCTCCGTCGGGACGGTCTTGAGACGGGTCACCGCGTCCGCCAGCGGCACCATCACGACGTCGGTGCCGCGCAGGGAGGTCATCCTGCCGAAGTCGCCGCGGTGGGCGGCCTCGACGGCGTGCCAGCCGAAGCGGGTGGCGAGGACGCGGTCGTAGGCGGTGGGGACGCCGCCGCGCTGGACGTGGCCGAGGATGACGGGTTTGGCTTCTTTGCCGAGGCGGTGTTCGAGTTCGGAGGCGAGGCGGTTGCCGATGCCCTGGAAGCGCTCGTGGCCGTACTGGTCGATCTCGCCCTTGCCGTACTCCATGGAGCCCTCGGCGGGGTGGGCGCCTTCGGCGACGCAGATGACGGCGAACTTCTTGCCGCGGGAGAAGCGCTCCTCGACCATTTTGACGAGGTCTTCGACCTGGAAGGGGCGCTCGGGGAGGCAGATGCCGTGGGCGCCGCCGGCCATGCCGGACTCCAGGGCGATCCAGCCGGCGTGGCGGCCCATGACCTCGACGACCATGACGCGCTGGTGGGACTCGGCGGTGGTCTTGAGGCGGTCTATGGCCTCGGTGGCGACGGTGACGGCGGTGTCGAAGCCGAAGGTGCGGTCGGTCGCGGAGATGTCGTTGTCGATGGTCTTGGGGACGCCGACGACGGGCATCCCGGCGTCCGCGAGCATCCGGGAGGCGGTGAGGGTGCCCTCGCCGCCGATGGGGATGAGGACGTCGATGCCGTAGCGGCGCTGGAGCTCGCCGCAGTTCTCGGCGGCCTCGCGGAGGCGGTTGCGCTCCAGACGGGCCGAGCCGAGGATGGTGCCGCCGCGGGCGAGGATGCCGCTGACCGCGTTGAGGTCGAGGGGGCGGTAGTGGCCGTCGAGCAGCCCCTTGAAACCGTCCTCGAATCCGATGACCTCGTCGCCGTGACCCGTCAGGGCCCGGTGCACGACCGACCGGATCACTGCGTTCAGTCCGGGGCAGTCGCCCCCTGCGGTGAGAACTCCGATACGCATCGTGCTGTGTCTCCTGCTCCTCGGGTGGTACACGTGACCCTGGCGTCAATTGTTCCATGGGCCGTGTGGGGCTGCGCTCCCGCCCGCCGGGGTGCGGACGCGGGATGGCGCGGGGCCCGGTCGCCCCAAGGGCACAGGGCTCACCGGCCCCACCCGGCCCGGCAGGCGCATTAGCCACCGCCAGAGGTATTGTCAAGAGGTAAAGCCGCCGTCCAGCGGTTTTTTTGTACGGCCTTTTGTACGAGCTGTCACCGGGCAGCTGTCGGACAACAGGGACTGTTGAGCGAACACGGACAGGAGAGCACGCGTGACGCGCAGCGTGTACGTGACCGGCATCGACCGCGGGGACGGCCGGCAGGTCGTCGAGCTGGGAGTCATGGAACTCCTCACCCGCCAGGTGGACAGGGTGGGCGTCTTCCGCCCGCTGGTGCACGACGGTCCCGACCGGCTCTTCGAGCTGCTGAGGGCGCGCTACCGGCTGACCCAGGACCCGGCGTCCGTGTACGGCCTCGACTATCACGAGGCCTCCGCGCTCCAGGCCGAGAAGGGCACCGACGAGCTGGTCTCCCGGCTGGTCGACCGCTTCCACCAGGTGGCACGGGAGTACGAGGTGGTGCTGGTGCTCGGCACCGACTTCGCGCACACCCAGCTCCCCGACGAGCTGGCGCTGAACGCCCGGCTCGCCAATGAGTTCGGCGCGTCCGTGATCCCGGTGGTCGGCGGCAAGGGCCAGACCGCCGAGTCGGTACGGGCCGAGGCCCGCAACGCGCACCGCGCCTACGAGGCGCTCGGGGCGAATGTGCTCGCCATGGTGGTCAACCGGGTCGCCCCCGGGGACCGCGCGGTCATATCCGAGCGGCTCGCGGCCCGCCTCCCCGTGCCCTGTTACGTACTGCCCGACGAGCCCGCGCTCGCCGCGCCCACGGTCTCCCAGATCACCCACGCGCTGGGCGGCACCGTGCTGCTCGGCGACGACTCGGGCCTGGCCCGGGACGCCCTCGACTTCGTCTTCGGCGGCGCGATGCTGCCGAACGTCCTCAAGGCGCTGACCCCCGGCTGCATGCTGATCACCCCGGGCGACCGCGCCGACCTGGTGGTCGGCGCGCTGGCCGCCCACTCGGCGGGCACCCCGCCGATCGCCGGGCTGCTGCTCACCCTCGACGAGCGCCCGAGCGAGGAGATCCTCACCCTGGCCTCCCGGCTCGCCCCCGGCACCCCCGTGATCTCGGTGCCCACCACCAGCTGGCCGACGGCCGCCGAGCTGTTCGGCCTGGAGGGCAAACTCAACGCCTCCACCCCGCGCAAGGCGGAGACCGCCCTCGGGCTCTTCGAGCGCCATGTCGACACCGGCGAGCTGCTCGCCCGGCTGGCGGTGGTCCGCAGCGGCCATGTCACCCCGATGATGTTCGAGCACGAGCTGCTGGAGCAGGCCCGCGCCGACCGCCGCCGGGTGGTGCTCCCGGAGGGCACGGAGGAGCGGGTGCTCTGGGCGGCCGATGTGCTCATCCGCCGCGACGTCTGCGACCTGACCCTCCTCGGCGACGTCGAGACGATCCGCAAGAAGGCCGCCGACCTCGGCATCGACCTCAGCGCCGCCCAGCTCATCGACCCGAACACCTCCGAGCTGCGCCAGGGCTTCGCCGAGCGGTACGCCCAGCTCCGCGCCCACAAGGGCGTCACCACGGAGCTGGCGTACGACGTGGTCGCGGACGTGAACTACTTCGGCACCCTGATGGTCGAGGAGGGCTTCGCGGACGGCATGGTCTCCGGCTCGGTGCACTCCACGGCGGCCACCATCCGGCCGGCCTTCGAGATCATCAAGACCCGGGCGGACGCCGCGATCGTCTCCTCCGTCTTCTTCATGTGCCTCGCCGACAAGGTGCTGGTGTACGGGGACTGCGCGGTCAACCCGGACCCCAACGCCGCACAGCTCGCGGACATCGCCGTGCAGTCGGCGGCGACCGCCGCCCGCTTCGGTGTGGAGCCCCGGATCGCGATGCTCTCGTACTCCACCGGCACCTCCGGCTCCGGCGCGGACGTCGACAAGGTGCGGGAGGCGACCGAGCTGGTGCGCGGCTCGCACCCGGAGCTGCGGATCGAGGGTCCGATCCAGTACGACGCGGCGGTGGAGCCCACCGTGGCCGCGACCAAGCTGCCGGAGTCGGAGGTGGCGGGACGGGCGACCGTGCTGATCTTCCCCGACCTGAACACCGGCAACAACACCTACAAGGCCGTGCAGCGCTCGGCCGGCGCGGTGGCGGTGGGGCCGGTGCTCCAGGGCCTGCGCAAGCCGGTGAACGACCTGTCCCGGGGCGCGCTGGTGAGCGACATCGTGAACACCGTAGCGATCACCGCGATCCAGGCCCAGCCGCAGGCCGCGCCCGCCCCCTCCGCCTGACCCGCCCCTCATCCACGAAAGACACAGAAGGCCCCATGACAGCGACCCGAGTCCTCGTCCTCAACTCCGGCTCCTCCTCGGTGAAGTACCAGCTCCTCGACATGCGCGGCGGTGCCCGGCTGGCGGTGGGCCTGGTCGAGCGGATCGGTGAGGAGACCTCCCGGCTGGTGCACACCCCGCTGCTCGGGGACGCCGGCGGCAAGCGGGAGCGTACGGCTCCGATCGCCGACCACGGGGCCGCGCTGAAGGCGGTCGCCGAGGAGCTGGCCGCCGACGGCCTGGGCCTGGACTCGCCGCAGCTGGCGGCGATCGGCCACCGGGTGGTCCACGGCGGGCTGAGGTTCACCGAGCCGACGGTGATCGACGAGGAGGTGCTCGCGGAGGTGGAGCGGCTGGTGCCGCTCGCCCCGCTGCACAACCCGGCGAACATCACCGGCATCCGCACCGCCCGGGCGCTGCGGCCCGATCTGCCGCAGGTCGCGGTCTTCGACACCGCCTTCCACACGACGATGCCGGAGTCGGCGGCGCGCTACGCCATCGACACGGAGACCGCCGACAAGCACCTGATCCGGCGCTACGGCTTCCACGGCACCTCGCACGCCTATGTCGCGCGGGAGACGGCCCGGCTGCTGGGCAAGGCCCCCGAGGACGTCAATGTGATCGTCCTGCACCTCGGCAACGGCGCGTCCGCCTCGGCGGTGGCCGGCGGGCGGTGCGTGGACACCTCCATGGGGCTCACCCCGCTGGAGGGGCTGGTCATGGGCACCCGCTCCGGCGACATCGACCCGGCGGTGACATTCCATCTGATGCGGGTGGCGGGGATGTCCACTGATGACATCGACGTACTGCTGAACAAGAAGAGCGGTCTGGTCGGTCTCTGCGGCGACAATGACATGCGGGAGATCCGCCGCCGGATCGACGCGGGCGACGAGCGGGCACAGCTCGCTTTCGACATTTATATACACCGTTTGAAGAAATACATCGGCGCGTACTACGCGGTCCTCGGCCGGGTGGACGCGATCGCGTTCACCGCCGGGGTCGGCGAGAACGCGGCACCGGTGCGCGAGGCCGCGGTGTCCGGGCTCGAAGAGCTGGGCCTGGCTCTGGACAGCGGACTCAACGCGGAGCGGTCGGACGGGGCACGGCTCGTCTCGACGCCGTACGCGAGGGTCGCGGTGGCGGTGGTTCCCACGGACGAGGAGCTGGAGATCGCGCGCCAGACCTTTGCGCTGGTCTCCGAAAATGCACTCGGCTGAGCGGGGTCCCGCCCACTTGTACATTCCGCCGGCCGGAATATTCCGACTCGAAACAAACCGATAGGATCCGCCTTATGCGCCGTTCCAAAATCGTCTGCACACTGGGCCCCGCCGTCGACTCGTATGAGCAGCTGAAGACGCTCATCGAGGCCGGAATGAATGTGGCCCGCTTCAACATGAGCCATGGCTCCCACGGGGAGCACGAGGCGCGGTACCACCGCGTCCGCAAGGCCTCCGCGGACACCGGCCGCGCGGTGGGCGTCCTCGCCGACCTCCAGGGTCCGAAGATCCGCCTGGAGACCTTCGCCGAGGGTCCCGTGGAGCTGATCCGCGGCGACGAGTTCACCATCACCACCGAGGACGTGGCGGGTGACAAGTCGATCTGCGGCACCACGTACAAGGGTCTGCCCGGCGATGTCTCCAAGGGCGACCAGATCCTGATCAACGACGGCAACGTCGAGCTGCGCGTGGTCGAGGTCGTCGGCCCCCGGGTGAAGACGATCGTGGTCGAGGGCGGTGTGATCTCCGACCACAAGGGCATCAACCTGCCCGGCGCGGCGGTCAACGTCCCGGCGCTCTCCGAGAAGGACATCGAGGACCTGCGCTTCGCCCTGCGGATGGGCTGCGACATGGTCGCGCTCTCCTTCGTGCGCGACGCCCACGACATCAAGGACGTCCACAAGGTGATGGACGAGGTGGGCATCCGTGTCCCCGTCATCGCCAAGGTGGAGAAGCCGCAGGCCGTCGCCCACATGGAAGACGTCGTGATGGCGTTCGACGGTGTGATGGTGGCCCGTGGCGACCTCGCGGTGGAGTACCCGCTGGAGAAGGTCCCGATGGTGCAGAAGCGCCTCGTCGAGCTGTGCCGCCGGAACGCCAAGCCGGTGATCGTGGCGACCCAGATGATGGAGTCGATGATCACCAACTCGCGTCCGACGCGCGCCGAGGCCTCCGACGTGGCGAACGCGATCCTGGACGGCGCGGACGCGGTGATGCTCTCCGCCGAGTCCTCGGTGGGCGCCTACCCGATCGAGACCGTCAAGACGATGTCGAAGATCGTGACGGCCGCCGAGAACGAGCTGATGTCCAAGGGCCTCCAGCCCCTGGTCGCCGGCAAGAAGCCGCGCACCCAGGGCGGTTCCGTCGCCCGTGCGGCCTGCGAGATCGCGGACTTCCTGGACGGCAAGGCCCTGGTCGCCTTCACCAAGTCCGGTGACACGGCCCGCCGTCTCTCCCGCTACCGCGCGTGTCAGCCCATCCTCGCCTTCACCACCGAGGAGTCGACCCGCAACCAGCTCTCCCTGAGCTGGGGCGTCGAGGCGTTCGTCGTTCCGCACGTGGCCAACACCGACGCCATGGTGGACCTGGTCGACGCCGAGCTGCACAAGCTCCAGCGCTACAACGACGGCGACACCATGATCATGACCGCCGGCTCGCCCCCCGGCGTCCCGGGCACGACCAACATGGTCCGGGTGCACCACCTGGGCAACGAGGCGTAGTCCTCCGTACCATTCGCTGTCGGCCGCGGGCCGTGCGTCCCTCTGTACGAGGGAGCACGGCCCGCGGCCGTTTCAGTCCTGGGCCGTGTCCTCGGTGAGATGGTTGCGCAGCCCCGGCACCGAGAGCGTGCCGCCGAACTGGCCCGCCTGCGTCACCCTGGCGTCGGTGAAGAAGGCGAACGGGAGGTTCACCGGGGGCGGGGTGCGGGGGGTGAAGGTGACCGGGATCAGACCAAAGAGATTGCCCTTCATCTCCTCGGTGTACATCGTCACGGTCGCCTCGCGGATGGTCGAGGTGGAGCCCCGGCGGGCCCGGGCGTGGATGGTGGTGCCCTCGGGGCCCTTCACCAGCTGGTGGAGATCCCTGATGTCCACGCCGGTCGCGGTGAACTTCAGCGCCTTCTTGATCTTGCCGCCGCCGGTCCGCACCTCCACGATGCCGTGGTAGTTCAGACCGGTCAGGGTGAGCAGTGAGCTCTCCAGCACCCAGGGGTCGTCCGGGAGCAGCGGGCGGCCGGGTTCGAGCTCCGCGGCGGCGAGCGCCTCGGGGTCGGGGGTGGGACAGGGGAAGCGGGGCTTGGCCCCTTCGGGGATGGAGTCGTCCTTCTTGGGGTCGAGGCCCTTGGCGTCCTCGTCGAGTTCCTCGACGGCCGCGCCCGCCTTCGCCGCCGCGCTCTCGATGGCCTCTCGGGGCGTTCCGGCCGGGGCGCTCGACGCGGGCTTCGCCGACGGTGTGGCCGTGGGAGCGGTCGTGGGGTCGGTCTCCTCCGGCCGTCCGGCGGCGGCGGGCTTCTCGGGCTCGGCGCTCCCGGGGTGCGAGGGGGCCGGCGGCGTCTTCTCGCCGGCGCCGTCGAGGAGGTCCTTGAGCGCGTCGCCCAGTCCCAGCGGGTCCAGCGGATTGCCGGTCTTCTCCCCGTCGGCGTCGGAGTCCGGCTCGGAGTCCGGCTCGGGCTCCGGTTCGGTCTCCGGTTCGGTGGACTTCTCGGGGGCCGTGGAGCGTACGGCGGAGGGAGCCTCGCCCGGCGCGCTCTCCGCCGACCGGCTCCGGGCCGGGGTCGGAGCCAGGGTCTGGGTCGGGGTCTGGGTCGAGGAGGGGGACGGCGAGGGGCTCGCGGAGGCTTTGGGCGACTCGGATCCGGACGGCTCGTCGGAGCGGGTCACACAGGGGCCGGGGGCGTAGGGGATCTCCTTGTCCTCCGCGATCGCCGGCCGGGGAGTGAGGCTGATGCCCATCAGTACGGCGGTCGGCATCGCGGCCAGGGCCATCGCCTTGCCCGCCGGCCCGTGGAGCCTGGACAGCAGGGACTTCCTGGGGGCCGCGTGCCGGGGCCCCCTTCCGGCCGGCCGGTCCCCGTCGGCCCCGGTGTCCGTCAGCGGTGCGGCATCACCCTGCACGGTTCCTCCCGCCGTTGGCTTCGGTGGTGGTCTCGGGTGCACTCGCGCCGGGAAGGTCCCATCCCGTGCCGGCGTCTCTCGCCTCCCCGGACGCCGGTTGGCCGGAGGGCACGGGCAGCGGTTTCCCGGGCGCCCACGAGATCGAGAGCGCGCCGCCGACGAGCGACAGCAGGAAACCGACGACGAATCCGCCCAGATTGGCGATGGGGATCGAGATCAGGGCGAGCAGAATCGACGCCACTCCCGCGAACACCCGCACGATGTGGTGGAACCACATCGTCAGCCCGAGCGTGACGAGCAGCACGCCGATGATCAGCGATCCGGCGCCGGCGGTGGTGGACATGGAGAGGGTCAGATTGCCGAGCTTCATGCTCGCGTACGGGAAGTAGGCGATCGGGACGCCACCGAGCTGCGTGAACACCCCTGCCCAGAAGGGGCGTTGTCCCCGCCAGTCGCGGAACCGCCGCCGGAGGACGCGAAGGACGTGCTCGTTCTGCCCCGTGGCCATGGACTCGGCGTTCATGGAAAACAGCTCCCTGGAACTGGTGTTGCCGCGTGAGGAGTTGATCGGGTGGGCGGAGAACGGGGAGCGCTCCCGCCCACCCGGGACGGGGTCGCCGTCAGAAGCACTCGACCCCGTCGCCGCTGCCGCGCAGAAGCCGCATGTTCAGATCCTTCAGTTCAAAGGTTCCGGCCGTGGTCGCCCATGCCTTCTGCTCGACGTCCCACAGCTCGGCGCGCTCGGCCTGCTGGGCGAAGCCGTTCTCCAGGATCCGGTCGTCGCTCTTGACCGCGGGACCCTTGCCGGTGGTGGGGCCCGGATCGCTCTCCAGGTTGTCCGTGTCCTTGGCCGCGACGCCGATGTCGATGTTGTGGAACTTGGCGTTCGCGTCCAGCTGGGAGATGTCCAGATAGAGATTGCCCGCGACGACGGGACGGTCCTGCTCGGTGCCGGCCTTCAGCTTGAGGGTGATCTTGCCGAGTAAGGGCACATCGGTCACCACCGACTGACACATGCCCTCGATCCTGGCCCTCTTGAACGCGGAGATGGCCACCGGATGCTGGACGAGCCGCTCGCCCTCCATCTCCTCGTAGCCGACGTCGACTCCGCCGTACTGGGCGAAGCCCCGCCCGTCGAGGTAATCGGCCGTCACCTTGAACTCCTGGCCCGACACAGCGAAGGACGCCGCCAGCGCCCCCTGTGACAGACCGATGCCGATCGCGGCCGTAGCGGCCACGCTCGGCACCATGACCAGGGCGAATCGCTTCCATCTCGTTCCGCCACGAGCCACAGACTCCATGACTTTCCTCCTTCTCGGACGTACATCTCCGGTCCGGAACACTGACGCGGTCCGTCCGGGGATGGGAGAAGTGCTACGTCCTCGGGAAGGAGAGCGCCCGCGCTTTCGGCCATGTTCGGCAGTCTGAACACCGGCGATCACCCCCGAGCGACAACCACTGGCCGCGCCTGACGCATCACGCACGGCACATATCGGACAGGTCCCGCCGCTGGGACGGGAACCCCCCTGTCCACGGTCGGCGTCGCTGCGCCGGCCGACCCGGTGGGGACCCAAGATCGCGGCGCGGCTGGGTGCCGGGCCGGCGCGTTGTTGGACCGAGCGTCGCCGATCGTGGTCCATTCGGGGCCGAGGCACAAGAGGGGTCATTACTCACTGGTAACGGGCCGGTAACCACGCCGTCGACGACGAGCGTCGAGCAGCCACACAGGGTGGAGCCGAGTGTGTCAGCAGAAGGGGTAAATGCCGTCGATAAACGGACAGAAGAAAGGACTTGATTTACTGCGAGTAACAGGCATCGGAATTACCAAGTTTCGGCAAAGAGCGATCGCGTTCAGGCATCATCGCCGAAACGGCGGTGGCACACCCTCGGTGCCACCGCCGCAAATCACTGCATTCCCGGCGGAACGGAACGCCCGATCCGGAACTCCGGAATATGGCTCAGAACAGCACCCTCGCGAGCGCCGAACGCGCCGACGACACTCGCGGATCGTCGGGGCCGATCACCTCGAACAGCTCCAGCAGCCGCACCCGCGCCGCGTCCCGGTCGTCGCCCGCCGTGCGGCGGACCGTCTCCACGAGCCGGCCGAAGGCGTCCTCGACATGGCCGCCGACCAGATCCAGATCGGCGGCGGCGAGCTGCGCGGTCACATCGGCCGGCTTCTCTGCGGCCTCCTGGCGCACCCGCTGCGGGTCGAGTCCCCCGACCCGGCCCAGCAGTTGGGCCTGGGCGAGGCCGAGCTTGGCCTCGGTGTTGGCGGGGTCGTCGGAGAGCACATTGCGGTACGCCTGGACCGCGCCGGCGAAGTCGCCCGCGTCCAGGGCCTGTACGGCGGCCTCCAGCAGGGCGTCGTACGGACCGGCCGGGGGCTCCTGGGCGACCGCGCCCTCCGGGGCCGCACCCGCCTCGGGGTCGACGGCGACACCGGTGAGACCGAAGCGCTCCTCGGCGACCTGGATCAGCTGGTCGAGCGTCTGACGGATCTGCT
Organism: Streptomyces amakusaensis; assembly: GCF_039532665.1. Classification (NCBI taxonomy): domain Bacteria; kingdom Bacillati; phylum Actinomycetota; class Actinomycetes; order Kitasatosporales; family Streptomycetaceae; genus Streptomyces; species Streptomyces amakusaensis. The sequence goes on along the minus strand of NZ_BAAASB010000002.1, from coordinate 186,593 downwards.
GCTCGGGGGCCGCGCCCTGGAAGAGCGGCAGCGCCTGCCCGGCGACCACCGCGAAGACCGCCGGGATCCCCTGGATGCCGAACTGCTGCATCAGCATCTGGTTGGCGTCGACATCGACCTTGGCCAGCACGAAGCGGCCGTTGTACTCCTGGGCCAGGCGCTCGAGCAGCGGGCTGAGCTGCTTGCAGGGCTGACACCACTCGGCCCAGAAGTCGAGGACGACCGGGACCTCGGCGGAGCGCTGGAGCACCTCGCTCTCGAAGCCCGCCTCATCGACGTCGATCACAAGGCTCGCGGGGGAGACGGCGACGGCGCCGCCCTGGCGGGCGGCCTCGGCACGGGCCTGCTCGGCCTTGACCTTGGCCTCTCCGGCCGCCTTCACTGCGGCGAGGTCGACGACGCCGCTCATGGACATGTTCCTAGGCTGCATGAGTACATCCTCCCCCTTCCGCGCGCGCATGGGAAAAGTGCGGCCGGTAAGACCGTGACAACGGCGCTTCCGGTGCTCGTCCCCCGAGTGTTTCCTCGTGCGGGTGGTTCATCGGCGCGGGGTCCCCACCCCGCGCCCGTGGTCGTCGCTCACCCCCTGAGGGGTTTCGCTACGGGCCGTAGCGTAACTCCGCGAACCCTCCCGGTGTGAGATTCCTCCGGTGAACTGGCTCACAGCGAAAGGCCTACCCGCCGGTATGGTCGCCGTCATGTCCAAGCAGCCCACTCGTCCGGACGTCGCCGCCGACGCCGTGCGCACCGGCCCCCGGGGACGGCCCCGCAGCGCCGAGGCCGACTGCGCGATCCTCGAAGCCACCCGGGCGGCCCTGGTCGAGCTGGGGTGGTCCAAGCTGACGATGGGCGATGTGGCGACCCGGGCCAAGGTCGCCAAGACGACGCTCTACCGCCGCTGGGCGGGGAAGAGCGAACTCGTGGTCGACGCCGTCGCCGATCTCTTCGACGAACTCGAACTGCCGGATCTGGGCAGTCTCAAGGCCGATGTCGAGTGTGTGGTGCTCAGATTCGCGGCGCTGCTGGAGCGGCCGGAGACGCGCACGGCGCTGATGGCGGTGGTCGCCGAGGGCACCCGTGACGAGGCCCTGCGCGGCCGGATCCGCTCGGCGATCGTGGACCGGCAGAAGGGGCTGGTGCTCCAGGGGCGGGCCCGGGCGCAGGCCAGGGGCGAGCTGCCGTACGAGGACGATCCGGCGACGGCGGCGCGCAACGCCGATCTGATCTTCGACGTGATCGCCGGGGCGGTCGTCCACCGGACGCTGGTCAGCGCGGAGCCGGTGGACGCGGCCTGGGCCCGCTGCTTCACCAGGCTGCTGCTGTCGGGCCTGGCCTCGCTGCGGAACTGACCCGGCCCCGGACCGAACCCGGGCCCGGGGCGTACGGTCAGAAGCCCGGCGGCTCCGTGTAGGTGCCCCACTCCTCCCGCAGCGCACCGCAGATCTCCCCGAGGGTCGCCTCCGCGCGCACCGCCGCCAGCATCGGGGCGATCATGTTCGAGCCGTCCCTGGCCGCCACGAGCATCGCGTCCAGCGAGACGCGCACGGCCTCGTCGTCGCGGCGGGCCCTGCGGTCCGCCAGCTCCCGCACCTGCTCGCGCTCGACCTCGTGGCTGACCCGGAGGATCTCCAGATCGCCGGTGACCGAGCCGTGGTGGACATTGACGCCGACGACCCGCTTCTCGTCCTTCTCCAGCGCCCGCTGATAGCGGAACGCGGACTCGGCGATCTCACCGGTGAACCAGCCGTCCTCGATGCCGCGCAGGATCCCCGAGGTCATGGGCCCCACCGGGTGCCGCCCGTCGGGGTGGGCCCGCAGGCCGCGCTCCCTGATCCGGTCGAAGATCCGCTCGGCGTCGGCCTCGATCCGGTCGGTGAGCTGCTCGACGTACCAGGAGCCGCCGAGCGGGTCGGCGACATTGGCGACGCCGGTCTCCTCCATCAGCACCTGCTGGGTGCGCAGGGCGATCTCCGCCGCCTGCTCGCTGGGGAGGGCGAGGGTCTCGTCCAGGGCGTTGGTGTGCAGCGAGTTGGTGCCGCCGAGCACCGCGGAGAGCGCCTCGACCGCCGTGCGGACGACGTTGTTGTAGGGCTGCTGCGCGGTCAGCGAGACGCCCGCGGTCTGGGTGTGGAAGCGGAGCCACTGGGCCTTGTCGCTCTTCGCGCCGTACACCTCGCGCATCCAGCGGGCCCAGATCCGGCGGGCGGCCCGGAATTTGGCGATCTCCTCGAAGAAGTCGAGGTGGGCGTCGAAGAAGAAGGAGAGCCCGGAGGCGAAGTCGTCCACGTCCATGCCCCGGCTGAGCCCCAGCTCGACATAGCCGAAGCCGTCGGCGAGCGTGTACGCCAGCTCCTGCGCGGCCGTCGCCCCGGCCTCGCGGATGTGGTAGCCGGAGACGGAGAGCGGCTTGTACGCGGGGATGGCGCGCGCGCAGTGCTCCATCAGGTCGCCGATGAGACGCAGATGGGGCTCGGGCTGGAAGAGCCACTCCTTCTGCGCGATGTACTCCTTGAAGATGTCGGTCTGGAGCGTGCCGTTGAGCACGGCGGGGTCCACGCCCTGGCGCTCGGCGGCGACCAGATACATGCAGAAGACGGGGACCGCCGGGCCGCTGATCGTCATGGAGGTGGTGACTTCGCCGAGCGGGATGTCCTTGAAGAGGACCTCCATGTCGGCGGCGGAGTCGATGGCGACCCCGCAGTGGCCGACCTCGCCGAGGGAGCGGTCCTCGTCGGAGTCCCGGCCCATGAGGGTCGGCATGTCGAAGGCGACGGAGAGCCCACCGCCGCCGGCGGCCAGGATCATCTTGTAGCGCTCATTGGTCTGCTCGGCGTTGCCGAAGCCGGCGAACTGCCGGATGGTCCAGGTACGGCCCCGGTAGCCGGTCGGGTGCAGCCCCCGGGTGTACGGGTACTCGCCGGGCCAGCCGATGCGCTCGAAGCCCTCGTACACATCGCCCGGCCTGGGGCCGTAGACGGGGTCGACCGCGTCCCCCGAGAGCGTCGAGAAGTCCGCCTCCCGCTTGCGTGCCTTGTCGTAGCGGGCCTGCCAGCGTCGGCGGCCGGCCTCCATCGCTTCAGCGTCCATACATTGAATTTACTAGGACGTCCTAGTAAATGTCGATGGACCACGCCTTCGAGAAGGGGACGGGACACACGAAACCGCCGCGAGCCGTGCGCTCGCGGCGGTCGGGGGGCGTACGGGCTAGGCCTCCGCCTTGACGGCGTTGTCACCGTCGGTGATCAGGGCGCGGGCCTCGCGGGTGATCTTCGGCTCGACGAAGAAGGACGCGACGGGGATGCAGCCGGCCGCCAGGACCCACAGCAGCTTGCCGAACGACCACTTCGCCTTGGAGCCCAGGTCGAAGGCGAAGACCACGTAGACGATGAAGAGCACACCGTGGATCTGCGAGATCATCATGGTGTCGCCGGTCTCGAAGCCGTACTTCATGACGATGGCGACGGTGAAGACGAGCAGCCAGACGGCGGTGATGTACGCCATCACCCGGTAGCGGGTCAGCACGGTTTGTTTCATGCTCCGAGCGTAACGGGGCGTAGGTACCGCTCCGCGCGCGGGGCGGGCCGGGGAGCCCTCGCCGGACTCCCCCGGATCTCCCCGGAACCGCGCCGCGGCTACCGCTCCTCGAAGTCCTGGGCCGAGATCCGCAGCGGGCGCAGCAGGGCGAAGATCTCCGCGCACTCCTCGGCGTCGTACGCGCCGAGGCCGAAGTCCATCTCCATGAGGTCCTTGGTGGCCGACTCGACCACTTCGCGCCCCTTGGGGGTGATGGAGGCGAGGGTGCCCCGGCCGTCGTTGGGGTTGGGCCGCTTGTCGACGAGCCCCGACCTGACCAGCCGGTCCACGGTGTTGGTGACCGAGGTGGGATGGACCATCAGCCGCTCGCCGATCTTGGACATCGGCAGCTCACCGGCTTTCGAGAAGGTGAGCAGCACCAGTGCCTCGTAGCGCGCGAACGTCAGCCCGTACCGCTTGACGACTGCGTCGACCTGGGAGAGCAGGATCTGGTGCGCGCGCATGATCGAGGTGATGGCGGCCATGGAGGGGACGGGCCCCCAGCGCCGCCGCCACAGCTCGTCGGCGCGGGCGATGGGGTCGAATGGGAGGCTGAGCGGCTTGGACACGCCACGACCCTACCTACGAGTGGTCACTTGTCGATCAGTTCTGTCTCACTTGCTGGTCTTCCCCGGCCGGCCGGGGATCGCGCGGGGATACGCGAACGGGCGCGCGGCGGGCGATGCCCGTGCCGCGCGCCCGTTCGTACCGGGGCCCGAGAGGCCCTACGCGCCGACCTTGCCCACGCTGCGGGCGCGCGAGGCGATCACCGCGTCGTCGGCGGCCCGCTTCAGCTTGCGCTCGGCGACGAAGCCGCCGAAGGGGAGCACGGAGAGGATGAAGTACAGCGCCGCCGTCTTCAGCTCCCACTTGGTGCGGTTCCAGGCGTCCAGCCAGAACAGCACGTAGATGACGAAGAGAATGCCGTGGATCATGCCCAGCGCCGGGACCGCGTTGAACTCGGTCGTGCGCTTCAGCACCGAGGCGATCATCAGCAGGATGAAGGAGACGGCCTCCGGGGCGGAGACCAGGCGGAGTCGGTGGAGGGAGGAGGCGGTCTTGATGTCCACGAAAGGCACCTTCGGTGGGGCGGTGGGAGAGGATCTTGTGAACACGCTCACAAGCGCCCGCCCATTGTGGCAGCCTCCTTTGCCAAGCCTTTGTCCGGGGTGCGGTCCGGGGTGCGCGTCCGGGACCGTCGGCCCTGTCCCGGTGTCGGTGGAGCCGGTTACCGTCGCTGGATGGCAATGTTCCGGCTCCAGGGGAGCAAGGTGCTCGCGGTCGGCATGACCGGCGACGCCGTCAAAGCGAAGAACGGGTCGATGGTCGCCTACGACGGCCGGATGGACTTCAAGAAGCTCTCCGGCGGCGGTGAGGGCATCCGGGGGATGGTCACCCGCCGGATCACCGGCGAGCAGATGACCCTGATGGAGGTGAAGGGCGAGGGCACCTGCTACTTCGCGGACCGGGCCTCGGAGATCAACCTCGTGGCGCTGCACGGCGACAAGCTGTACGTCGAGTCCAGCAATCTGCTCTGCGCCGAGTCCTCGCTGCGCACCGGCACCAGCTTCACGGGGCTGCGCGGCGGCGCGAGCGGCACCGGGCTCTTCACCACCACCGTCGAGGGCAGCGGCCAGGTGGCGATCATGTCCGACGGCCCGGCCGTGGTGCTGCGGGTGAGCCCTCAGTACCCGCTCTCCGTGGACCCCGGCGCGTATGTCGCCCATCAGGGTGGTCTGCGGCAGACCTTTCAGTCCGGTGTGAGCTTCCGCACGCTGCTGGGCGAGGGCGGCGGCGAGGCGTTCCAGATCCGTTTCGAGGGCGACGGACTCGTCTATGTGCAGCCGAGTGAGCGCAACACCGTCGGCGGGGAGGTCTGAGATGCCGTTCCGTGAGATCAATTCCCGGATGGTCGAGGCGACGCTCGTCCCGGGGCAGCGGATGTTCAGCCAGCGCGGCGCGATGCTCGCGTACCGGGGCGAGGTGTCCTTCACCCCGAACGTCCAGGGCGGTCAGGGCGGTCTGGCCTCGCTGATCGGCCGCCGGGTGGCGGGCGAGGCGACCCCGCTGATGACGGTGGAGGGGCAGGGCACGGTCCTCTTCGGGCACGGCGGGCATCACATCCAGCTCATCGGCCTGACCGGGGACACGCTCTTCGTGGAGGCGGACCGGCTGCTCGCCTTCGACGGGACGCTGGAGCAGGGGACGATGTTCCTGGGCTCGCAGGGCGGGGTGATGGGCATGGTGCGCGGCCAGGTGAGCGGCCAGGGGCTCTTCACCACCACGCTGCGCGGCCACGGCTCGGTCGCGGTGATGGCGCACGGCGGGGTGGTCGAGCTGCCGATCCACCCGGGGCGTCCGGTCCATGTGGACCCCCAGGCGTATGTGGCCCACCACGGCGACGTACGGAACAAGCTCTCCACCGCGCTCGGCTGGCGGGACATGGTGGGGCGGGGCTCGGGCGAGGCGTTCCAGCTGGAGCTGAGCGGCAGTGGCGCGGTGTACGTCCAGGCATCGGAGGAGAAGCTGTGAGCACGCCCGTGGTGTTTGACCCGATGACCCTGCCGAGTGACGACAACGTCAACCCGTACACCTTCTGTGTGGAGTTGAAGGGCGGCCAGTGGTTCCTCCAGAAGGGGAAGATGATCGCCTACTACGGGCGGATCGACTTCAACGGCATCGGCCACGGCCGGCTGGACCGGCTGCTGCGGACCTCGTTCCACTCGCCGCTGCACGCGAGCGACTGGGTGGTGGCCGAGGGCAGCGGGGGGAAGATGCTGCTCGCGGACCGGGCGTTCGATGTGAACTCGTACGACCTGGAGGACGGGAATCTGACGATCCGGTCCGGGAATCTCCTCGCCTATCAGCCGACCCTGGCGCTGAAGCAGTCGATCGTGCCGGGCTTTCTCACCCTGATCGGCACGGGGAAGTTCGTGGCCGCGTCGAACGGTCCGGTGGTCTTCATGGAGCCGCCGCTGCGGGTGGATCCGCAGGCGCTGGTGGGGTGGGCGGACTGCCCGTCCCCCTGCCATCACTACGACCACGGCTACATGACCGGGGTGATGGGCGGGCTGCGGGCGATGACGGGGCTGGGCGGGGCCTCCGGCGAGGAGCACCAGTTCGAGTTCGTGGGCGCGGGGACGGTACTGCTCCAGTCGACGGAGGCGCTGCTTCCGGAGACGGCCACGGGAGCGCCGCCGGAACAGGCCGGGGTGCCGGGCGGCCATGGCGGCTCGGGCGGCGGCGCACCCGCGGGCGGCTCGGGTCAACACGGCTCCAACCCGCGTCTCCCAGGTCAGCTGGGGGATCTCCAGCGCCGCTTCGGCCTGTGAGCGGTAGTCTGCGGAGTGTGACGTCGAACGTCTGCGCCCCTGGGTCCTGATCCCTCGGACAGGTCCCGGGCCGTCGGGCGGCTCCGGAGTGCGAGTGCCCCGCGTCACATTTCCCGAGATCCGAAACTTCGTCCGTATTTCAACTTCTTAGGTAGAATCCATATATGGAGACCGAGACGGCCACGCGCTGGCTGAGCGATGACGAACAGTGCACCTGGCGTACCCATCTGGACGTCAGCAGGCTGTTGATGCACCAGCTGGAGAAGGATCTCCAGCCGTTCGGCCTGACCAACAACGACTACGAGATCCTGGTGAATCTGTCGGAGTCGGAGGACCAGCGCATGCGGATGAGCGATCTCGCCGCGGCCACGCTCCAGTCCAAGAGCCGGCTCTCGCACCAGATCACCCGCATGGAGAACACCGGACTGGTCCGGCGCGAGAACTGCGAGTCGGACCGGCGCGGGCTCTACGCGGTACTCACCGACGAGGGCATGGCGACCATGCGCAAGGTGGCCCCGCACCACGTCGGCTCCGTGCGCAAGCACTTCATCGACCTGATGACCCCGGAGGCGCTCGCCGCCCTGCGGGCCTCCCTCGCCCCGGTCGCCGACCACCTCCGGGGCAAGCGCGGCAAGATCTGAGCTAGCTCGCGGCGGGCAGGCGCAGCTCGAAGAGCGCGCCGCCCGTCGCCGCGCGGCCGACGGTGAGGCTGCCGCCGTGCCGCTCGGCCACATCGCGGGCGATGGCCAGGCCGAGCCCGGCCCCGCCCTCGTCACGGCTGCGCGCGTCGTCGAGCCGGACGAACCGCTCGAAGATCCGCTCCCGCTCGGCCTCCGGCACGCCCTCGCCGTCGTCGGCGACCGCGAGCACCACGTACCGCCCGTCCCTGCGGACCGAGGCGGTGACCTCGGCCTCGGCGTGGCGCTGGGCGTTGTCCAGCAGATTGCCGAGGACGCGCGCCAGCTGGGAGCGGGAGCCGTCCACATCGAGTCCGGCGTCGGCGGTCTCCACCGTCAGGGCCACCCGGTCGCCCGCCGCCCCCGAGGCCGTCCGCTGGGACGTCTCCTCGCGCACCAGCGCACTCAGGTCGACCCGGGCCAGCCCGGGCCGCTCCCCCGCGTCCAGCCGGGCCAGCAGCAGCAGATCGGCGGCGAGCTGCTGGAGCCGTACGGTGTCCTCGACCGCGCCCGGCACATCGAGCAGCTCCGGGTGGGCCGCGCCGACCTCCAGCTGGGTGCGGAGCGAGGCGATCGGGCTGCGCAGCTCGTGGGAGGCGTCCGCGACGAAGCGCCGCTGGCGCTCCTCGGAGGCCTCCAGCGCGGCGAGCGTCTCATTGGTCGTCCGGGCCAGCCGGGCCACCTCGTCCCGGGAGCCGGGCTCGGGCACCCGCCGGGAGAGGTCCGCCGAGGCGGTGATGGCCGCCATCTCACGGCGGATCCCCTCGACGGGGGCCAGCGCGCGCCGGGTCACCAGCCAGGTCACGGAGCCGACGATCAGCAGCAGCAGCGGGAGGCCGATCAGCATGGCGTCGCGGACGGTGGCCACCGCGCCCTCCTCGGTGGCCAGCGGCGCGCCCGCGTGGACGGTGGCGGTGACGCCCTCGTCGTCGGTCGCCTCGACGGCGGCGAAGCGGTACGAGGCGGTGTCGCCGTGCACGGTGGCGCTGCCGCCGGTGAAGACGGGCCGCTCGGCGGAGACCCGGCCGGGCTCCGGCTCCTCGTCGGACCGGTCGTCCTCGCCGTTCTCGTCGGTGCGGTCCTCGTCGGGGTCCTCGCTGCGGCCGTCGTCCTGCTCGCAGGGCTCCTTGGTCACCTTGGGGCTGCCGGTGCCGGAGATCTTCTCCAGCCCCTCGCTGGCGGCGATCAGACAGCCGTTCTCGGCCACGATCTGCACGGGCCGCTCGTCGCCGTCGGAGAGGTCGGGGGCGCGGCCGAGGGCGAAGCGGGAGGCGGTCTCCCGCGCGGTGACCTCGGCCTGGAGGTCGGCCGCGCCGGTGAGATGGTTCCGCAGCAGCAGCAGGACGGAGAGCCCCGCCGCGATCAGCGCGACGGCGACGACGAGGGTCGCGCCGATGGAGGCCTTGGCCCGTACGGATCTCACGCTCCGGCCACCAGCCGGTAGCCGGCTCCGCGCACGGTCTGGATGCGGGGCGCGCCCAGTTTGCGGCGCAGGGCGCTGATGTAGACCTCGATGATGTTGGGGTCGCCGTCGAAGGCGAAGTCCCAGACGTGTTCGAGGATCTGGGCCTTGCTGACGACGTCCCCGGCGCGCACGGCGAGCTGTTCGAGGACGGCGAACTCCTTCGCGGTGAGGGCGACCTCGTCCTCGCCCCGGAAGACGCGGCGGGCGGCGGTCTCGATCCTCAGATCCCCGACGGTGAGCACCGGGGAGGCCCCGGCCCGGCCCCTGCGGCGCAGCAGCGCCTTGATCCTGGCGACCAGGACGACGTAGGAGAAGGGCTTGGTCAGATAGTCGTCGGCCCCGGTGTCGAGCCCCTCGGCCTCGTCGTACTCGCCGTCCTTGGCGGTGAGCATGAGGATGGGGACGTCGTCGCCCGCGGCGCGCAGGGCGGCGCAGACCCGGTAGCCGTTCATGCCCGGGAGCATGATGTCGAGGACCACGAGGTCGTAGTCCCCCTCGGAGGCCCGGTGGAGCCCTTCGAGCCCGTCGTGGACCACGTCCACGGCGTACCCCTCGGCCGTCAGTCCCCCGGCGAGGGAGAGTGCGAGCCGCTTCTCGTCCTCCACGATCAACAAGCGCATGTGCTCAGGGTCGCAAACCGAAGCTGAAGATCCCTTCAGGCGGCTTCAGGTTGTGTTCAGCATCCCCCGGCCAGATTGGTGTCCGTCAGCGCCGCTCCAGCCGAAAAGGAACCCCTCATGAAGCGCAAGATCCTCGTAGCCGTCGCCGCACTCGCCCTGGTGGGCGGTGGCGCCTTCACCGCAGTGGCCGCGTCGGGCGACGACGACAAGGCCGTCCCCGCGTCGAAGATCTCGGTGACGGACGCGGTGAACTCGGCGCTGAAGAAGCAGCCCGGTGTGGTCGAGTCGGCCGGCCGTGACGACGACGGCGACGGCGCGTGGGAGGTCGAGATCGTGGACGCCAAGGGTCTCGGGCACGAGATCCGGGTGGACGCGAAGAGCGCCGAGGCCTCGGTGGAGAAGGACGACGACGATGACCGGGACGACGACCGCGACGACCGCGACGACGACCGGCGCGAGGGCGACGCCGCCGTCGGCGATGCCACGGTCAGCGCCCAGCAGGCCGTCTCGGCGGCGCTGTCCTTCCGGCCGGGCGCGGTGACGGAGGTCGAGTTCGACGACGGTCACTGGGCGATAGAGGTCCGCGCCGAGGACGGCAAGGAGCACGACGTCCGGGTGGACGCGAAGACGGCCAAGGCCTCGGTGGAGAAGGACGACGACCACGGCGACAAGGGCGCCGGCCGGGACGGCGACCGGGACGGCCGCGACGATCTGGCGGGCGACCGGGCGGACGACGCCGACGACCGGAACGACGACCGCGACGACCGGGACGACCGCGACGGCACGGACACCGACGACCGGGCCGACGACGCGGACGACCGGAACGACGACGGCGACCGCGACGAGGACCGCGCGGACGGCTGATCGCCCCCGCACCCTGTCCCCACGGGCGCGCCACGGCCCGGCCGGATCCTTCGAGGACCCGGCCGGGCCGTCGCCGTACCCCCGGCGGTCAGGACTCGGTCAGCCCCGCCACCAGCTCGTCGGCCGCGCGGTAGGGGTCCAGCTCGCCCGCGACGATGCGCCGCGCCAGCTCGTCCAGCCGGCGGTCGCCGTGGAGATCGCCGATGCGTTCGCGGAGCGCGGTGACCGCGATGGTCTCCACCTCGCCCGCGGCCCGGCGGGCCCGGCGCGTCTGGAGCGCGCCGCTCTCCTCCATCCAGGCGCGGTGCTTCTCCAGGGCCTCGACCACCTCGTCGGTGCCCTCACCGCGCGATGCCACCGTCCGCACGATCGGCGGCCGCCAGTCCCCGGGGGCGCGGGCCTCGCCCAGCCCCAGCATGTGGTTCAGCTCGCGGGCCGTCGCGTCCGCGCCGTCGCGGTCCGCCTTGTTGACGACATAGACGTCGCCGATCTCCAGGATTCCCGCCTTCGCGGCCTGGATGCCGTCGCCCATGCCGGGCGCGAGCAGCACCACGGAGGTGTCCGCCTGGGCGGCGATCTCCACCTCGGACTGGCCCACCCCGACCGTCTCCACGAGGATCACCTCGCACCCCGCCGCGTCCAGGACGCGGATCGCCTGCGGGGCGGCCCACGCCAGACCGCCCAGATGCCCCCGGGTGGCCATGGAGCGGATGTAGACGCCCGGGTCGGAGGCGTGCTCCGACATCCGGACCCGGTCGCCCAGCAGCGCCCCGCCGGAGAACGGCGAGGACGGGTCGACGGCGAGCACCCCGACCCGGCGGCCCGCCCTGCGGTACGCGGTGACCAGGGCCGAGGTGGAGGTCGACTTGCCGACGCCGGGCGAGCCGGTCAGGCCGACCACGTACGCCCCTCCGGTCAGCGGGGCGAGCGCCGCCATCACCTCGCGCAGCTGCGGTGACGCCCCCTCCACCAGGGAGATCAGCCGGGCGACCGCCCGGGGCCTGCCTTCCCTGGCCTGGGCGACCAGCTGGGGGACGTCTGCCATCTCACCGCTCCTAGGGAGTGTCTTCAAAGTAGCGCCGTCCTCCCGTAGGGAGGGTCTGGCGGGGTCTGGTGCTCCCCCTGGGCCTTCGGCCAGGGGGAGGGCGTGCCGGGGCACGACGGACAGGCGGGACTTTGAAGACACGACCTTGGTCGTGGCCGTCAGCCGGCCGAGGGAACGCGGAGGATCAGCGCGTCGCCCTGGCCGCCGCCGCCGCACAGCGCCGCCGCGCCCACTCCGCCGCCCCGGCGCTTCAGCTCCAGCGCCAAGTGGAGCACGAGCCGGGCCCCGGACATGCCGATCGGATGGCCGAGAGCGATCGCTCCGCCGTTGACGTTCACTCTTTCGCTGGACACCCCGAGATCCTTCATTGACTGCGCGGAGACCGCGGCGAAAGCCTCGTTGATCTCGATGAGATCGAGGTCGCCGACGCCGATGCCCTCCTTGCCGAGGGCGTGCAGGATCGCGTTGGACGGCTGCGACTGAAGGGAGTTGTCGGGGCCGGCGACATTGCCGTGCGCACCGATCTCGGCGATCCACTCCAGGCCCAGTTCCTCGGCCCTGGCGCGGCTCATCACCACGACGGCCGCCGCGCCGTCGGAGATCTGCGAGGCGGTGCCAGCGGTGATCGTGCCGTCGGCGGAGAAGGCCGGACGCAGCCCGGCCAGCGACTCCGCCGTGGTCTCGGGCCTGATGCCCTCGTCCTCGGTGACGAGGACCGGCTCGCCCCGGCGCTGCGGGATCTCCACGGGGGTGATCTCCGCCGCGAAGATCCCGTTCTTCCGCGCGGCGGCGGCCCGCTGGTGGGAGAGCGCGCCGATGGCGTCCTGCTCGGCGCGGGCGATGCCGAGCCGGGTGTTGTGCCGCTCCGTCGACTCGCCCATGGCGATGTTCTCGAAGGCGTCGGTGAGCCCGTCGTGGGCCATCGAGTCGAGCATCTCGATCGCCCCGTACTTGTGGCCCTGGCGCGACTTCGGCAGCAGATGCGGCGCGTTGGTCATCGACTCCTGGCCGCCGGCGACGACCACGTCGAACTCGCCGGCCCGGATCAGCTGGTCCGCCAGGGCGATGGCGTCCAGCCCGGAGAGACAGACCTTGTTGACGGTGAGCGCGGGGACGGACATCGGGATGCCCGCCTTGACGGCCGCCTGGCGGGCCGGCATCTGCCCGCCCCCGGCCTGGAGCACCTGGCCCATGATCACGTACTGCACCTGGCCGGGGGCGATGCCGGCCCGCTCCACCGCCGCGGCGATGGCGAATCCGCCCAGGTCGGAGCCGGAGAAGGAAGCGAGCGAACCGAGGAGCCGTCCCATCGGCGTCCTGGCTCCCGCGACGATCACTGAGGTGGTGCCGGTCGTTCCTGACATCAGACACGATCCCCTTCCGGCCCGGGGGCCGAGGAGTGAACGAGGGTTTACCTCAAATGTACTGAGCGGTCCGGCCGGGGGTCATCGGGCGGTCGGTGTGATCGCGCGCACGTTGCGTAACGGGCCCATCGGCGCTGGACTGTAGGGATGCTGACGCGAATCGACCACATCGGGATCGCCTGTCACGACCTTGACACAACTGTCGAGTTCTACCGGACCACCTATGGATTCGAGGTCTTCCACGCCGAGGTCAACGAGGAGCAGGGCGTGCGGGAGGCCATGCTGAAGATCAACGAGACCTCCGACGGGGGCGCGTCCTACATCCAGCTGCTCCAGCCCCTCACCGAGGACTCACCCGTCGGGAAGTGGCTGGCCAAGAACGGGGAAGGAGTTCATCACATCGCCTTCGGCACCGCCGACGTGGACGCCGAGGCGGACGCCGTCCGGGAGAAGGGTGTACGGGTCCTCTACGACAGCCCGAGGGCCGGTTCCATGGGATCGCGCATCACCTTCCTGCACCCCAAGGACTGCCACGGCGTCCTCACCGAACTCGTCACCTCCGCAACGGACCACTGACCTGAGGATTCCCGGCCCGGTAGAGTGGGCGATTCCGGGCCGGGGCCGGTCGGGGTCGCACCGCGGCCTCTCATGTTGATCTGTCACCATTCCCCGGGGAGCCGTTCGCGAGCGGACGGCGCTTGTGTGGAGTCAGTTGCGACCAGGGGACGGATGGGACCGCGCAGTGCGGGGCTACGAACACCAGGAGAGCCACCGAGCTGACGACGACCACCTCTCGCGGTTCGAAGCCGAGATGGACCGGCTGAAGACCGACCGGGAGAAGGCCGTCCAGCATGCCGAGGACCTCGGCTACCAGGTCGAGGTATTGCGCGCCAAGCTGCACGAGGCGCGCCGCAACCTCGCCTCCCGTCCCGCGTACGACAGCGCCGACCTCGGCTATCAGGCCGATCAGCTGCTCCGTAACGCCCAGGTGCAGGCCGACCAGCTGCGCCAGGACGCGGAGCGCGAGCTGCGCGAGGCCCGGGCCCAGACCCAGCGCATCCTCCAGGAGCACGCCGAGCACCAGGCCAGGCTCCAGGCGGAGCTGCACGCCGAGGCCAATCAGCGCCGGCAGCGCCTCGACCAGGAGCTGGCCGAGCGCCGCCACACGGTCGAGGCCCATGTCAACGAGAACGTCGCCTGGGCCGAGCAGTTGCGCGCCCGCACCGAGTCGCAGGCCCGCAGACTCCTCGACGAGTCCCGCGCCGAGGCGGAGCAGTCCCTCGCCCAGGCCCGCGCCGAGGCCAAGCGCTCCGCCGACGAGGCCCGCCGCCGGGTCGGCGCCGAGACCGAGGCCGCCCGCGCCGAGGCCGAGTCGGTCCTGCTGCGCGCCCGCAAGGACGCCGAGCGGCTGCTCAACGCCGCCTCCGGCCAGGCGCAGGAGGCCGCCGCCCACGCCGAGCAGCTGCGCACCTCCACCACCGCCGAGGCCGAGACCGCCCGCCAGCAGGCGACCGAGCTGAACCGGGCCGCCGAACAGCGGATCCAGGAGGCCGAGGAGCGGCTGCGGGAGGCGCGCGCGGAGGCCGAGAAGGTCCTGGGCCAGGCCAAGGAGTCCGCCGCCCGCCAGCTCGCCTCCGCCGAGTCCGCCAACGAGCAGCGCACCCGCACCGCCAAGGCGGAGATCGCCCGGCTGGTCGCCGAGGCCACCACCGACTCCGAGTCGCTCAAGGCCGAGGCGGAGCAACTCCTCGAGGACGCGAAGGCGGAGGCCGAGAAGCAGCTCACCGCCGCCGCCGAGAAGGCCCGCACCGTCGCGGCCGAGGACTCCGCCGCCCAGCTGGCCAAGGCCGCCCGGGCCGCCGAGGAGATCCTCACCAAGGCGTCCGACGACGCCCGGGAGACCACCCGCAAGGCCGGCGAGGAGGCCGAGCGGATCCGCCGCGAGGCCGACGCGGAGGCCGACCGGCTGCGCGGCGAGGCCGCCGAACAGGCCGACCAGCTCAAGGGCGCGGCCAAGGACGACACCGCCGAGTACCGCGCCAGGACCGCCGAACTCCAGGAGGAGGCGCGGCGGCTGCGCGGCGAGGCGGAGCAGCTGCGGGCCGAGGCGGTCGCCGAGGGCGAGCGGCTCGGCACCGAGGCACGCCGGGAGGCCGTCCAGCAGATCGAGGAGGCCGCCAGCACCGCCGAGGAGCTGCTGACCAAGGCCCGTACCGACGCCGACGAGCTGCGCTCCTCCGCGACCACCGACAGCGAGCGGGTGCGCGCCGAGGCGATCGAGCGCTCCACCGCGCTGCGCCGGCAGGCCGAGGAGACCCTTGAGCGCACCCGCGCCGAGGCCGACCGGCTGCGCGAGGAGGCGCTGGAGCAGGCGGAGGAGGTGGCCGAGGCCGCCGAGCGCGCCGCCGCCGAGCTGCGCGAGGAGACCGCGCGGACCCTGGCGTCCCGTCAGGAGGAGTCCGCCCAGGAGCTGTCACGGCTCGCGGCCGAGGCCGAGGCCCGGCTGACGGCCGCCGAGGAGAGCCTCGCCGACGCGCGCGCCGCGAGCGAGCGGATCCGGCGCGAGGCCGCCGAGGAGAGCGAGCGGCTGCGCACCGAGACGGGCGAGCGGAACCGGAACCTCCAGGCGCAGGCCGACGAGGAGGCCGAGCGGCTGCGCACCGAGGCCGCGGGCGATGCCGCCGCGGCCCGCGCGGAGGCGGAGAACGTCGCCGTACGGCTGCGCAGCGAAGCCTCCAACGAGGCGGAGCGGCTCAAGAGCGAGGCCCAGGAGACCGCCGACCGGCTGCGTGCCGAGGCCGCCGCCGCCGCCGACCGGGTGGGGGCGGAGGCCGCCGAGGCGCTGGCCGCCGCCCAGGAGGAGGCCGTGCGCCGCCGCCGGGAGGCCGAGGGGATCCTCGAATCGGCGCGCGCCGAGGCCGATCAGGAGCGGGAGCGGGTCGGCGAGGAGAGCGAGGAGCTGCTCGCCTCCGCCCGCCGGCGGGTCGAGGAGGCCCAGGCCGAGGCGCACCGGCTGGTGACGGAGGCCGACGGCCGCGCCACCGAGCTGGTGGCCGCCGCCGAGCTGAACGCCAAGCAGGTGCGGGAGTCGGTCGCCGGGCTGCACGAGCAGGCCGAGCAGGAGATCACCGGGCTGCGCTCGGCCGCGGAGCACGCGGCCGAGCGGACCCGGAGCGAGGCGCAGGAGGAGGCGGACCGCGTCCGCGCCGACGCGCACGCCGAGCGGGAGCGGGCCGCCGAGGACGCGGCGAGCCTGCGGGCCAGGGCGCAGGAGGAGACCGAGGCGGCGAACGCGCTCGCCGAGCGGACCGTCGCCGAGGCCGTCGCGGAGACCGACCGGCTGCGCTCGGACACCTCCGACTACGCCCAGCGGATGCGTACGGAGGCGTCCGACGCGGTCGCCTCCGCCGAGCAGGACGCCGCCCGCACCCGGGCGGACGCCCGGGACGACGCCAACCGGATCCGTTCGGAGGCGGCGGCCCAGGCGGACCGGCTCGTCGGCGAGGCCACGAGCGAGGGCGAGCTGATCCGTACCGAGGCCCAGCAGGTGCTGGACGAGGCGCGGCAGGCCGCCGACAAGCGGCGCTCCGACGCCGCCGCCCAGGCGGACCAGCTGATCGGCGAGGCGAGCGCCGAGGCCGAGCGGCTGGCGTCCGACGCGCGGAGCGAGACGGAACGTCTGGTGACCGAGGCGATCGAGGAGGCCGAGCGGAGCCGGACGGAGAGCGAGCGGATCCTGGACGAGGCGCGGCAGGCCGCCGACAAGCGGCGCTCCGACGCCGCCGCCCAGGCCGACGAGCTGATCGGCGAGGCGAGCGCCGAGGCCGAGCGGCTGGGCTCCGACGCGCGGAGCGAGGCCGAGCGGCTGGTGGCGGACGCCACCGCGGACGCCGCGCGGAGCCGGGCGGAGGCGACCGAGGACGCGGAGCGGATGCGCGCGGAGGCCACCGAGGCGGTGGCCTCGGCCCAGCAGGCGTCCGAGCGGATCAGGTCCGAGGCGCGGCAGGTCAAGACGGACGCCGAGGCGGCGGCCGAGCGGCTGGCAGCCGATGCCCGCGCGGCCTCCGAGCGCACCGTGGACGAGGCGCGGGAGGCGGCGGCCAAGAGCCGCCGGGACGCGGCCGAGCAGGCGGACCAGCTGGTGAACAAGGCTCAGGAGGAGGCGCTGCGCTCCGCCCTGGAGGCAGAGGAGCAGGCGGACGCCATGGTGGGCGCGGCCCGCCAGGAGGCCGAGCGGCTGGTCGCGGAGGCGACCATCGAGGGCAACTCCCTGGTGGAGAAGTCCCGTACCGACGCCGATGAGCTGTTGGTCGGCGCGCGCCGGGACGCCACCGCCATAAGGGAGCGCGGCGACGAGATGCGCGCCCGGGTGGAGTCCGAGGTGGAGGAGTTGCACGAGCGGGCCCGCCGGGAGACCGCGGAGCAGATGCGGACGACCGGCGAGCGGGTCGACCATCTGGTGAAGGCGGCGACCCAGCAGCGCGACGAGGCCGAGGAGAAGGCCAAGCAGCTGGTGGCCGACGCGAACTCGGAGGCGAGCCGGGTCCGTATCTCCGCGGTCAAGCGGGCGGAGGGGCTGCTGAAGGAGGCCGAGCAGAAGAAGGCCGGACTGACCCGCGAGGGCGAGCAGATCAAGGCGGAGGCCGTGGCCGAGGCCGAGCGCGCGGTGACGGACGGAAAGCGCGAGTTGGAGGTGCTGGTGCGGCGGCGCGAGGACATTCAGGCCGAGATTTCCCGGGTCCAGGACGTGCTGGAGGCCCTCGGCTTTGAAGCTCCGCCGGTCGGCGGCAAGCCGTCCGGCGGCCCGTCGGGCGGCGTCAAAGCCGGTGCCGCTGCTGGGGTTACACGTTCCAGCGGCAAGTCCTCCGACGGCTAGCCACTCAAAAGGCTGGACATTCTCCAGATCAAACCCGCATCCACTCGATGACACGCCGCTTAGGCCCCTAGGATTCCAACTATCACCTCACCGGTCTCATTCGACAGGAACCCCATGAGCGACACTTCCTCCCCCTTCGGCTTCGAGCTCGTGCGGCGTGGTTACGACCGCGGCCAGGTGGACGACCGCATTACCAAGCTCGTCGCCGACCGTGATAGCGCTCTCTCCCGAATCACCTCTCTCGAAAAGCGCATCGAAGAACTCCACCTGGAGACGCAGAACGCCCAGGCGCAGGTCTCCGACGCCGAGCCCTCGTACGCCGGCCTCGGTGCGCGTGTCGAGAAGATCCTGCGGCTCGCCGAGGAGGAGGCGAAGGACCTGCGCGAGGAGGCCCGCCGCGCCGCCGAGCAGCACCGCGAGCTGGCCGAGTCCGCCGCCCAGCAGGTGCGCAACGACGCCGAGTCGTTCGCCGCCGAGCGGAAGGCGAAGGCGGAGGACGACGGCGTCAACATCGTCGACAAGGCGAAGGGCGAGGCCCAGCAGCTGCGCAGCGAGGCGCAGAAGGACGCGCAGTCCAAGCGCGAGGAGGCCGACGCGCTCTTCGAGGAGACCCGTGCCAAGGCCGCCCAGGCCGCCGCGGACTTCGAGACCAACCTCGCCAAGCGCCGGGAGCAGTCCGAGCGGGACCTGGCCTCGCGTCAGGCGAAGGCCGAGAAGCGTCTCGCGGAGATCGAGCACCGCGCCGAGCAGCTGCGCCTGGAGGCCGAGAAGCTGCGTACGGACGCGGAGCGCCGGGCCCGTCAGACGGTGGAGACGGCCCAGCGTCAGTCCGAGGACATCGTGGCGGACGCCAACGCCAAGGCCGACCGGATCCGCAGCGAATCGGAGCGCGAGCTGGCGGCGCTCACCAACCGCCGCGACTCGATCAACGCGCAGCTGACCAACGTTCGCGAGATGCTGGCCACGCTGACGGGTGCCGCGGTCGCCGCCGCCGGCTCCCCCGCCGACGACGAGCCGATCTCCCGGGGGGTCCCGGCCCAGCAGTCCCGCTGACTCCCCGTCCGGATGTGCGACTCCTCCCCCTCCGGGGAGCGTGCGGGTCAAAGAATGCGTCAAGCCCCCTGCCGTTCAAGTGGCGGGGGGCTTCGCGCGCCCTTAGCGTGGCCGCATGATCGAGCTTGAGGGCCTCTCCAAGCGATTCGGCGCGAAGGTCGCCGTCGACCGTCTGTCGTTTCAGGTCAGGCCGGGGGTGGTGACCGGGTTCCTCGGTCCGAACGGCGCGGGCAAGTCCACCACGATGCGGATGATGCTCGATCTGGACAATCCGACCAGTGGCAGCGTACGGATCGACGGCAGGCACTACCGGGAGCTGGCGGAGCCGCTGAAGTACATCGGCGCGCTGCTCGACGCGAAGGCGATGCACGGCGGGCGGAGCGCGTACAACAATCTGCTCTGTCTCGCCCAGGCGAATCGCATCCCCTCCTCCCGGGTCTCGGAAGTGCTGGACATCGTCGGACTCACGGCGGTGGCGCGGAAGAAATCGAAGGGATTTTCGCTCGGCATGGGCCAGCGGCTGGGAATCGCCTCCGCGCTGCTCGGCGATCCGGAGATCCTCATGTTCGACGAGCCGGTGAACGGGCTGGACCCGGAGGGAATTCACTGGATCCGCAATCTGATGAAGCAGCTCGCCGCCGAGGGGCGGACGATCTTCGTTTCCTCGCACCTGATGAGCGAAATGGCGCTCACGGCGGATCACTTGATCGTGATCGGGCAGGGCCGGCTGCTGGCGGACACCTCGATGGCGGCATTCATCCAGGAGAACTCGCGCAGCTACGCGCGGGTGCGCTCGCCGCAGCCGGAGCGGCTGCGGGATCTGCTGCACACGGCGGGGTTCACCCCCGTGGAGGCGGCGGGCGGCGCGCTGGAGATCGACGGCGCGACGACCGAGCGGCTCGGCGAGCTGGCGGCGGAGCACGGTGTCGTCCTGCATGAGCTGAGCGCCCAGCGGGCCTCGCTGGAGGAGGCGTTCATGCAGATGACGGCGGGTTCGGTGGAGTACCACGCACACGGTACGAGCGATCCGGGGCGGTCCGCGCCGCCGGGCCCCCGCTGGGGCGAGGGGCCGCCGGCGGACACGGGCCCCCGCTGGGGCACCGGCGGCAGCGGCAGCGGCACGGAGGGAGTCTGAGCCATGGCCTCACTGCCCGCGGTCCTCCAGTCGGAGTGGACCAAGATCCGTACGGTGTCCTCCACGCTCTGGACGCTGGCCGCCGCCTTCCTGGTGACGGTCGCCGTGAGCGCGGCGCTCTGCGCGCTCTTCCGGTCCACCTTCGACGATCTCTCCCCGGCTCAGCGGCTCACCTTCGATCCGACGCTCGCGAGCTTCTCCGGGATGACGCTCGGCCAGCTGGCGATGGTGGTCTTCGGGGTGCTGGTGGTGGGCACCGAGTACAGCTCCGGGATGATCCGCACCTCGCTCGCCGCCGTGCCGCAGCGCGGCACCTTCCTCTTCGGCAAGCTGGCGGTGGCCACGGTCCTGGCGCTGGCGGTGGGCATGGCGACGAGTTTCGCCTCCTTCTTCCTCGGCCAGGCGCTGCTGGGCGAGCACCGCACGACGCTCGGCGCGGAGAACGTGCTGCGCGCGGTGGTCGGCGGCGGCCTCTACATGGGGCTGATCGCGCTCTTCTCGATGGCGGTGGCGACGATGCTGCGCAGCTCGATGCTGTCGCTCGGCATTCTGATGCCGTTCTTCTTCCTGGTCTCGCAGATCCTGGCGGCGGTGCCGAAGGCCAAGACGGTCGCCCGGTACTTCCCCGACCAGGCCGGCGCGCGGATCATGCAGGTGGTGCCGGACGCGCTGGGCGGCACCAAAGTCCCGTACGGCCCCTGGGAGGGGCTGGGGATCATGCTGATCTGGGTGCTGGTGGCGCTCGCCGGGGGGTACGCGGTGCTGAAGCGCCGCGACGCGTAGAGACCCGCCCATACCCCCGGGAACGTGATCGAAAAGTTACCGAGTGGCTGGAACTATACGAACCTCGATATCCTCCTCTCTCTTACGGGGGTGTGCGGCCGACCGGCCGGAGCCCCGATGACGAGAAGTCGATGGGGCTGGAGAATGATCGAGGCAGTCGGCCTGACGAAGCGCTACGGCGCCAAGACGGCCGTGTACAACCTTTCCTTCCAGGTGAGGCCCGGCGCGGTGACCGGATTCCTCGGCCCCAACGGTGCCGGCAAGTCCACCACCATGCGGATGATCCTGGGGCTCGACGCCCCGACCGAGGGCAAGGTCACGATCGGGGGCCTGCCCTTCCGGCAGACCCCGAACGCGCCCCGCCAGGTCGGCGCGCTGCTCGACGCCAAGGCCGTCCACGGCGGGCGCAGCGCCCGCAACCACCTGCTGTCGCTGGCGCAGCTCTCCGGGATCCCGGCCCGCCGGGTGGACGAGGTGCTCGGCGTCGTCGGTCTCCAGGACGTGGCGCGCAAGCGCTCGAAGGGCTTCTCGCTCGGCATGGGCCAGCGGCTCGGCATAGCGGCGGCCCTCCTCGGCGACCCCCAGGTGCTGCTCTTCGACGAGCCGGTCAACGGTCTCGACCCCGAGGGCATCCTCTGGGTCCGCAATCTGATGAAGCGGCTCGCCGCCGAGGGCCGTACGGTCTTCGTCTCCTCGCACCTGATGAGCGAGATGGCCCTCACCGCCGACCATCTGATCGTGATCGGCCGCGGGCAGCTGCTCGCGGACATGAGCGTCACGGACTTCATCTCGACCAACTCGGCCGACTTCGCCCGGGTGCGCACCCCGGACGACGAGCCGCAGTCGCGCGACAAGCTGTCCGCCGCGCTCTCCGGGGCAGGCGCCCAGGTGCTGACCGAGCCGGACGGCGCGCTGCGGGTGACCGGGCTGCCGCTGCCCCGGATCAGCGATCTGGCGCACGGTTCGGACGTCCGCCTCTGGGAGCTGTCCCCGCACCGGGCCTCGCTGGAGGAGGCGTACATGCGGATGACGCAGGGCGCGGTCGACTACCGCTCGTCCGTCGACCAGAAGGCGGGGCTGACGCAGCAGCCGCAGCCCGGGTTCGGGGCGCCGCAGCAGCGGATCCCCGAGGTGCCGCAGCAGGGCTTCTACGCCCCGCCGCCGCCCGGGTCCGAGGCCAACCCCTACGCGGGCGCTCCGGCGGCCGCGCAGGCCGCGCCGCCCGCCGCCGCCCCCGCCGACCTGACCAAGCCCGAGGACCCCCGATGACCACCCCCTACCAGCAGCAGGGCGCTCCCGTCGCCTCGTACTCCTCGCCGATCCCGGTCCGCAAGGCCCACCTCGGGGACGCGCTCGCCTCCGAGTGGACCAAGATCCGTTCGGTGCGGTCGACGATCTGGACGCTGAGCGTCATGGCCGTGCTGATCGTCGGCATCGGCCTGCTGATCGCGGTGGCGCTGAACGGCGCCGACGCCGACATCGCCAATGAGCAGGTGCTCTTCTTCGGCTTCTTCGGGGTGCTCCTCGCCAGCGTCTGCGTGATAACGCTCGGCGTGCTCACCGTCGCCTCGGAGTACGGGACCGGGATGATCCGGACCACGCTGACGGCCTGCCCCTCGCGGAGCCGGGTGCTGACCGCGAAGGCGCTCGTCTTCTTCCTGGTCGTCTTCGTCTCCACCCTGGTGCTCACGCTGGTGGTCGGCGCGCTCCAGGTGTCGATCCTCGACGGCGCGAAGGCCCCCACCAACGAGGAGTGGTTCCGCTCCACCTTCGGTGTGAGCTTCTTCCTCGCCTCCCTCGGTCTGCTCTCGCTCGCCGTGGGTGTGCTGATCCGGCACTCGGCGGGAGCCATCACCGCCATGATCGGCGTGGTGCTGCTGCCGATGGTGGTGGCGATGTTCCTGGCCGTGGAGTCCCTGGCGAAGGTCCAGGAAGCGCTCTTCGACTACTCGATCCCCAACCAGCTCGGCGTGCTCTACACCGACGCCGGTGTCGACTCCGGCCCGCAGGGCTGGGAGCCGGTGTGGATCATGGCCGGAGTGGCCGCCGCCGCGCTGGCCGGCGCGTACGCGGTGCTGAACTCGCGCGACGTCTGAGAGACCGCTCCGCCCCGGTCAGTGCCTGGGCGCGTTACGGGACCGCTGCACCCTCGTGGTGCGGCGGTCCTTCGCGTTCCAGCAGGCCTTGTGCCAGTGCCTGCGGTCGTCCACTCCCCCGTGCTCCGGCCAGGCCACCACATGCGGAACGCTCGCCGGGATCTCCTGGTCGCAGCCCGGGCAGCGATAGCGCTTGCCCTGGGCGCTCGCCCCGGCGACATGGCGCAGCGACCACTCCTCGCCCTGCCAGGACTCGGTGAGGCCGAACCCGCCGTAGCGGTCGCCCGGTTCACCGGACTGCGGGGAGAGCTTGTCGCCGCCCTTGGGGCGGTTGCGGCGCGGGGACACGAGTACACCTCACGGGGCAAGTGGGACGTTTCCTTCTCGACCAGCCTAGGGCCTGGGCAAGCGGGTACACGTCCGGTGTGCCACGGGAGGGCCGCTCCTGACGGGGCGGTTACCGGAAAATCGCAAGAACTTTACGAGAGGCCGTGCCCCTGGCACGTGTCGGGCGTTGATGCCGGTGGGGGGAGTGACGCGTCGGCCGCAAGGAGGCAGAAGGCTATGCGCGTGGGAACGTTCGTACTGGCGGCGCAATTTCCGGGCCAGGGACAGGGAGAGGCACTGCATCGGGCGGTGCGCTCCGCCGAGGTGGCGGAGGAGTCGGGGCTCGACGCGGTGTGGCTCGCCGAGCATCATTTCGTGCCGTACGGCGTGTGCCCGTCGGCGGTGACGCTCGCCGCGCTGCTGCTCGGCCGCACCCGGCGGATCAGGGTGGGCACGGCGGTGAGCGTGCTGCCCACCGCGCACCCGGTGGCACTCGGCGAGCAGGCGGCGCTGCTGCATCTGACCAGCGGGGGGAGATTCTCGCTGGGGGTGGGCCGGGGCGGGCCCTGGGTCGATCTGGAGGTCTTCGGAGCCGGTCTCGCGGCCTATGAGACGGGGTTCGCGGACTCGCTGGACCTGCTGCTGGACTGGTTGCGGCGGCCCTCCGTCGCCGGCCGCTCGCAGCGGTACTCCTTCCGCGAAGTGCCCGTGGTGCCCCGGCCGGACGAGCTGATCGGCGGGCCCGAGCGCCCCGAGGTGATCGTGGCGTGCACCTCGCCCGGGAGTGTGCGCCTCGCCGGTGAGCGGGGGCTGCCGATGCTGCTCGGCATGCACTGCGGCGACGAGGAGAAGGCCGAGATGGTCGCCCTGTGGCGGCGGAGCGCCCTGGCGGCGGGCCGTGCGCCGGAGGAGGTCGCGACGGCCGGTCATGTGTCGGCGGGAGTGGCCCAGATCGGCCGCAGCGCGGCGGAGGCGGGCGAGACGCTGCTGAAGTCGATGCCCGGCTGGTTCCGGCAGGGCCTGGACGCGCATATGACGGTCGACGGCCGGGCGCGGGTGATGCGCGACCCCGTCGCCTATACGGAGCTGCTCTGCCGGCTCCACCCGGTGGGCCCGCCGCGCCTCGCCGCCGACCGGCTGGCGGCGACCGCCGAGCGCACCGGCATCCGGCGGTTCGCGCTGCTCACCGAGGGCTCGGGCGATCTCACGGCGACGGAGGAGAACGTCCGGCGGCTGGGCGAGGATGTGCTCCCGCTGCTGGGCTGAGCCGCCCCGGGAGCCGACCCGGACCGCCGGGCCGGCTCCCGGGCGCACCGCCGTCAGTCGCGCCTCCCGCGACCCGGAGCGGCGACCCAAGTCCTCAGCAGTCGCGCAGTTCGGGCGACTGGTTGAGCAGCTGCCCGCGTACCGAGGTGAAGCGGGCCAGTCGCTCGTCCACCGAGGAGTCCAGCGGGAACACCGCGACGCGGTGGCAGTTCTGGAAAGCGAGCCGTACTCCGAAGTGCCGTTGCAGCGCGCCGCGAATCGCGTCACTCGCGAGCGCGCGCAGCAGTTGGCCACGTGCCTGCTCGTCCGGCGGAGGCGTCTGGTTGTCGGCGAAGTCGCCGCCGTCGACCTTCAGCTGTGCCACCAGCGAACTGATCATCTCCCATGCGTAGGGCAGGGAGGTCCGGACGCAGTCGACGAAATCTGCTTCGTCGACCTCGCCTCGCTCGGCCTGCTCCAACAGCGCCGGTGAGACGTCGAGCGACATGGGTACTCCTCTCGCGACCCCGGGACCGGGGCCTTACGGGCGGGGAAGAAGGCACGCCGAAAACACCCAAAACGCCATCATGTGCATGACGTACAACGACGCAGAGTGCGCAGCCGACGACCTCCCGCATCCACGGTAAGTGCGCGATCCATGGCGCACCAGGAGATTGAGCGGACAACCGGCCAGAAAGGAACAGGTACAAGCTGGACGGGCCAGAGGGTCTCCGTCAGGCGCGGTGGTCGCCCACAGCGGGAGTGCGTAGGGAGAATCGCGCGCGGGGGTCTGCGTCGAGTAGCGTTGCCGACCATGCGCCTTGTCATCGCCCGCTGCTCCGTGGACTACGCGGGACGGCTCACCGCCCATCTGCCCTCAGCCCTCCGCCTGATCCTCATCAAGGCGGACGGCAGCGTCTCCATCCACGCGGATGACCGGGCGTACAAACCACTGAACTGGATGTCCCCGCCCTGCACGCTCAAGGAGGGCGACGGCAGCGTCTGGACGGTCGTCAACAAGGCCGGCGAGAAGCTGATCATCACCATGGAGGAGGTCGTCCATGACTCCTCGCACGAGCTGGGGGTGGACCCCGGGCTCATCAAGGACGGCGTGGAGGCGCACCTTCAGGAACTGCTCGCCGACCGGATCGAGACCCTGGGCGAGGGGTACAGCCTGATCCGCCGGGAGTACCCGACGGCGATCGGCCCGGTGGACATCCTGTGCCGGGACTCGGACGGCGGCACGGTCGCGGTGGAGATCAAGCGGCGTGGCGAGATCGACGGCGTGGAGCAGCTGACCCGCTATCTGGAGCTGCTGAACCGCGATCCCCATCTCGCCCCCGTGAAGGGCCTGTTCGCGGCTCAGGAGATCAAGCCGCAGGCGCGGGTGCTGGCGACGGACCGGGGCATCGGCTGTGTGGTGCTCGACTACAACGCGCTGCGGGGCATCGAGGACGACAAGCTCAGACTGTTCTGAGCCCGCCCGCGCGAAGACGCGGCGGACGGAAGTGGCCGACGGCCCCGGAGGCATCGCCCCGGGGCCGTCGGCGTACCCGGAGGCTCAGGCGACCGGGGCGGAGGGGGTCCCGGCGGGGGTCGGTGCGATCGGCGCGCTGCCGGTGGTCTGGGTGCCGTCGTCGTCGGTGGCCGTGGGGGTGGGCGCGGGCGTCGTCGGCCTGGTGGTCTTGGTCGGCCGTATGGTCGGGGTGGGCCTGGCGGTGGGGGTGACCGTGGCCGTGGGCACGGTGGTCGGGCCGCCCGTGCCGGTCGGGCTGCCGGTGCCGGTGGTCGACGCCGGGGCGCTGGGCCGGGTGGTGGGCGCGTCCGAGGTGCTCTGGCCCGGCCGCGGGGTGGTGCCGGCCGTGGGGGTGGTGGTGGCCGACGCGGACGGCGTCCCCGTCACGGGTACGGCGCTGCCCCGGGGGACGGCCGTCGCGCCGGTGGTGGCGGCCGGGACCGCGCCGGGGACGCTGGGCCGGCGCTCGCCGGGGTCGGTGGCGGGTTCGTCCGCCTCCAGACCGCCGGGGGGCTCCTCCTCCTCGACCGACTGGCCGTTGCCGACCTTGCCGCCGCTCGGCGGCTCCTTCTCGTCCGAGACCGCGCCGAGGGTGACGGCGGTGCCCAGGACGGCCACGAGCAGCGCGCCCGCGGCGGCGGCGACCAGATTGCGGCGGGTGCCGAGCAGCACGCGCCTGCGGCGGGCCCAGGCGCTCTGTCCGGGCGGCGGCTGGTACGGGACGAAGGTCCGGGGCACCTCCACGGTCCCGGAGACCACCGGGAAGGGGCGGGTGCCCGGGGCGGCGGCGGCGCGGTCCGCCCCGGCGACTCCGGCTCCGGCTCCGGCTCCGGCTCCCGCTCCCGTTCCGGGCGGCAGCGCGGCCATCGCGGGCGGCGAGGAGAGCGCCGGACGGGTGGCGGGCACCCGGGCGGTGGGGGCCTCGGCGGAGCCGGTGAGGGAGGCCGAGGGCACCCGTCCGTTCTCCCGGTCGTCGACGAGGGTCAGCGCCCGGCGTCCGGCGACCGTGCCGCTCTTGTCGGCGAGCACTCCGCGCATGCCGATCGAGGTCTCCAGCTCGGCGCGCGCCCGGTCCAGCCGGTCGGTGCTGAGCGCCAGGATGCCCAGCTCATGGTGGAAGTAGGCCTCCTCGGCCACTTCGCCCGCCTTGCGGGCGGCTTCGGAGCCGGTCCGCAGGACGCGTTCCCACGCGCCCCAGTGGAGTCCGGCGGCGAAGGCGGGCGCGGCGCCGCGGGCGAGCAGCACGGCGGCGCTCGGGTGCCCGCTCCCGTCGCTGGTGACCAGGGCGGTGAGCGCGGCCACGACGGCGTCCGCCTCGGCGCAGGCCCGCTCGGGGGTGACGGAGGGGTGTCCGACCCACCAGGTGTAGTGCTGGGCGGCGGTGTGGGCGTGGGCGGCGGACTCCTCCGCGTACCCCTTCTCGACCAGCTGGGCGCGGACGCCGGCCGCGAGCCGGTAGCGGACGCCGACCGGGGAGAGGAGGCCGCAGTCCATCAGCTCGCCGATCGCGGCGTCGGCGTGGGTGTCGCCGACGAGGGCGGGCAGCTGCGCCTGGTGGGGCACCTCGCCGCCGAGCGCGACGGCGAGGCGCAGGGTCTGCCGGGCGGCCTCGCCGAGCCGGGAGGCGAGCAGTGGCGCGGGGGCCGCGCCCTGTCCCAGGGTGGGCAGGGCGACCTCGGTCCCGTCGACGCCCTCCGGGGGCGCGAACGCCTCGAAGGCGTCGGGGTCCTCGCGCAGCCGCTCGCGGAGTTCGTCGCGCTGCCGCAGCAGCGCGCCGGCCTGGACGAAGCGCAGCGGCAGGCCCTCGGACTCGAACCAGAGGTCTCCGGCCCAGTTGGCCTCGTCCTCGGCGAGCGGGCGGTCCACGGAGCGGCGCAGCAGCTCCAGGGAGGCGCTGCGGCCGAGTCCGGTGAGGACGACCTCTTCGAGGTGGGCGTCGGCGGCGGGTTCGGGGGCGTCGGGGAGGGCGGCGAGCAGGAAGGCGCACTCGGGGGCCGAGTCGAGCAGCTCGCCGAGGGCCGCGCCGCCGAACTCCAGGTCGTCCAGGACGACGATCGCGCCGATGTCGGCGATCCGCTCGGGGAGTTGGGCGCGGCCGGGGCGGTGGCGCGGGGAGCGGTGGACGGCCGCGAAGAGTTCGTACAGCAGGTCGGTGGCGGTGCGGTGGCGGCCGTTGAGCCGGACGACTCCGTCGGGCGCGAGGTCGGCGCACTCCTCGGCGACGAGGTCGAGCAGGGCGGTACGGCCGGAGCCGGCGGGCCCGGTGACGCGCAGGGAGCGGCCCCGGGC
Organism: Streptomyces amakusaensis; assembly: GCF_039532665.1. NCBI lineage: Bacteria > Bacillati > Actinomycetota > Actinomycetes > Kitasatosporales > Streptomycetaceae > Streptomyces > Streptomyces amakusaensis. The sequence continues at coordinate 158,333 of NZ_BAAASB010000002.1, read as the reverse complement.
GAGGAGTCGGGTGATCCGCTCGCGCTCCTCGTCGCGCTCCAGCAGCGCCGGCCGGGGCGCGGCGGGTCCCGCGGGTGCGGGCGGCTGGGCGGCGCGCTGGTGTTCGGCGCGCTCGGCCGCGGTGCGGCGGACGGGCGGCGCGGGGTGGTCGGCGGCGTCGGGCACGCTGGGCGGGCAGGGTTCTATCTCGCTGCCGTCGACGGGGTTGACGGTGAGCAGGAAGTCACCGGCGACGATCCGCACGGTACGGGCGAGCGGCGGCGCGGACTGTCCGAAGTCGGGCGCGCCGGGCTCGCGCGACGGCCGCTTCGGCCCCGCGCCCTCGCCGAAACTGTCGTGGTCCATGGTCCAAGCCCCCAGATGCGCTTCGCATAGGTTCGTCCCCGCCGGGGCTCGGTGGGAGCCCGTGGCGGAGCCTCGCGCGAAGGCCCCTCCCGAGTCTCTCCGCGCGCCCGGACGCCGCTTCGGTCCGGTGCTCCTGCCGCGTGGGTCGCCCGAAGCGGTGTGTCGCGAGTGACTCGTCGGAGCGTCCCGTACGGCGGCAGACGAACGAAACCCTAGACGCTGGCAGGGTATCCCTGATGCGGCGGGGTGCCGGCCCGTCCGCGACGTCACGGCTTCATGAGAATTGTGAGGTCGCGAACGGGCGGGTACGAGGTGGGCGGAGGCGGCCCGGGACGGGCCGGGACGGCCCGGGGCGGTCAGACCCGGGGCAGCGACTCGGCGGCGAGACCGCCCTCGATGGCGAGGATGCGGTGCAGCCGGGTGGCCACCAGCAGCCGCTGCATCTGCGGCGGCACACCGCGCAGTACGAGCCTTCTGCCGCAGCGGCCTGCCCGGCGGTGGGCGCCCATGATGACGCCGAGCCCGGTGGCGTCCCAGGAGTCGAGGCCGGTCAGATCGAGCACCAGGTCGCCGTCTCCGTCGTCGACCGCCGAGTGCAGGACCGTACGGGCGTCCGCCGCGCTGCGGACGTCGAGGCGGCCCCCGACGACCAGCTCGACTTGGTCGCCCCTGATGTGCATATGCGCTCCCCGAGAGTGCTTCAGTGCCCAGTGGATGTGTGATGGGCCGCGTCGGTGCGACGGCCCGCGCAGGCTGTCGCACTTCTTCTTGCCTCAACTGACGGCCTGAAGGGCACCTCAGTTGCTGTTTGTAAGCGAACCGATACCGAAATCACTCCGTAGGGTGATACCGGCGGACGCCGGAGGGCCTTCACCGGCCGCTCAGTAGGTGTAGAAGCCCTGCCCGCTCTTGCGGCCGATGTCCCCGGCGTCCACCATCCGGCGCATCAGCTCCGGCGCGGCGAACTTGGTGTCCTGGGACTCGGTGTAGATGTTCCCGGTGGCGTGGAGCAGGATGTCGACCCCGGTGAGATCGGCGGTGGCGAGCGGGCCCATGGCGTGGCCGAAGCCCAGCCGGCAGGCGGTGTCGATGTCCTCGGCGGAGGCCACGCCCGACTCGTAGAGCTTGGCGGCCTCGACGACCAGCGCCGAGATGAGCCGGGTGGTGACGAAGCCGGCGACATCGCGGTTGACGACGACGACGGTCTTGCCGACCGACTCGGCGAACTCCTTCGCGGTGGCGAGGGTTTCGTCGCTGGTGCGGTGGCCCCGGACCAGTTCGCACAGCTGCATCATCGGCACCGGCGAGAAGAAGTGCGCGCCGACGACCCGCTCCGGACGGTCCGTCACCGCGGCGATCTTGGTGATCGGGATGGCGGAGGTGTTGGAGGCGAGCACCGCGTCCTCGCGGACGATGCGGTCGAGCGCGCGGAAGATCTCGTGCTTGACCTCGAGCTTCTCGAACACCGCCTCGACGACGACGTCGGCGTCCGCGACGGCGTCCAGATCGGTGGTGGTGGTGATCCGGGCCAACGCGGCGTCGGCGTCGGCCGCTTCCATTCTGCCCTTGGCGACGAAACGGTCCCAGGAGTTCTTGATGGTGTCGGTGCCGCGGGTCAGGGCCTCGTCGGTGATGTCGCGCAGAACGACGTCCCAGCCCGCCTGGGCCGAGACCTGAGCGATTCCGGAACCCATGAGTCCGGCTCCGATGACGGCGAGCTTCCTGGCCACAGCGACACCCCTTAACGACTGTTTACATTTCGCCTCTCGGCCGGAGATTAGCGGCCGGAAGGGGTCAAGTGGCGGCTAAGAGATGCGCGTCACGTCTCACATGACGGACATCACATCGGGAGGAGCGCCGGGGGGCGCGCCGGGCCGGTCGGGGCGGGGGGTTGTGCCGGGCCGGGGGCGGGTCTCACTACGCTGGCCCCATGGTCAATCTGACGCGCATCTACACCCGTACCGGCGACCAGGGCACCACGGCGCTCGGTGACATGAGCCGGACCGCCAAGACCGATCTGCGGATCTCCGCGTACGCCGACGCCAATGAGGCGAATGCCGTGCTCGGCACGGCGGTCGCGCTCGGCGGGCTGGCGGACGAGGTGGTCGAGGTCCTCGTCCGGATCCAGAACGATCTCTTCGACGTGGGCGCGGACCTCTCCACGCCGGTGGTGGCGGAGCCGAAGTACCCGCCGCTGCGGGTCGAGCAGTTCTACATCGACCGGCTGGAGGCCGACTGCGACCGCTTCCTGGAGGAGTTGGAGAAGCTCCGCAGCTTCATCCTCCCCGGCGGCACCCCGGGAGCGGCCCTGCTCCACCAGGCCTGCACGGTGGTGCGGCGGGCGGAGCGCTCGACCTGGGCGGCGCTGGAGGTGCACGGGGAGACGATGAACCCGCTGACCGCCACGTATCTCAACCGCCTCTCGGACCTGCTCTTCATCCTCGCGCGGACGGCGAACAAGGAGACGGGCGACGTGCTCTGGGTGCCCGGCGGCGAGCGCTGAGCCACTGACGGCGGCGGGCTCGCGGGCAGGCGCTAGCGGCGCTCCACCCGGACGGGCTCGCGGTCCTCGGCCCCCTCGCCGGGGTCGCGGCGGGGCCAGACCAGGTAGGACAGCGCGATCAGTCCGTGAATGCCCGTCACCTTCCACGCCTGGCCGATCCAGCCCTCCAGCGAGCCCGAGCGGCTCGCGTCGCCCACGTACCAGATCGCCAGCAGGAGCAGTCCGGTCGCCACCGCCGCGCCGATCAGGGTGCCGAGCCAGACCTTGCCCTCGTGGGCGGCGCGCGCCATTCCGTACCGGGGCGGCTGGAGCGGGGGCGGCGCGCCGCCGAAGCGGTGGGCGGCGTGGCCGTCGAGCCAGCGGACCGTGCGATGGCCGTGGCCCACGGTGTAGCCGATGTAGAGCGCCGCGAGGCCGTGCGTCCAGCTCGGCTCGGCGCCGTTCTTCAGGTCCACCGCCGTGGCGATGAGCAGCACGACCTCCAGCAGCGGCTCGCACAGCAGCAGGGCAGCGCCCAGCCGGGGCATCTTCAGCGCGTACCGCGCGCCCAGTCCGGCGGCCAGCAGCACCCAGAAGCCCACCTCGCAGACGATGATCAGCGTGACGATCACGGGACTTCTCCTCTCTCCTCCCCCAGGCTTTCGCACCCCGGGCCGCCCGGCGTCGTCGGCAGTGAGGAGAGTGGACTGCATACTTCGATGTACTCGCAGCTCAGCCCGGTCGGGGAGGCCCTGGGAACGATGGCCGTGTTGGATGGACGAGTGACCTTTCCCCGCCCCCACCGCGACGACGCCGTCATGATCGCCGCCGCCTTCCTCGGCGGTGTGCTGCTGTGGTCCCTCGGCGTCTACAACGAACCGGGCAGCGATCTCCTGCCGGCCTGGGCCGCCCTGGTGCCGCTGGCGGTGATCAGCGTCCAGGAGCTGTTCCGCAGATCGATGCCGCTCACCACGCTGCTGGTCGGCACGGCGGTTCTGATCGCCGACCAGTTCACGGTCGGGAACCTCTTCACGGTGCTGCTCTTCACCGACAGCGTGTACGTGGCGGTGGCGTACGGCTCCCCCGCCGTCGCCCGCCGGGTCCCGGTGATCGCCGGGCTGCTCTCGGTCGCCGCCGCCATCAGTCTGCTGGTGTTCTTCCGGAACCCCACCGCGCTCTTCCTCGGTGTGATCGTCGGGATGGTCGTGCTCAGCCCGGCCATCACCGGGGCGGTCGTCCGCAACCACCGGGAGGCGGCCGACGCGGCGCGGCTGCGGGCCGAGCAGACCGCGCTGCTCGCCGAGATGGACCGGGTCCAGGCGGTGACCGCCGAGCGCGGGCGGATGGCGCGCGAGCTGCACGACGTGGTCGCCAACCATCTCTCCGCGATCGCCATCCACTCCACGGCCGCGCTCTCGCTGAACGACCCCGGGACCTCCCGGGAGGCGCTCGGGGTCATCCGGGAGAACAGCGTCGCCGGGCTCGCGGAGATGCGGCGGCTCATCGGGCTGTTGCGGGACCGGGCCCAGGACGACCGGCCGGCCGCCGCGCCCACGCTCGCCGGGGTGGAGTCGCTGATCGACCAGTTCCGCGCCAACGGCACGGCCAGCGGACTGACCTTCGCCCTGGACGACCGGCGCGAGGAGGGCGTGACCCTGCCCGCGCCGGTGGAGCTGGCGGCCTATCGGATCGTGCAGGAGTCCCTGACCAACGCGCTCAAGCACGCCGAGCCCGGCGAGGTGCGCATCGCCATCGGCCACGGCGGGGGCCGGGCGCTGACCGTGACGGTCACCAGCCCCTTCGGCCGCCGTCCGGGCCCGCGCGCGCCCGGCTCGGGGGCCGGTCTGGTGGGCATGCGGGAGCGGGTGGCCCTGCTGTCGGGCGGGATGGAGGCGGGCCCGGTGGCCGGCCCCGCCGACGGGCCCGAGAAGATCTGGTGCGTACGGGCCGTGCTGCCCGTGCGGGACGAGAGCGAGGAGTACTCCGCATGACATCGGAAGTACGCCATTCAGGGGACGCGGCGCAGACGGGGCGCGTACGTGTACTGGTCGCGGAAGACCAGAGCGCTGTACGTGCGGGGCTGGTGCTCATTCTGCGCAGCTCGGCGGAGATCGAGGTCGTCGGCGAGGCGGCGGACGGCGAGGAGGCCGTGCGGATGGCCCGGGAGATCCGCCCGGACCTGGTGCTGATGGACCTTCAGATGCCCCGCCTCGACGGGGTGTCGGCGACCCGGCAGATCGTCTCCGAGAGGCTCGCGGACGTTCTGGTGCTGACCACATTCGATCTGGACGAGTACATCTTCGGCGCGCTACGGGCCGGGGCCTCGGGCTTTCTGCTGAAGAACACCGAGGCCGCCGACCTGCTGGCGGCGGTGCGCACGGTGGCGCGCGGCGAGGGGCTGATCTCCCCGGCGGTCACCCGCCGGCTGATCGCGGAATTCGCCGCGCCGCACCGGGTGCGCTCCCCCGACGCGCCTGACCCCGCGATTCTCGACGCGCTCACCCGGCGCGAGCGCGAGGTGCTGCACTGTCTGGGCGAGGGGCTGTCGAACGCCGAGATCGCGGTACGGCTGAGGATGGCCGAGGCCACGGTGAAGACCCATGTCAGCCGCTTGCTGGGGAAGCTGGATCTGCGCAGCAGGGTGCAAGCGGCGGTACTGGCGCAGGAATTGGGGATCTGAGGGGGATCCGACGGGCTGTTCCACGCCAGCATGCCGCCTTTGGTCTGGACCTATTGACGATTGGTCCAGACCTTCCTACTCTCACCGCTACGCACGCTGCGGTGAGCCACGCGGAGTGCGGAGCGCACGGCACGGCACGGTCCCACCCCACTGTCAGGACCTCCTCAAGGAGTACCCGTGAGCACTCAGCCCCCACCCTCGCACGGCCTCAGACGACCCGCCCCACCGGGAGCGAGGCTCTCCGTCCGATCGAAGATCATCGCGTCGCTGACCGCGCTGATCCTCCCGCTGGCCGCTCTGGTCGGCCTCGCCACCCCCGCCCAGGCCGCCACGTCCGCCACCGCGACGTACGCCAAGGCCTCCGACTGGGGCAATGGCTTCGAGGGCAAGTGGAGCATCAAGAACACCGGCACCACGGCCATCAGCGCCTGGACCGTCGAGTGGGACTTTCCCGCCGGCACCCGGGTGACGTCCGCCTGGGACGCCGATGTGACCAACGTCGGCAACCGCTGGACCGCCAAGAGCAAGTCCTGGGCCGGCGCGCTGGCCCCCGGCGCCACGGTCACCTTCGGCTTCAACGGCACCGGCACCGGAGCCCCGTCCAACTGTAAGCTCAACGGCGGCTCCTGCGACGGGGGCACGGTCCCCGGCGACGACCCGCCGAGCGCCCCCGGCACCCCCACCTCCAGCAATGTCACCGAGACCGGTGTGACGCTGGCCTGGACCGCCGCGACCGACGACAAGGGCGTCAAGAACTACGACGTCTACCGTGACGGCACCAAGGTCCACACGACCACCGGCCTCACCTTCGCGGACACCGGCCTGACCAAGGCCACCGACTACTCGTACACCGTGCAGGCCCGCGACACCGCGGACCAGCTCGGACCGCTCAGCGGCGCGCACCAGGTCCGCACCAGCGGCACCGTGAACCCCGGCTCCAAGATCAAGATGGGGTACTTCACCCAGTGGGGCGTCTACGGACGCAACTTCCACATCAAGAACCTGGACACCTCCGGGACCGCCGCGAAGATCACCCACATCAACTACGCCTTCGGCAACGTCCAGGGCGGCAAGTGCACGATCGGCGACTCCTACGCCGACTACGAGAAGGCCTACACCGCCGACCAGTCCGTCGACGGCGTCGCCGACACCTGGGACCAGCCGCTGCGCGGCAACTTCAACCAGCTCCGCGAGCTGAAGAAGAAGTACCCGCACATCAAGGTGCTGTTCTCGTTCGGCGGCTGGACCTGGTCCGGCGGCTTCACCCAGGCCATGACCAACCCCACCGCCTTCGCCGAGTCCTGCTACCAGCTGGTCGAGGACCCGCGGTGGGCCGATGTGTTCGACGGCATCGACCTGGACTGGGAGTACCCGAACGCCTGTGGTCTGACCTGCGACAGCAGCGGGCCGGCCGCCATCAAGAACATGATGCAGGCCTTCCGCGCCAAGTTCGGCCCGAACAACCTGCTCACCGCCGCCATCACCGCCGACGCCTCCAACGGCGGCAAAATCGACAAGGCGGACTACGCGGGCGCCGCACAGTACATCGACTGGTACAACGTGATGACGTACGACTTCTTCGGCGCCTGGGCCGCCAAGGGCCCGACGGCACCGCACTCGCCGCTCACGGCCTACCCCGGCATCCCGCAGGACGGCTTCAACTCCGCGGCGGCGATCAACAAGCTCAAGGCCGGCGGCATCCCGGCCAGCAAGCTGCTGCTCGGCGTCGGCTTCTACGGCCGGGGATGGACGGGCGTCACCCAGGACACCCCGGGCGGCACCGCGACCGGTCCGGCCACGGGCACCTACGAGCCCGGCTTCGAGGACTACAAGGTCCTGAAGAACACCTGCCCGGCCACGGGCACCATCGGCGGCACCGCCTACGCCAAGTGCGGCAGCAACTGGTGGAGCTACGACACCCCGTCCACGCTCACCAGCAAGATGAGCTGGGTCAAGAGCCAGAACCTCGGCGGCACCTTCGCCTGGGACTTCAGCGGCGACACCACCAACGGTGAGCTGATCACCGCGATCAACAACGGTCTGCAGCCCTGACCCCGGAACGCGCACAACGGCGGGCACCCGCCCGTGAGTGATCGACACCGGGCTTGACCGGAGCCGGTGGCACAGAGAAGGGGCCGGGGAGATCCCCCGGCCCCTTCGTGCGTCGTACGGTCGTGACGACCGGTCGTCACGGCGGGACGGCCGTCACGGCGAGACGGCCTCAGGCCACATTCACCCGCTGGCCGGGGGGCGCGGCCTCCAGCCAGGCGAGGAAACCGGTCAGCGCGTCCTCGCTCATTGCCAGCTCCAGCCGGACGCCCCGGTGCAGACAGCCGAGCACCACCGCGTCGGAGAGCAGAGCCAGCTCCTCCTCGCCCTCGGGGGTGCGGCGGGCCACCACCTCGATCGCGGAGCGCTCCAGGATCCGGCGCGGCCGGGGGGCGTACGAGAAGACCCGGAACCACATGACCTGGTCACCGCTGTAGCGGGCCACTCCGTAGACCCAGCCCTTGCCGTTGGAGGGCTCGGCGGCGGACTCGGGACCGGCGTCGGGGTCCTCGGGGAGATTCCATCGCAGGGAGCAGTCGAACGTACCGCCGGAGCGCTGGATCAGACGTCTGCGCAACCCGAAGACGAACAGCGCGATCCCCACCAGGGCGACCAGCGCCAGGACGCTCACCAGCACCGCGAGGAACATGTCCATCGACCTCCTCGCATCGTCCTCGTCCCCAAACGCCGTTCGACAAACACCTGCATTGCCTCAGCCGCGGTCCGGTCTGGAGTCTCCAGTCCGGGCCGCGGCTGAGGGTGACGACTGTCGGCGGGTGCTAGCGCACCGCCACCGCGCGCAGTCGGACATCGGCGCGACGCTCGGCGGCGGCGTCCGAATCCGACTTGGCGCGCTCCAGCGCACGCTCGGCGCGCTGGGCATCGATCTCGTCGGCCAGCTCGGCGATCTCCGCCACCAGCGACAGCTTGTTGTCGGCGAAGGAGATGAAACCGCCGTGCACAGCGACGACGACCGTGCCGGCTCCCTCGGGGGAGCTGGTACGGATGGTCACCGGGCCCGACTCCAGCACACCGAGCAGCGGCTGGTGACCGGGCATGACGCCGATGTCGCCGGATGCGGTGCGTGCGACGACCAGGGTGGCCTCACCGGACCAGACCTTACGGTCCGCGGCGACCAGCTCGACATGCAGCTCAGCAGCCAAGAGGGGCTCCTCGGGTCACCACCCGGCGATGATGCCGGGTGTTGGGTCAAAGTCTAATGGGGCGCCGGACGCCGAAGCGCCGGGGCCCGTCCTCCGGCATTTCGCTGCCGGAGCCCCCGGTCCCGTCCGGCCGCGTCGAAGGCGGCCGGCCGGGTTCCGGGATTCACAGGAGGGGCGTACGCGGGGGGCGGGGCGGAATCCGTCCCGCCCCCCGCGCCCGAGTCCGAAGACTCAGGAAACGCCCAGCTCCTTGGCGTTGGCCTTGAGGTCCTCAATGCCACCGCACATGAAGAACGCCTGCTCGGGGAAGTGGTCGTACTCTCCGTCGCAGATCGCGTTGAACGCGGCGATCGACTCGTCGAGCGGCACGTCCGAGCCGTCCACACCGGTGAACTGCTTGGCGACGTGGGTGTTCTGCGACAGGAATCGCTCCACCCGGCGGGCACGGTGGACAGCGATCTTGTCCTCCTCGCCCAGCTCGTCGATGCCGAGGATCGCGATGATGTCCTGGAGGTCCTTGTACTTCTGCAGGATCCCCTTGACGCGCGTGGCGGCGTCGTAGTGCTCCTGCGCGATGTAGCGCGGGTCCAGGATGCGGGACGTGGAGTCCAGCGGGTCCACGGCCGGGTAGATGCCCTTCTCGGAGATCGGACGGGAGAGAACCGTCGTCGCGTCGAGGTGGGCGAAGGTGGTGGCCGGGGCCGGGTCGGTCAGGTCGTCCGCGGGGACGTAGATCGCCTGCATCGAGGTGATCGAGTGACCGCGCGTCGAGGTGATGCGCTCCTGGAGGATACCCATCTCGTCCGCCAGGTTCGGCTGGTAACCCACCGCGGAGGGCATACGGCCGAGCAGGGTGGACACCTCGGAACCGGCCTGGGTGTACCGGAAGATGTTGTCGATGAAGAAGAGAACGTCCTGCTTCTTCACGTCGCGGAAGTACTCCGCCATCGTCAGGCCGGCCAGGGCGACGCGCAGACGGGTGCCCGGGGGCTCGTCCATCTGGCCGAAGACGAGCGCCGTCTTGTCGATGACGCCCGACTCGCTCATCTCGTCGATGAGGTCGTTGCCCTCACGGGTGCGCTCACCGACACCGGCGAACACCGACACACCGTCGTGGTTGTTGGCCACACGGTAGATCATTTCCTGGATCAGCACGGTCTTGCCGACACCGGCACCACCGAACAGACCGATCTTTCCACCCTTGACGTACGGGGTGAGAAGGTCGATGACCTTGATGCCGGTCTCGAACATCTCGGTCTTCGACTCGAGCTGGTCGAAGCTCGGCGCCGTGCGGTGGATCGGCCAGCGCTCGGTGACGTCCTTGTTCGTCTCGGGGTGGTTCAGAACCTCGCCGAGGGTGTTGAACACCTTGCCCTTGGTGAAGTCACCGACGGGCACCGTGATGCCCGCGCCGGTGTTGGTCACCGTGGCCTGGCGGACCAGACCGTCGGTGGGCTGCATCGAGATCGCGCGGACCACACCCTCACCGAGGTGCTGGGCGACCTCAAGGGTCAGAACCTTGAGCTTGCCGTCCTCGGCCGGGTCGGCCACCTCGACGGTCAGCGCGTTGTAGATCTCCGGCATCGCGTCGACGGGGAATTCCACGTCGACGACCGGGCCGATGACCCGGGCGACGCGGCCCGTGGCAACGGCCGTCTCAACTGTCGTCGTCATTACTTGTCACTCCCCGCGGTCGCGTCGGCCAGGGCACTGGCTCCACCGACGATCTCGCTGATTTCCTGGGTGATTTCGGCCTGGCGGGCCGCGTTGGCAAGCCGGGAGAGGCTCTTGATCAGCTCCCCGGCGTTGTCGGTCGCCGACTTCATCGCGCGGCGGGTGGCGGCGTGCTTGGAAGCAGCGGCCTGAAGCAGCGCGTTGTAGATCCGGCTCTCGACGTAGCGCGGCAGCAGGGCGTCGAGGACGTCCTCCGCCGACGGCTCGAAGTCGAACAGCGGAAGGATCTCGCCCTTGGTACCACTGTCCTCGGCGGCCGCCTCAAGGCTGAGCGGCAGCAGCCGGTTCTGCACCGGCGTCTGCGTCAGCATCGAGATGAACTCGGTGAAGACGATGTGGAGCTCGTCCACGCCGCCCTCGGCCGTGTCCTGCTGGACCGCCGCGATCAGCGGAGCCGCGACCTTCTTGGCGTCCGCGTAGGTCGGGTTGTCGGTGAACCCGGACCACGACTCCACGACCTTGCGCTCGCGGAAGTTGTAGTACGAGACACCCTTGCGGCCGACGATGTAGCTGTCGACCTCCTTGCCCTCGCTCCGGAGCCGCTCGTTGAGCTGCTCCGCCGCCTTGATGGCGTTGGCCGAGTAGCCGCCGGCCAGACCGCGGTCGCTCGTGACGAGCAGAACCGCGGCACGGACCGGAGTCTCGGCCTCAGTGGTGAGCGGGTGCTTGGTGTTCGACCCGGTCGCGACCGCGGTCACCGCGCGGGTGAGCTCGGTCGCGTACGGAGTGGATGCCACCACCTGGCGCTGCGCCTTGACGATGCGCGAGGCGGCGATCATCTCCATCGCCTTGGTGATCTTCTTGGTCGCGGTGACGGATTTGATGCGACGCTTGTAGACCCGGAGCTGGGCTCCCATGAGTCAGGTCCCTTCCGTCGTCACTTGGCCGAGCTGACCGGCGCGTCTTCGCCCAGAAGCTTGCCGTCCGAGGTCTCGAACTGACGCTTGAAGGCGGCGATCACATCGGCGATGGCCGTCAGGGTGTCGTCCGACATCTTCGCGCCCTCGGCGATGCTGGTCAGCAGTTCCTTGCGCTCGCGGCGCATGTGCTCCAGCAGCTCGGACTCGAAGCGGCGGATGTCCTCGACCGGGACGTCGTCCATCTTGCCGGTGGTGCCGGCCCAGACGGAGACGACCTGCTCCTCGACGGGCATGGGCTGGTACTGAGCCTGCTTGAGCAGCTCGACCATGCGCTTGCCGCGCTCCATCTGCGCCTTGGAGGCCGCGTCCAGGTCGGAACCGAAGGCGGCGAACGCCTCCAGCTCGCGGTACTGGGCGAGGTCCACGCGCAGACGGCCGGAGACCTGTCGCATCGCCTTGTGCTGGGCGGAGCCACCGACGCGGGAGACCGAGATACCGACGTTCAGCGCCGGGCGCTGGCCCGCGTTGAACAGGTCGGACTCCAGGAAGCACTGGCCGTCGGTGATGGAGATGACGTTGGTCGGGATGAACGCCGAGACGTCGTTGGCCTTGGTCTCGACGATCGGCAGACCGGTCATCGAACCCGCGCCCATCTCGTCGGAGAGCTTCGCGCAGCGCTCCAGCAGACGGGAGTGCAGGTAGAAGACGTCGCCCGGGTAGGCCTCACGGCCCGGCGGGCGGCGCAGCAGCAGCGACACGGCGCGGTAGGCGTCGGCCTGCTTCGACAGGTCGTCGAAGATGATCAGGACGTGCTTGCCGGCGTACATCCAGTGCTGGCCGATGGCCGAGCCGGTGTACGGCGCCAGGTACTTGAAGCCGGCCGGGTCGGACGCCGGGGCGGCGACGATGGTCGTGTACTCCAGGGCGCCGGCCTCCTCCAGCGCACCGCGCACGGACGCGATGGTGGAGCCCTTCTGGCCGATGGCGACGTAGATGCAGCGCACCTGCTTGTTCACGTCGCCCGAGCGCCAGTTGTCGCGCTGGTTGATGATCGTGTCGACGGCCAGGGCGGTCTTGCCGGTCTGGCGGTCGCCGATGATCAGCTGACGCTGACCGCGGCCGATCGGCACCATCGCGTCGACGGCCTTGTAGCCGGTCTGCATCGGCTCGTGGACCGACTTACGGACCATGACGCCGGGGGCCTGCAGTTCGAGGGCGCGGCGTCCCTCGGTCTCGATCTCGCCGAGGCCGTCGATCGGGTTGCCGAGCGGGTCGACGACGCGACCCAGGTAGCCCTCGCCGACGGCGACGGACAGGACCTCGCCGGTACGGGTGACCGGCTGTCCCTCCTCGATGCCGCTGAACTCGCCGAGGACGATCGCACCGATCTCCCGCTCCTCAAGGTTGAGGGCGAGTCCAAGGGTGCCGTCTTCGAACTTCAGCAGCTCGTTCGCCATGGCCGAGGGCAGTCCCTCGACCTTGGCGATACCGTCGCCGGCCACGCTGACCGTACCGACCTCCTCGCGCGAGGCCGCGTCCGGCTTGTACGACTGGACAAAGTTCTCCAGCGCGTCCCGGATCTCCTCCGGCCGGATCGTGAGCTCCGCCATCTGGGTTCCCTGCTCTCCTTGTTGGGCCCGAAGTTTCTTAAGGGGGTCTGGGGGCCGACCCCCAGGAATCTTCTGCAATCTCTGCACGGCCCAACCGGGCCGCTGGTACTGCTCTGCCTGTTTGTTCAGTTGATGGCGGCGTCAGCCGGCCATGCGGCGGGTCGCCTCTTCGAGACGCTCCGCGATCGTGCCGTCGATGAGCTCGTCACCGACCCGCACCGAGATCCCGCCGAGGACCTCGGGGTCCACGTCCAGGTTCAGATGCATCTGCCGGCCGTACACCGTGGCGAGGACGGCGCCGAGGCGCTGCTTCTGCCGGTCGGTGAGGGGCACGGCGGACGTGACGACCGCGACCATCCGGTCCCGGCGCGCCGCGGCGAGCTTGGACAGGGAGTCGAGTCCCGCTTCCAGGCTACGTCCACGGGGCGCGGTGACGAGACGGACGACCAGACGCTCGGTGACCGGGTTGGCCCGGCCGCCCAGCAGGCTGCGCAGCAGCTCCGCCTTGGCGGCCTTGGTGGCCGAGCGGTCGGTGAGCGCGGAACGCAGACCCGGGCTGGAGTCGACGATCCGGCCGAACCGGAACAGCTCGTCCTCGACGTCGTCGAGCGATCCCGACTTCTGGGCGGCGGTGAGGTCGGCGGTGGACGCCAGTTCCTCAAGACCGTCGACCAGGTCGCGGGAGCGCGACCAGCGAGCACGCACCGTGCCGGAGACCAGATCGGCGGTCTCGCCGCCCACCTGGCCGCTCAGCAGCCGGCCCGCCAGCTCGGCCTTGGCCTCGCCGGGCTGCGCCGGGTCGGTCAGGACCCGACGCAGCGAGACCTCGCGGTCGAGCAGCGCGGTGACGGACGCCAGCTCCTCGGCGAGCTTCGCCGCGTCGACGGACGTGTTGTCCGTCAGCGCGTCGAGGGCCTCGCGTGCGGCAGCCAGTGCCTCACGGCTCGCGCCGTTCATCGGGTCGCCTCGGCCTTCTCCTCGAGCTCGTCGAGGAAGCGGTCGATGGTGCGGCTCTGGCGGGCGTGGTCCTCGAGGGACTCACCGACGAGCTTGCCGGCCAGGTCGGTGGCGAGCTTGCCCACGTCCTGGCGGAGCGCGGCGGACGCCGCCTTGCGGTCGGCCTCGATCTGGGCGTGACCGGCCGCGATGATCTCCTCACGCTGCCGCTGGCCCTCGGCCTTCATCTCCGCGATGATCGCGGTGCCCTGCTCGGTCGCCTCCTGGCGCAGCCGGGCGGCCTCGTGACGGGCTTCGGCGAGCTGGGCCTTGTACTGCTCCAGTACGCTCTCGGCCTCGGTCTTCGCCTCGTCGGCCTTCTCGATGCCGCCTTCGATGGCTTCCCGACGCTCTTCCAGAACCTTGTTGATGTTCGGGAGGAGCTTCTTCGAGAGGAAGAAGAAGACGATGGCGAACGCGATCAGGCCGATGATGAGCTCGTCGAGATGCGGGAGAAGCGGAGGCTGCTCCTCCACCGCCGCAAGGTTGAACGGGATCACATCAGTGCCTTCCGTGAAAAGAGATGGGCTGTCGATCGGCTTACTTGAAGACGAAGCCCATGACGATGCCGATGAGGGCGAGCGCCTCACAGAAGGCGAAACCCATGATCTGGTTGGTACGGATCAGACCGGCGGCCTCGGGCTGACGGGCGAGGGCCTGGGTACCGTTACCGAAGATGATGCCGACGCCGATGCCGGGGCCGATCGCGGCGAGGCCGTAGCCGACAGCGTTGACGTTGCCGGAGACGGCGTTCTCGGCGGCGAGGGTCTGGAGAGCGGACATGCCGGTTCTTCCTTCTCTTTCAATGTCCCGATGGGGGTTGGCCATCGGTCGACTGCGGGTCTTGAGGGGGTGAGGCTGGCTCAGTGGTGCTCGGAGAGCGCGCCCTGGATGTAGCTGGAGGCCAGGAGCACGAAGACGTACGCCTGGACGGCCTGGATGAAGAGCTCGAAGACGAGCATCGCCAGGACCATGACGAACGAGGCACCGGCGTAGACGAAGCCGATGCTGTTCATCAGGTAGTAGGTCGCCAGGGTGAACATCACGATCAGCATGTGTCCGGCGAACATGTTCGCGAAAAGTCGGACAGCGTGCGTGAACGGGCGGATGATCAGGTTGGAGAAGAACTCCAGGACCATCACCAGGGGAAGGATCGCTCCCAGGTTCTTGTCATAGCCGAGAATGTTCTTCCAGCCGCCTGCGAAGCCGTGCTTCTTGAAGGTCAGGCTGATCCACAGGACATAGACGATCAGGGCGAGACCGGCCGGGAAGGCGATCAGCGACGTGACCGGGAACTGGGCGAACGGAATGATCGACCAGAGATTCAGGATCCATACGAAGAAGAACAGCGACACCATCAGCGGGACGTATTTCTCGCCGTCCTTCTTGCCGATGATCTCGTAGACAACGCCGCGGCGGACGAAGTCGTACCCGGCCTCGCCAACCATCTGCAGCTTGCCCGGCACGAGCTTCGGCTTGCTGAAAGCGGCCCAGAAGAAGCCGACGATCAGGAAAGAGCCGAGAAATGCCAGCAGCATCGGCTTGGTGAACTCGAAGCCCGACACCGTGACGATGGGCTCGTACATGAACGTGTGCAGGCCCGGCGCTGGGAACCCGCACCCGGTGAAGATCTGACAGTTCGGGTCGAAGGCGAGCATCTGGGGGTCAGCACTCACCGCGGGCTCCTTCAGCGTGGCGCATGGGTACGGCAACCTCGTTGTGTCGGCGCGGCGCGCAGCCGCGGTTCGGCACTGGACTGGTGTTACGGATGTGAGGGCGGCTGGCGGGCATGGAGCCTCGCGAATGAGCAGGCGTCAGCTCAGATGCCCGCGCCCGCTGTGCCGCAGTAGTTGGCACCGGACGATAGCAGGATCGCGAACGGCTCTTTATACCGGCCCTACCCTTCACGACGGAGAGCCCGTCTTCTGGGCCTTTTCGGCCTTCGAAGACTCGGGTTCGACGTACATGATCTTGGCCTTCATGTAGTACCTGGCCTGGGCCGCGACCCAGACGATGGTCGCCGCGAGCAACGAGAAGGCGAAGGCCTTGAAGTCGAACAGGGTGGTGCCCTTGAGCAGGGCCATCAGCATGAAGAGCAGCAGCAGCTGCGCCATGTAGAGCATCAGCCCCATGGCCTGGAACAAGTGCGGGAGTGACTTGGCCGTCCGCTGAAGGACCACCATGCCGATTCCCATGAAGCCGATGACCACCAGCGTGCCGATGATCGCGCCGAGCGCTCCCTTGCCACCGGCGAGCACAGCGCTGACCACGGTGGCGATGACGCCTGTGGCGGCTGGGGGCACGGCGATGTGAAGGAATGTGCGGGCGTCGTTTGACGGCATGGCGGCAGCTCCGCTTCCTGGAGGAATGGCAGTGGTGTGTCGTCATGGACGAGCGTAATCCGGATCCGAGTCGAGTCCTCGGGGCCAACAGACCGTCGCACCACGGTCTTTCGGCTCTGTCGCCGGTTCTCGTGAACGGTATCACAAACTATTTGATGAGGTCTTTACCCAGGCGTGTGCCACCTATCACACATGAGAGCTAATGCGCCCGTCTGTGCACGGAATCGGCACAGACTTGTGTGGTATTGCACAGGGAAAGCGGGAAACGTCAGCCGCGGGTTCCGGCCTTCCTCCGGTCGGAGGTCCGTGAGCGCGAACCGAGCGCGGTCGCCCCATTGACGCCCGACTGAGCCTGTGCATGCTCCGGAGTACCGGAGGGTGCCGCCGGAGCCTCAGAGGCGCCCTCAGGCGCGCCCTGGGGCGCTTCCTCGGGGGCGTCCGGGGCCGGCGGGGCAGCGACGATTTTGCGCCGCCGGTACCGGGGCGGGACGAACGACTCGGCCCAGCGCGGGGCGCGCGGGGTGAACCTCGGCAGCAACAGCAGCACCAGCCCCACCGCGCTCATGCCCACGATCACGATCACGATCCACAGGGAGGCCGAGTGGACGGAGTAGCCGACCACTCCGAACGCGATCAGCGCCGACCAGAAGTACATGATCAGCACCGCACGGCTGTGGGAGTGACCGATCTGGAGCAGCCGGTGGTGCAGATGCCCCCGGTCGGCCGCGAACGGCGACTTCCCGTTCCAGGTGCGGCGCACGATCGCCAGGATCAGGTCGGCGAGCGGGATGGCGATGATCGTCAGCGGCAGCAGCAGCGGGATGAAGACCGGCAGGGCCGCGTGGGTGCCCTCGCGGTCGCCGCCCTCGAAGAGCTTCAGGACGTCCATGTCGACCTGGCCGGTGATCGAGATGGCGGCGGCGGCGAGCACCAGACCGATCAGCATCGATCCGGAGTCGCCCATAAAGATCCGTGCGGGGTGCATGTTGTGTGGCAGGAAGCCCAGGCACATGCCCATCAGGATGGCCGTGAAGAGCGTCGCCGGGGCGGCCGCCTCGATGCCGTGGCTCACCGAGAGCCGGTAGGCGTAGAGGAAGAACGCGGCGGCGGCGATGCAGACCATGCCGGCGGCCAGACCGTCCAGACCGTCGACGAAGTTCACCGCGTTGATCGTGATCACGACCAGGGCGACGGTGAGCAGGGTGCCCTGCCCGTCGCTCAGGGAGACCATGCCGACGCCGGGGACCGGAATCCACAGGATCGTCAGACCCTGCATGACCATCACACCGGCGGCGATCATCTGGCCGCCGAGTTTGATCAGGGCATCGATCTCGAATTTGTCGTCGAGTACACCGATGATCCAGATCAGGGCCGCGCCGGAGAGGAGCGCGCGCGGCTCGCTCGACACCTCGAAGACGCTGTTCAGATTCTGCAGATGGTCGGCGACCAGCAGCCCCGCGCAGAGACCGAAGAACATGGCGATGCCACCGAGCCGCGGAGTCGGTTCTCGGTGTACGTCGCGAGCGCGGATCTCCGGCATCGCGCCGGTCGCGATCGCGAACTTTCGCACCGGTCCGGTCAGCAGATAGGTCACCGCAGCCGTGACACAGAGCGTCAGCAGATAATCACGCACGGGCTGCCCCACAGGAATCGCCGGCCATCTAAGCCCCACACCCTAACTGCGGTGGCCCACATGGTTGAGGACAAACGGGTGCCGAGGAACGGTTCCGCAGATTTCGGCTACCCCTGATAGGGCGGAAATCTACCGGCAAGCTCGTGGACTTCTGTACGTACCCTCCGCGACGGCCCGTCCGGCTCGCGGACGGCCAGGGTGAACAGGGCGGCAATTTCGGCCATCTCCCGCTCCCCCATGCCCTGGGTGGTCAGCGCGGCCGTGCCGAGCCGGATGCCCCGGCCCCCGCCCCGCGGCAGCGCGCAGGTGTCCAGGACCAGGCCGGCGGCGGCGAGCCGGGTCCGGGCCGTGTGGCCGTCCAGGCCGAGCGGGGCCGGGTCCGCGCCGATCAGATGGGTGTCGGTGCCCCCGGTGAGCACCGCGAAGCCCTCGGCCTCCAGCGCGCCGGCCAGCACCCTGGCGTTGGCGACGACCTGGTGCGCGTAGGCCGCGAAGGCCGGGGTGGCGGCCTCGCCGAAGGCGACCGCCTTGGCGGCGACGGCGTTCATCTGCGCGCCGCCCTGGGTGAAGGGGAAGACCGCCCGGTCGATCCGCTCGGCCAGCCGCGCCCCGCAGAGGATCATCCCGCCGCGCGGGCCGCGCAGCACCTTGTGGGTGGTGGCGCAGACCACGTCGGCGTACGGGACCGGGCTGGGGGCCGCGCCGCCCGCGATCAGCCCCATCGGATGGGCGGCGTCCACGATCAGATACGCGTCGACCTCGTCGGCGATGTCCCGGAAGAGGGCGTAGTCCGGATGGCGGGGGTAGGAGATCGAGCCACAGACGATCGCCCGGGGGCGGTGCTCGCGGGCGAGGGCGCGGACCTGGTCGTAGTCGATCAGACCGGTCCGGGGGTCGAGGCCGTGGCCGACGAAGTCGAACCAGCGCCCGGAGAAGTTCGCGGGCGAGCCGTGGGTGAGATGGCCGCCGTGCGCGAGGCCCGTCGCCAGGACCGTGTCACCGGGCCTGAGAAGGGCCGCGTACGCCGCCAGGACGGCGGAGGAGCCGGAGTGCGGCTGGACGTTCGCGTGGCCCGCTCCGAAGAGCGCGGTGGCCCTCTCACGGGCGATGCGCTCGGCGGCGTCGACCAGCTCGCAGCCGCCGTGGTGGCGGGCGCCCGGATAGCCCTCCGCGTACTTGTTGGCCAGCGGGGAGCCGAGGGCGGCGAGGACCGCGGGGGAGGTGAAGTTCTCGGCCGCGATCAGCTGGAGGGTGTCGCCCTGGCGGGCGGCCTCGCCGAGGACGAGGTCGGCGATCTCGGGGTCCTGGCGGCGGAGGGCGGGGAGGTCTGCGTAGGTGGGGATGGGGGTGGCGGGGGCGGTGGGGGGTGCGGTGGTGACGGGCATGGGGGGCTCCGTGCCTCGCGGGGGCGCTGCTCTCCAATGTAGGCCGGGGGTTGTGGGGGCGCCCGCCCGTGCGCTGTGCGGGTCTCCTGCCGGGGCTCCGCCCCGGACCCCGCTCCTCAATCTCCCCCTGGCTTCGCCGGGGGGACCCCCGGAGGGGCTTGGATTGAGGTCACCCAGCGGGGCTGATTCCGGCCTTCTGGTCAGCGGCAGGTGTTGGCGGGGAGGCCGGTGAGGGCGGTGACGACGGGGTCGAGGGCTTGGTTGATCTCGTCGCCGATGGAGCGGAAGAAGGTGATGGGGGCGCCGTAGGGGTCGTAGACCTCGTCCGCGTCGGGGCTGGGGGCGAGGAGCCAGCCGCGGAGGGCGGCGGCGGCGCGGACCAGGGCGCGGGCGCGCTCGACGACGCCCTCGTCGCCGGCGTCGGGGAGGGTGGCCGGGTCGATCGCGCGGACCAGCCGGGTGAACTCCTTCAGGGTGAAGGTGCGCAGCCCCGCCGAGTGGCCCATGGAGATCACCTGGGCGCGGTGGTCGCGGGTGGCGGTGAGGACGAGGTCGGCGCGGATCACATGCTCGTCCAGCAGCTCACGTCCCACGAAGCCGCTCGCGTCCGCGCCGAAGTCGGCGAGGACGAGTTCGGCGTTGGCCTCCATGGGCGCGCCCTCGTGGCCCCAGGTCCCGGCGCTCTCCACGATCAGCCCGCTGGTCACCAGGTCGCCGATGCGGTGCTGGAGGGCATGGCGGGTCAGCCGCTCGGTGATCGGCGAGCGGCAGACGTTGCCGGTGCTGACGTGGAGGATCCGGAAGCAGTCGTCCGTGCCTATGCCACGCCCCTCTGGGACGATCAAGGGGCCACCTCGAGGTCGGGCACGACCTTGCGCAGCTCGTCCGCGTCGAGCGCGCCCGCTCGCAGCAGGACCGGGACGTCGCCGGTGACATCGACGATCGAGGAGGGGACGATGCCCGGGGTGGGGCCGCCGTCGAGGTAGACGGAGATGGAGTCGCCGAGCATCTCCTGGGCGGCGTCGCAGTCCTCGGGCGAGCGGTGCCCGGTGAGGTTGGCGGAGGAGACGGCCATCGGGCCGGTCTCGGTGAGCAGCTCGATCGCGACGGGGTGCAGGGGCATCCGGATGGCGACGGTCCCCCGGGTGTCGCCCAGGTCCCACTGGAGGGAGGGCTGGTGCCGGGCGACCAGGGTGAGCGGGCCGGGCCAGAAGGCGTCGACCAGCTCCCAGGCCTGCTCGGAGAAGTCGGTGACGAGCCCGTGGAGGGTGTTCGGGGAGCCGATGAGGACGGGGGTGGGCATATTGCGGCCCCGGCCCTTGGCGGCGAGCAGGTCGGCCACGGCCTCGGAGGTGAAGGCGTCCGCGCCGACCCCGTAGACGGTGTCGGTGGGCAGCACGACCAGCTCACCGCGGCGTACCGCCGACACCGCCTCGCGCAGGCCGGTCGCGCGGTCGCTCGCGTCGTTGCAGTCGTATCGCCGAGCCATCAGTGAGCCTCCTCGTACACGTACACGGTCGTCGTCACGGCATCGCCTTGCGGGCGGTGGCGAAGCGCGGGCGCTTGTTCAGATCGGGGTGGTCGGCGGCGTCCGCCCAGCCGGACTCCTCGCTGAAGATCCACGGGACCTGGCCGCCCTGGGTGTCGGCGTGCTCGATGACGACGAGGCCGCCGGGGCGGAGCAGCCGGTGGGCGGTGCGCTCGATGCCGCGGATGGTGTCGAGGCCGTCCTCGCCGGAGAAGAGGGCCATCTCGGGGTCGTGGTCGCGGGCCTCGGGGGCGACGTACTCCCACTCGGTGAGCGGGATGTACGGCGGGTTGGAGATCACCAGGTCGACCTGGCCGTCCAGCTCGGGCAGGGCGGTGAGGGCGTTGCCCTGGTGGACGGTGACCCGGGAGCCCTGGGCGTTCTTGCGGGCCCAGCCGAGGGCGTCGTCGGACAGCTCCACGGCGTGCACCCGGGAGCGCGGGACCTCCTGGGCCATGGCGAGGGCGATGGCCCCCGAGCCCGTGCAGAGGTCGACGATGAGCGGTTCGACGACGTCCATGGCGCGTACGGCGTCTATGGCCCAGCCGACGACCGACTCGGTCTCGGGGCGGGGCACGAAGACGCCGGGGCCGACCTGGAGCTCCAGATAGCGGAAGAAGGCGCGTCCGGTGATGTGCTGGAGCGGCTCGCGCGCCTCGCGGCGGGCGATGGCCTCCCAGTAGCGGGCGTCGAAGTCGGCGTCCTTGACGGTGTGCAGCGCGCCCCGCTTCACCCCGTGGATGAAGGCGGCCAGCTCCTCCGCGTCGAAACGCGGTGACGGCACGCCGGCGTCGGCCAGCCGCTGGGTGGCCTGGGCCACCTCGGCAAGCAGCAGATTCACTGGTCCTCCACCCGGTTCGTACGGGGCTCGCTGGGGCTACTGCGCGGGGCTTTCGGTTACTGCGCTGCGGCGAGCTTGGCGGCGGAGTCCGCGTCCACGCAGGCCTGGATCACGGCATCGAGGTCGCCGTCGAGCACCTGGTCCAAGTTGTACGCCTTGAAGCCGACCCGGTGGTCCGAAATGCGGTTCTCGGGGAAGTTGTACGTACGGATCTTCTCGGAGCGGTCGACGGTGCGCACCTGGCTGCGGCGGGCGTCGGCGGCCTTGCTCTCGGCCTCTTCCTGGGCCGCGGCGAGCAGCCTGGAGCGCAGGATGCGCATGGCCTGCTCCTTGTTCTGGAGCTGGCTCTTCTCGTTCTGGCAGGAGGCGACGACACCGGTGGGGAGGTGCGTGATGCGGACGGCGGAGTCGGTCGTGTTGACGGACTGGCCGCCGGGCCCGGAGGAGCGGTAGACGTCGATACGGAGATCGTTGGCGTTGATCTCCACCTCGATCTCCTCGGCCTCGGGGGTGACGAGCACACCGGCGGCGGAGGTGTGGATACGGCCCTGGGACTCGGTGGCGGGCACGCGCTGCACGCGGTGCACCCCGCCCTCGTACTTCAGCCGGGCCCAGACGCCCTGGCCGGGCTCGGTGGCGCCCTGGCCGCCCTTGGTCTTCACGGCGACCTGGACGTCCTTGTAGCCGCCCAGCTCGGACTCGGTGGCGTCGATGATCTCGGTCTTCCAGCCGACGCGCTCGGCGTAGCGCAGATACATCCGCAGCAGGTCGCCGGCGAACAGGGCGGACTCGTCGCCGCCCGCTCCGGCCTTGACCTCGAGGATGACGTCCTTGTCGTCGCTGGGGTCGCGCGGTACGAGGAGGAGGCGCAGCTTCTCGGTCAGTTCCTCGCGCTGCTTCTCCAGCTCCTTCACCTCGGCGGCGAAGTCCGGGTCGGCGGCGGCGAACTCGCGAGCGGTCTCGATGTCCTCGCCGGTCTGCTTCCAGGAGCGGTACGTGCCGACGATCGGGGTCAGCTCGGCGTAGCGCTTGTTGAGCTTCCGCGCGTTCGCCTGGTCGGCGTGGACGGAAGGGTCGGCGAGCTTCTTCTCAAGGTCGGCGTGCTCGCCGATCAGTTCCTCGACCGCCTCGAACATCGGTGCTCCTGGTGTCGTGCGGGGTTTCTGCGGGACGGCGGTGTGCTTACCCGGGGTGGCTGGTTTCCGGGGGTGACCCTGAGGCCCCCGGCGACAAAAACACCGGTCCCGGCCGCCCGTGGAGTGGGCGGCCGAGGACCGGTGCTGTCAGCTCGCTACTTCTTGGCGGCCGAGGCCTTGCCGAAGCGCGCCTCGAAGCGGGCCACGCGGCCACCGGTGTCAAGGATCTTCTGCTTGCCCGTGTAGAACGGGTGGCACTCGGAGCAGACCTCGGCACGGATGGTGCCGCTGTCGATGGTGCTGCGAGTGGTGAACGACGCGCCACAGGTGCAGCTGACCTGGGTCTCGACGTACTGGGGGTGGATGTCGCGCTTCAAGGTGTCTCCTAGTTTCGGGAGGGCTCCGGGTCGCTACGGGCGGATTGCGCGTGCGTGAACCGGGGCCGACGTACCAGTCTGCCAGGACTGGCCGTATCTCCCAAAACCGGGGGGACGGCGTGGGTATTCCCCGGGTCGTCCGCGGGGCTCTATCCGGCGGCCTCGCCGCTCCCGGGCGGGGTGCCCGCCTTCTGGGTGGCCTTCCGGGTCGCCTCGGGGGCGGTGTCCGGAGTGGCGCCCTTGACGAGGGTGCCCGCCACGCCCTTGTCGCCCGCGGAGTCCTTCAGCGCGTCGGCGGGGATGGGCCGGTCCTGGCCGATCGCGGTCCAGACCTGCTGGGCCGCGCCCCGGAGGGGGATCACCCGGTTGGGATCGATCGGGTCGTACTCCACCGGAAGGGTCACCATCCGGACGTCGGAGGGGCCGAGCCCGGTGAGGCCCTGGGCGAAGGTCATCAGCTCGGGCACCGAGTCCAGCTCGGAATCGGGGGTGATCGCCTTGGTGGCGGTGTCGGCGATGTCGAGCAGCTTGGTGGGGTTGGTGAGTACGCCGACCTCCTTCACCTGGGCGAGAAAGGCCTTCATGAACGCCTGCTGGAGCTGGATCCGGCCGAGGTCGCTGCCGTCGCCCACGCTCTTGCGCGTCCGCACCAGGCCGAGGGACTGCTCGCCGTCGAGAGTGTGGGGGCCGGGGGCGAGGTTGAGCCCGCTCTTCGCGTCCTTGATCGGCACGGTGGTGGTGATGTCGACTCCGCCGAGGGCGTCGATGAGCCGTTTGAAGCCGGTGAAATCGACCTCGATGTAGTGGTCCATGCGGATGCCGGACATCCGTTCGACCGTCTTCACGGCGCAGGCGGGGCCGCCGACCTCGTACGCGGTGTTGAACATGGCCCGGTTCTCGGCCGGGACGGTCCTGCCGTCGTCGTCGACGCAGCTGGGGCGGGTGATGAGAGTGTCGCGCGGGATGGAGACCACGCTGGCCTTCTTCCGGCCGTCGTGCAGATGGACGATCATCGCGGTGTCGGCGCGTGCGCCGCCCTCGTCCCCGCCGTACCCGGCGTTGGCCCCGGAGCGGGAGTCCGAGCCGAGGAGAAGGATGTCCAGGGAGCCGTTGTCGATGTCCTGGGGCCGGTCGGTGCCGAGCCGGGCGTTGATGTCGACGCCGTCGATGTTGCCGTTGAGCTTGAGGTACACGTATCCGAGTCCGGAGCCTCCGACGAGGAGCAGCCCGGCGAGGGTCCATACGGTGATGGCCCCGGCTCTGCGCCCGGTGGACGGCTTCTTGCGCCGTCTGCCCCGGCCGCCGTCCCGGCCGCCGTTTATTCGGCCGGTGCCACCGCTGCTCTGGTCGCCCATGGTCTCCTCGGTTCCTGCGCTCTCCGCTTCCCTCCGGCGGGAGCCGGGACGGCACGATGGTCCGTCCTGTCAATTCTTGCTCCGCCACTGGGGAGACCGCTCGGGGAGCGAAAGGGTTGCACGCCCGGCTGAGAAGCGGCTGAGAAAACGGCGGTGCCCACCGTGCGCGGGGCACGGTGGGCACGGGCCGGGGCTCTGAAGCCGCCGGAGGGCTGGGTCTCAGCCGAGGAGGCTGTGGCCCTGGAGGCCGCTCGCGTACTGGGCGCGCTTGCCCAGGACCGCCGGGGAGCGGCCGGTGCCCGGGTAGAGCCAGAGCTTGCCCTTCATGTCACGAGCGAGCAGGTCGGCGCGGCCGTCGCCGTCGACATCACCGGTGGTGGCGAGGGCGTTGAGGCCACTGTGGGTGCCGATCTGGACACGGGCCGAGAAGGGCTTCTTCGGGTCGCCGGTGCCCTGGTGGAGGTACATCTTGCCGCCGAAGACATGACCCAGGACATCGGGCCTGCCGTCGCCGGTGAAGTCTCCGTGGCCCCGGACCATGGTGTAGTCGCCCCAGCCGGAGCCGATCCGCACCGAGGGGGCGAGAGCGCCGTCGCCCTTGCCCGGATAGAGGTAGGCCGTGCCCTTGGCCGTGACGACCACGATGTCCGGGAGGTCGTCGCCGGTGAGGTCGCCGGGGACCAGGATCTGCCGGTGGGTGCGCCAGCCGGTGGAGAGCAGCCGGGGCTGCCCGCCGCCCTGCGACCAGTACGCCTCGCCGGTGTTCGTCCGGTGGACGAGGTCCTGGCGGCCGTCGCGGTTCAGATCGGCCTGGACCAGCAGATTCACGCCCCGGAAGTCGCCGAGGTCCTTGCCCTTGACGAGGCTCTTGCCCTTCCTGGTCCAGGCGTGGAGCCGGTCCCCGGAGCGGGCCAGCAGATCGGCGTACTGGTCGCCGCTCCAGCTGGTGTCGTACATCCGGTCCCGGATCGCCGCCTGGAAGGTGCTCACCTTGGCGTAGACGCCGTACTTGCCCTTGGCGGAGCAGTCCGCGTCGCCCCAGGAGACGATGCCGGCCATCCGGCCGCCGGCCACCAGCGGGCCGCCGGAGTCGCCGTTGCAGGTGGTCTCGGTGGTGCTGTCCTTGCCGGTCGGGGCGCGGCCGGCGCAGTACATGTCGCCCTTGAAGAACTCCCAGCCGTACGCCCGCTCGCAGTTGGCGTCGGACTGGGCGTCGGCGTCGGCGACCTTGAGCCGGTCGGAGCCCTTGGCCCGGTCGTGGGAGGCGGTGAGGCCCCAGCCGTACACCTTGCCGTCGGTGCCGGCCTTGTAGCGGGCGCTCTCGCCGGGCTTCACCAGCTGGAGGGGCTTGGCCCGGACCGGGGAGTTCAGGGTGAGTACGGCGACATCGGCCTCCAGCGTGTAGTCGTCGTACGCCGGGTGGTGCCACTGCCGGACCGCGCCGCGGGCCTCGCCGCCGTGGAGATTGAGGATCGGCTTGCCCTGGGAGTCCTTGCGGCCGGTGGGGGTGGCCGCCCGGTCGGCGCCGGTGACGATCACGCCGGTGCCCTTCCAGTCCACGTCCTTGACGCAGTGGGCGGCCGTGACGACCTTGGTGGGCGCGACGACCGCGCCGCCGCAGGAGTAGCCGAAGCCCCGCGCGCCCTTGAAGTAGAGCTGGGCCATCCAGGGGGCGGAGGTGATCGGCGCGGGCTTGCCGCCGATGATCCGGGCGCTGGGGCCCGGCGAGGGCTTCGCGGCGGAGCCCGGGGCCGGGGTCTTGCCCCTGGGGCGCGGGCCGCCGGGCGTCGTCCCGATGGTCTTCAGCACTTCGGCGATCCGGTCGTGCAGCTCCCGCTCGCTCGGTCCGCCCGCGGGGAGCGGGGCGGCGGGCGCGGCGGGCGGCACCGGGGCGGCGGCCGGGCGGGGCGTCGAGCCGGGCTGGGCGGCCTGCGCGCCGGAGGCCATCAGCCCGGTGCCGGCCAGGGCCAGCACGGTCACGGCCGCGGGTATCTCAAGTCTCGTCCGGCGTACGCGCCGGCTGCCTCGGGTGCGCTGGGGCACTCGGTAACCACCTCGGGATGTGAGTCGGGCCGGCGGGCGCGGGCCTGTTGGCCATCGGCCCCCACGGCTCCCCCACCTGAGGAGGTAGATCGTATTGCGCCACCGCGGCCGGATGGCGGGCGGGGTGCGGCTCCCCCAACCCCGGCCCCCGGGCCCGGACATGCGACCGCCCCGTCACCGAAGGGGTGACGGGGCGGTGCCGCTGAGCGGCTCGGTGCGCGACCGGCGGAGAACCGGTGTTGACGGAGCGTCAGTCGTTGGATCCGGAAGGCGTGGTCTTCTGGATCTGGAGCAGGAACTCCGCGTTCGACTTCGTCTGCTTCATCTTGTCCAGCAGCAGCTCGATCGCCTGCTGCTGGTCGAGCGCGTGCAGCACCCGGCGCAGCTTCCAGACGATGGCCAGCTCGTCGGCCCCGAGCAGGATCTCCTCCTTGCGGGTGCTGGACGCGTCGACGTCCACCGCGGGGAAGATGCGCTTGTCGGAGAGCTTCCGGTCGAGCTTGAGCTCCATGTTGCCGGTGCCCTTGAACTCCTCGAAGATCACCTCGTCCATGCGCGAGCCGGTGTCGACCAGCGCGGTGGCCAGGATGGTCAGCGAGCCGCCGTCCTCGATGTTGCGCGCGGCACCGAAGAAGCGCTTCGGCGGGTAGAGCGCGGTCGAGTCGACACCACCGGACAGGATGCGTCCGGAGGCGGGGGCCGCGAGGTTGTACGCACGGCCCAGACGGGTGATGGAGTCCAGCAGGACGACGACGTCGTGGCCCAGCTCCACCAGGCGCTTGGCGCGCTCGATCGCCAGCTCGGCGACGGTGGTGTGGTCCTCGGCCGGGCGGTCGAAGGTCGAGGAGATGACCTCGCCCTTCACCGACCGCTGCATGTCGGTGACCTCTTCCGGACGCTCGTCGACGAGGACGACCATCAGGTGGCACTCGGGGCTGTTGACCGTGATCGCGTTGGCGATCGCCTGGAGGATCATGGTCTTGCCGGTCTTCGGCGGGGCCACGATCAGTCCGCGCTGGCCCTTGCCGATCGGCGACACGAGGTCGATGATCCGGGTGGTCAGCACGCCGGGGTCGGTCTCCAGACGGAGCCGGTCCTGCGGGTAGAGCGGGGTCAGCTTGTTGAACTCGGGGCGACCGCGGCCGGATTCGGCCGCCATGCCGTTCGCCGAGTCCAGCCGGACGAGCGCGTTGAACTTCTCGCGGCGCTCGCCGTCCTTGGGCTGACGGACCGCGCCGGTGACGTGGTCGCCCTTGCGCAGGCCGTTCTTGCGGACCTGGGCGAGGGAGACGTACACGTCGTTGGGGCCCGGGAGGTAGCCCGAGGTCCGGATGAACGCGTAGTTGTCGAGGATGTCGAGGATGCCCGCGACGGGGATCAGCACATCGTCGTCGGCGACCTGCGGCTCGTTGCTGACGAACTCCTCGCGGCCACCACGACGGCCGCGACGGTCGCGGTAGCGGCCACGACGGCCGCGACGGCCGCCCTCGAAGTCGTCGTCGTCCAGCTGCTGCTGGCTGACGCCGCTGCTCTGCTGCTGACGCTGGCCGCCCTGCTGCTGGCGCTGACCGCCCTGCTGCTGGTCGTCGCCCTTGCCCCGGCGGTCGCCGCCGCGGTCGCGGTCACCGCGGTCACCGCGGTCACGCTCACCGCGCTCGCGGTCGCCCCGCTCGCCGCGGTCGCGCTGACGCTCACGGCGGTCGCCGCGCTGGCCCCGGTCACGGCGGCCCTCGCCGTCCTGACCGGAGGCGGATCCGGCGGTCTCGGCCTTGGCGTCCGGCTGGGCCTCGGCCTTCTCCTTGACGTCGACGGCCGCCTCGGTCCGGGCCTCGGCCTGGACCTCGGGGCTGCCGGCCTGCGCGGTGGCGCGGCGACGGCGGCGCTCACCGGCCGGCTGGTCGTCGCTGGCCGGCTGGCCGGGGATGTCGATCTGCTGCTGTGCGGCGGCCTTCTCGGCGGCCGGGGCGGGCTCGGCGGCGGGCGCCTCGCTCGTCCGCGCCTTGGCGGCGGTGCGGCGCTTGGGCTTGGTCTCGGCCTCGGCGGTCTTGGCGGCGGCTCCCGCCGTCGCGGCCTTGGCGGTGGAGGTGCCGCCGCCGGCCTGCGCCTCCTTGATGACCTCGATCAGCTGGCTCTTGCGCATCCGCGCGGTGCCCCTGATGCCGAGGCCGGACGCGACCTGCTGCAGCTCGGCCAGGACCATGCCCTCAAGGCCGGTGCCGGAACGGCGGCGCCGTGCGGTGGTGCCGGAGGCAGCACCTGCGGCGGGCGCGGAGGTGTCGACGCTGCTGTCGGCGCTCGCGCCCATCAGATCGGTGGTGTCGCTCACGAAGGGTCCTTCCCTGGAGCGGACGTCGGCCTTCTGGCTCGGCGACCGGTTGTGCTGTCCGACGGCGGTCTCTGTGCGGACCGTGTCGGGGCGGTGGTCCCCGCCGGATGTGGTGCGGCGGAGAGTCAGATACATGCAATCCCGGCCCGAGGTCCCCCTGCTCGGCCCGCTGTGTGGCGGAGCGGGAGGTGTCGTGCCGGTTCCGGAGCGTGCTCAAAACTGCTCAGGCAGGCTGCTCAGGCAGTTGGGGAGGCTCCCGGAAGAATTGGGTGGTCCCGAATCGGGACACGAAGCTCGAAGCCATAAAGGCTTCGGCTGCAACTTGAGGTTAACACTACCGGCTCCAACAAACATTCCCCCTCTCCATAACCGGCAATCTCGTGTCACGGGGAATCACCGCTGACGGTGAATCCCCGCGCATCACCGCGCAGTGATGCGCATCTACTGCGTATCGGCCCGTATCACCGGCTTTCGCCGGGCCCGGCGGGAGCGTGCCGGGCCGATACGACCCGCCCCCGCCGTAAATATCGGACTATCGTGCGGGCGCGTCGCCGCCGTGAACGGCGGCTCCACTCGGCGCGAGCGGCATGACGCTCGCGCCCGCGGTGTCGAAGGCGAGCCGATTGGCCGCCCATCCGTCGCCGGCCAGTCGCGCGACCTTGTCGGCCACGCCCTCGTCGGCGAGCGCGAGCACGGTCGGGCCCGCGCCGGAGATGACCGCCGGTACGCCGTCGGCGCGGAGCCGGTTGACGAGGTCGACGCTCTGCGGCATCGCCGGGGCGCGGTACTCCTGGTGGAGCCGGTCCTCCGTGGCGGGCAGCAGCAGCTCGGGACGCCTGGTCAGAGCCTCGACGAGCAAGGCGGCGCGACCGGCGTTGGCGGCGGCGTCCACATGGGGGACGGTACGCGGCAGAAGACCGCGGGCCGTCTCCGTGAGCACCGGCTTCTCGGGTACGAAGACCACCGGGACGACGGATCCGGCGGGCTCCATCCTGATGGCGCGGGCGGCTCCCGACTCGGTCCAGGCCAGGGTGAAGCCGCCCAGCAGACAGGCGGCGACATTGTCCGGATGCCCCTCGATCTCGGTGGCGAGTTCCAGCAGGGCGGTGTCGTCCAGCCGGGCGTCACCTCCTATCGTCACCGCGCGGGCGGCGACGATGCCGGCGCAGATGGCCGCCGACGAGGATCCGAGGCCCCGGCCGTGCGGAATGCGGTTGGCACAGACGACTTCCAGCCCGCGCGGCTGACCGCCGAGCAGGTCGAAAGCCGTCCTCAGGGACCGTACGAGCAGGTGATTCTCATCGCGGGGCAGCGTGGAAGCGCCCTCACCGGCGATGTCGATGTGCAGACCGGAGTCCGCGACCCGGACGACGACATCGTCGTAGAGCCCCAGGGACAGCCCGAGGGCGTCGAAGCCCGGGCCGAGATTGGCACTGGTGGCGGGCACGCGCACTCGGACGGCGGCGGCGCGGAACGCTGGACCGGCCATCGCTCGAAGACACTCCTTGATTCTGACTGCGAGACGTTCTGATGTTCTGCGTTCTGGCGTTTGACTGAGGGGTGTTGGCGGCTTGGGGGGTGTGACGACTCGGTGGGGTACGAGGTGTGCCGGATTCGCTCTGCGGGGTGCGGGATGTGGGATTCGAGGGGAATGCACACCCGAGGGCCATCACGGCGGCCGCACCGCGCACAAGCGGCGGGGCGGGTTCGGGTACAGCCTATCGAAGGAAGGTTCTGTGGCGACATAGGGCGCACAGGCGGCGCACGATGCGTGTCGCAAGCCTCCTGTGCCTCTACATGCGCCGTTGCCCTGCTTGGCGCGGTTTTCGGCGGGGTATGGGTGATCGCCGCGCCGGACCGCCCGGCGGAGGCTCCCCCCGGCGGGGCCCCCTCGGCCCCGGGCCGAGGCAAGGGGTACGCCGCGAGATCCGGCGTACCCCTTGCCCTCCCAACCTGCCAACCGATTCCCTCGGGACGGTTACGCCAGACCCAGCCGCTCGGCCGCCGCCGCGGCGTCGACCGGGACGGTGACCGGCTGCGGTGCGCCCGCGACGGCCCAGTCCGGGTCCTTCAGACCGTTTCCGGTGACCGTGCAGACGATCCGCTGGCCCGGGTCGACCTTGCCCGCCTCGGCGGCCTTGAGCAGACCGGCGACGGACGCGGCGGAGGCGGGCTCGACGAAGACGCCCTCCTGGGAGGCCAACAGACGGTAGGCGCGCAGGATCTCACGGTCCGTCACCTCGTCGATGAGACCGCCCGACTCGTCCCGCGCGGCGAGCGCCTGCTGCCAGGAGGCCGGGTTGCCGATCCGGATGGCGGTGGCGATGGTCGAGGGGTCCTTGACGACCTCGCCCCGGACGATCGGCGCGGAGCCGGAGGCCTGGAACCCCCACATGCGCGGCGTACGAGTGGAGAGGCCGTCGGCCGCGTACTCCCGGTAACCCTTCCAGTACGCGGTGATGTTGCCGGCGTTGCCGACGGGGAGCACATGGATGTCGGGGGCGTCGCCGAGCGCGTCCACGATCTCGAAGGAGGCCGTCTTCTGTCCCTCGATCCGGTACGGGTTCACCGAGTTGACCAGCGCCACCGGATAGTTCTCGGACAGACTTCTGGCCAGATTCAGGCAGTCGTCGAAGTTGCCGTCGACCTGGAGGATCTTCGAGCCGTAGACGAGCGCCTGGCCCATCTTGCCCAGGGCGATCTTGCCCTGGGGCACCAGGACCGCGCAGACCATCCCGGCGCGCACCGCGTAGGCGGCGGCCGAGGCGGAGGTGTTGCCGGTGGAGGCGCAGATGACGGCCTGCGCGCCCTCCTCCTTGGCCCGGGTGATCGCCATGGTCATGCCACGGTCCTTGAAGGACCCGGTGGGGTTGGCGCCCTCGACCTTGAGATGCACCTCGCAGCCCGTGCGCTCGGAGAGGACCTGAGCGGGTACGAGAGGCGTGCCGCCCTCGCCGAGTGTGACGACGGGCGTCGTCTCCGTGACCGGCAGACGGTCCCGGTACTCCTCGATGATGCCGCGCCACTGATGGGTGCCCTGGCTGGTCATGGGTCCTTTACTCCCCTTCAACACGCATGATGCTGGCGACACCGCGCACGGTGTCGAGCTCGCGCAGCGCCTCGACGGTCCCGGAGAGGGCCGCGTCGGGCGCGCGGTGGGTGACGACCACGAGCGATGCCTCGCCGCCGCCATCTGGACGACTCTGCTGGCGCACCGTGTCGATGGATACGCCGTGCTCGGCGAAGACCGTCGCGACCTGGGCGAGTACGCCAGGCTTGTCGGCCACGTCGAGACTGATGTGGTACCGCGTGACCACGTCGCCCATGGGGCTCACGGGCAGTCGGCTGTACGCGGACTCGCCCGGTCCGGTGGATCCGGCGAGCTTGTTGCGGCAGACGGCGACCAGGTCGCCGAGTACCGCGGACGCGGTCGGCGAGCCGCCCGCGCCGGGTCCGTAGAACATCAGCTGCCCGGCGGCCTCCGCTTCCACGAAGACGGCGTTGTACGCCTCGCGGACGGAGGCGAGCGGGTGGCTGAGCGGGATCATCGCGGGGTGCACCCTGGCCGTGACCGACTTGCCGTCGGCGGCGCGCTCGCAGATGGCGAGCAGCTTCACGGTGCAGCCCATGCGCCGGGCGGAGGCCATGTCGGCGGCGGTGACCTCGGTGAGGCCCTCGCGGTAGACGTCGTCCAGCCGGACCCGGGTGTGGAAGGCGATCCCGGCGAGGATGGCGGCCTTGGCGGCGGCGTCGAAGCCCTCGACGTCGGCGGTGGGGTCGGCCTCCGCGTAACCGAGGGCGGTCGCCTCGTCCAGCGCCTCGGAGTATCCGGCGCCGGAGTTGTCCATCCGGTCGAGGATGAAGTTGGTGGTGCCGTTGACGATGCCGAGGACCCGGTTGACCTTGTCGCCGGCGAGGGACTCGCGCAGCGGCCTGATCAGCGGGATGGCACCGGCGACGGCGGCCTCGAAGTAGAGGTCGCGGCCGTGCTGCTCGGCGGCGGCGTAGAGGGTCGTGCCGTCCTCGGCGAGCAGCGCCTTGTTGGCGGAGACCACGGAGGCGCCGTGCTCGAAGGCGGTGGTGATGAGGGTGCGGGCGGGCTCGATGCCGCCGATGACCTCGATGACGACGTCGATGTCGCCGCGTTTGACGAGCGCGGTGGCATCGGTGGTGACGAGCGCCGGGTCGATCCCCTCACGGACCTTCGAGGGCCGCCGCACGGCCACTCCGGCCAGCTCCACCGGCGCGCCGATGCGCGCGGCGAGGTCGTCGGCGTGCGTCGTCATGATGCGCGCCACCTCTGAGCCGACCACTCCACAGCCCAGCAGCGCCACCTTCAGCGGACGCGTACGCATCATCCGACCTCGCTTCTCACGACTTCAAGGGTGGGACCAGTCTCACCTACCGGACGAGAGTTTCTATCCCCCGTCCGGCATGCGAGACATCTATCTCAATTAACCGACGTCCAGACGCAGGAGATCTTCCTCCGTCTCACGCCGGACGATCACTCGCGCCGAGCCGTCCCCGACGGCCACGACGGGCGGCCTCAGCGCGTGGTTGTAGTTGCTGGCCATGGAGCGGCAGTACGCGCCGGTCGCGGGCACGGCGATCAGATCGCCGGGTGCGAGGTCGGCGGGGAGGAACGCGTCCTTGACCACGATGTCACCGCTCTCGCAGTGCTTGCCGACGACACGGGAGAGCATCGGGGGCGCGTCGGAGGCCCGGGAGACCAGGGCGACGCTGTATTCGGCGTCGTACAGCGCGGTCCGGATGTTGTCGGACATCCCGCCGTCGACGCTGACGTACGTCCGCAGCCCCTCCAGGGGCTTGATCGTGCCCACCTCGTACAGCGTGAAGGCGGTGGGGCCGACGATGGCCCGGCCGGGCTCGACGGAGAGACGCGGGGGGCGCAGCCCGGCGGCCTCGCACTCGCGGACGACGATCTCGTTGAGCGCCTTGGCGATGTGACGCGGTTCACGCGGGTCGTCGTCGGGGGTGTACGCGATGCCGAGGCCGCCGCCGAGGTCGATCTCGGGCAGTTCGACGCCGTGCTCGTCGCGGATCTCCTTGAGCAGCCCGATGACGCGGTGGGCCGCCACCTCGAAGCCGGAGGTGTCGAAGATCTGCGAGCCGATGTGGGAGTGGACGCCGATGAGCTCCAGCCCTTCGAGGCCCAGTGCGCGGCGGACGGCCTCGGCGGCCTGCCCGCCCGCCAGCGGGATGCCGAACTTCTGGTCCTCGTGGGCGGTGGCGATGAACTCGTGGGTGTGCGCCTCCACCCCGACGGTGACCCTGATCAGCACGCGCTGCCGCCTGCCGAGGCCGCGCGCGATGTGGGCGACGCGGACGATCTCCTGGAAGGAGTCGAGCACGATCCGTCCGACGCCGGCGCGGACGGCGCGCTCGATCTCCTCGGGGGACTTGTTGTTGCCGTGGAAGGCGATGTTCTCCGGGGGCATTCCGGCGTCCAGCGCGCAGGTCAGCTCGCCGCCCGAGCAGACGTCGAGGTTGAGCCCCTCCTCGTGGAGCCAGCGCACCACGGCCCGGCTGAGGAAGGCCTTGCCCGCGTAGAAGACGTCGGCGTCCTCGCCGAAGGCGTCGGCCCAGGCGCGGCAGCGGGCCCGGAAGTCCGCCTCGTCCAGGAAGTAGGCCGGGGTGCCGAACTCCTCCGCCAGCCGGGTCACTTCGAGGCCTCCGACGCTCACGACCCCGTCCTCGCCCCGGGTCACGGTCCTGGCCCAGACCTTGCCGTCGAGGTGGTTCAGATCGGCGGGCGGGGCGGAGTAGTGCCCCTCGGGGAGCACATCGGCGTAGCGGGGCCCGGCGGGGTGGGCGGAACGGCTCATGGTGTCTCTCTCACAGATGTTCGGGTGCGCTGATGCCGAGCAGGGACAGGCCGCCGGCCAGCACCGTCCCGGCGGCTTCGGCGAGCGCGAGCCGGGAGCGGTGGGCGGCCGCGGGTTTCTCGTCACCGCGGGGCAGCACGGTGTGCTGAAAGCCCAGCACGGCGTCGGCCGTGGCCTCCAGATGCCGGGCCAGCCGGTCGGGCGCGCCGAGCCGCGCGGCCGACGCGAGCACACCGGGGTGGTCCGCGATCAGGCCCGCCAGCGGGGTGTCGACATCCTCCGCGGGCTCGGCCCCGAAGCCGAGCCGCTCGGCGTTCCGGGCGAGGGCGCGGGTGCGGGAGTACGCGTAGCGGACCGTGAAGAGAGGGTTGCTCTCGTGCTGGCGCAGCAGCTGCCTCCCCACGCGCGGCCGGTCGTGCGCCGCGACGGAGAGCAGCCCCCAGCGCACCGCGTCGGTCCCGAGCGCCGGGTCGTACGGGGGCGCGGGGACCGGGTCGGGGCCCGTGACCGTTGTGTCCAGGCCCTGGGTGCGAAGCAGCCGGGCGGTGGTGCGGTGCCAGAGGCGGGCGCGGGTTTCCCGCTCCCCCTCTTCCCCTTCCGCGTCCTCCCCGGCCTCCGCCAGGTGTCCGTACCGCGTGCCCCGCTCCAGGACCTCGCGGACGAGGGCCTGCTGCGAGCCCTCCCCCAGAGTGATGTTGAGAAAGCCCGGCCCCGTGATCTCAATCGCCGCGATGGCCGGATCCCGCTCCATCCGCTCCCGCAGCAGCTCCGCCACCGCCCTCGGCGACCGCCCGGCGGCCCCAGCGAGCCGAAGCGCGATATTCGTGGCGTAGTCCCCGCATCCCCCGGGCCCCGGCCGGCCCACGGAAACACTCTCCGGCGCGGGAGCCGGCAGCACACCGTCCTCCACCGCACGGCACACGGCGTGCAGCACGGTTCGGGAGAGCTCTGCTGGTGTCACGGCACAAGCCTAGGCGAGAAAGGGCCCCCTTCTGCGAACCCATTTCCTCATCCCACCCTCGGCGGGCCCTCGCCCGGTCAGCCCCGGCTGCTCCCCGCCCGCCCCGCCCCATGCCTCCCGTCCAGCGACGGCGGCCCCTCCCGGCGCATCAGCTGCCCCACAAGACGCACCAGCACAGCGGGTTCAAACGGCTTGGCCAAAAACGCGTCCACCCCCGCCGCGATCCCGCTCTCCACCTCGTACGCCGTACACGCACTGATGATCGCCACCGGCAGATGACTCGTCACCGGATCCGCCCGCAACCGCGCCGCCGTCCGCAGCCCGTCGAGCCTCGGCATCACCACATCCAGCGTGATCACATCGGGCCGCACCTGCTGAACCACTTCCAGGCACTCGGCACCATCAGCCGCGGTCACGACCTCGAAGCCCTCCAGCTCAAGGTTGACCCTGATCAATTGCCGAATGACCCTGTTGTCATCGACAACGAGCACACGGCCGGACGCGCCTGACACATTTCGAGAGTAGGTCCCCCGCCACTGCTGCGTCCGGGTTTTGCCCACTTCCACCCCGTGCGAGCGACACCCCCCACCTCCTCCCCGCCCTCCCCCACCCCTGAAATCCCTGTTCAGGGCAGCCGCCACGAGCTGGTAGTGTTCTACCCGTCACCG
Organism: Streptomyces amakusaensis; assembly: GCF_039532665.1. Lineage (NCBI taxonomy): Bacteria > Bacillati > Actinomycetota > Actinomycetes > Kitasatosporales > Streptomycetaceae > Streptomyces > Streptomyces amakusaensis. The sequence goes on along the minus strand of NZ_BAAASB010000002.1, from coordinate 121,973 downwards.
CACAGGGCACCAGCCCGGCGGAGACAGTGCGCCCCCGTAGCTCAGGGGATAGAGCAACGGCCTCCGGAGCCGTGTGCGCAGGTTCGAATCCTGCCGGGGGCACTCGCCGATCAAACGCCGAAAGGCCTACTTGATCCGTGCGGATGCCGAGAGAAGAGGGCGGGAGTCAGTCTCACTGACTCCCGCCCTCTCGTTTTTCGCGCTGGTCGCGACAGCCTGGTCTTCGACGTGGATGAGCGGGATCGGGTTGTTCACCAGTTGCCGAGGCACAGATCCCGGTGGTAGGCGACGCACTCCGGGTCGATCCGGTGCTCGGGAAGGATCCTGAGTTCCCACTTCGCCTCGCGGGTCGCCGTCATGCGCACCGACCAGTCCTCGTCGATGTAAATGCCGAACTTGTCGAATTGTTTGTGGTGGTTGGGGCAGAGGCAGAGCAGATTCTCCAGGGCGTCGACACCGAGGTGCGGGCTGCCGAGGCCCTGAATGTGAGCAGCCTCGCTGTAGAGACCGTCCCGCGTCTCCAGCGGCTCGCCGCACACCTGGCAGGCATGCTTGTGGAGATCCTTCACCAGGGCCGGCAGGTCCCGGTCGCGGATGGGCTCGGAGCCCGTCCTGGGGCGGCGGCCGACGGGGGCGGGGCCGGACGGGTCGTTCCCGGCCAGGCCGCCGGCGCTCGTGTAGCCGCCGAGGCCGGTCCGCTCGAGCAGTGCCGCCCTGTCCAGATCGGTGTCGGTGAGATGGGTGGAGAACAGCAGGGCGACCGCGTTGGCGCGGCTGCGAGCCTTCTTCAGTTGTGTGGCCGCTTCGTGGCTGAAGCCGGCCCGGGCCTTGATCATGCGCAGGGCGGCGGGCGAAGGCTTGAAGCTGTCGTCCGTCACCCCTTCCACCTCCCACAGCCCGCTGGTGCGAAGGTGCCAGAACGGGTACTCGGGCGTCCTGCGGTCACCTTCACCGCCGAACTCCTCCAGCAGGGAGCCGACTCCCTTTTCGAACTCGCTCCAGGAGGCGAGCCGTTCCCCTGTCGCCGTCAGCCGCCCGATGGTCCAGAGCAGAGCGAGCGGCTTGTGGCGGGCCGGGCCCTGCGGCCTGGTATTGGTCTTGAGGGTGCTGATCGCCCGCAGCAGGTCGTCACGGCTGAGACTGGGCCTGGGCCTGGGTGCCGCCGGGCGTTGGGCCGGAATGCTCGGCCGCTTCCTGCCCAGGAGGTCGTGGATGCGAAGCGCCTTTTCACCCGTCTGGCGAGTGAGCGACTGGACATGTTCCTTGTCCCAGCCGAGCGTCTTCGTGACCTCCCGGGCCGGCAGGGTGAACTCCACGACCTCGTCGACCGCGATCATGTATTCCCAGGGTCGCTTCTTCCCGTCCAGTTCCCAGATCTCCTCGGCCAGGGCCGCGTTCCGAAAAGCCAGGACGACCGTGGCGCGGGCGATGACGGACCCTTGGGAGATGAACAGCACCTCGTCACCGGGCCGGGTGCTGTCGATCGCCTTGTTCTTGGCGTGCCCTTCCACCGCCGCGCGCGTCGATCCCCAGAACCGGGCGGGGCGGCCCCGGAACAAAGCCCGCAGCTCTTCCGCCTCCTCCCCCAGCAACTCCCCGTATCGGGGTTGGGTGATGTCGATGCCCTTCTCGATCGAGTGGGCGTAGTGCTTCGGGCCTCGAAGAGCTGGACCCCCGATCGGCTGCAACAGCCACTGGCTCTCGGTGTCCGCACGGTGCTTCTCGGTGTTCGCCTGCTGTGTCATGCAGTCCCTCCCTGTAGTGATCACATTAGTCACACCGTCTGACAATGCGGAGGCTTGGAGATCGACTCAGCAGCGAGGCCTCGGGGCGGTCTTCACGGCTGCCCCGAGTTCACCGGGCCGGCTTCTGCTCGCGGGCCCAGGACTGTCAGCGCACGCGCAGCACATACTTCCCCGTGCCCGCCCTCGATTCCAGGATGTCGTGCGCCTTGGCCGCCTCCGCGAGGGGGAGTTCGGTGACGTCGACGCGGAGGTCGCCGGTGGCGGTGGTGGTGAGGGCTTGGTGGAGGCGGTCGCGGATGAGGGTGGGGCGGGCGTGGGCGAGGGCGCCGAGGTTGTAGCCGGTGATGGATTTGGAGGCGGCCCAGAGGGTGTCGCCGGGGAAGGAGGTGTCGTGGTCGGAGGCGTCGCCGAAGATGACGCAGCGGCCGAGGGGGGCGAGGAGGTCGAGGGCTGAGGCGCGGAGGGGGCCGCCGATGGAGTCGAGGAGGATGTCGACGCCGAGGCCGTGGGTGGCGTCGGGGATGCCTTGGGCGAGCTGGTCGGGGGTGAAGACGCGGTCGTAGCCGAGGCCGAGGGCGTAGTCGGTCTTGTCGGGGCTGCCGGTCACGCCGTAGACGGCGCTCGCGCCCATGCGGCGGGCGAGCTGGGCGACGATCGCGCCGACTCCGCCGGCGGGGGCGGTGACGAGGACGGTCTCGCCGACGCGGAGGCGGGCGGCGTCCTCCAGGAGGCCCATGGCGACGGGGGCGTTGCAGGGGAGGGCGGCGGCGAGCAGCGGGGGGAGGTCGGTGGCGGGGCCGTCGAGGGGGGCGGTCCAGTCGGCGCGGGTGACGACGGTCTCGGCGTATCCGCCGCCGGCGAGGGTGAGGGCGGCGACTCGGCGGCCGATGGTCGGGCCGGTGACGCCGGGGCCGAGGGCGGCCACGGTGCCGGAGACTTCGAGGCCCGGTACGTGGGGCACGCCGATCTTGAATTGACCGCGCCGGAACATGACTTCCGCGAAGTTGACGCCCGCGTACTCGACGTCGATGGCGACCTCGCCGGGACCGGGCCGGGGGGTGTCCAGTTCGACATGGGTCAGCACGTCGGAGGTGCCGTACTCGTTGACCTGTACTGCCTTCATGGTCTGCTCCTTCACGAACAGCGGGTCAGTCGGTGGGGAGGGGCCGGAACGCGGGCTTGCGGCGCTTGCGGAGGGCGGTCATCGCCTCGGGGAAGTCGGGTCGCCGAAAGGATTCGGACATGAGGGTGACGGACTCGGCCGCGGCGGTCGCGCAGTCGGTGTCCAGGCCGCCCCAGACCTGGTGCCTGATGACGGCGAGGGAGGCCGGGGAGCAGCCTTCGGCGAGCTGTTCGGCGTAGTCGACGGCCTGGGCCAGCACCTCCTGACGGGGGGCGGTCCGCTGTACGAGGCCGATGCGGAGGGCTTCGGCGGCGTCGACAGGGCGGGCGGAGAGCAGCAGGTCCAGGGCGTGGGGGACGCCGATCAGCCGGGGCAGCAGCCAGGCGGCGCCGTACTCGGCGATCAGGCCGAAGCGGCTGAAGACGGTGGAGAGCTGGGCGCCTTCGGCCATGAAGCGGATGTCGGCGTACAGGGCGTGGACCAGGCCGAGGCCGGCGGCGCTGCCGTTGATGGCGGCGATGAGGGGTTTGCGCAGGGTCAGGGGAAGGTGCGGCGGGTGTCCGAGGGCGGCGAGGAGTTCCTCCTGGGCGGTGGCGCCGGTGAGTTCGGCGAGCAGCCCGGGGGTGGCTCCGGAGCAGAAGCTGCCGCCTTCGCCGGTGATCACCACGGCGCGTACGGCGGGGTCGGCGTCGGCTTCGGCGAGGGCGTCGTAGTACGCCCGGAACATCGCCAGGTCCATGCCGTTGCGGCGCTCGGGCCGGGCGAAGGCGATGGTGCGGACCGCGCCCCGGGCGGTGACCGAGATTCCCCGGGTGTCGGGGCGGGCGGAGGTCGTGGAGAGGCGTTCCGACACAGCATTCCCCCTTATGTAAGTACACTGTCTCGCATCAGCATACTGTCACATGAGCGAGGGGATCGAGGGAGAGCCTTATGCGACTACGGGCACCAATGGGCCTGTCGGGACTGAGTACATGGATCCCTCCGGAGCGCCAGAGCGCGCGGGAGGCGGTGGCGCTCGGGCTGATCGAGGAGGAGACGGCGGGGGAACTCGGCTATGACCGGCTCCCCGTCGCGGATCTCTCCGCGCCGGAGATGGCGGTGCTCGCGGGGCGGGCCGCGCTGGAGGCGGCGGGCGAGGGGCCCACCGGGCTGGTGCTGCACTCCTGGATGCACTACCAGGGCCACGATCTGTGGTCCGCGCCGCACTACATCGCCGATCGGCTCGGCCTGGGCGACGCCCTGCCCCTCGGCATCCAGCAGGTCTGCAACGGCGGAGCGGCGGCCGTGGAGACCGCGATCGCCCGGCTGCTGGCGGAGCCCGCTCTCGGCCGCGCCCTGGTGACGACCGCCGACCGGTTCGCCGAGCCGGGCTTCGACCGCTGGCGCGGCGACTACGGCATCGCGTACGGGGACGGCGCGACCGCGCTCGTGGTCCACCCGCTGGACCGCGACACCGGCGCGGAAAGCGGCACGGAAAGCGGTACGGGAGAGGGCGCGGGCGGCTCCGCCGATCTGACGCTGTACGCGATCGCGACCGTGGCGGCGCCGGCGCTGGAGCGTATGCACCGTGGCGGGGATCCTTTCAGCGCCGCCGCCCGCTCCATCAGTTCGCGGGTGGACATGCGCCGTACGAAGAAGGCGTTCCTGGCGGCGGAGGGCATGGAGGCGTTCACCCGGGCGAGCGGCGACCGGCTGCGCCGGGTGGTACGGACCTGTCTGGCCGACGCGGGGCTCGACGCCGCCGACCCGCGGTTGCGGTACGTGGTGATGCCGAGGCTGGGCCGCAAGACGATCGATCTGGCCTATCGCCCGGCGCTTTCGGAGCTGACCCCGGCGGAGATCCTGGCCACCGGCCGGGACACCGGCCATCTGGGGGCCGGGGACGCCGCGGCGGGGCTCGCCGAACTGCACCACGACAAGATGCTGGAGCCCGGCGAACGGGCCCTGGTGATCAGCGCGGGAGCCGGGTTCACCTGGTCGTGCCTGCTGGTCGGCAAGGCCTGACCGGCCCGCCGGCCGGACGGCTCGCCGGCCGGACGGCCGGACGCTGTCGGGCAGCCGCCTCCGCGGCTGCCCGACAGCGCGGCCTCGTTCAGCTGGCGACCGCCTGACCGCGGCGGTCGCCGCTGCCTCGCAGTTCCAGCGAGGGATCACCACTGAGCATCGACTGTTCCAGCGCGGCGAGGAACGGTGAGGGCTCCAGGCCCAGTTCCATCACCAGCTGGGCCCTGAGTCCGCGCAGCACCGACAGCGCCTCCGCCCTGCGCCCGCACCGGTAGAGCGCGAGCATGAGATGCGCGTGGAGCTTCTCGTTCAGCGGATGAGCCGCGGTCAGCGCGAACAGCTCGGCCACAAGGTCGTGATGACCTCCGAGCTGGAGTTCCGCGTAGATCCGGTGCTCCTGCGTGGTGAGCCTGCACTCCTCCATACGAGCGATCTGCGCGCACAGCAGCCGGCTGCCGTCCACATTGACCAGGGCCGGGCCCCGCCACAGATCCAGTGCCGTCCGGAGCAGGGCCGACGCCTCGGCGTTGTCCCCGGCACGAATGGCCATCCGCCCGGCACGATCGAGCCGTTCATACTCCGTGATATCCAGCGTGATTCGCTTGGTGAAAAGCATGTAACCGCCGCCCACGGTTACAAGAATTTCATTCGCCACATCCACTAAAGGAAGGTTCGTGGCCTCAGCAATCACTCTGCGGATTTGCCCTACATAAGTCTGTAGAGTAGTCATTGCCGTGCGCGGCGGATCGCCGTCCCACAGCTCTTCGAAGAAACATCCGTTCGCTACTGCGTGATCTGCGTGCGTTACCAGCAGACCGAGCACTTGGCGACACTTCGGAGATATAGAAATTGGTTTCTGATCGCTGTTTAGTGCGACCAGTGGGCCAAGAGCACGTAACTGCAATTTGATCCCCCCGCCTGGTTAAGGCAGGCCCCCGCGATGAGCCGGGCGTCTGCCTACAAGTCAGCGCCGCGAGCATAGCAGAGCAGTGGTACAGACCACGATAAATTGCCAATCGGGAAGACCGGGGGTCCCCATTGGCGCACCCGGCGGCGACACCACTCGAAGCGGAAGCAAAGCCTCGGTCAAGCCGGAGGTCGGAAACGGCTCGTAGAGCCCATAACCACCCTGGGCCACAACGGGATCCGGAGGAAAGGACGGGCGGCCCCGAGTGGTTCGGGAAGGATGCGGAAGGGAGAGGGTGACACGATTCACTTTCGCGACGGTGAAACGTTCATCCGGTAGCCGCCCAAACCGAGGGGGAAGCTTTGCGAAAGATTGATGGATGACTGCGTGATACGCCATTCCGGGCGGTGCCGCCTTTGGCGCGCGCCGAATTTGCGTCGGCCGGGAAAGTTTTAGGAGTAGGTCTCCAGAGTGGAGATCGAGCGCTCAAGGAAATCTTCGAACTGCCGGCGCTCGGCCGGAGTGAAGGCCGCTCCGAGCGCCCCTTCCACACGGCGGGCGACTTTGTCCGCCTCGGCGAGGACAGCGCGGCCTTCGGGCGTGGCCGCATTGACCACGACTTTCTGGTGAAGAGGAGAGGGATGGCGCTCGATCAGACCGTCCCGCTCCAGATTGGCGAGCACGGTGGCCATGGTCTGTGGTGTCACCATGCACTCGCGGGCCAGCTGCGCGGCGGACATTCCGTCGGATGCCGTCAGCAGCAGCAGGACCGCGTACTGCGGCACGGTGAGGCCGAACTCCCGCAGCACATGGGTCTTCCGGGTGATCAGGGCCTGCTCGGCCCGCTTGATCACATGCCCGAGCCGGCCCGCGGCGACGCCCGCCGTGATCGGGTTCGTACCGCCGCCGTGCCCCGCTGCCGTGTCCGCCATGTCAGTAGTCTCCCATATGACAGGCCTCGCAGCGGGGGAAGGGCTCAGACGCCCGACGCGCGCCGCCTGGCCGGGGGCACCGCGCAGGTCAGCCGGGCCGTGCAGGTGCGGCGGCCCTGCTCGTCGCTGATGACGATCTCGTAGGTGGCCGTACCGCCGCCCACATGCAGTGGCCGGCAGACGCCGGTCACCACTCCCCGGCGCACCGCCCGGTGGTGGGTGCAGGAGAGCTCCAGCCCCACGATGATCCGGTCGGGGCCCGCGTGCACCCAGGCGGCGAGCGAGCCGAGGGTCTCGGCGAAGGCCGCGTTGGCCCCGCCGTGCATGATGCCGATCGGCTGGCGGTTGCCCGCGACCGGCATGGTGCCCATGACCAGATCGGGTTCGCAGGCGGTGATCTCGATGCCCAGCCGGTTCACCAACTGCTCGTCCACATAGGCCGGCAGGACCGGCACCGGTCCGAGTGTCGCGGGAGTCTCCGCCATGACGTTCTCTCCTGTCGGATCGTCGGGGCCTTCGGGATCCGCGAGGCCCGCGGGTCTCCGGACCGCCCCACTTCGGCGAAGTCAAAGTAGACTGCCTTGTGGCAGAGTACTGCTACACGACGCCATCAGAAAGAGAGAACCGCGCATGCGCACCACCACGTTGGCCGGGTCGGGGGCCGAGTTCGGCGTCGTAGGGCTGGGTTGTATGGGCATGTCCTGGGGGTACGACCAGCTCGGCCGGGACGACGACATCTCCGTGTCCGTCATCCACCGCGCGATCGACCTGGGTTGTGTGCTGATCGACACCGCCGACCAGTACGGTCCCTTCACCAACGAGGAGTTGGTGGGCCGAGCGCTGCGGGGCCGCCGGGACGAGGTCGTGCTCGCGACCAAGGGCGGGCTCGTCGTGGACGATCCGGAGACCTTCGCCAGCCACCGCGACGGCCGCCCCGAGCACATGCGCAAGGCGCTCGAGGAGAGTCTGCGCCGTCTGGGCACCGACCATGTGGATCTGTACCAGCTGCACCGGATCGACCCGGACGTGCCGGTGGAGGAGACCTGGGGCGCGATGGCGGAGTTCGTCGAGGAGGGCAAGGCCGGTGCGATCGGTCTCTCCGAGGCCTCCGTCGCGGAGATCCGCCGCGCCCAGGCCGTGCACCCGGTGGCCAGCGTCCAGACCGAGCTGTCGCTGTGGAGCCGCGAGCCGCTCCAGGACGGGGTGTTCGCACACTGCGCCGAGCAGGGCATCGCCTTCATCTCCTACTCGCCGCTGGGCCGGGGCTTCCTCTCCGGGAAGGTCTCCTCGTCCGGCGATCTCCCGGAGGTCGACGGCCGGCACCGCACCCCCCGCTTCCAGCCCGAGGCGATCGCCGCCAATCAGGCCGTCGTCGAGCCGGCCCACCGGATCGCCGAGCGGCTCGGGGTCACCGTCCCCCAGGTGTCGCTGGCCTGGGTGCTGGCCCAGGGCGAGAACGTCGCGGTCATACCCGGCACCAAGACCCTCCGCTATCTGGAGGAGAACGCCGGGGCCGCCGATCTCGTACTGCCGAAGGACGCGCTGGACGAGCTCGACGCGCTGCCCGCCCCGGTCGGAACCCGCTACTAGGAGCCGTCATGCTCGTCCTGGGCTTCCCGGCCGGCTCGTTCGAGACCAACGCGTATGTCATCGCCCCCGGTCCCGGCAGCGGCTGTCTGATCATCGATCCCGGCCAGCGGTCCGCCGACGGACTGCATGAGCTGATCACCCGTCACCGGCTGGAGCCGGAGGCGGTGCTGATCACGCACGGCCACATGGACCACACCTGGGACGCGGTGCCGGTGAGCCGGCGCTACGGGGTGCCGGTCCACATCCATCCGCAGGACCGGTTCATGCTCGCCGCCCCGGCGCGCGGGCTGCCCGCCAACTTCCCCGGGGAGCTGCTCGAGGGCCACCCGTGCGCCGAGCCCGCCGACGTACGCCTGTTCGGTACGGGCGAAGAGGGCGGCAGCGGGGACGGGAGCGGGAGCAGGGACGGGGAGTCCCTCGTGGCGGCCGGGCTGACCGTGTCCGCCCACCATGTCGGCGGCCACACCCCCGGCTCAGTGGTCTTCCACTGCGCGTACGAGGGCGAATCCGTGCTCTTCACCGGGGACGCCCTCTTCGCCGGCGCGCTCGGCCGGACCGACGGCCCCGGCGGCGACGCCCGTGCGCTGCGGAACTCCCTGGCCCGGGTCTGCGGCCCGATGGCCGACGCCACCGCGCTGTGCACCGGTCACGGCGGGACGTCCACACTCGGCCGCGAACGACGGGTGCACGCCTTCCTCTGACACACACGGCACACGCACACGGCGCACGGCACACGCACAGACGAGGGGACCGCCCAAGGCGGTCCCCTCCGCGTTTCTCAGCCCGCCTCCACCAGCGAGATCCGCTCCTGCCTGGCGTCCCGGGCGAGCAGCTCCGCGAGCTTCTGCTCGGTGCCCGTGCCGGGCTGCGCGGTGTGCAGGATCAGCCGCACATCGGGCCGGTCGGGGAGGTGGAGCGTGGAGTGCTCGAAGGTCAGCAGGCCGGCCCGGGGATGGCTGATGGCCTTGACGCCCCGGATGGGCACGGCGACGTCGTGCAGCGCCCACAACTCGGCGAACTCGGGGCTGGTTTCGAGCAGTTCCCCGGCGAGCTTGTCGAAGCCCGGGTCGTCCGGGAAGCGCGCCGCGTCCCGGCGGAACTCCGCGACCAGGCTCCGCGCCAGATCGGCCCAGTCCTGGATGCGTCCCCGGTAGTGCTCGCTGCAGAAGAACGCCACCAGGCAGTTGCGGTCCTCGGGGGTGAAGCCGAAGACGGACTGCGCCGCGCGGTTCATCACCGAGACGTTCCAGTACCGGTCGACCACATGCGCCGGGCTGGGCATCCAGCTCTCCACCAGCCGGATCAGCCGGTCCGCCGCCGGGACCTCGCGCAGCGCCGTCTCCGGCGGGTTCAACCCCGCCAGCCGGTACAGGTGGTCGCGCTCCTGGGGCAGCAGGCGCAGCGCGCCGCAGACCGCGTCCAGCACCTGGCTCGACACGGAGATGTTCCGGCCCTGCTCCAGCTGGATGTACCAGGAGGTGCCGATGCCCGCGAGCACCGCGACCTCCTCGCGCCGCAGGCCGGGGGTGCGCCGACGGCCGCCGGGCGCGAGGCCGACCTCCTCGGGCGAGAGCCTCGCCCGACGGGTGCGCAGAAACTCCCGCAACTCCTCGCGCCGACGGGCGCCCGGTGCCGGCATGCCCTGGGTGGTCTTCACAGTGACAGGATAAGTGGAGGCTCCCCACAAACGATATAGAGCCGCGAGTCTGTCAGCATGTCGACGAAATCCGCCGAGGCCGAGGGTTCGGCCCGCTTCTCAACCCGGCAGTGGCTGGTCATCACCCTGCTCTGCGGTACCCAGTTCATGCTGGCCCTGGACTTCTCCATCCTCAGTGTCTCGCTGCCGGAGATCGGCGAGGATCTCGGGTTCGGGATCAAGGATCTGCAATGGATCGTGACCGCCTTCGCGCTGCCGTCCGGCGGCTTCCTGCTGCTCTTCGGGCGCACCGCCGATCTCTTCGGCCGGCGGAAGCTGTTCATCGCCGGTATGGCGCTGTTCACCGTCGCGTCGCTGGTCGGCGGTCTGGCCACCTCCCCCGGCATGCTGCTCGCGGCCCGCGCCGGACAGGGCTTCGCCTCCGCGATGCTGACGCCGGCCGCCATGTCGCTGCTGACCACGTCCTTCCCCGAGGGGAAGCTGCGTGATCGCGCGCTCGGCATCAACGGCGCGCTGCTGTCGCTGGGCTTCCTCACCGGCGTCGTGCTCGGCGGTGTCATCACCGACCTGACGAACTGGCGTTTCACCCTCTTCATCAACCTGCCCATCGGCATCCTGGCCCTGATCGCCGCTCCGGCGCTCATCAAGGAGAGCCGGGGCGCGGACGCCCCCCGGCTCGACATCCCCGGCGCGATCACCGTCACCGGCGGTCTGCTGTCGGTGATCTTCGGCATCACCTCCGCCGAGCGGAACGGCTGGGGCAGCCCGGTCACCCTCGGCTCGCTGATCGCGGGCGTGGCGCTGCTGCTGCTCTTCCTGCTGATCGAGTCCCGCACCGCGCAGCCGCTGATCGATCTGAAGGTGCTGCGCCGCCGTTCGGTGGTCTGGGGCAATGTGACCGGTCTGGTCACCTTCTCGATGGTCACCGGCGCGGTCTTCCTGCTGACGCTGTACATGCAGCAGGTACGGGGGATGTCGCCGCTGGACACCGGTTTCTCCTTCGCCGCGCTGGGCGTCGCCGCCGTGATCGGCGGGGTGTTCGCCGCGCGGATCGTCGGCAAGCTCGGGGTGCAGATGACCCTGGTCGCCGGTCTGGCCCTCCAGGCGGTCAGCACCGGTGTGCTCTATCTGCTGAAGGCCGACGACGGCATGCCCATGCTGCTGGTCGCCACGGCGGCCGTCGGCTTCGGTCATCTCCTCGCGGTCGTCGGCTACATGATCACCGGCACCTCCGGGCTCGCGGACGGCGAGCAGGGCATGGCGACCGGCCTCACCTACACCGCCCAGCAGGTCGGACTGACCGTGGGCACCCCGGTGATGTCGACCATCGCCGCCACCCAGATGGACGGCGACGGCGTCGCGAGCGCCGCCCAGACCCTCGACGGCGTACAGCTCGGCCTGGTGGTCAACGCCGGTGTGGTGGCCGTGGCCGCCGTGATCGCCCTGCTCCTGCTCCGGCCCCGGCCGGCCGCCCCCGCCGCCGCCAACGCCCCCGCCGCCGCCGAGAACGCGCGGATCAACAACGTGCCTCAGGAGGCCACCCGATGAACCGAACCACCTCCCCGAAGACCGCTCGCCGGGGCGCGTTCGCCGCCGCGCTCGGCCTCGCCGCCGCGATGACCCTCACCGGGGCCACCACGACGTCCGCCGCCCCGGAGGAGACCCGGGCCAAGCCCGCGCCCGCGCCGGTGGTGAGCAAGACCCTCTCCGAGGGCGACACCTCGCTGCCGTTCGCCATCAAGGCCGACGACAACCGGCGCTTCGTGTACCGGAAGCTGACCGTCCAGCCGGGTGCGACGGGCGGCTGGCACACCCACGCGGGCGAGCAGGTCGCCGTCATCAAGTCGGGCGTGCTGACCCGTTACGACAAGGACTGCAAGCCGCATGTGTACCGGGCCGGCGACGCGCTCGTGGAGCCCGCCGAGCCGACCGACGTCCACATAGGCATCAACGAGGGCAAGAAGCCCCTCGTCCTCTATGTGGTCGACCTGCTGCCGCAGGGTGCGCCGGTGGCCACGCCCGCCGCCAACCCCGGCTGCGCGAACCTGCCGAACTGACCCCCGAGGTTCGGTTTCCCAGCGGCCGGTGGGCGGAGTTCTGGACTCCGCCCACCGGCCGCCTTCGTACATCTGGAGCAGAGTTGAACACCCCCCCGCTGGTCACCGCTCTCCTGTCGGCCGCTCTCCTGTCCACCGCGCTCGCGGCCACCACCCCGCACACCACGGTCTCCCCCTCCCTCTTGCCGCAGGCCTCCCTCTCGCTCGCCGTCACGGCCGGATCGCCCCCGCCCGCCGTGGTGCGGGGAACCCCGGCGCTCGTGCCGGAGGGAGCCGACTGGGATCCCCACCGCCGGGCCTTCGTGGTCGGATCGGCCCTGCACGGCACCGTCTCCCTGGTGGACGCCCGGGGCCGGGTCCGTACGCTGGCGAGCCCGCCGGGTCTCGTCTCGACCTTCGGGGTACGGGTCGACGCGGCGCGCCAGCGGCTGCTGGCGGCGTACTCCGACCCCGGCATGGGCACGGCCAGCGCGCCGGCCACCCGCGGCCGGCTCTCCGGGCTGGCGATCATGGACCTGCGCTCCGGCCGGCTGCTGCGCAAGGTCCCGCTGGATCTCGGGCCCGGCCCGCACGGCGCGAACGATGTGGCGCTGGACCCGGCCGGGCGCGCCTATGTCACGGACTCCCTCACCGGCACGGTGTACCGGGTCGACCTCCGGGGCCGGGTCTCGGTCGTGGTGCGGGACGGACGGCTCGCGGGCACGGGCGGCGCGCCCGGACTCAACGGCGTGGTCTGGCATCCGGACGGGCATCTGATCGTCGGCCAGTACGGGAGCGGCCGGTTCTACCGGGTGTTTCCGCACAGTCACCGGCGCGTCGGCGAAGTGGCGCTCGACGGTGCGGTGGTGGGCGCCGACGGCATGACGGTGCGCCCCGACGGCTCACTCCTCGTCGTGGCGAACGCGCTGGCCGCGCCGGACGGCCGGGCGGCGGTGTGGGTGCTGGAGTCGGAGGACGGCTGGCGGACCGCCCATGTCGAGTGCGAGGCCGGCCCCTGGACCGACGCCGCGCCGACGGCGGCCGTGCCCACCCCGTACGGCGTCTACGTCCTCGACGGCGGCCTGGACGCACTGGGCGGCCCGGAACCGGCGGGGTTCGTCCTGCGCCGGTTCGGGCCGCCCGAGTGACTCTCGTCCGGTCAAAGGTCCGTTCAGACGGGCTGGGGAACGCTTCCGGGGACCACGGTCGCCGGGAGCGTGGGCCAGCCGCGTTCGGCGGCCAGCCGGCTCATCGCCGGGTGGCCGCCGACCACGGTGGGGTGGCCGACGAGTTCGAGCATCGGCAGATCGCCCGGGTCGTCGGCGTAGGCGAAGCAGTCCTCGGCCGCGGCGTCGTAGGCGTCGAGCACCCGGTGCACCGCGAGGGCCTTGGCCGGGCCGAACATGGCTCCGGCCACCTCGCCGGTGAGCAGGCCCGCGCCGTCGACGGCGGGTTCGGTGCAGAGCACCACATCGACGCCGAGGTGGTCGGTGATCGGCTGGAGGCTCGCCCGCCAGGCTCCTGAGATCACGGCGATGACATGGCCGGCGGCCTGGTGGGAGCGGAGCGCGTCCAGGGCCGCGGAGACGAACGGCACTCCCCTGCTGTCGAGCTGGGCGTACCACTGCCGTCCCTCGGCCATCAGCTCGGCGACCGGGATCCCGGCGAGCGCCCGGTAGTACATCGCGCTGACCTCGGCCGGGGCCCCGCCCTGCCGTGCGTGCCGGCGCAGGGGTTCGACCAGGCGTTCGTACTCGGTGCCGTCGTCGCCGAGGCGGGCGAGGCGGTGCCGGAGGAGGGCGAAGGGGCTCTTCATCGCGACGAGGGTCTCGTCGGCGTCGAAGAACGCCACCACCCTGCGGGAGTGCGCCATGGTGTCTGGGTCCCTTTCGGGTCGTTCGGATCGGCGGGGGTACGACGCGGCCGAGGCAGGCCCGGGGTGGGCCTGCCTCGGACGGCGCCGGGGGGATTGCGGTGGCTTTCAGGCGGTACGGGTGCGGTGCGTGAGGTGGTGGGCGGAGCGCAGGGCGGCCCGGATCTCGTCGTCGCGGGCGTCCTTGAGCCGGGCCGCGAGATGGCCGTCGGGACGGACCACCGCCGCCGTCGGTCCGGGGCCCAGCGCCCGGGCGAGCGCGGGCGGGACGGGCCGGTCGAGTTCGAGTACGGCGGTGTTCCCGGGCAGCGCGGCGAGCAGCCCCGCGCCGGCCCGGTGGCCGCCGTGCAGCAGCAGGGTGTGCCGGTCGCGGGCGACCGCGGGCCAGCGGCCGTGCCAGCCGGGTTCGTCGGTGGCGGAGACCAGCAGCGGCAGCCGGGCCCCGGCCGGCGCCGGGCGGCCGGGGCGGGCCCGGGTGCCGTAGCTGATGTCGGTCTGGGCGAGCTGGGGCGCGACATGGCGCTGGAGCATGCCGGTGAGTCCCGCCGCCCGGAACGCCGTGTCGCGCACCGCCGTGCGGAGCGGGGTGGTCGCGAGACCGACCCTGGTGAGCAGCGCGGTGTTGCGGGAGACCTGGTGGGAGATCTGGCGGCGCTCGGAGTCGTAGGTGTCCAGCACGGTCTCGCCGAGCCGGCCGTGGATGACTCCGGCGAGCTTCCAGGCGAGGTTGAACGCGTCCTGCATGCCGGTGTTCATGCCCTGCCCGCCCGCCGGGCTGACGATGTGGGCGGCGTCGCCCGCGAGGAAGCAGCGGCCGGACCTGAAGGTCTCGGCGACCCGGCAGCGCACCCGGAAGGTGGCGCTCCACAGGAGTTCCTCGATGGTGCTGCCGTGCGCGCCGCGCTCGTCCACGACGCGCTGGAAGAGTGCGCGCGAGGGCGGCGGGTCGCCGTCCTCGGCGTGGGGGACGTTGACCGCGAGCCGGAAGACGCCGTCGCCCATGGGTCCGACGGCCATCGCGCCGCGCGGCGACCAGAGGTAGTGGGAGAGGTCGTCGGCGAGGCGGGTGGTCATGGCGGCGTCGGCGATGGCGAAGGTGACGTCGACCGTGGTGCCCGCGTAGCCGATGCCGAGCCGCTCCCGGACGGTGCTGTGCGCGCCGTCCGCGCCGACGATCCAGTCGGCCTCCGCGCTCTCGTGGCGTCCGCCGGGGTGTTCGAGTACGGCGACGGGTCGCGGGCCGCCGGGTTCCGCTGGGGAGCCGGTGCCCTCGGTGTGCAGCGAGGTGAGGCGTACGCCGTCCTCCACCGTGCCGCCGAGTTCGGCCAGCCGTTCGCGCAGGATCCGCTCGGTGTCGTTCTGGGAGATCATCACGGCGAACGGGTACGGCGCGCCGGGCATTCTGCTGACGTACGCGGTGCCGATCCGGCGGCCGGCGGAGTGGAACGCCGTGCCGCCGATGCGGTGGCCGCTCGCGATCAGCTTCTCGCTGACGCCGATTCTGCGCAGGAGTTCGAGGTTGCGCGGCCAGACGACATTGGCGCGGGAGTGGGCGGTGGCGCGGCGCTCGGCGTCGACGATCCGCACCCGGATGCCCTGCTGGAGCAGTTCGCAGCCGAGCACCAGACCGACCGGTCCGGCACCGACGACGATCACGGTGTCGGTCATCTCAGGCCGCCCACATCAGACCGCCGTTGACCTCCAGGACATGGCCGTTGACATAGGAGCTGTCGTCGCCCGCGAGGAAGACGGCGGCGGATCCCACCTCGTCCGGGCGGCCCAGCCGGCCGGCGAGCAGTCTGCGGCGGTAGGTCTCCCAGACCCGGCTGTCGGCGGCGACCTTCTTGCCCATGCCCTCGTCGATGTAGCCGGGCGAGAGGCAGTTGACGGTGATGCCCTTGGGGGCGAGTTCCACGGCGGAGGTACGGGTGAACATCTCCACGGCCGCCTTGCTGGCGCTGTAGGCGGCTGCTCCGGCGGCGGTTCGGGTGGCGACGCAGGAGGAGACGTTGATGATGCGTCCGCCGCCGCGCTCGGCCATGACCCGGATCACCGCGCGGGTGCAGAGGAAGACTCCGGTGAGGTTGGTGCCCACGGTGGCGTTCCAGTCGGCGGCCGAGAGCCGGCTGATGCTGCCGTCCCGGCTGAGCCCCGCGTTGCTGACCAGGATGTCGAGGGCCCCGAACGCCTCCAGGGCGACCTCCACCAGCTCGGCCACGGAGTCCTCGTCGGTGACGTCGGTCTCCTGGTAGCGGACCCGGCCGGGATAGACGTCGGCGAGTTCCTTGATGTCGTAGGGGTTCCGCGCGGCGCAGACCACGGACGCCCCCTCGGCGAGATAGCTCTCGGCGATGGCCCGGCCGAGGCCCCGGGTGCCGCCGGTGACCACGGCGGTTCTGTCCTGAAGTCGCATGAGGGTTCTCCTAGTACCAGGTGAGCAGGGCTGCTCCGGCGGTCATTCCGCCGCCGATGGAGGCGAAGAGAATGTGTTCGCCGCGCTCCAGCGGCCGGGTGCGGTGGGCTTCGTGGAGGGTGAGGGGTACGGAGGCCGCGGCCGTGTTGCCGAGGTGGGGGGCGGTGAGGACGACCTTGGCCGGGTCGATGCCCGCCTCGGCGGCGAAGGCCTCCAGCAGCCGGCGGTTGGCCTGGTGGAAGACGAAGCGGTCGATGTCGCCGAGGTCCGCGCCGCAGTCGGCGAGGGTCTCGCCGACGATCTTGTGGAGGGTGGTCATGGCGTACTCGCGCACGGAGCGGCCGTCCATCCGGAACAGCTGCTCGCCCGATTCCCTGGCGCGCCGGTCCAGCGCGGTCCGGGTGCCGCCCGCCTCGACGCCGACGTAGTGGTGGAGGTGGCCGTCCGTGCGCAGACTGCTGGCCCGGATGCCGTACCCCTCGGGCACTTCGCCGAGGACGACCGCGCCCGCGCCGTCGCCGAAGAGGCTGACCGTCCTGCGGTCGCCGCGGTCCATGATGCGGGAGAACATGTCGGCCCCGACGAGCAGCGCGTACGAGCCGGCCGCGCGGCCGGTCAGCAGTCCTTCGGCGACGGTGAGGCCGTAGAGGAAGCCGCTGCACACGGCGTTGAGGTCGAAGGCCGGGAGCGCGGGCAGGTCCAGCTTGTGCTGGAGGATGGCGGCGGTCGAGGGCTGCGGGTGGTCGGGGGTGCAGGTCGCGACGATGAGCGCGGCGAGCTTCTCCCGGGCCTCCGGGCCCAGCGCGTCGAGGGCTTCGCGGGCGGCGGGCAGGGCGAGATCGGAGGTGGCGTCGGTGTCCGCCGCGTAGCGCCGCTCCAGCACTCCGGTGCGGCTCTCCAGCCACTCCTCGGTGGTGTCGGCCCAGGCGGCGATCTCCCGGTTGGACACGATGCGTTCGGGGACGTGGGAGCCGATGGATATCACGCCTATGGGCACGTCTGGGCCTCTCTGTGATCGTGGGCATCGCGGGGTGGGGGGCGGATTTCCGGGGCGGGGGTGCGGGTGCGGGGGTACGGGTGCGGGGGGGGGGGACAGGTACGACGGAGGTCGGTCAGGTGCGGGTCAGAGGCCCATGCCGAGGCCGCCGCTGACCGGCAGGACCGCGCCGGTGATGTACGCGGCCCCGTCGCCGGTGAGGAAGCGGACGGCGGACGCGACCTCCTCGGGGGTGCCGGGGCGGCCCAGCGGCGTCCGGCTCAGATACTCCGCGCGGCGCTCGGGCCGCAGCCCGCTCGTCATGTCGGTCTCGACGAGTCCGGGCGAGACGACGTTGACGGTGATGCCGCGCGGTCCCAGCTCCCAGGCGAGCGAGCGGGCCAGACCGACGAGTCCGGCCTTGGCCGCGGCGTAGTTGACCTGCCCCGGCGAGCCGGTGAAGGCCGCGGAGGAGGAGATCAGCACCAGCCGGCCCCAGCGTTCGGCCAGCATGCCGCGCGCGGCGTGCTTCGCGAGCCGGATCGCTGCGCGCAGATTGGTGTCGATGACCTCGTCGACGAGGTCGTCGCCCATCCGCAGCAGCAGGGCGTCCCGGGTGATCCCGGCGTTCGCGACGAGGATCTCCACCTCGCCCTGTTCCTTCCGTACGGTGTCGAAGGCGTTCTCGACCGCCGCCGGGTCGGTGATGTCGCAGGCGACCCCGTACAGACCGGGGGGCGGCTCTCCCGTACGGAAGGTGACGGCCACCCGGTCGCCCCGCGCGGCGAGGTCGCGGGCGACGGCGAGGCCGATGCCCCGGTTGCCGCCGGTGACGAGGACGGAGCGGCCGCCGGCGGGCCGGTCGTTCACAGGGCGGTCGCTCACGCCGCGGTCACCACCACGACGGCGTTCTGCCCGCCGAAGCCGAACGAGTTGGAGACCGCGGCCCCGATGGCCGTCGGGCGCGCCTCCTTGGCGACCACGTCCGCCTCGATCTCCGGGTCGACGCCGCCGAGGTTGGCGGTGGGCGGCACGGAGCCCCGGGCCACGGCGAGCACCGTGTAGGCGGCCTCGACCGCGCCGGCCGCGCCGATCAGATGGCCGATGACGCCCTTGGCCGAGGTCACGGCGGGCGGGCGCTCGCCGAAGACACGGCCGATCATCCGGGACTCGGTCACATCGTTGAGCGGGGTGGAGGTGCCGTGCGCGTTGACGTGCGCCACTTCCCGGGCGGGGAGGCAGGCGTCGGCGAGCGCGGCGCGCACGGCCCGCTCGGCCCCCTCGCCGCCGGGGTGCGGCGCGGAGGGGTGGTGGCCGTCGGCGGAGGCTCCGAAGCCGCTGATCCGGGCGTGGATCCGCGCGCGCCGGGCCCGGGCGTCCGCGAGCCGTTCCAGGACGAGCACCCCGGCCCCCTCGCCGGCGACGAATCCGTCGCGGTCGGCGTCGAAGGGGCGGGACGCCTCGGCGGGGGCGTGCCCGCGCCGGGAGAGCGCGCCCATACGGTAGAGGCTGGCCATGCCGGTCGGGGTGAGCGCGGCCTCCGCGCCGCCGGCCAGCACGATGTCGCAGGCTCCGCTCTCCAGCAGCATCCGGCCGTAGCCGATGGCGGTGGTCCCGGAGGCGCAGGCGGAGGAGACCACCTGGTTGGGGCCGAGCGCCTGGCAGTCCATGGCGATGTATCCGGCGGTCATGTTGACCGGGGCCTTCACCATGAGCTGGGGCGAGACGACGGAGGCGCCGCCCTGGACGAAGGAGTCGTACTCCCGCTCGAAGCTGGCCGCGCCGCCGAACGAGGTGCCGATCACCACGCCGACCCGCGCGCCGTCCCAGGCCGCCGGGTCGAGCCCGGCGTCGGCGACGGCCTGCCGGGCCGCCGCCACACCGAGCTGGCTGACCCGGTCCATACGGAGCGCGTTGCGGCGGCCGAGCAGGGCGACGGGGTCGAAGCCGGGCACCCGGCAGGAGAAGTCGACCGGCAGACCGGCGAGGGCCTCGTCGCGGGTGGCGGTGGACTCGCCGGACCAGACGCGTGCCTCGTTGGCCGCGACCCCGATGCCGGCCGGGGTGAGCAGTCCGAGCCCGGTGACGGCGACGTCGTACCGCTCGGCACGGGTGGTGCGGATGGTGCGGGTGGTCGCCCCGGTCATGCCTGCACCGCCAGCTTTTCGTCGAGGGTGGCGAGGACGTCGCCGAGGGTGCGCTCGACGCTCAGCTCGGTCTCGTCGACGACGACGCCGAACTCCTTCTCGACGGCGACGCTCAGCTCGATGAGGAGGAGGGAGTCGAGGTCCAGCGATTCGAGGGTGGCGTCGGGGACGAGAGCGGCCGTCTCGATGCCGATCTTGTTGGCGAGGAGGCCGAAGAAACGATCCTGAACGCTGCTCATGGTGTTCTCTCCTGTCGGGTGACATGGGACATGTGCGGTGTGTGCGGCTCCGTGTGGGGGGAGGAGCCGCGGGATCTCCGTGGGGGGGAGTTCAGGGGCGGGCGGCGTCGCGGGACGCCTGCTCCGGGCGGCTGACGACGGCGGCGGTGAAGGTGAACCCGCCGCCCCCGTTGAGTACGACGGCGTACTGACCGGGCTCCAGCCAGGGGCCGGTGGCGAGATCGGCGAGGGAGGCGTTGAGGTCTCCCGCGCCCACGTGTCCGGTGGCCCGGCCCAGGTCCAGCGGCTCCGCCGGGGTGGACTGCACCAGCGGCGGGGTGTACGCCTCGGCCATGGCCTTGGCTCCGAGCCGGGGCAGCACCGCGTACCGCAGCCGCGGGTCGTCCGGGGCCACTCCGGCGTCGGCGAGCGCCTCGGTCACGGCGGCCCGGATCCCCTCGTGCGCGGCCTTGGTGAAGCGCTCGACGCCGAACGTGCGGATGAAGTGCCGCTTGGTGCGGCGGACGTCGATCATCGGACTGTGCCCGAGCGGCGTCGCGTTGAGCCCGTCGTCGCCCCGGTGCATGACTTCGAGTCCGGCGGCGACGGTGGTGGCGAGCGCGTGCAGGACGAGCTCCGACGGAAGTACGTCGCCCCGGTGCACGAGCACCGCCGTGCCCGCGTCGCCCGCGGCCATGCCGTAGTCGGTGCGCCAGCGGTGCCAGCTCGGCATCAGGAAGCGGTCGCCGGTGGTGACCAGCGCCGGGCCGGCCTGCGGATCGCCCTGGAGCCGGGTGACGGCCAGCTCCACGCCGATCGCTCCGCCGTTGCACTGCTGGAGCAGCCCGATCGGCACCGCGCCGTCCGCGCCCAGCTCATGGGCGATGTAGTGGGGCGCGGACCAGGCGTCGTGCCCCTGGTGGTGCACGCTGGCGTGCAGCACCGTCGAGAGCGCCCCGGCCGGGCAGTCCGCACCGGCCAGCGCCTCGCGGCCCGCCGCCACCGCCATGTCCGGCGGCGCGGTCTCCTCGCTCACCGGAAGCTCGGTGTAGCCGAGGTCGGCCGCCGTGCGCGCGTCGACGTCGCCCGCCGCCAGGGCCTCGGCCACGGTCTGCCGCGCGCTGGGGTACCAGGCCCTGGCCACCAGGCCGTACGGGGTGCGCAGCCTCATCGCCGGCCCTTTCCGCCGGGGCCGGACAGGGTCACTTCGGCCGTGCAGACCACCCCGTCCGACTGCCGGAACTCCACGGCCACGACATGGTCGTCGCCGTCGGCCGGGCGGGCGGTGGCCGGGGCGGCGGTGACGGTGGCCGGGGCGTCGTGCTCCACGAACCGCTGGAAGCGGGCCGTGACGGCGGTGACGTGTCCGGGCCCCCCGGCCGCCTCTCCCTCCGAGAAGATCGCGGCCTGGCGCGCGGCCTCCAGCAGGGCCATCGCGGGCACATGGTCGAGCGGGTGGTCGTAGAAGACCGGGTGGGCGACGGGCACATCGAGGACCGCCCTGCTCCGCCCGGCGTTCCGCTCGCCGTCCGCGAGGACGACGTTCTCCGCGCGCCGACGGCCGACGGCCCCCGGCGCGAGGGGCGATCCGGGCCCGCGCGCGGGCATCGCGTCCGAGAGCGGTGCCGGTGAGCTGCGCCGCAGCGTACGGAAGCCCGCGTACGCCTCCTTGTTGGGGTATCCCGCGCCGACGGTGCCGCGGGCCACCAGCTCGCCCCCGAGATACATCTCGGCCACCAGGGTCGCCCCCAGCAGTCTGCCGGCGCGCCGGTTGAGGTTCCTGGCCTCGATCGTCAGCAGAAGCCGGGCGGGGCCGTCGCCGTGGCTGCCGTGGCTGCCGTCACCGTCGCCGTCGCCCGGGGGCAGGGCCGCGGCGGCGGTGAGCCGGATGCCCCACTCCGTGATGAGGAACGCGGTGTCCATCGGCACCCCGAGATGGCGGTGGGCCACCACGGTTCCGGCCTGGCGGAAGCACTCCAGCAGCAGCAGGGGATCGACGGGTCCGGCGGCACCGGCGTGGTCGCCGAAGCAGGCGTGCGCCCGGGGGAGCAGCGCGGCCACCGCGTACCGGCCGGGGCCGGTCGCGGCGGAGTCGGTGACGAAGACCTCCGCGTCCGCGTGCCGGTGGACGACGGAACGCTCGACGGGACGGTCGTACGCGAGCACCGGGTCCCCCGGTCCCGCGGTGTCCGCCGGATGCTCCTGGCCCGTGATCGTCATGCCTGCCCCCACCTGATTCCCCTGCTCGGTCGTCTCACAGGCCAATCTGGCAGGCGGCACGCGCGAATCGGCTCAGGGAATGAGCAGGCCCGGACGAGCTCTCGCCCCGAACGCCTCTACGTTCACTCAAGAACCGCCAGTGACCGGCCGATGACCGACCGGTGACCGGCACGGTGACCGTGCCGGCGGCTGCCCGAAGAGGCAACACGGGTGCCCCCGGCGGGCGGGGCCCCGGGCTGGACGGGGCCGGGCGGGCGGGTCGAAGGTGGTGGGGCGGGGCCGCGGGCAGGGGGACGAGGATGGACGGGCACGAGCATCAGCAGGAGCATGAGCGGGAGTACGACCGGGAGTACGACCGGGGTCGTCCGCTCGACGGCGAACGGCGGGAGAGGGAGAGCGCCCCGGGGCCGGACGCGGGCACCGCGCATCTCTACCGGGCGGCGGCAGCCGGACGGGCCGATGTCGCCGGGGCGGCGGGGCTGAGCGCCCTTCAGCGGGCGGTGGGAAACGGCGCGGTGGGCACGATGGTCCAGCGGCAGAAGCGGGCCGGGGCCCCTGAGCAGGCGGAACCGGTCGGTGATGAGCAGCGCTCCCCGGTCCGCGATGTCATCGCCTCCGGCGGCGGAGCGCCGCTCGACGCCGGGGTGCGCGCCGATCTGGAGGGCCGGATGGGCGCGGACTTCTCCGATGTGCGCGTACACACCGACACGGCGGCGCACGAGTCGGCGAAGGGGGTCGGCGCGCACGCGTACACCGTCGGCAACAACGTGGTCTTCCAGCGCGACGCCTACGATCCGTCCTCGCCCCAGGGCCGTACGACCCTCGCCCATGAGCTGACCCATGTGATCCAGCAGCGGAACGGGCCGGTCGACGGCTCGGAAGCGCCCGGCGGGATCCGGGTGAGCGACCCGTCCGACCGCTTCGAACGGGAGGCCGTCGCCAACGCGGACCGGGTGCTGTCGGCCCCGGCGACCGCTCCCCCGGCCGCCGCCGGGCCCTCGGTGCAGCGCGCGGCGACGGAGGACGAGGAGGAGCGGCCGGCGGATGTGCAGGGGTCCTTCGTCCAGCGGACGGCCTCGGCGGGGGCCGAGGAGGAGGAAGAGGCCCCGCCCTCGTGACGAGCCCTTCCCTGGTTCCCCCAGCTCCCCTAGTTCCCCCGGTCGTCGCCGGACTGCATCGTTCCGCCGAGGAAGAGCGATTCGGCGCACCGCGAGGGCGTCGGCGCGTTCACCGGTTTGCCCACCTTGCGGCAGTTCACGGTCATGGTGACCCGGCCGCCCTCGGGTACGAGGATGGGCGTGACGAAGTGGTAGTCGGAGTCCCGGAAGTTCTCCAGGGCGAGGCTCAGCACGGTGCCGCTCTCACCGGCGGAGACGGTGACGGTTCCGGCGTCGCCCTGGGGGTTCTGGATCACGATGTCGGTCAGCCGGAAGGTCTTGCCGTCCGGCACCTCCAGCGCGGCCGCGGTGTTCGAGCCGCCTCCCACCGAATCCCTGACCTGGACCTGAGCACTGGTGGGGGCAGGTCCGCCGGATCCCTCGCCGGATGAGCCGTCCGGCGGGGAGGGGCTGGGCGAAGGATTCGGCCCGCCGGTGGCACCGGAGTTCGCGCCGCTGCTCGCACCACTGCTCGTGCCCGTACCGCTGCCCGGACTCGCGCCGGGCTGCCCTTCGGCGCCGCTGCTCGCGCCCGGCTCACCGCTCGCGCCGGAGTTCGCCTCCCCGCCCGGCGTCGGCATCCCCTGGGCGGTCGCCGACGCGATCGCCTCGGGGGTGATCGCCTCCCTGGCCGCCGACTTCACCGCCGGCCGGAGCAGCGCGTACCAGAGTCCGATCAGCGCGACGACCAGGAGCGCCGCGATCACGGCCGCCCTCGGCAGCCAGCGCGGCAGGAGCGCCTCCTGCTGGTACGAGCCGTCCAGGACCACCGGATCGAGCGCTTCCACCCCCTCCGGCGCGGCCGGGGTGACGAGCGCCTGGAAGGGGTGGGTGACCGGGGTGCCCCACCACAGCCGTTTGACCGGGGTGATCCGCAGTCCGCCGAACTCGGCCCGGCCGGGCTCGATCCGGAGTTCGGGCTCGTCGAAGGAGACACGGGCGCGCTCGGTGCCGGAGCGCGATCCGAGCCCCGCGACGATCGGTGTGTTGCCCCGGTTGTCCACGGCGAGCCGGTGTCTGCCCCGCAGGGCCCCGTGCGAGCTGTTCGGCACCAGCTCGGCGGTGACCTCGGTGAACGGCAGGACGATCACCCGCCCTTCGGGCACCACCGGCTCGCCCTGCCCGCTGGTCGGCACGACCCTGACGCCGAACGGCGTCTCGCCCGCCGGCACGGACGGATCGCGCGGCGGGCGCAGGGTGAGTGTCGCGCTCTCGGAGCTGCCGGGGTAGAGGGAGAGCGCGGCCGGTTCCACCGTCGCCCAGGCCGCGCAGGCTCCGACCACCTCGAACCGGTATTCCTCCACGGTGTCACCGGAGTTGAGGACCCGCAGGGGAAGGCCCGTCTCCTCGCCGGGTACGGCGGTGACGAACGGCTCCTGGAGACTTGCGGTGAGACTCATACCGCGCACCGTAGGGTCGTCGCCGATCCTCGGACATGGACCGCGCAGGAACACTTTCGGGCAGATCGCCTGCCCGCGGAAGCGTTCGAGTTTCCCTCTCCGGATACCCGGGAATCTTCTGTCCGCCTCGTACCATCTGAGGCCAACGAACGCAGCCGTGATGGTTGTGCCTTCCGTGACGCGACCCGGCTGTTGCTCAGGGGGAGCTTTGCCATGGAGCGTACAAGCGTCGCATTACGTGCCCAGGACCCGATCTCGCAGGCCGGAGTGGCCAGTCAGTTACGGTCCCGCCCCGAGGTCAGCATGACCGAGTGGAGCGAGGGCGAGCCTCCGCCACCGGTCGATGTGGCCGTGGTGGTCGTGGACACGGTGGACGAGACGGTGTTGCGGATGCTCCGCAACATCCAGCGGACCAGCCCTTCGCGCACGGTGCTGGTCACGACCGACATCGATGAACAGAAGCTGGTCAGCGCGGCGGAGTGCGGTGTCGCCGGGGTGGTCCGGCGGTCCGAGGCGACGCCGGAGCACCTGGTGCAGGTGATCGGGACGGTGGCGCGCGGCGAGGGTCATCTGCCGTCCGATCTGCTGGGGCGGCTGCTCGAAGAGGTGGGCCGGCTCCAGGGCCAGGTGCTGGGGCCGCGCGGGCTCCATTTCACCGGGCTGGCCTCCCGGGAGGTCGATGTGCTGCGGCTGGTCGCCGAGGGATACGACACCGCCGACATCGCCACCAAACTGGCGTACTCCGAGCGCACGATCAAAAACGTGCTGCACTCGGTCATGACACGTCTTCAACTGCGCAATCGCTCGCATGCGGTGGCATACGCGATGCGCCAGGGCCTGATCTGAGCCGAGCCCGGCCGACCCACGCGGGCCCGGCGGCCGGATCGGCTGCCCGAAAGGGCATCGGTGGCTTCCCACGCGTGTGGCCGCGCTCCCCTGTGGGGCCCGGGGCGGTACGGCACGGTGAACTGCGGCAGGCCGGCGCCGGTCTGAGGGGGAGGGATTCCGTGCGGGTTTTTCAGCCATTCCGACGGTCACCACAATCCCGGACGGAGCGGCCCCCGGGCCCCCTTGGAGTACCCGGCACCGCCCTCCGCCACCCGGCCGTCGCCCTGCTGCTTCTGGTCTCGGCCGTCGTCGCGCCCGGCTCGGGTCCGGCCGCCGCCGGTGCGGGTGCGGTCGCCGCCGGTGCGGGTGCGGTCGCCGCCGGTGCGGGTGCGGTCGCCGTCCCCGCGGACCCGGTCACCCCGGCCGTGGTGGAGGAGGCGGTCGACCCCGGCGGCTCGATCGGGGTGGACAAGGAGGTGCGTACGCCCGCGATTCCGCCCAAGCCGGATGTGATTCTGCTGGTGGACGGCACCTTCAGCATGACAGGCAGCATTTTGAACATAAAGGAAAATCTACGAAAAATCACCGAAAAGATTCGCGAGGCCCAGGAGGATTCGCGCTTCGCCGTGGCCACCTTCGGCGACCAGGAGGCCGACCCGGTCAACGCGCAGTTCAAGGTGTTCCAGGGGCTGACACACGATCTCGCCGCCGTACGGGAAGGCGTCAACCGGCTCGACTCCAACCTGGGCCGGCCGAGCCGCGGCCCCTCCGAGGACTGGATCAACGGGCTGTGGCAGATCGCCGATGGGGCCGGCGGCGAGACCGTCTTCCGTGAGGGAGCCAGCCCGGTCGTCGTCCTGGTCGGCGACGCCTCCAGTCACAACCCCAGCAACGGCCACACCATCGGCGACACCATCTCCGACCTCCAGGCCAAGAACGTCCGGGTGATCGGTGTGGATGTGGAGACCGAGATCGGCGACGGACTCAACGGCAATGGCGACGCCGGCGACCCCGACTATGTCGAGGACCCTCCCACCACCCCCGGACAGGCCACCCGGATCATCACCGCCACCGGCGGCAGACTGCTGACGGGCATCAAGGAGGACGAGGTGGCCGAGGCCATTGTCGAGGGCTTCGACAACCTCCCCACCAGCGTCGGCCACCAGCTCGCCGACTGCGACCCCGATCTGGCCGTCTCCCTCGAACCGCCGGTCCGCAAGGTCACCAGCGGTGCGGTCGCCGCCTTCGCGGAGACCGTCGACGTCGCCGCCGACGCGCCCCAGGGCGCGACGCTGACCTGCACGGTCCAGTTCCTGCTGGGCGCCCGGGCCCCCGGCGACGAGGAGATCGGCCCGGCCGCCGTGGCCGATCCCGGCTACCAGCAGAAGATCAGCGTCAAGGTGAACGACGTCAGCGGCCCCGAGGTCGTCGTGGACGACCGTACGGTCCGGGCCGAGGACGAGAAGGGCGCGCGGGTCGAATACCGGGCGACCGCGCGGGACGACATCGACGGCACGCTGCTCCCCCGCTGCTTCCCCGCCTCGGGATCGCTGTTCCCGATCGGCACGACGACCGTCGTCTGCACGGCCGTCGACTCCCGGGGGAACGCCGGCCGGGACACCGCCGTGGTGGAGGTGCTCGAAGTGCCGGAGGTGCCGGAGGATCCCCCGGGCGAGAAGCCCCCGGGGTCCCTGAAGCCCCCGAAGCCTCCGAAGCCCTCCGAGCCGCTGGCCGACGTGGCCGTGAGCGTGGACGTCAGCCCCGACCGTACGTACACCACCCGCCCCGCCCGTACCCGCTTCACCCTCACCAACGCGGGCCCCGACACGGCGACCGGTGTCGTCCTCCGCCCGGTCTGGCCCGAACCGGCCCGCGCGAAGGACCGCACTCTGCGCGCCCTGAACCGCTGCACGGCGGCCGTCCCCTGCACCATCCCGGCGGGTGAGCGGCTCCAGGTCACCCAGACCGGGACGTACCGTACGGCGGTGAACAGCGAGGTACGGGCCACCGTGCGCGGCGTCCGGACCGACCGCCGTCCGGTCAACAACAAGGACAGCGACCGGCTGCGCGTCCTCAAGCCCTCGCTGACCGTGACCCCCGAGGTCGCCAGGCCCGGCCAGCCGGTGCTGGCCCGGGGCAAGGACTATCCGCCGGGCACGGCCGTACGTCTCACCTGGAACGTGGGCATCACCGCGAGCACGGCCGCCGTGACCGTCGGACGGGACGGGACCTTCGAGGCGCAGGTCCTGGTCTTGCGCAAGGACCGTCTCGGCCCGCGCGAACTCCGGGCCGCCGCACGGAATCTGGCCCGGCTGAAGAGACCGGTGCTGGTGGTGCAGCGGAATCTCCAGCCGCCGGACTTCGCGGGCCGCTCATGAGCGGGCGGGTGCACGGACCGGGGGTGCTCAAGTGATCCATGAGGTGGACGACGTACTGCGCACCCTGATCAGGTCCGAGGTGCTCGAAGGCGGCCAGATCTCGGTGGTCTTCGACGCCCCGACCCGGGAGTGGGCGGCGAAGGTCAACGCGCCGATGGTCAATCTCTATCTGTACGACATCCGCGAGGACATGCGGCGGCGCGAACGCGGTCTGCACAATGAGTACGACGAGCGCGGCACGGTCGTCGCGCGCCGCCGGCCGCCGCGCTTCTTCAAGCTGTCGTACCTGATCACGGCCTGGACGAAGCGGCCTGAGGACGAACACCGGCTGCTCTCCTCGTTGTTGGCCTGCCTGCTGCGGTACGAGGCGCTGCCGCCGGAGCGGCTGACCGGCTCGCTGGCCGAGATCGGACTCTCCGTACCGATGTCGATCGCGCTGCCGCCGCCGGAGGACCGCTCCTTCGCCGATGTGTGGAGCGCGCTCGGCGGCGAGCTGAAGCCCTCGCTCGACCTGGTGATCAGCGTCCCGGTGACCGCCTCGCCCGTCTACACGGCGGGTCCGCCGGTCGAGGACGAGGGGATGCGGGCACGGTTCGGGGACGCGCCGGGGAGGCCGGAGGGGCGGAAGGGGCCGCCGGTGTACGGGGGCAAGGGCGATGAGCGGGTGCGTTCCGGCGCATCGCGCGCTTCCGGCGCGGGGCTCTCGCGGCGGATCGTGGAGGCGCGCGGAACGGAGACCGCCGAGTGACGGACCCGGCCGGGAGCCTGCGCCAGCTGCTCGACCGGGCGGTGGCCGTGGAGCGGCGGGTGCGGCGGGCGGTCGAGGCACGGTCGGCGACGGATCCGGATCCGGAGGACGCCTTCCGAGGTCTGTATCTCACGGAGGAGAACATCGCCCGGCTCCTGGACGACCAGGACGCCCGCGCCTTCCCGGGCCCTGGCCCTGCGCCTGGCCCTGCCGATCCGCCGCCGGAGGCGGAGCCTTCGCGGCTCACCGACCTGGTCCGGGAGTTCGAGCTCACGCCGCTGGACACGGAGATCCTGCTGATCGCCCTCGTACCCGATCTGGACGACCGTTTCGAGGCGTTCTACGGGTATCTCAACGACGATGTGACCCGTCGGCGTCCCTCCATCGGCCTGGCCCTCGGGCTGTGCGGGCTCTCCCCCGCCGACCGGGAGGCCCGCGCCCGGCTGAGCGCTCAGGCACCGCTGCGGGCGGGTCGGCTGCTGCTGGTGGAGGATCCGGAGCGGCCGTTCCTGAGCCGTGCGCTCCGGGTGCCGGACCGGGTCGCCGCGCATCTGCTCGGCGACGACACCCCCGATCCCCGGCCGGCCGATCTGCTCGCGCCCTGGCACCCGGCACCGGGTGCCGGCGACCCCGCGCCGCTGGCCGGGGCCCTCGCCGAGGGCGTCGCGCTCGCCTACCTCCGCGAGGACCAGGGCGGCGCGGGCACCGCGCTCGCCGCCTCGGCGCTCGGCCTCGCGGGCCGCCGGGTGCTGGGGCTGGATCTGGCCCGGCTCGCGGAGGACCCCGCTCCGGCGGAGGCGGTGCGCGCGCTGGTGCGCGAGGCCCGGCTGACCGGGGCCGGTCTGGTCTGCGCCCCGATCGACGCGGTGGCCCGCGAACACCCCCGGCTGCTGCGGCTGCTGACGGCCACTCCGGTGCCCGTGATCCTGGTCGGGCGGGTGCCCTGGGACGCGTCCTGGTCGGCCGCCCCACCGCTCGCCCTGCACGCCCCGAGGGTGGAACCGGCGGCGCGCGCGGCCCTGTGGACCCGGGCGTACCAACGGCTGGCGACCGCGCCGGTCCCCGATTCCATCGACGCCGGACGGCTCCTCTCCCCCTTCCTCCTCACCCCCGAACAGATCACCGGCGCGGCCCACTCCGCCGCCCAGACGGCCCGGCTGCACGGCGGCGTCCTCACCCCCGACCAGGTCCGCCACGGCGCCCGCGCCCAGAACGCGGCCGGGCTCGACCGGCTGGCCCGCCGTATCGAACCCACCGTGACCTGGGACGACCTCGTCCTCCCCGCCGACACCCACGCCCAGCTCCGCGAACTCACCGCCCGCGCCCGCCACCGCGACCAAGTCCTCGGAGCCTGGGGCATGCGCCCCGGCGGCGGTCGCGGCCGAGGTGTCTCCGCGCTCTTCGCCGGGGACTCCGGTACGGGAAAGACCATGTCCGCCGAGGTGATCGCGGCCGATCTGGGGCTGGACCTCTACACGGTCGACCTCGCCACCGTGATCGACAAATACGTCGGCGAGACCGAGAAGAACCTCGAACGGATCTTCTCCGAGGCGGCCGGCGTCAACGGCGTCCTCCTCTTCGACGAGGCCGACGCCATCTTCGGCAAACGCTCCGACGTCAAAGACGCCCACGACCGCTACGCCAACGTCGAGAGCGCCTACCTCCTCCAGCGCATGGAGTCCTTCGACGGCCTCGCCATCCTCGCCACCAACCTCCGCGCCAACCTCGACGACGCCTTCACCCGCCGCCTCGACCTCGTCATCGACTTCCCCGTCCCCGCCCCACCCCAACGCCTCCTCCTCTGGCACCACTCCCTCGGCCCCCACCTCCCCCGCGCCCCCGACCTCGACCTCCCCTTCTGCGCCGACAACTTCGAACTCGCCGGCGGCAACATCCGCTCCATCGCGGTGACAGCCGCGTATCTGGCGGCGGAGACGGGGGAGCCGGTGTCGATGGGGACACTGATCCATGCGATCCAGCGGGAGTATCAGAAGCTGGGGAGGCTGACGCTGGCTTCGGAGTTCGGGCCGTATCTGGGGTTGCTGAGGTGAGCCGGGGGGCGGTCAGACTTTGATGATCCGTACGCGGTCGCCGCAGAACATCGCCAGATCCTCCGGGTCCGAGGTGACGACCACGGCCGCCGTGCTCCACACTTCATGCTCCGCGGTCAACTCGGCGATGTTGCCCGTATAGACGCTGTCGTCACTCACAAAGCCATTCCAATACATGAAGCATGAGAGCGCTTTTCAAATCCGACAGTTCATACGATCGAAGGCGAGGGGAATCGCCTGCGCGATTATACGAGTCTTGGCCGGCCCTCGAAATACCGATGCGCCGCCGATGGATCTCCGGCCAAGAGTTCGCGGACATCTTCAAGGGAGACGATCGGGTGTGCATATTGAGGTAAATCCGTCAGGCCGAGCCCAGGACGACAGAGTCGATAATCTTCCGAATTCTTGTAGCAGGAGATGCGCACCCCGGCAGAGTGGAGGTGGACCGTAAGCCTCCATTCCAGTTCACCCGAGGCCTTGACACGGCAGCCCGAGTCCCTCATCGCCGGAATCACATGGCGCCACGAATGCTCTGACAGTGGATTTCCAGTGACATCGATCTGGAGAAGAGTCGACATATTCAGTACCGGACTGATATCAGTCACCCAGTTCCTGGGAATGGCGAGACTCAGGAGCGACAGAGATTCAATGCCCGAGAGATCGGAGAACCCACTGTCCTCCAATGTCAGAGTGCGCAGCCCTTCAATCATCGAGAAGTGACCGACCGAGACCGGATCGGATCCGGTGATGATGAGACGCTGAAGTGATGTGAACAGCCCGAGGTCAGTGATCTCTTTGGCATTTCTGAGATTGAGACTGTCGACGGATTCGCGCTCTTCTTCAGTCACTGGAAGGCCATGACCGACCGCCCGACGAATTGCCTGATCTACCGCTGGATCGATCCTCATCCGCAACGCTCCCATCATGGCGCTTGCAGGATTTTCTTTACACTCGATTCGGCCTCTAAGAAATCTTGCTCGATTCGTGCATACGAGTCCTTCTGGAAAACGCTTAGATCCTCAACGGTAATGGGATCAATCCGCTGCTCCTCTTCAGTTATTTTTCCGCGTATGTGAATGGACTTGTAAATCGCCCTGATCGGAAGAGCGCACTGCTCCGCGCTGAAGTTAGAGACATCCCCGTCCCACATCAACTTACCGGACTGAAGAAGTCCCCTGAGTTCCGCCAGATACTCAAGTGGCGTGCCCATCGGATTTTTCTTTATGAAGTTATCAAAATATTCCCTCAACGGCTTGTGCCACTTCTGGTCCCTGCCGTTGTAGATAGGGTTACCGTCATAGTTAACAAAAGCCCCCACATGGGCATCCATGTCATGACTACGGATCTCCGTCATGTTTCTCGTTACACGCAGATCCCAGATGACATCCGTAGTGAATGAGCGAAGCTTGTCCTGAAGCTCTATCCAGGCGACAGCCGTGCCCAGCCCCTCCTTCTTTTGCCTGACGCCCGTATCAAGCATTTTGATCATCTGATTTGTCGGGATCCACTCATGGAGCCCTCCAGCCCCTCTGAACTCGTCCTTCAGCCATGCTCTGTGCGGGTTCCTGCCTGCACCCGGCTCATCCCAAAGTTCCACAAGTCTCTCCATTGCCATTTCTTTCGACTTTCCATACTCAGCCATCTCCTTGAGGAATTCCACAACCCGTCCGCCAGCCGCCTGCTTCAACTGGGGGTCGAGCTCTCTTTCCGGCACCGGAAGGGACGAGAACCTGCCGAACTGTTCGTTTGTATGGAAATCTAGACTGTTTAGCTTGCCGGCCAGTTCGCCAGCTTTAACCTCCGGCTTGGCGTTCTCCTTCAGGTTCGCCTTTGCCTTGTTTCCAATCTTCTCGTAGAAGCCATCCCTGATCGAATGCTTGGGGCTCGGACGAAGTTCGTGCAGGGCATATTTTCTGAATGAATCCGATGTCGCTCCCTCCAGGCGCCTCCTGGAGCGGTTCGATCCGTCTACAAAGAACCCCTTCAGATCCTCACGCGTGCCATCCGTTCCCAGTTCATCGATCGCATCAATTTCAAATTCACCTAGAGCATCTTTACTCTCCCACGCCCCAGTGGCTTTCAGCTGGCCTTCCCACCACCTGTTGGACACCCTCTCCGAGAGATGCTTCCCATAGGGCGGAAGGTGTACCGAGATGCCTTTCACATAGTCCTCGTCAACCTTCCTCTTTTTGGGATTATCTCGACCGGTGGAATTGCTGCCAGATTCATCCAATTGGGCCTGGCTGCGCTTTTCACTCTCCGGGTTGATCTTCCCGCGCACCCCCCACAGGGATCCCATCGGCACAGGCTCCAGCTGTCGGAGGCCGTACCTCACACGGATGGCAGCCAGAATGGGGGCCACAAAACTCCGCGCCACCGGTCGGCCGCGGTATCGGTTGAGAGATGTGACTGCGGCATCCAGAGCGCTCTCCAGTCGCTGCCTCTTTTCAGCGGAAGTGGCGCCCTCATCCCTGGGCTTTCCCTTGAGCCTCCCGCCAAGGGCTCTTCCTTTTCCGGCAAGGAAGTCGACGATTTTGTCGATGGCGCGGTTGACAGGACGGGCCGCTGCCTGGAAGACGCTTCTGACCTTGTTGGCCAGGCCGCCGATCCCGAGAAGAGCCGCCAGGAAGCCGATGAGGAGCGGGACGCTCGCGGCGAGGGCGGCTTCGATCATTTTGGGGACGCCGGCCTGGCCGCCGTTGGCGATGGCGATGACGGCGTCGAGGACGGCGTGGACGAAGTCGGCGAGTTGGGCGCCCTGGGTGACGACGAAGGTGGTGATGTCGATGATGGCTTTGACGGCGCGGACGAAGGCGGAGGCGGGGTTGAGGAGGGAGAGGATCCAGGTGATGCCGGCGATGAGGACGGTGGGGACGAGGTAGGTGGTGAGTTTGGTGAGGATGGTGGATTTGAGGTCGCCGGTTTCGGCCTGGATTTCCTTCGCCGCGCCGGACGGGCCCTCGCGGGCGAGGGATTGGGCCAGTGGGACGGAGGACTCGACCTTGGTCATGGCTTGGTCGGGGACGCCTTTGCGGGTGACGCGGGCGCGGATGGTGTCCCAGGTCAGGCCGAGGAGGGAGGCGATGATGTGGATGATGCCTCTGAGGTCGAAGCGCGGGGGGAGGTCGAGGCCGGCGCGGAAGGCGGTGCCCAGGAGCCAGGAGACGAGGCCGGTCTTGAGGTGGTCGCCGATGTTGGTGATGAAGAGCTGGAGGCCGGCTCCGACGGCGCGGACGAGGTTGCCGAGGAAGCCGATGGGATCCTTGAGGATCTTCATGACGGCGGTGGCGGCCTTGGCGAGGATGCCGAGGAGGAGGTTCTTCAGCTCGTTGATGGTCTTGATGGCGCCGACGATCGCGTCCTTGGCCTTGCCGATGAGCCCCTTGTTGGCCTCCTGGAGCTTGGTGATCTCCTCGTCGATCTTGTTCAGGGCGGCCGTGTACCGCTGGGCGAGGTCCTGGACGAGCTGCTCGGACTTCTCGTTCACGGTGGTTTCGAGGTCGTCGAACTTCCCCGCGAAGTCCTTGGCCGCCTCTTCGCCGTAGGCCTTCAGCTCGGCGGGGAGCCTGTCGACCTCCGCCTTCAGCTCGGTGCGGCCCTGAGCGATACGGGCCTTGGCCCGGCCCAGCTCCGCGCCGATGATGTCGGCGACCGAGGAGATGACGGTCCGCATCCGGGAGACGTAGAGCTTGCGGGCCTCCTGGTAGAGGCTGTTGGCCTCGTCGGGCAGACCGGCGAGCTTGTCCTTCACCCAGCGGGCCTTGCCCATCAGACCCGAATAGCGCTTGTCCTTGTACTTCTTCATGCGGCGCTTGTGGTCCGCAGTGAAAGCGTCCCGCGCGGCCTTCTCCCCCGAGGTGAAGGCCGCGTCGACCTTCTTGTCCAGCCCGGAGAGGATGGACTCGACATCCGTCTTCGTCCCGTCGAAGACCTTCTGGAGCTTCGCGGTGACCTCGGCCCGCTTCTTCTCGTCCTTGGACCTGGTCTCGCCCTTGCCCCCGTCGACCTCCTGGCCGGCCGCCGCACGGGTGGCCGTCAGACCGGCCATCGCCTGAGCGCCCGCGCCCGCAGCGCCCGCCTTCGCCGCAGAGAGCTGCCGGTCCTCGGCCGCCAGCCCCTGGGCGGGGGCCTTCGCCGAGTCCGCCTCGGAGGTTCTCTTCGCGGACAGCGCCTCGTCGAACTGAGGCTCGTTGCCCTTCGCCAGCTGCTCCTCGGTGACCTCGGCGTCCGCCATCGCCCGGTCGTTCTCCGCCGGGCCCTCGGAGAAGTCGGTGACCTCGGCGGGCTGCCTGGCCGGGACCGCGTCCGCCGCCGGGGGCGGACCGGGGTCGCCGGGGGGACGGTCGGGGGTGAGCGGGGTGACCGGTTTCTCCACCGCCGCCGAAGTGTCCGGAGGAGCTTTGGTGGTGGATTCGATGTCCTTGGCGGACGCCTCACGGCCGTCGGTGACCTTCCCGTCCACCTCGGCCCGGACCCGGTCCGCCTTCCCGGACGTGGAGAACTTGTCGGCCTCGTCGAGGTTCTTCGGGGCCTGCGCGTCGACCGCCCGGTCCACCGCCGCGATGAACGCCGCCCTGTCGAACTCCCCCGCCTTCGCCGCGTGCATCTTCTCGGCGTTCGCCGCCTTGCCCTGCGCCTCCCGGTCGTCCGGCGGCGCGACCGCCGCGTCCTGCGCCGCCCGCGCCTCACCCGCCGCCGGGGGATGCGCGGCCACACGCGACTTCTTCGCCGCGACATCGGCCCTCACCCTGCGGAAACCGACCGCCTGAGACGGAGGCGGCTTCACCGGGGCCATCAACCGCTGCGCCATCAGCCGGGACACCGCCGCGTTGCCCGCCGCACGCTGAAGCCGCTGAAGGCCGTGCCGCTCAAGAGCCGGGGACCCGTTGGGCCGGGCCGGCGCGGGGGCGGGGGTCGGCCGGTGCGGCCGGTCGCTGTCGGGGGCCTTCTCCGGCACAGCCTTCACCGCGTCACCCCCTCACCCCGCTCACCCAGCCGTGCGCCCACTCAGAGTCCGGGGCGATGAGGAGTCCGGACAGCACCACTCAGGCAGCGAGAAGGGCAGAGACAGTTGCCTGTTGGGGAAGATCACGCGGTGCGGCACCGTGAGGAGAGGCCCGGGGCACGCCCTCGGCATTTCTGCGATATATTGATCATGTGCTCGCGACCGGGACTCCCGGTGGTGGGACCGGCGTTGGTGGTCCAAGGAAAGACACCCCACTTCCCGTGGGGGGATGCAGGTGCAAGGCCTGCCCAGCGCTCGAACAAGGCCCCGGCCTCCTCACGGAGACCGGGGCCTTTCGCATGGAGGCGACTCCTAGCGCCCCGCCTTTCCCCAGGGCCTGACCCCCAGCTTCCCGGTGGTTCCGAGGTCGAGCTTCGGGGTCACGGTCACAGGGTCGGCGCCCGCCTTCGCCCGGACCTGCACATAGGGCACGTTCACGGGGGTGCCGGACTCGGTCGTGTTGCGCCACACCAGGCCGGCGGTCGCCGATTCGCCGGGGGCGAGCGTGATGTGCCGGGGCGGCTCGTCGGGCCCGGCGCCGGTGGTGATCTCGCCGCTGCCGTCGAGGATCTCGATCCCGTCGACGGGCTCGCGGTCCTCGTCCAGGAGTTCCAGCAGCGGGTAGCCCTTGACGGTGTAGGGGCGGGTGCCGCAGTTGTCGAGGCGCAGACCGACGACGCGCAGTCCCATCGCCGCGTCGCCCTGGTCGGCGCTGACGCGGATCCCCGAGGCGGGGCAGGTGCCTGCCTCGGCCGGAGCCTCACCCGCCGGGACCTTGGTCACTTCGAGCACCTTGGCCTGTGTCACCCTCGGCGTGGTGGGCGGCAGCGCTCCGGCCAGGACCGTGCCTCGCACGGTCTTCCCGGGGCCGACGTCGCGCACGGTCACGGTCTGGTTGGCCATCGCTCCGCCGTCACCGCTCATGAAGGTGAAGATGACCGTGTAGGTCAGAGCCCCGGCACCGTGGTTGGTGACCTCGTAGGCGGCCGAGATCCCCGAGTCCGAGCCGAGACGGTCGGCCGAGGGGAAGGGACCGCCGGTGGGTGAGGGGGAAGCGGGCGGGAGGGTCAGCGAGGTGACGCGTACGCCGTCCTTGCCCGGGTCGTCGACCTGAGTGGTGGAAGCCGACGGCGCGGGCGCACTCGCGCCGGAGTGCCCCGCGTCGGGGCGTTCGGTCCCGCAGGCGGTGAGCAGCAGAGCGATCGCGGCCAGGGACACGGGCAGGGGCAGGGGTGCGGTCACGGCAAGGGCCGGGCGGCGAAAGGCCAGTCTGCTCATTCGGCCATCTCATCAGGGCGTTGACCCGGCGCGCGTGATGGCGGTCACAGTCCCGAGTCACAGGGGTGTCACAAGGGGGGCCGGACCGCGGCGGGTTCAGGCCCGGCACGGTTCGAAGAGAACATCGGGGCTGCCCCATCGGGCAGCTCCCGGTGCCCGGCGGGGCGACCGAGTATCCGTTCCCGGTGATCGGTTCGATGACGACAATTGCCCGCGTTCCCCGGTGAAAGCGAGCTGATATGCCGTCGTACCTGTCCCCGGGCGTCTACGTCGAAGAGGTCGAGTCCGGGTCGCGGCCGATCGAAGGGGTGGGCACCTCGATCGCCGCCTTTGTGGGCTTCGCGCAGAAGGGACCGTTCGACGAGCCGACGCTGATCACGAACTGGAGCCAGTTTGTGAGCCGGTTCGGTGACTTCATGGAGGGTGCTTATCTCGCCGCCTCCGTCTACGGGTTCTTCGCCAATGGCGGCGGCACTTGTTATGTGGTGCGCATCGGCGATGGAACAGCGGTCGAAGCAGCAGTCGATGCAGCGGCCAATGAGGGGGGAAATGAAGAGGCGGGGGCGGAGACGCTCCTCGGGCCGTACGCCGTGACCGCCCGCCCCGGAGTCAGTGGTGAGATCACGGTCGAGGTCGCGGACGCCGAGGGCGACGATCCGCCGTCCGACGTCTTCCGGCTGATCGTGAAGCGGGACGGCCGGGTCGCGGAGACGTATCCCTCCGTCACGACGAAGCGCAGCAAGGAGAATGTCGCCACCCGGGTCAATGCGCAGTCGGCGCTGATCGAGGTGAGGGAGACGGGTCAGGGGGCGGCTCCCGCCCGGCCGGCGGCACAGTCGGTGACGCTCGCGCCCGCGGGGCCGGCGGTCGGCGGGGCGCCGGGGCTGGTGCCCGAGGTGTATGTGGGCGACCCCGACCGGAGGACCGGCTTCGGCGGGCTGGAGGCGGTCGAGGACGTCACGATGGTCGCGGTGCCGGATCTGATGAGCGCGTACCAGCGCGGGCTGCTCGATCTGGACGCGGTGGTCGCGGTGCAGCACGGGCTGATCAGCCACTGTGAGCTGATGGGCGACCGGGTCGCCATTCTGGACCCGCCGCCGGGGCTCAGCCCCCAGCAGGTCAGGGGCTGGCGTACGGACCGGGCGAACTTCGACTCCAAGTACGCGACGCTCTACTACCCGTGGATCAGTGTGGCGGTGCCGTCGTCGGCGCGGGCGTCCCTCGTACCGCCGAGCGGGCACATCGCCGGTGTCTGGGCGCGCAGCGACGCTTCGCGCGGGGTGCACAAGGCCCCGGCGAACGAGGTGGTGCGCGGGGCGGTGTCGCTTCAGACGCAGCTGACGAAGGGGGAGCACGATGTGCTCAATCCGATCGGTCTGAACTGCATCCGCTCCTTCCCGGGCCGGGGCATCCGGGTCTGGGGGGCACGGACGCTCGCCTCCGGGCAGGAGTGGCGTTATCTGAATGTGCGGCGGCTCTTCAATTATCTGGAGGAGTCGATCCTGGCCGGTACGCAGTGGGTGGTGTTCGAGCCGAACGACGACGCGCTGTGGGCCCGTATCCGGCGTACGGTGTCGGCTTTCCTGGTCAATGAGTGGCGCAAGGGGGCGCTGTTCGGGCTGACCCCGGACGAGGCGTTCTATGTCAAGTGCGACCGCGAGACCAATCCGCCGGAGAGCGTGGACGCGGGCCAGGTCATCTGTGAGATCGGGGTCGCGCCGGTGAAACCGGCGGAGTTCGTGGTTTTCCGGCTCTCGCAGCTGACCGGCGGCACGGGCGGAATCGACGAATGACCGGTCAACTCTTCAGCGTGCGTTAGGAGTCTGTTGTGCCACTGCCCGATCTCGACAGTTCCGTGGGGCATTCCTTCGGCCTTGAGTTCGACAGCGTCGTCATCAAGCAGATCACCGAGGTGAGTGGTCTGAAGATGGAACAGGACGTCATCGAGTTGAAGCAGAACACCGCGGACGGAAAATACGCCATCAAGAAGCTGCCCGGCCGGCCGAAGGCCGGAGAGGTGACGGTGACGCGCGGTCTCACCGAGGACAACAGTTTTGAACTCTGGATCAGGGACTCGCGGTTCGGCCGGATGACGGACGCCCGCCGCAATGGCGCGGTGATCGTGTACGACTACGAGGGAGTGCCGATCAAGCGGTACAAGCTCATCAACGCGTGGCCGAAGTCGCTGGAGATCGGCACGCTCAAGGCCGGGGACACCTCGGTGCTGACGGAGAAGCTCTCGATCACCTACGAGAGCATGGAACTCGACTGATGCGCCGTACGGTCCAGACCCCGGAACGGCCGCCGAACGACCGGGAGGAGTCCCGGGACACCCTGCGGACCGAGTTCGCCTTCGAGCTGCCCCGGGGCTATGTGGACGATTCGGGCACCGTGCACCGCTCGGGCGTGATGCGGCTGGCGACCGCCCGGGACGAGCTGGTGCCGCTGCGGGACGACCGGGTACGGGAGAACTCCGCCTATCTGTCGGTGGTGCTGATCGCCCGGGTGGTGACCCGGATCGGCGCGGTCGATGATGTCCACCCGGGGATCATCGAGGATCTGTTCGCCTCCGACCTGGCCTTTCTCCAGGATTTCTATCGGCGGATCAATGCCGAGGGGCACACTCGCGCCGCTGTCACCTGTCCCTCCTGCCAGGAGGAGTTCGCGGTGGATCTCGCCGGTGGACGCCTGGGGGAATCGTGACGTACGCGGCCGACCTGCTCTACGAGGAGGTCGCGTACCTCGCCCATCACTTCCACTGGCCGCTGGCTGAGCTGCTGGACCTGGAACACCCGGAGCGGCTGCGGTTCGTCGCCGAGGCCGCTCGCCTCAACGGGCAGTAAGGACGGGGGAAACCATGGGTCTGATGTCCTGGCTGCGCGGCGCGGGGTGTACGGAGCGGGAGACTCCGGGGGTACGGGGGGAGGCGGCCGGGCCCGTGGCGGTACGGCGGCCACGGCTGGATCTCGGCGCGCTGCCGCCGCTCCAGCGAAGCCTGGGCGGCCAGGAGCTGATCAGCGATCCCGCCGCCTTCCGCGGTTCGCTCACCACCCGGCGCGACACCGCGCTCACCACCCCGCTGGGGCATCTGGTCAGCGCTGACGCCCCGACCGGGATCGTGCACGGGATCACCGCGCCCGTGCGGGAGGTGCGACCGGCGCAACCGGCGCAACCGGTGCGGTCGGTTCAGCTCGTAGGCGCTCCGGTGCAGCGGTCCCTGGGACCCGCTGTGTCCGTGCGCCCGGGGAACGGGGGCGACTCGCCGCCCCCGGTGTCGCCGCTCCTCGTGTCGCCGTCCCTGGTGTCGGCGGGCGGGAGTACGGCTGTCGCCGCGTCGGAGTCGCCGGTGCGGCGGCTCGTGGGCGAGCGGCCCGTACTGCCTCCGGACGCCCCGCAGGTCCAGACCGAGATCCAGCCCCGGCCCCGGGCCCAGCCCCAGGTGCGGGCCGAGGCGCAGAGGGCGGCGGAGCCCTCTCGTACCCCGCCCGCCGGGCGGGCACCCGGGCTCGGGGCTCCGCTGCCCGCGCTGCCGCCCACCGCGCAGCGGCGGACGGCAGCCACCTCGGCCCCGGGGGAACGGCCTCCGGTGGCACGGACGGAAGCAGAACCGGAAGCAGAACCGGAAGCAGTGCAGGCGGCGGCGGCGGAAACCGAGCCGGAGACGGCAGCCCCCACCGCGCCCCTGCTGGGGGACGACCCGCTGCTCCCCGCACCGCAGGTGCCCGTGCCGGTACCGGAGCCGGAGCCCGGACCGCCGGTCCGGCTCCAGGCCTCGCGGTCACCGGTTCCGGCACAGGCGAGAGCGGTGCCGCTGCTCGGGGACCGCCCCCTGCCGCTGCAACTGACCGAAACCGGAAGAGCGACGGCGGTGCCGCGCACACCCGGTCCCCAGGTGCCCGCACCGGCGGCCCCCGTGCCCGTCCGATGGGCCCCGGCCGGACCGGGCGCGGCAGGGACCTTCGTACAGCGGACGGCCGTACCCCTGAGTGGCACAGCCCCGGCCCCGCCCCCACCCCCGGCCCCCGTACAGCGGCGGCGGTCGCCGGCCGCCGCCGGGCCGCCGGTGCCGCGTTCGGTCGCGGCGCCCTCGTACGCCGTACCCCCGCTCTCCGCAGGGGAGGTCGCGGTGGCCGCCGGGGTGGCGCAGCGGATGGCGGACGGGAGTGTGGTGTTCGGGGCTCCGCCGGAGCCCGCCGTACGGCCGCCCGTGCTCGTCCAGCGTGGGACGGAGACCGCCGGGCCCCCGCCGCCCGACCCGCCCCCGGCCCCCGATCCGGAACCAGAACCAGAACCGGAGCCAGGACCAGGGCCAGGGCCAGGGCCCGAACCGGAGCAGGGCGCGGGTGCGGGGCCGGGGGCTTCGAAGGCGGCTTCGCCTCAGGTCACGGATGAGCTGGTGCGTGCCCTGTACGCGCCGCTCAGCCGGCTGTTCAAGGCGGAGCTGCGGCTGGAGCGCGAGCGCGCCGGCTTTCTCATCAACACCAGGCACTGATCGATCCCCGAGACCGAAAGGCAGGTGTCATGGCCGGCGTCCAGGACGACGACCCCGCCGTCAGCGTCAGTTTCGTCGTCACCGTCGACGACATCGAGCTGGGTTCCTTCAACACCTGTGAGGGGCTCGGCTGCGAGGTCGTGCTCGAAACGCGGGAGGAGGGCGGGAACAACGGGCATCTGTGGCAGCTGCCGACCCGGCTGAAGTACTCGCATGTGAAGCTCTCCCGGCCGCTGACGCGCGAGACGGAGAAGGTGGCCCGCTGGTTCGCCACCATGACCACCGGTTTCAGCCGTAAGACGGCCCATATCGAGGCGCGCACCGGGGACGGCCGGAAGGTCGCCCAGTGGGGGCTGCTGGAGGTCGTGCCGGTCCGCTGGACCGGTCCTTCCTTCAGCCCGGAGTCGCCGAAGGTGGCGATGGAGACGATCGAGATCGCCCATCACGGCTATGTGATGGAGGGCTGAGCGCGATGAGCGGCGCGGGACCCATCGCCTTCAGCGCCGCCGGTACGCCGGGGGTCGCGGCGGCCGGCAGGGGCGGCGCGGGGCGGCCCAAGCTGGAGCACGCCTATCTGGAGCTGCGGACTCCGCCGACCGGCGGCGGGCTCACCCCCGGCGGCCCCTGTGGACGGATCGACTTCCAGTTCAACCCGAAGGAGCTGAGTCTGACCAAGGCGGCTTCGTGGAAGCGGACTCCGGCCAAGGGGGCGAAGAGTTCGGGGCCGCCGGAGTACCAGGGCTCGCAGCCCAGCAAGCTCACGGTCGAGATGTTCTTCGACGCGAGCGACACCCAGGACACCCGGGTGGTGACCTCGGTGGAGCAGCTGTTCGCGTGCTGTGTGCCGACCAGCGAGACCCGGCAGCGGCAGCGCGCCTCGCCGCCGTGGGTGGTGTTCCACTGGGGCGGGCTGACCGGCTTCCCCGGCTATGTGAGCCAGGTGCAGGCGAAGTACACGCTGTTCACCACCTCGGGGGTGCCGATCCGGGCGATCTGCCAGGTCACCATGGAGGAGATCAGCGGGGAGACGCCGGGGCAGAATCCGACCTCGGGCGCGCTGGCGGC
The DNA here is from genome assembly GCF_039532665.1 of Streptomyces amakusaensis. Lineage (NCBI taxonomy): Bacteria > Bacillati > Actinomycetota > Actinomycetes > Kitasatosporales > Streptomycetaceae > Streptomyces > Streptomyces amakusaensis. The sequence goes on along the minus strand of NZ_BAAASB010000002.1, from coordinate 79,730 downwards.
CCGGCGGGTGCACCGGGTGGACGCGGGCGACTCGCTCCAGTCGCTCGCGCAGCGCGAGTACGGGGACCCGGCGGCCTGGCGGGTGATCGCCGAGGCGAACGGGATCGACGATCCGATGCGGCTGGCCCCCGGCCGGCAGCTGCTGCTGCCCGCGCTGGACGAGCTGGGCAGACTGGGCGGGGCGGGCGGACCGAACGGGCCGGCCGGACCCGTCGGCCGGGGGGTGTGAGGGATGGCCGGGCAGGGCGTCGCGTCGGCGCTGGTGGTGGAGTTCGGCGGCACACCGCTCCCCGCCGAGCTGGCGAACACCCTGGTCGAGGGGTATGTGGACGACAGCCGTACGCTCCCCGACCTCTTCGTGCTGCGCTTCCGCGACCCCGGCCGGGTGCTGCTGGCGCGGACCGGTCTCGCGATCGGCGGCGAGGCGCGGCTGCTGGCCCGCGCGGGCGGCGACAGTGCGCCGAACCCGCTGCTGACGGGGGTGGTGACCGCGCTGGAGGTGGAGCTGGACGAGACGGGCACCTTCACCGTCGTGCGGGGCATGGACGAGTCGCACCGGCTCTTCCGGGGCCGCCGGGTGGCCAGCTACCAGAACATGACGCTCGCCGACGTCTGCGCCCAGGTCGCCCGGCGCGCCGGGCTGAAGCCGGGGCCGGTGGACGTGGCCGGGCCGGTGCTCGAACACCTCGTACAGCCGAATGTCACCGACTGGGAGTTCGTGCGCGGACTCGCGGAGGAGGCCGGGGCCCAGGCGTATGTGCGCGACGGGAGCCTGCACATCACCCGGCCCACCGGGGCGGGCGGCGCGCCCGGCGGATCGGCGCGGGCCGAGCGCGATCCGCTGGTGCTGGAGATGGGGGCCAATCTGCTGCGCTGCCGGGCGGGGGTGTCCTCCGCCGAGCAGGTCTCCGAGGTCGAGGTGCGCGGCTGGGACGTGCGGACGAAGGAGCCGCTGGTGGGGCGGGCCCCGGCGGGCAGGTCCGCCACCCTGGAGCTGGGGGTGACGGCGGCCGAGGTGTCCGCGCCCTTCGGCGAGGCGCGGTTCGTGGTGACGGACGCGGCGTACGGGACACAGGAGCAGGTGGATCTGGCGGCCAGGGCGCTCGCCGAGCGGATCGCCGGGTCGTTCGCGGAGCTGGAGGCGGTGATCCGGGGGAACCCGGAGGTCAGGGCGGGCAGTGCGGTGGCGCTCAACGCGGTGGGCGCGCCCTTCGAGGGGCGGTACACGGTCACGTCGACGCGCCATGTCTTCGACCCGGTACGCGGTTACGAGACCTGGATCACCGTCTCGGGTCAGCAGGAGCGCTCGCTGTTCGGGCTGACCGGCGGCGGCGCGCCGGGCGGCGGCTCGCGCCCGCAGGGGCTGGTGAACGGGACGGTGACGGACACCCAGGACCCGGAGGGGTCGGGGCGGGTGAAGGTGCGGTTCCCGTGGCTGTCCGACGAGTACGCGAGCGACTGGGCGCGCACCGCGCAGTCCGGCGGGACCGGCGGCGGGGAGGCGTTCATTCCGGAGGTCGGCGACGAGGTGCTGGTCGGCTTCGAGCACGGGCGGCTGGACCGGCCGTACGTCCTCGCCGGGCTCTACAACGGGAAGGACCGGCCGGGCGGAGGGTCCCCCACCGCGGGGAAACCGGGCGGCGATCTGGTCGACCCCACCACCGGCGCGGTCAACCGCCGCGCCTTCGCCTCCAAGAGCGGGAACCAGCTGGAGATCCTGGACCACGCCGACGGCCCGCAGGGCGTCCGGCTGCTCACCGGCGACGGCAGGCTGACCATCGATCTCGACCGCCGGGGCACCGTGATCGTCATCAACAGCGACGGCGGTGTGACCATCGAGGCCAAGGAGAAGGTCTCCATCAAGGCGGCCCGGGGCGTCGCCCTGGACGCGGGCGAGGGGCCGCTCGAACTCGCCGGGCAGAGCCTCGCGCTGACCTCCCGCACCGGGGTGGTGGTCGACGGCGGCAGCGGCCGGGTACGGCTCGCGACCGGCGGCACGGTCGAGGTGCAGGGCGCGCGGGTGGCGGTCAACGGCACCCAGAGGACCGACATCAAGGCAGGCGGCTCGCTCTCCGTCAACGCCCCCATGGTGCGCATCAACTGAGACAGCTGAGATCGACCGAGACCGAACCCCAGGAGGAGGAACGTCATGTCGGCAGCAGCCGCCCGCGTCGGCGACCCCACCGGACACCCCGGCACGATCGGGCCGCCCGGTGTCCCGTCCGTACTGATCGGAGGACGGCCCGCCGCCACCGTCGGCGGCGCGCACCAGTGCGCGGCCCCGGGCCATCCGCCGTCCGCGCTCGCCCCGCCCGGCAGCTCCACCGTGCTGATCGGCGGGCGGCCCGCCGCCCGTGCCGGTGATCTCGCGGGCTGCGGCTCCCCGGTGGTCTCCGGCTGCCCGACCGTGCTGATCGGGGGCTGAGCGGCGATGGGACAGCAGTTCATCGGCGCGGGCTGGGCCTTTCCGCCGCGTGTGGACGCCACCGGCTCGATCGCGCTGGTACGCGGGGAACACGAGCTGGAGGAGTCGATCCGGCTGATCCTGGCGACCTCGCCGGGCGAGCGCCCGATGCGGCCGGAGTTCGGCTGCGCGATCAACGACTATGTGTTCGCGCCCGCCGACGCGGGGACGGCCGGGCAGCTCGCGTACGAGGTGCGCCTCGCGCTGGAGCGCTGGGAGCCGAGGATCGAGGTGACCGAGGTGGCCGTCCGCTTCGACGCGGCGGACCAGGGGGTGCTGTACATCGACATCGGCTATACGGTCCGGGGGGCCAACGACCCCCGGAATCTCGTCTTCCCGTTCTATGTGATCCCGCAGCACGAACAACCGCAGTCGTACGGCGAGTACGGCGGCCACGGCGAGGGGGCGGGCGCGTGAATCTGCCCAGCCCGCATCTGGACGACCGGCGGTTCCAGGATCTGGTGGACGAGGCCAAGCGCCTGGTGCAGCAGCGCTGCCCGGAGTGGACCGACCACAATGTGTCGGACCCCGGGGTGACCCTGATCGAGGCCTTCGCGACCATGGTGGACCAGTTGGTCTACCGGGTGAACCGGGTCCCGGAGAAGAGCTATCTGACCTTCCTCGACCTGATCGGGGTCCGGCTCCACCCGCCCACCGCCGCGCGGACGCGGGTGACCTTCCGGCTCTCCGCGCCCCAGCCGGAGCCGGTGCGGGTGCGGGCGGGCACGGAGGTCGCCACCGTCCGTACCGCGACCGAGGAGGCGGTGGTCTTCACCACCGTCGGCGAACTGTCCGTGGTGCCCTGCGCCTACGCCCATCTCGCCACCCGGCCGGTGTCGGGGGAGGCCGTGGACCGTACGGAGGAGCTGGCGCTCGGCCACGACGTACCGTGCTTCGGCACCGGCACCGGCACCGGCACCGGGAGCGGCCCGGCCCCCGGGGACGCGCTCTACGTCGGTCTGTCGGCGGCCGTGCCGTCCGGGGTCGTCGCCCTGCGGCTGGACTGCACGGTGGAGGGCGTGGGCGTTGACCCGCTGCGACCGCCGCTGGTGTGGGAGGCCTGGGACGGCGAGGCCTGGCGGGTCTGCGAGGTCGAGAAGGACGACACGGGCGGCTTCAACAAGTCCGGGGAGCTGATCCTGCATCTGCCCCGGGCCCACGCCCCGACGGCCGTCGCCCGGCGCACCGGCGGCTGGCTGCGCTGCCGGCTGACCGAGGCCGAGCCGGGGCAGCCGACGTATGTGGCATCGCCGGTGGTGCGCGGGGTGACCGCGTTCACGATCGGCGCGACCGTCGGCGCGGAACACGCGGAGACCGTCACGGACGAGGTGCTCGGGGCGGCGGAGGGGGTGCCGGGCCAGGTGTTCGCCGTCGCCCGCCCGCCGGTGGTCCCCGGGGAGTTCGTCGTCGAGATCTCCGAACCGGCGGCCGGAGCGGAAACCGGTTCCGGCAGCGGTGCGGACGGTACACGGGAGTGGACCCGGGTCGACGACTTCGCCCACTCCGGCCCCGAGGACCGGCACATCACCCTGGACCCCAACTCGGGCCGGGTCGAGTTCGGCCCCGCCGTGCGCGAACGGGACGGCGGGATCCGCCACTACGGCGCGGTGCCGCCGAAGGGCGCCACCGTACGCGTGCGGTCCTACCGCACCGGCGGCGGGCTGCGCGGCAATGTCGCCCGCTCCACCCTGCGGGTGCTGCGCGGCGCGATCCCCTATGTGGCCCGGGTGGAGAACCGCGTACCGGCGCTCGGCGGCGTCGACGGCGAGAGCGTGGAGAGCGCGCGGGTGCGCGGGCCGATGACGCTGCGCACCCTGCACCGGGCCGTCGTGCCGCACGACTACGAACTCCTCGCCCGGGAGGTCGCGCCGGACGCGGCCCGGGTGCGCTGCGTGCCCGCCGGGGAGGAGCCGGGGGCCGAGGCCGGGGTGGTACGGCTGCTGGTGGTGCCGGCGGGCAGCGGGGACGAGCGGGGCCGGATCGCGTTCGACGAACTGATCCCGCCGGAGTCCACCCTCGCGCGGATCGCCCGCCATCTCGACGAGCGCCGGCCGATCGGGGCCCGGCTGGTGGTCGAACCGCCCTTCTACCAGGGCGTCACCGTCGTCGCCACGGTGCTGGCCCGCCGGGGCGCGGTCCCGGAGCGGGTGCGGGAGACGGCCCTGGCGGCGCTGTACGGCTACTTCAACCCGCTGACCGGCGGCCCGGCCGGGCAGGGCTGGCCGTTCGGCAGACCGGTCCAGTCGGGCGAGGCGTTCGCCGTGCTCCAGCAGGTGCCGGGGGTCGATCTGGTCGAGGACGTACGCCTCTTCCCCGCCGACCCGGTGACCGGCCGGCGCACCGAGGCCGCCACCAGGATCACGCTCGACCGGCACGCGCTGGTCTTCAGCCATGCCCACCAGCTCCGGGTACGGGAGGGCTGAGGCCGTGCGAAGGGCCGTGCCCGGACTGCCGAGCCCGCACCCGCTGATCGACCGGCTCCCCGCCGTCTATCTGGAGCAGGACTTCCTCCGGCGCTTTCTGGGGGCGCTCGACGAGGTGCTCGCGCCGGTCCTGCTCGCCATCGACAACCTCCCCGCCCATCTCGACCCGCGCAGCGCGCCCGAGGACTTCCTCGACTGGCTGGCCCGCTGGGTGGCGGTCGAACCGCGCGCCGAAGGACCGCCGGAGCAGCGCCGGGCGGCGGTGCGCGGCGCGGTCTCCCGGCACAGCGCGCGCGGGACGGCGCGCGGGCTCGCGGAGGCGGTGCGGCTGGAGACCGGCGTCGAGCCGGAGATCGTCGAGAGCGGGGGTACGGCGTGGTCCACGCGGGCCGGGACCGCCGCGCCGGGGGCGGCCCGCCCCTGGGTGACGGTCCGGCTCCGGCTCGGGGCGACCCCGGTCGAGCGGGTGCGGCTGGAGGAGTTGCTGCGTACGGAGGTGCCCGCGCATGTCGGCTTCGATCTGGAGCTGCTGCCGGACGGCAACGGGGACGGAGACGGGAACGGGGGCGCGGAGTGATCTGTGAGGCGTGCGGGCAGCGGAACGCGCCGGGGACGGCGTTCTGCACTTCGTGCGAGGCCTTCCTCGACTGGGAGCCCGCGCGGGGTACGGGCGCGGGCGCGGCCACACGTACAGAACCGGAACACGAACCGGAGCCGGAACCGAATACCCCGGGCGATGACCCGGTAGCGCCGAGGCGGCCCGGGGACGAGGAGGGGCCCCTGCCGCCGGTGGCCGGCGCGGGGGCGGACGCTCCCGCCCCCGCCCCCGCGCCGCCGGGGAGGAGTGTCCGCTGCCCGGCCTGCCGGGCCGAGAACCCCCCGGGCCGTACGCTCTGCGTCCGCTGCGCGCTGCTGCTCGACCCAGGACCCGGGCCCGGGCCGGCGGTACGCCTCCCCCGGTGGCGGCGGGTGCTGCGCCGTAGGCCCCGGGCGGCTCCGGTCGCCGGGACCAGACCGCGCCGGAGGCTGTGGCGGCGGCCGGGGCTCGGGCTGCCGCTGGCGCTGGCCGTGGTGGCGGCGGCGGTGTGGTTCGGGCTGCCGCACCTCCCGTGGGCGATCGGGTTCGCGAAGGAGGAGACCGGGGCCCAGGAGCCGCTGCCGCCCGCCGTGTTCCGGGCCTCCAGCAGCGCGCCGGGGCATCCGGCGAGCGCCGCCTTCGACGGCTTCAGCAACCGCTACTGGGCCCCGGGGAGGGCCGGGCAGGACGTCGGCGAGTTCGTGGAGTGCGACTTCGAGCAGCCGGTGAAGGTCAGAAAGATCATCGTCTTCTCCGGCACGTCGGCGCGGCGGGACGAGTTCCTCACCCGGGCCCGCCCGGCCAGGATCACCGTGACGCTCGTCGCCGAGTCCGGTGGGCGGACGACGAAGCGGATCCGGCTCAAGGACCAGCCGGGCGAGCAGACCTTCGAGGTGCGGGGGGACCGGGTGGTCGGGGTCCGGCTGACGACGGACGCGGCCTACGGGACCGGGGCCGGCGGACGGCCGGCGATCGCGGAGGTCGAGTTCTTCGGCAGCCGGCACCACTGACCACCGGCGGCTGTCCGATCAGCGGAAGAACTGGCCGCGTACCGCCCCGTCGCGGAAGTCCTCGGTGTGCAGACTGGCGTAGAACGCCTCGGGGTTCGAGGTGAGCTGCTGGATCAGCTCGGCGCGCGGCACCGGGACCGTGCCCGACACGGCGAAGATGTTCGGGGGCATCGGGGTGCCGAGGAGCGAGAGCGCCATCGGGCCGTTTCTGCCGAGCGCGCCCCTGTGGAGGTGGACCGAGAGCGGGGGCGTGATGTTGACCCAGGTCAGGGAGTAGCCGATGGATCCGCTGCCGGGCCGGAGGAAGACGACGGCGTGACCGTCGGGGTCGGCCACGGCGCGCGCCCCGGCGGCCGGGACCTCCTGTCCGCCGTCGGCCTGGGCGCGCGGCTCGCCGCCCCGGATGACGCCGAGCGGGTTGATCTCCCGGTCGTACGGTTCGAGCTGGGCCCGGACCGCGCCGCCGGGGAACTCGTCGGTGTGGAGGCTGACGTAGTGGCCGCCGGGGTCGGTGCGCAGCAGTTCGGCGAGGTCGGCGTCGGTGACGGTGGTCTGTCCCGCCGCGGAGTGGACGCCTTCGGGCATCGCCTTGGTGAACAGCCCGGCGACGAGGTCGCCGTTGGCGCCCGCCTCGCCCCGGTGGATCCGGGCGAGGGTCGGGTTGGAGAGCCCGCTCCAGGTGAGGGAGAAGGTGATCCGGTCGCCCTTGACCTCGGCCTTGACGACGGCGCGGCCGTCGCGGTCGCCGCGGTCGCCGCCGGCCGGGCCGCCCCCGACCGGTACGTGCCCGGAGCCGTCGAGCCGGGCGATCAGGGATACGGGGGTCTCGCCCGGGAGGTTCTGGAGGGCGCTCGCCCCGCCCCCCGGCGCCGCCGGCGGGGCGGGCGTGGTCCGGTCCGAGCCCGCCGGGCTGGGGATGCCGTGGACCGGCCGCGCGCCGCCCCCGCCGCCGGCCACCGGGGCGGGATCGGTGCAGGCCGCCGCCCCGACGGCGAGTGAGACGGCGGCAGTGGCGGCCGAGAGGAGTCTGCGCATCGTGGGCGTCCTTTCGCGGACGGGTGCGGGGCGGGTACGGGGGCGGGGTGCGGGTGCGGGCCGGACCGTCGGGTAGGAGGTAGGGGGCTGGGGCGCGGAGCGGGAGTGGGAGCGGGGGCGGGAGTGAAAGCCGGCGCAACCGGTCCACGTACGAAAGGGCCGGACGGTTCACCGCCCGGCCCCTTCAAAAAGGAGGACCTCACCCTTCAGGTCCTGAGGGGTGTGGCCACATAGGTTTTGCCCGCCTCGTTCTCCACCACGATCGAGGCGACGTCCTCCCGGGGGACGGCGGCGGAGCCGTCGAGATTGGCCCCCTTCTCCGCGCTGCCGACCAGCCAGCTCCCGGCCACTTCACGGGTGCCGTCCCTGCTCACCACCACGATTCTGCACCGCTCCCCCGCCGGGATCCCGCTGACGGAGACATTGAGCCGCACCCACTCGGCGGCCGGGGTCATCCGTACCGCCATCCTGGCCCCGGTGCCCCGGTCCCGGGCGGAGGCGACCACGACCCCGGTGGGGGCCGGAGCGGCCGGCGCGGACGAGACGGCGGACGGGCGGGCGGCCGGTGGCGTACGGTCCTCACCGGTCGAGCGGCCGAGGACGAATCCGCCGCCGAGGACGGCCGCCGCCGCGACGACCGCGGCGGCGGTCAGGAGGGAGCCCCGCAGACGCTCGGCCGTGCCGCGCTCCTCGCGGGCCTGCCGCAGGGTCCGCCGGAGCAGCAGTTCGCCGTCCTGGGGGGGACCGTCGAGAAAGGCCTCGGGCGGGACCTCGCCGAGGGCCGTCTCCCATTCCCTGAGCACGGAGACCTCTTCGCGGCAGATCTCGCAGGATTTGACGTGCTCTTCGACGGCCTGTGCCTCCCGTTCGTCCAGAGCGCCGAGCACATAAGCGCCCAGCATTTCATTGTCGTGCTGCCGGGTGCTCATGCCGCCGCCTCCTTCACCATGACGAGCTTCGCCGTTCCGGGCTTCTCCGTGTACAGCTCTCTCAGGGACTTCAGCGCGTAGTGGGAACGGGACTTGACGGTCCCGGCCGGTATTCCGAGGGTGGTGGCGGCTTCGGCGACGGTGTGTCCGCGGAAGTAGATTTCCAGCAGCACCTCCCGGTGGTCGGGCGAGAGCCGGTCGAGGGCCTCCATCACCATCATCGAGTCGACCACGGCCTCGGCGTGGTCCGCCTCCACCGGCCCGTTGGTGGGCGACGGGGCGACCTCGGGCGGACGGGCGGCGCGGGCGCGGAAGCGGTCGGTGACGATGTTGCGGGCCACCGTGAGGAGCCAGCCCCGTACCGATCCCTTGCCGTTGACCAGCGCGTCGGGGTGTTTCCAGGCCCGGATCAGAGTCTCCTGCACCACGTCCTCGGCGGCGCTGCGGTCTCCGGTGAGCCGCTGCGCGTAGGCGAGGAGGGCTCTGCCGTGTTCCTCGTAGAGGGCCCGTATCAGCACTTCGTCACTCGCCTTCTGACGAGTGCGGGACCATAGTGCCGCCATCCACTCACTCCGTCCTCTGCTTGGCCATGCGCTCAACACGGCCCTGGTGCGGGGTCGGTTCAACGGCGGGGCGAAGGCTTCAGGAGTCGGTGCCGCAGCGGCGGCCCTCGTTCAGACACGCGGTCAGCCGGGCCTGCTGTCGTTCCGTCATCACGTTGATGAACATCGCGTGGTCGGTCTTGGGGTGACGCTTCTGCGCGGGGAAGGAGTCGAGCGCGAAGGGCACGGAGCGCGGCAGCTCGTAGCCGAGGACGATCCTCAGCCGGGGCACCGGGAAGGTGGCGGCCGGGCAGCCGCCGCCCGCCCCGGGGAAGGCCACATGCGCCCGGTGTCCTTCGCTGTCGGTGTGCAGTCCGTTCCAGCAGCTGGGGAAGTCGAGCGTACGGGTGGGCCCGTGGCCGGCCGGGCAGACCGGGTACTTCACGGTGAAGCGGCCGGGGTGGCCCGCGCATCCCCACTGGGCGCGTACGCGCGCGTCGCCGCCGGTCGCCGCCACCGGGTCGCCGGTGACCATCCGCAGGAAGCGCGGCATGGGGATCACCCGGCTCACCGGGCTGCCGTGGTACTCCAGCCGTACCGAGGAGGGGGTGAGGATCTCGCCCGTGTTGCCGTGCGCACCGCCGCCGTGGGCATCGCCGTCGGTCCCGGCGCGGTCCAGCCTTCGCAGCACCGGCCAGAAGTAGGTGGAGAGGTCGCCGTTCGCGCACGTGGTGCCTGCGGCGGCCAGACTCCGGTCGGTGGAGCGGGCGTTGGTCGAGGTGTTGCCGACATAGTCGTGGGTGTGGTGTGCGCCGCCGACGATTCCCGGCGAGGTCACCACATTGTCCGTGTTGTACTGCCGTCTCTCATTGCGCCCGCATTCCTCGGTGAAGACACCGGTGGAGGCGTCGGGGCCCGGCGGGGGATCCGAGGCGAGCGAAAAGTCGGCCAATTCGGCATATTCCCCGGCCGCTGCCGAAGAGCCGGGTGAAGAGCCCGGCGAAGAACCGCTCTCCGTCGCGGTCAGGGCGACGACAACCCCGATGACCAGAGTAAGACACAAGGTCAATAAGAGCGGCGGGGTCTGCATCAGTGCGGCTCCCTGACGGCGCGGATTTTTCACCACGGGGTCAGAATCCCAGCACGGACCCGCATCTTCAATATCAACGCGTTGAACCGTTCCCGCCCTCCTTCCGTGTGCGGGGGGCGGGAAGAGCAATGGATCTTATAGCGGCCGGGGCGACCGCCGGCCGCTATGGGAAATTCGCGCGGGAGAAGGGGACGGCGGCCGTTCGCGGTTCACCCGCTACTGTGCCGCCGGTCAGCCCCGCCGCAGGTTCGCGAGGGTGGTGTCCAGATCGGCCCGGCCGGGGCGGTTGTGGGGCAGCTTCCCGAGGAGGGCGGCCATCGCGCAGGTGTTGGAGAGGGCGGAGAAGACGAGTCCCGCCGCGATGCCCGCCGAGAGCAGCTGGAAGGCGGGGTGCACGAGCAGGGCGAGGAGCAGACCGAGGAGTACGAGGGAGCCCGCGGTGAAACGGACCTGACGGTCCATCGCCCAGACGGTCCGGCCCGTGGTCGCGGGCCGGTGGATCTCGCCTCCGGCGGCGGCCCAGGCCGTGGTCCCGCCGTCCAGGGTCGCGGCGGTCACACCGTCGCGGGCCAGCAGGGCGCAGGCGTTGAGCGAGCGCGCCCCGGAGGCGCAGACCATGAGGAGTTCGCCCCGGCCGGCGGCTTCGCGCAGGGCGGGCAGGGCGCGGCCGAGGGCGTCGAGGGGGATGTTGTGGGCGGTGGGCAGGTGTCCCGAGGCGTACTCGCCGGGGGTGCGCACATCGATGACGGTCAGGGTGTGCAGACGCTCGCGGGCGGTGTCGGTGGTGAGGGCGGTGGTGCTCATGGCTGGTTCCTTTTCGGGGTGGTGACTAGGAGGTTCGGAGGAGGACGTCGAGGAGCATGAAGGCGGCCACGGCGAGCAGGACGTACGCGAACACGCGCCGCAGCCGGTCGCCGGAGAGCCGGGCGGCGAGGCGCTTGCCGTCCCACGCGCCGAGGATCGCGGCCCCGGTGAAGGGGGCGACGACGGCCCAGTCGAGGCCGTCGGCGGTGCCCGCGCGGGTGGTGAGCGCGGCGGTGGAGGTGATGGCGATGACCAGCAGGCTGGTGCCGACGGCGGCCTTCATCCGCAGCCCGACCACGCTCACCAGCGCCGGCACGGCGAGAAAGCCGCCGCCCACGCCGAGTACGCCGGTGACCGCGCCGAGACCGGCCCCCGCACCCAGGGCACGGGCCGGCCGCACGGGAGGGCTCTCACGGCCCTCGTCCGGATGGCCGCCGGGCGCGGACGGCCGGAGCATGCGCCAGGCCGCGAGGGCGGCGATCACGGCGAAGGCCGCGGTCAGGACGGGGCCGGGGACCCGGCCCGCCGCGTACCCGCCGAGCGCGGCGGGGCCGATGCCCGCGCCCGCGAAGAGCAGCCCGGCCCGCCAGCGGACCTCGCCGTCCCTGGCACGGGCGACCAGCGAGACGAGCGAGGTCACGGCGACGATGATCAGACCGGCGGTGGTGGCGGCGGCCGGGCTGAAGCCGAGCAGATAGATCAGCGCGGGGACGGCCAGCACACCGCCGCCCCCGCCCAGCCCGCCGAGGGCGAGACCGACCACGGCCCCGGCCGCCAGGGCGAGGACGGTCATATGGCGTCCGCGGCGGTTCGGACGACGGTCAGACCCGCGTCGACGGCGCGGTCGAAGCCGTCGTCCACGGCGACCACGTCCCGGCCGGCCGCGTCCAGCAGCGAGGCCGCGATCCCGGCCCGCATGCCGCCCGCGCAGTGCACCCAGACGGTCCCGGCGGGCACCTCGTCGATCCGCCGGTGCAGCGCGTGCACCGGGATGTGGACCGATCCCCCGACATGTCCGCCCGCCCGCTCGGAGTCCCGGCGCACATCCAGGACCACCGGCCGCTCCCCCGCCCCGCGCAGCTCCTCGGCCAGCTCGGCGAAGCCCGCCCGGCGGAACGAGACCGGGGCCTCGCCGGGGCGCACCCAGTCCGCCGGGCCGCCGGTCGCGGCGGCGGCGGGCCGGTCGATGCCGACCCGTACCAGCTCGCGCTGCGCCTCGGCGAGCTGCCGCGGGGAGTCGGCGAGCAGCGTGACGGGCTTCCCCCACGGGATCATCCACGCCAGATACGTGGCGATCTTGCCGTCGGCCTCGAAGTTGAACGATCCCGCGACATGCCCCTCGGCGAACGCGACCCGGTTCCGCAGATCCACGACCCACTCCCCGGCCGCGAGCCGCGCCGCGATCTCCTCCGCGTCGGCGCGTGCCGGCGCGGTCAGATCGACCGGGGCGGGGCCCGCCGCGTTGGCCGGGCCCATGTGCGCGTAATAGGCGGGTACGTCCTCCAGCCCGGCCAGCAGTCCGGCGACGAAGGTGTCGACGTCCTGGGCCAGCGCCGCGTTGAACGTCTTCTCCCGTCCGATGGTGCTCGCGTCGCCCCCCGCCTGACCCGAGGAGCAGAAGCTCCCGAAGCCGTGCGTGGGCAGCACCGAGGCGCTGTCGGGCAGCTCCTCGGCCAGCCGCCGCGCCGAGGCGTGCTGCGCGCGCGCCAGCCGCTCGGTCAGCCGGGGCTCGACCAGATCGGGCCGGCCCACCCCGCCGATCAGCAGCGAACCGCCCGTGAACGCCGCGACCGGGGAGCCGTCCTCCTGGAGGACGTACGCGGTGTGATGCGGGGTGTGGCCCGGGGTGGCCAGGGCCCGCACCGTCACTCCCTCGTCGACGTCGATCACATCTCCGTCGCGGACCGGCACCCGGGCGAAGGAGACCTGCGCGGCGGCCGGCACCAGATAGGCGGCCCCGGTCAGCCTCGCCAGCTCCAGCCCACCGGTCACATAGTCGTTGTGGATGTGGGTCTCCACGACATGCGTGATCCGCACTCCCCGGCGGGCCGCCGCCGCGATCACCTGATCGATGTCGCGCGGCGGGTCCACCGCGACCGCCGTACTGAGGCCTCCGGCCAGGTAGTGCCGGTTGCCCAGCCCTTCGATCTCGATGGTGTCGACGAAGAACACGTGCCGCTCACTTCCTCACAGATTACCCCCCGGGGTATTAATTCGACCGTAACAGATTACCCCCCGGGGTATGCTGGAGACCCCGCACCGAGGAGCCCGCCCCATGGACACCGCCGCCATGACCCCCGACGAGGAAGCCGCCGCCCGCGCCGTCCTCAACCGCCTGCGCCGCGCCCAGGGCCAGCTGACCGCCGTCATCTCCATGGTCGAAGAGGGCCGCGACTGCCGCGACATCGTCACCCAGCTCGCCGCCGTCAGCCGCGCCCTGGACCGCGCCGGCTTCAAGATCATCGCCACCCGTATGCGCGAATGCATGACCACCCGCGAAGAGGGCGGCGAGCCCAAGATCAACGAGGAAGAGCTGGAGAAGATCTTCCTCACCCTGGCCTGACCGAGGCCGGGGCGACCGGGCCGGGCCGGGGTCGCCGGGGCCGGGCGGGATCCTCTGCTTGGAGCAGCCCGGGAAGCGCGTCCTCCGCCTCCGGTCGACCCTGCTCCCATGAGCCACCCCAGAGCGACCACGGAAGCCCCGGACGGCGACGGCCCGTGCGAGGTCCGCTTCAGGCGGGCCGTCACCGCGCTCATGATCGCGGGCCTGCTGGGCTCGATGATCCTGCTCATCGTCATCGGCAGCGCGGACGCCTTCGCGGCCCTGACCTTCGCCGGGCGGGTCACCGGATTCCTCTTCGTCGCCTCGGGCCTGGTCCAGGGGGCGGCGGCGGCCGCCGCCTTCGACTACTGGGGAAAGCGCCGCTGGAGGCACTCCGGCGCGGTGACGCTGATCGGTGCGCTCATCGCGCTGTTCACGAGCGGGCTCCTGGTCCTCCTGTGGTTCCAGGAGAGGGAGTACACGCCTTACGCGCTGGCCTACTTCCCGCTGCTCTGCTGGTCGCTGTGGGCGCTCCGGCTCCTGGGCGGGGAGAGGGCGTGGCGGGGGATCCCGCACCCCAAGGGGTTCGCGGCGGGGGTGACGGCCACGGCGCTGCTGGCCAGTACGAACCTGGCGTACTCCGCCGTTTACCAGCCCTACTCCCTGCCCGTCCAGTTCGCCGTTGACATCACATTCGGCAATCCGGTGATGGACCCCGGAAGGAAGATCGTCAACCTCCCGGTGACCATCCGCACAGAGAATACCGGGAAGGTCGCTTCCTATATCCTCAACAGTTCCTACCAGGTCATGGGGCGGTCGGCCGCATTCGAGGAGAAATCTCGGGATCTGACGGGCTGGAAAACCGATGTGAAACGCAGGTTCGACGCCGAGCGTTACGTCGGACCCGCCAGGGAGGAGATCATCAACACCGGCCCGGTGATCCGTGCCGGCACCTGGCTGGAGACCGGAGACGTGCAGGTCGAGCAGAGAGTCGCGCAAATCCCGGCGAATGCCGGATACGACCTGGTGCGGGCCACCACCGTGATCGCCCTGCTGCGGAAGGACCGCGGGAAGATCGGCCCCGAGTTCGAGATTCCCCGGCACTCCTGGGATCCGGATCAGGCGCGGTTCTTTGCATGTCCGCCCGAATGCGAGGACCAGGTCCTGCACAGCGGCAGAGTGGTGCACAACAACAATATCGTCAACGTGACGAGGGAGCCCCGCCATGTGTATTCACGATGGACGACGGGGAAGGACTCCACTCACGTCCGGCTGACCATCTCCCCCGCGAAATCAAAGGGAAAAGCGTCGGCCGACGACGAATCCTACGACCAGTACGGAGTCTTCTGGGTGGGGTCGGGGGTGGCCACCGTGCCCTTCGCCGCGCTGACGGACCCCGCCCCCGAATGAACCCCCTCACCCCACCCCGCCGAGCAGCAGTTCCGCCGCCACCGTCGTCCCGTCCGTACGGACCGTGCCCGCGACAGCGGTCGCCCGTGCGAGGGTCTCGGGCAGCAGGGCCGCGTCGAGGGCGGCGGAGAGGGACTGGAAGGTCGGGGTCGGACCGGGGTGGGCCGCGCCGATGCCGAGGGTGGTGACGCGGGTGGCCCAGTAGGGCTGGTCGACGGCCTGGGGGACGACGACTTGGGGGGTGCCGGCGCGGGCGGCCGTGGTGGTGGTGCCCGCGCCGCCGTGGTGGACGACGGCGGCGACGCGGGGGAAGAGGGCCTGGTGGTTGGCCTCGCCGACGGCGAAGCAGTCGGCCTGGCCGTCGATCGGGGAGAGGTCGGCCCAGCCGTGGGAGAGGAGTACGCGGCGGCCCTGGGCGCGGACGGCGTCGATGGCCACCCGCGCGGCGTCCGAGGAGGTGTGCATGGGCATGCTGCCGAAGCCGACGTAGACCGGCGGTTCCCCGGCCTCCAGGAAGGACAGCAGCCCGGCGTCGAGCGGGCGTTCGTCCGGCTGGATCCACGCACCGGTCTGGACGGGATCGAGGTCGGCGGGGGTCAGCCACGGGTCCAGGACCGGGTCCGTCGCGAGCCAGGGGCGGTCGCCGACGACATAGTCGCGCACGTCCGCCACCGGCGGCAGCCCGATCGACGCGCGGCCGGCGTTCAGAGCCTCGCCGAAGAGCGCGTTGACGCTCTCCGCGTCCAGCTCCCACAGCTTCCGGCTGTCGGTCACCCCCGGCGGGAAGGGACGGCCCGGATACGCCAGCGGCGCATGGTGCGGCGAGGGGAGCGTGAGCTGCTGAAAGGTCACCGACACGGCGGGGACGCCCAGCTTCTCCGCCACCGACAGCGCCCCCGCCATCGCAGGCATCGCACCGGTCGCCACCAGCACGTCGCACCCCTCGCCCGCCTCCCTCAACGGGTCCAGCTGACCGGCGATCAACTCGGCCGCGCTCCTGGGCAGATCCCCCGGCGCGTGCACGGCCTTCGTCAGCGCCCGCGCCGACCGATGAACCGGCGTCATCGGCACCCCGACCCCGGCCAGCCTCCGCGCGAAGTCCTCGTCCGGCGGCGCGCACACCCGCACCTCGGCACCGAACTCCCGCAGCCGGACGGCGAGTCCCACCAGCGGCTCGACATCGCCGCGCGATCCGTAAGTGGACAGTAAAACGCGCATTCGTCACTCCTGAATCCTGGTTTCCACGGATTCCGAACCGCTCGGATTTCCGGCTCAGGCCGACGATTCTGCGGGACGAACGGGGCCTTGCCGCAAGCCCCCCACTGCGCTATAACTTGAGAGTGGCAAGGAGAGGATTCCCTCCTTGCCTTTTGTTTTTGCCCCGGGCCCCCGGTTCCCCGGGCCCCGCCGCCCGGTCAGCGATTCCCTTCCGCCGCCTCCGGCGCCCTGCCCGGCCGGACAGTGGCCACGATTGGCCACATGAGGCTGTACACAAGGACCTTGGTCAGCGGGTTGAGCCAGACCAGCAGCGGGGCGCCTTCGTCGAGGGTGCCGACCAGCACCACCAGGCCGAAGATCATGCCGACGCTGATCGCATAAGCCAGCAGAAACCTGAGCCAGGACTTCCAGGCGTCCGCGACGGCCGCACGGCCGTACAGCTCGGGACGGGGCTCGGCGACGGCCCCGCCGAAGCGGCGGGCGAACTTCGCGTCGGCCCAGCGGACGACGCCGTGCCCGTAGACCACGGTCATACCGAGGTAGGCCGCCGGCAAGGAAGACCCAGAAGAGCACGTCGCAGGCGAGAATCAAGGAGAAGATGACACGGCCCCCGTACATAAGGCGATTCGGTCTCCATTGTCCCGGGCGGCCCCGGTCCGGCTCCGGATTCGGCCTCCGGATTCGGCCTCCTGACCGGGTCGGCCCGCGCGAGTCGCCCTCCCGGACGGAGATCCGCGTCACGATCTCCGCGAATCGGCGGCCGTCGGAAACACCCGCTCTCACGCGGCGCAGACGATGTCCCGGGCCGGCAATTCACCGTGCAGCAGATAGGCGTTGACGGCCCGCCGGGCGCATTCGCCGGGGTGGTGGAGGTAGATCGCGTGCGCCCTGGCGGACACGGTCACCAGCTTTGAGGCGCGCATGGCCCGGTGCATTCCGAGCCCTGAGGCATAGGCCGTGCGGGTGTCCCCGGTCGCCTGGAGCTGGAGTGCCGGGATCGTGTTGTCGATGAGGGTCGGGGATTCGCGCGGCATGTCCTTCCAGAACGCGCAGGGCAGTGGCGCGTGGGTCAGCGGGCCGAAGACCGGCTGGGAGCGGCGGCTGCGTTCCACCGCCCGCCAGTAGTGCTCGGGATCGCGGGGCATGGCGGCGTCGGCGCAGAAGATTCCCAGCTGGGCCGCGTAGTCCGCCGTCCGGGCGGTTCCGGCTCCGGTGAGGAGCAGGTCCAGGACCCCGGCCAGCCGGCCGGGCACGGTGACCGGTTTCCCGTCGGCGGCGTCCCGCAGGAGCCGGAGCAGGGTGGCGAACTCCGGGTTCAGGGTGTCGTCGCCGACCGCGACCAGAAGCAGCAGGGGCAGCTCGTGGTCGGTGAGCCGGTGTCCGCCGAGAGTGATCGGCTCCCGCGCCGCCCGGTCGATCGTCGCGTGGACCCCGGCGCGGACGGCCGTGGGCGTGGAGCCGAGTCCGTACTCCCGGTGCCTCGGCGCGGCCCAGGCCGCGAAGTCGTCGAGGGCGCGCTCGTTGGCGGGGCCCGAGCGGCGCACCGTCACCAGCGGGTACTCGGCGGGGTCGGGGGCGCTGTCGAGGACCAGCCGGTCGACCCGGTGCGGGAACAGCTGGGCGTAGACGGAGCCCAGCACCGTCCCGTACGACTGTCCGAACCACGAGGTTCTCCGCTCGCCCAGCGCGCCGCGGACGATGTCCACGTCCCGGGCGATGTTCCGCGTCGACAGATGCGGCAGCAGGTCGGGGCGCTTCTCCCAGCACGCGCGCGCGTCCTCGCGGGAGCGCCGCACGCTCTCCTCGAACCCCGGCCGGTCCGCCCCCGGCGCGTACAGCAGCCAACTGCTCCGCGTCAGACCGCAGTCGAGAGGGCTGCTCTCGCCGATGCCCCGCGCGTCCATGCCGATGATGTCGTACGCGGACGCCACCTCCGCGGGCATCGTCCTCTGCAACTCCCCCGGCATCCCCAGCCCCCGTTCCCCGGGCCCGCCCGGATTGGTCTGGAGGATCCCGCGCCGCTTCGAGGGGTCCGTCGACGCGATGCGCGAGACGGCGATCCCGATGGTCCGCCCCGCCGGCTCGCCGTAGTCGAGCGGGACGGTGATCCGGGCGCACTCCGTCCCGCTCGCGGCGAGAGCGGCGTCCGCGCACACGGCCCATTCGACGGACTGGTTCCGGAAGCGGTCCAGCCCGTCCCGGCCGTCGACTCCCCCGCCCGGCGCGGGGCCGAGGGCGGCGAGCGAGAGAGCGAGCGCGCCGAGGGTCGCGATTCTCTTCATGATTCGGGACGTTAGCGGGCCCGAGCGGGCCCACGGCGAAGGATGTCCGCCGCCCGGCGACGTGTCGTGGCAGGCCGTCGCGGGAGTGGACGCGGGCCGAGGGCCTCAGCTCAGCGTCTGCACCGCGTAGAGAGCGCCGATCGCGGCGGCGAGGGTCCCGAGGAGAAGACGGAGCGCGGTTTCGGGGAGGTGAGGCTGAAGGCGGGCCCCCAGATAGCCGCCGAGAAGGCCGCCGAGGCCGCAGGAGAGGCCGAGGTACCAGTCGGGGGCGATGTCCGTGCCGCCGGTGAGGGAGAGGAGGGCGAAGGTGGCCGCGCCGAGGAGGGAGGTGGCGAAGGTGGCCGCGAGGGCGGCGGGGGCGACGCGGGAGACCGGCATGCCCCGGCCGACGAGGAGGGGGCCGAGGAGGGAGCCGCCGCCGATGCCGTAGATGCCGCCGACGATTCCCACGGCGACGGCGAGAACGGTGACGGTACGGGCGGGAGGCTCGGCGGCACCCGTGGCATCGGCGGCGGGCCGGTCGCGTACCGGCCGCAGGGTGCGGGCGCACAGCCACAGGCCGAGCGGGAGCAGGAGGCCGGCGATGAGGAGCCGGAAGACGGTGGGGCCGGGCAGGGCGAAGACCCGGATCACCGCGCCGATGACCACGCCCGGGAGGGTGCCCAGGACGAGCCGCCGGGTGAGGGGGCCGCGCAGGGCCCCGGTGCGCCGGTGCCGCCACAGCGCGCCGGGCCCGGCGACGACGTTGAAGAGAAGGTTGGTGGGGGTGACCGCCGGGTTGGGCACGGCGAACACGCTGAGCTGGACGGGCAGCAGGAACACCGCCCCCGAGACCCCGACCGGCGCGGTCACGACCGCTATCGACAGGCCCGCGAGCAGCCCGCCCAGCCCCAGCCACCAGTCCACCCGCTGCCCCCGCCCCGGAATCGTCGGGTCAGTATCGGCCCGAACAGCGGGGGAACGGCCGCTCGGCAACACGGTGTTCACGAACGGGGCCATCGTCGGGGCCCTCGCCGGGGCCCGTAAACTCGCGGCGTGGCATTTCTGAGCACCCCGCACTACTGCTTCCTCTGACCGGAAGGGACTGAGGGCGATGCCGACCGGCATCGCCCTCCTCGTCATGCCCGCGCAACGCGGGCAGCATCCCCCCCTTCCCCTCACCGTCGCCGGAGTGCCTTGTGCCCGTGTCGCTTCCCCCTGCCCTCGAACAGTTCCTCGACTTCCTGCGCTGCCCGCTGTGCCGCTCGCGCCTCCACCCGGACAGCGGCGCGTCGCTGCGCTGCCCGGCGGGCCACACCTTCGACCTGGCCCGCCACGGGTACGCCGCTCTCCTGACCGGTGCCCGCGCCACCAGCGGCGACGACGCGGCCATGGTGCGGGCCCGGGACCGGTTCCTGGCCACCGGCAGATATCTCCCCATCCGCCGGGCCGTGGCCCGACTGGCGGTCGCTGGTTCCGGTACGGGCTCCGGAACCGGCTCCGGAACCGGCGTACAGCGGACGGTCGTCGACGTCGGATGCGGTACGGGCTACTACCTGGCCGGTGTGCTCGACCGCCTCCCCGACGCCCGTGGCCTGGGGCTGGACACCTCGGTACGGGCGCTGCGCGCCGCCGCCCGGTCGCATGAACGGGCCGCCGCCGCGAGCTGGGACGTCTTCCGCCCCTTCCCCCTGGCCGACGGGACGGCCGATGTCGTGCTGAACGTGTTCGCCCCGCGCAACCCGTCCGAGTTCCACCGGATACTGCGTCCGGCCGGCGCGCTGATCGTCGTACGCCCGACCGGACGGCACCTGGCCGAACTGCGCGGCCGGGTACGGGCGATGGTCGCCGTCGACCCGGCCAAGGAACAGCGTCTGCACCGGGCGCTCGACCCGTACTTCGAGGCCGTCGCGACCGAGCGGGTCGAGTACCGCATGTCCTCCCTGACCGGGCTGGAGACCCCGGACCTGGTGGGGATGACGCCGAGCGCGCGCCACATGACGGACGCCGAGGGCGATGACGAGGACCGCCTGCCCGACCGGGCCACCGCCACCGTCTCCGTACTGGCCGGTGTCTACCGGCCCCGCTGACCAGGGCCGGACGGCAGCTTGGTGTCCACGACGAAGCTGATCTCGACCACCTGGCCGGGGAAGGTGAGGTCGGTGACGCCGAAGGCCGTGGCGGCCGGGCGGTGGGCACCGAAGTACGCGAGGTTGCCCTCCGCCATGGCCGCCGCGTTCTCCCGGAGGTTCACCAGGTACAGGACCTGTGAGACGACCTGGTTCCGGGTGACGCCGTAGTGGTCGAGGATCTTGTCCGTGTTGGCGTGGGTCTGCCTGAGCTGGGCGGCGAAGTCGTCCGGGTGGAGGAGTTCGCCCGCCTCGCCGAAGGAGAGCTGTCCGGAGATGTAGATCAGATCGCCGGACCTGATCGCCTGTGAGTAGCCGAAGTCGCTCTCGGCCGGCACGTTGTGGTTGAAGACGTCGACGGTGGTGGTGGTCATGGTGTGTGCTCGCCCTTCCGAAGGTTTTGCTCTCTTGTGGTTACTCGGAAACCATAGGAGAGTGATGGCTGACCTGGAAGAACGCACTTTTCGGTGACTGAGGAACCTCATGGTGACCAAGCGACTGCTCAAGGACCTGCCCGAGGACGCCGACCTGCGGCGCGCGGACTCGCTGGCGCGGGAGATCTTCTCGGACGTCGCCAACAAGTGGGCGCTTCTGATCATCGAGGCGCTCGGTGAGGGGACGCTGCGCTTCAGCGGGCTGCGGAACGAGGTCGAGGGCATCAGCCACAAGATGCTCACCCAGAATCTGCGCATGCTGGAGCGGAACGGCCTGGTCGACCGGAAGGTGTACCCCACCGTGCCGCCGAGGGTCGAGTACACCCTGACCGAGTCGGGCCAGGGGCTCCGGGCGACGGTCGACGCCCTGTGCGGCTGGACCCATCGGCACCTCGGCCACATCGAGGACGCGCGCCGCCGCTTCGACGCGTGACAGGTCCGGCCGCAACACCGGCCGCCGGAAACCCGGTTGCGGGGAGCGCGCCCCCTGCTTGATCGTTTCTCCCGGGCCGTTCCCTCCGGCGCGGCCCGGGAGAAACGACACCCGAGGAGCAAGACCTCTATGACACCCCCCGCCCCCGGCCTCGTACGCCCCGCGACCCAGGAGGACGTCCCCGCCGCCGTCCGTACCCTGGCGGGCGCGTTCGCGGACTACCCGTACACCCGGCACGTGGTGGCCGCCGACGGCCACGAGGAGCGGGTGCGACGGCTCCAGGAGCTGTTCCTGACCCGGATCGCGATGCCGTACGGCCGGGTGTGGGTCGGCGGGGAGGGCCGCGCGGTCGCCGTGTGGACCACCCCCGAGAAGGACCCGACCCCCGGGTTCGCCGAGGTCGGTCCGCTGATCGCCGAGCTGGCGGGCGACCGGGCGGCGGCCTACGAGGCGGCGGAGGCGGCGGTGGAGCCGCACCGTCCGCAGGAGCCGGTGTGGATGCTGGGGGCCGTCGCGGTGGACCCCGAGGCGCAGGGCCAGGGGCTCGGCGCGGCCGTGATCCGCCCCGGCCTCGCGGCGGCCGATCTGGCCGGGCAGGCGTGCTACCTGGAGACCGCGACCGGGCGCAATGTCCGGCTGTACGAGCGGCTGGGCTTCCGCACCACCGTGGAACTGCCGGGCGTCGACGGCGGCCCCCGCGTGTGGTGCATGCGCCGCGAGCCGGGTGCCGGAGCCTGACACCCTCGCTCCGGCCGAGAACCCGCCAGTGCCCCGCCCCGGAACCTCGGGCGCGGGGCACAGCCATGGTTACCAGAGGGGATTTTCCGCCAACTCGTCGCGATCGGGCTGAAGGCAACCGTCTGTACCGATATACGCTTGACAGCTTTTCTGGTCTACACCAAGATTCCGTCAGTGCTCTTCGAGTCAACTCCAGCTCCACAGGCGGGCCTTCGGCGATTTCAGGCGTCGGGGTGGGGGCGGCGGAGGCGCTGAGCAGCTTCATCGGGGGGATCGGGGGGATCGGTTCGGATGACTGCTTGAAAGAAACAGACTGGGGAATCTGCTGTGCTCTTTCATGTTCTCGGCCCGCTACATGTCACCGTCAAGGGGACTCCCGTCCCCGTCGGCGGTCGCCGCTCACAGATAATCCTGGCCATTCTGGCGCTGGAGGCCAATTGGGCTGTCCCACTCGACCGGTTGGTGGACGCGGTGTGGGGCGCCTCTCCCCCCGCGAGCGCCCGGACCCAGATACGCATCTGCGTCTCCGCCCTGAGACGCGCCTTCGCCGAAGCCGGCGCACCCGACCTGATCGAAACCCACCACTCCGGGTACCGCCTCCGGCTGCCGCCCGGCGCACTCGACTCCACCGTCTTTGAGGCCGAGGTCGCCCACGCCCGCACCCTCGCCTGCGAAGGCCTCACCGCCGAAGCCGTCGTCGAACTGCGTCACGCCCTCACCCGCTGGTCCGGCCCCGCCCTCGCCGGGCTCGACTGCCCGGCCGTCGAATCGGCCGCCCGCCGGCTCGAAGAGGGCCGACTCCGCGCCGTCGAAGAGCGCGTCCGCCTCGAACTCGACCTCGGCCGCCACGAGGACCTCGTCGGCGAACTCGCCGAACTCGTCCGCGAACACCCCTTCCGCGAACACCTCCACGCCCAGCTGATGCTCGCCCTCTACCGCTCCGGCCGAACCGCCGAAGCCCTCGCCGTCCACCGCAGGATCCGCTCCGACCTCGCCGAGGAACTCGGCGTCGACCCCGGAGCCGAGTTGCGCGGCCTCGAACAGACCATCCTCCTCGGCGTCGAGGCCCAGTCCGACCGCCGCCCGCCCCGGTGGACCGCCCAGCTCCCCCGAACCTCCCGTACCCCGTACCCGACAACCCACTGAGCACCGAGCGCCGAGGGCCCGCCCGGCCATCGCGGTCCGGGCGGGTTCACGCGGCAGGCGCGTGCCGGGCCGCCTCGGCCCCGTACGCCCGGTCCACCGGTTCGTCCGGGCTCCGCCCATCGCGCCGGGAGATGTCGTGCAGGTCGATACGGACGGTCATCATCTCGGTGGTCCCCATGACGCGTACGACGACGGCGTTGAGGGCGCGCAGAGGGTGGAAGCGGCCGAGTTGCCGCTGCCGCGCGTAGGGGTCGTCGCCGGGGAGCAGGTGGGCCGTGCCATTCCTCCAGACGAAGCGCAGGCCCTGGCGGAGCCTGACGCGGACCTGCGGATCCTTCTGGATATTGCGTACGTATCCGGCGCGCCGGCCGTGTTCGGCGATGATCCAGAAGGTGTCTCCCCGCCGCCCGTTTCCGACGGGGGTCGTACGACGCCGGCCGCTGACGCGTCCGCGGGTCTCCAGCAGGGCGTAGCCCAGCGGCATCAGCCCGAGGCGCAGCAGCAGCCGGACGGGCGGGTTGATCAGGTATCGCTGCACGGGAGCGACCAGGGCGCGTTTGAACCGCGCACTGGCCAGCGTCAGAGCGACATTGGCCGCGAGGACGGCGGTGAGGACGGCGGGCAGTGCGGCGCCCCGCGGTGCGGTGGGGTCGACGAGCCACCAGATCCATACCAGGCCGGCCGCGATCACGGTGCCGGTGAGCAGTCCGAATGCTCTCTGCGGATGGAATCGATAACGTCCCATACAGTCGTATTGTAGTCGGTATGAGCGAATTGCGTCAGATGGAACTGACCGACGCCCTGCTTCGCATCGCCGCCGATCGCGGGCTCGACCGGGTCAGCGTGCGGGAGGTCGCCTCCGCCGCCGGGGTGTCCATCGGAGCGGTTCAGTACTACTTCTCGACCAAGGACGAGATGCTCGCCTTCGCCTTCCGGCAGGTCGTGGACCGCACACGCGCCCGCGTCTCCGCCCTGGAGCCCGCCGCAGGGCCCCGCCAGACCCTGGCCGCCGCCCTGCGGCAGCTGCTGCCGCTGGATGCGCGACGCCTCGCGGAATGCCGCGTCTACCTCGCCTTCGCCACCCGCGCCACCACCTCGCCCACCCTGGCCGCCATCCAGAACGCGACCCTGGCCGCCATCCACGAAGAGCTGCGGCAGACACTCGCCTCCCTCCCCGCCCCGCCCTCCGGCCACCCCGTTCTCCACCCGGCCCGGGACGCCCGGCTGCTGCTCGCCCTGGTCGACGGCCTCATGTTCGACGCGGTCACCGCCCCCACCGCGCTGCCCCCGGCGACCGCGGCCAAGACCCTGGACCTCTACCTGGAGCGGCTCCTGCCGGGCAGTCCCTGACCGCATCCGCTTCCGGCCCGGCCGAACCAGGGCCGCCTATCATCGGCCCATGTCTTCAGACAGCCCCTTACCCGGGGCCCCGGTGACCGTCCTCGCCCGTGGCGGGACCACCGCGCGCTTCGACGGCGAACACCTCACCGTCGCGCGAGAGCGCTCGACGTGGACCGTGCCGGTCCGGGCCCTGGACTCCGCCGATCTCTCGGCAGACGGCACGATACGCCTGACGATCTCCGGCCCCGCCGACGCCGCGACCCACGGCCTGGGGCCGCTCATCACCCTGCGCGGCCCCAACCGGTCCGCCGTCGAAGCCTTCTTCGGCCGGCTCGGCCCCGCCGTCGCCCGGACTCCGTCCGCCCCCGACGGCCATGCGCTGATAGACCACCATGTCCGGCGGCAGGCGGCCCGCGCCCGGCCGGGCCCCGCCCGGCGCAAGGGGCTCACCGTCACGGGCCTGCTCCTGCTCCACCACCTCCTCCTCACCGTGATCGGTCTGCTCGCGCTGGGAGACCTCGGACCGGCCGTCCTCGCCGTGATCGCGCTGGGCACACCAGGACTCGGGGGCACTGTCATCCTCTGGCGGGCCGGACGGCGGTTCAGGTCGCTGTGGCTGCTGCGCAGACGGGGGATCGGCGTGGTCGGCAAGTGCACCGGCCATGTGTTCATGTCCAAGGACCCGCACCTGTGGGTGTTCTCCACCATGGACTTCACCACCGCCGACGGCCGGCGGATGACTCATGTCCCGTCCGTCGTGTCCATCCGGAGACTCTCGAACAACCCCCTCGGACAGGTGGAACTGAGCTACGACCCCGAGCACCCGAGCCGCGCGAGCCGCCCCCTCACGGCCGGTTTCATCGTCCGGACCCTGATCCTCGCCGTACCCGGCGCGTCGCTGCTCTCCGGGTACGCGTACCTGTTCGCCGTATTCCTGGAGTCCTGAACCCGCCCCGGCCCTCGCTCATACGTCCCGGTGTCGCACCACGCGCACCGCGACGGCCACAGTCGGGGGCGTCCCCGGTAGCCTCCGCGGTCGCTCCTCGCCGAGATCCTGACCTGGTGTGCGGGCATCGTCTAGGTCGTCCTGCTGTACGTCGTCCTGCTGTACGTCGTCGCGCTGAACACGGCCGCGAACTGACCGGTACGCGGCTGCTGCCGACCGACTTCCTGACGCTGACGATGATCACCGCCTGGACGGTCGGCCACTCGGTCCGCCGGCGTCACCAGCAGATGGCGGACCCGCCCGGAGTGCCGGACCGCAGTCGGGAACTGGCTGGTCAGAGCCCTCACCGCTGAGGGAGAATGACCCTCATGCCCGTAATGACCTTCCCTTCGCTCGTGTTCGAGCCAGACCGGCCCCAAGGCGGGGCGTCTGGGGAAGGACTCGAACGATGGCGCATTCACCGCATCGGCGATGGAAGGGCTGCTGCCTGCTGTGCGCGGGGCACAAGGTGCGGGGCACCGGGCGGTCGGAGAAGGATCCGGCGGCTGTGCGGAGGCGGCTGGGGAAGTCCCGGCGGCTGAGCAGGCGGGATCTGGGGGATCAGGGGGAACAGGGCTGAGGTGTGGCGCTCGGGCCGCGGTCGTGGTGACCGCGGCCCGAGGGTTTCTCAGGCGGAGTGACGCCACCAGAAGGAGCCGGGGTCGTAGTGGTGGGTGACGCCGAGGCGGTTCCAGAGGGGGGCCAGGAGGCGGCGGAGTTCGGCGTCGGCGTGGATGAAGGCGTTGGGGAGCTGGATGTCGAAGCGGTGGGGGGCGGCGGTCATGAGGGCGGCGAGGAGGTACTGCTCGGAGTAGTGACGCCAGCGCCAGGACTCGGGGTAGTCGGCGGGGAGCATGATGTCGTGGACGTGGACGAGGACGCCGGGCTTGAGGCGGGGCAGCAGCTCGAAGAAGAAGACCATGACGTCGGAGCCCATGTGGAGGCGGTGGGAGCCGTCGAGGAAGAGGATGTCGCCGGCTTCCAGCTCCTCGAAGACGCGGAGGTCCGCGTTCTGGAGGGGGACCCGCTCCAGGCGGTCGCAGAGGTGGTCGATGCCGGCGCGGGGCTGGGGGTCGATGGAGATGATCTCGGTGGGGAGGCCGAGGTCGTCGATGGCGCGGCGGGCGAACTTGGTCGAGTTGCCGGAGCCGATCTCCAGATAGCGGGCGGGGCGCTCGGCGGCGAGGAAACCGTAGAGGGAGAGGGCGTCCAGCGGGGAGAGCCAGGTGTTGCCCCAGTAGGCCGTGGACCCCTTCTCGACGCCGCGCAGCGGAATACGGGCGAGCAGATCGCCGTGTTCGAGGAAGCCGCGCAGCCGGTCGGCGTAGCGCTCGCGGTTGCGCTCCAGCAGCTCGCGGACCTCGGTGAGTTCGGCGCGCGGCTCGGGGGTCACCACATGGTCGAGGAAGACGGGCTTCGCGAGGCCGAAGGCCCACATGAGCAGGCCGAAGGGCAGGGGTTTCCGCTCCAGCCGGTTCATGGCGCGGCGCAGTACGGGGGCCTTCTCCAGCAGGGTGCGGGAGGGCTCCGGGGTGGTGGAGGGAGGCGTACGCATGGCGGTGGTCCTTTCGGCGCGGGTCAGTCGGCGAGGGAGATCCACAGGTCCTGCATGCGGTGCTCGGAGATGCCGTCGGTGGGGCGGAAGTCGTAGCGGTGTACGTGTACCGGTCCGGCGGTGAAGCTCCAGTCCAGCCGCCACAGGGGGTATGCCCGGTGGATCGCGGCGTTTCCCGCGAAATCGGCGCGGGCGGGGAACTTCCAGCTCAGGGGGGCGAAGTCGGTGTTGGCGCGGAGTGCGTCGGAGGCGCGGTCGCGGAGGGGGCGCAGCTCGCGCATGGAGTCGGAGGAGTTGAAGTCTCCGGTGATGAGCTGGGGGTGGGGGTTGGCGGCCATGTCGCGGTCCAGGCCCCGGAATTCGGCCTGTCGCCAGGCGTGCTTGCGGCGGAGGTAGGCGTCGAGGCCGAGGCCGGAGAAGGGGTTGAGGTCGAGGGCGAGCTGCACGGTGATGTGGACGTTGTAGACGCTGAGGGTCTTGTCGCCGACACGGAGGTCGGTACGGAGGATCTTGTCGCGGAGGAAGACCCGCTCGAAGGGGGCGTCGGGGCCCAGTTCGGCCCCGGGGCCGACCGGGGGGCGGGCGGTGATGGGGTGGCGGGAGAGGGTGAGGAGTTCGCCGCGCCGGGCGATGTGGTGGCCGGGGAACTCGGCGCGGAGGCGTGTGTCGTCGTCGAGGCGGGCGTAGCCCTTCTCGCCCCGGCCGGGGGTCCAGCGGACGTGTTCCTGGAGGAGGTAGACGTCGGCGTTCTGGCGGTGGAGGAGGGCGTAGAGCTTGTCGGTGCCGGCGCTCTGGCCCCAGTACTGCGTGTTGAGGGAGACGATGTGCAGCGCGCCGGGCGGAATGGGGTGTTCGGCGCGCCACAGGGCGGGCCAGTTGAGTCCGGAGCCGGTGGTGAGGGCGAGCAGGAGGGCGGTGGCGGACAGGAGCGCCGCCCGGGTGCGGCGGGGGCCGCAGGCGGCCGGGGCGCAGAGGAGGAGGAGTGCGGGGACGGCGGTGAGGAGGAGGGGCGGGGTGGCGTCGAGCGGGATGGACCAGTGCCATCGGCCGCTGAGGAGCCGGCGGGCGGTGGCGTACAGCAGCCAGAGGGCGGCGAGGGCGAGCAGGGTTCTCCCGTACCAGAGGCGGGCGGTGCGGGCGGCGCGGCGGCGGCGGGAAGGGAGCGGCCCCGTCATGCGGCGGGGGCCTCGGTGTAGAGGCGGCGGAAGCGGGGGCTGACGGCGTACTGCGCGAGCCCGGTGGCGAGTCCGGCGGTCACGGCGGCGTTGACGAGGAGATGGGCCAGGGTGAAGCGGAGGAGGAAGCCGGTGCCGCGTTCGCGGTGGACGAAGCGGTACTGGCCGAGATCGGCGAGTACGGAACCGGCCAGCGCCAGGGCGGTGACGAGGGCGGCCGACGGCTGCCGGGGGATCAGCGGCAGGGTGGCGAGGGCGACGGCGGCGAGCAGGGAGGCCACCGCCCGGCCGCCGGTCTCCATGCCGCGCATCGCCCGGCCCCGGTCGAGGTAGAAGGGGACGCGCAGCCTGCTGCGGACGAAGGCCTTGCGGAGCAGCGGGCGCAGTCGGCTCTCGTCGGAGAGCCGGCCCCGGACGCGGGAGGTGAGCAGCAGGGAGCAGCGGGCGGCGAGGCGTTCGGCGTGGTCGATCTCCTCGGTCTGGCGCAGTGCCGGGTTGAAGGGCCCGGCCTGTTCGAAGGCGGTTCTGCGGACCGCGCCGAGGGCGTAGAAGCCGCCGCTGACCAGGCCTTCGGCGCTTTTGCGCCAGTAGTGGTACTGGAGGATGCGGTACTGGCCGATGAAGCCCTCGGGGAAGAGGGGCTCCTTGTCGGGGATGCCGAACACGGCTCCGTAGGAGGGGTTCTCGGCGAAGAGGGCGACCGCTTCGGCGACCGCGTCCTCGTGCATGGTCAGATCGGCGTCGAGGAAGAAGACGATGTCGCCGGTGGTGTGGTGGACGCCGAGGTTGCGGGCGGCCCCGGGGCCGCCGTTGCGCTCGGCGCGGACGAGGGTGACGGGGTGGGCGGCAGCGAGTTCGGCGGAGCCGTCGGTGCTGGCGTCGTCCACGACGACGACTTCCAGCCGGGGGTGGCTCTGGGCCTGGATGGATCTCAGACAGAGGTCGACGGTCCGGCGGTCGTTGTAGAGGGGGACGACCACCGAGACGAGAGGGGTGGGCATACGGGTCCTCGGGGTTCTCTCCGGAAAGGAGGTCAGAGGAAGAGGTGGGCGGTGGTGAGCAGGCCCGCCCAGAGGGCGAAGGCGGCGGCCATGACCCGGTCGAGGAGAAGGGTGCGTACGGGATCGCCCCCGCCGCTGTGCACGGTCACGATCTGGAGGTACCGGAAGAGCGCGAAGAGGGCGCAGGGCGCGGTGAGCGGGGCGGCGACCGCCGTCAGGCCCGATTCGAGGCGCAGATGGAGCAGATAGCCGACCGTGGTGAGGGCGGCGCAGAGCACGAGGACGAGATCGAGGAAGTGGGCCGAGTACCCGGCGAGGGCCGGGCGGTGGCCGGTGCCGGAGACGCCCAGCTCATGGCGGCGTTTGCCGAGGATCAGCAGCAGGCAGAGGGTGAGGACGGTCAGCACCAGCCAGCCCGCGACCGGGCGGCCGGTGGCCGCGTAGCCGCCGAGGAGCCGCAGGACGAATCCGCCGGCGACGGTGAAGACGTCCAGCAGGGGCAGATGTTTGAGCCGCCAGCTGTAGGCGGCGTTCAGCGCGAGATAGCCGAGCACCGGCCAGGATCCGGCCGATCCGAGCGCGATCAGCGCCCAGGTCAGCAGGGCGGCGAGGAGCGCGCCCAGGGCGAGGGCGGTACGGGTCCGCAGCCGGCCGGAGGCGAGGGGGCGGTGGCGTTTGACGGGGTGGCGGCGGTCGCGCTCCACATCGGCGATGTCGTTGACGATGTACACCAGCGAGGAGGCGAGGACGAAGGCCGCCGTCGCGAGGGCGACGCGTACGGCCGTGTCCCACTGGGCGGTCGCGCCCAGCAGCGGGAGCGGGACGACGAGCAGGTTTTTCGGCCACTGGCCGGGGCGGACGAGGGCGAGCGGGGCGGGAAGCCTTCGGCGGGCTCCCGGCCCGGGGGACGCGGGCGGCGGTGTCGTGGGGCGGGCGCGGCTCACCAGGGTCATCGCGCGCCTCCTCAGAAGAAGATCTTCGCGGCGGACAGCAGGCCCTGGCTCCATGGGTCCCGGCTGGTGCGGCCGGTGGAGCCGCCGCCGGGGCGCTCGTGGCGGGCGGTGCGCCACCACTCGTACGTCCGCAGGATCGCGTCCTGGTTGGAGAGCCTGGGGGTGAAGCCGAGGCGGTCGGCGGCCTTGTCGATGCTGACGTACGAGTCGCCCGTCAGCTTGTGGAGGAGCCGCCCGTACACCGGGGACAGCCTGGCCCGCTGGAGCCCGGCGAGCACGGTGAGCGCGGGGCGGGCGGGGAGTCCTATGACGCGTTTGCCGTGGCCGGCCGCGTCCAGGACGGCCTGGAAGTCCTCGCGGAGGGTGCGGAATTCGGCGGCGGCGAGGTTGTAGGTGTCGTTGGCGACCGGGTCGGGGGCGGCGAGGACGGTGGTGACGGCGTCGGTGAGGTCGTCGATGCCGAACATCTGGATGCGGACGTCGCCCTTGCCGAGGACGGGGAAGTTGCGGCCCTCCTCGGCCCATTCGAAGAGCATGGAGAAGAGGCCCATGCGGCCCGGTCCCACGAAGGTCTTGGGCCGCAGGATCGGTACGCACATGCCCTCGGCGCGGTGGCGTTCGGCGATCTCCTCGGCGGCGGCCTTGGCGCGGCTGTAGGTGTCGACCGGTTCGCGGGGGTGCGCCTCCGGGGTGGGGACCCGTTGGGGGAGCCCGTACACGGCGGTGGAGGAGATGTGGACGACGCGCGGGGTGCGGGCTGCGCGGGCGGCGGCGAAGACGTTCTCCGTGCCGCCGACGATGATGGAACGTATCTGCTCGTCCGGGTAGCTGGGCAGCGCCGCCGCCGCGTGGACGAGCGCGGCCGAGCCGTGCAGGGCCCGGTCCATCAGGGCGCGGTCGCGGATGTCGCCGACGAGCTCCACCCCGGGGGCCGCGCGCAGATCGACGCCCCGGACGCGGTGGCCGTCGGCGGTCAGGCGTTCGGCGAGCCGTGAGCCGAGCATGCCGGCGGCGCCGGTGATCGTGATCACCACTGGGATCTCACCTTCTGCTTGATGAAGCGGGTCACCAGCCGGGTCAGCCCCGCGTCCAGCACCTCGCCGAGCGCTTCGACGGCGCGCTTGGCCTCGGTGGGCGGGGTGACCAGGGAGGGGCCGAGGACCAGCGGATTGAGGCCGTTGAGGGTGTAGTACGCGTAGATGTCGTGGTCCTCGTAGAGGGCGTTGATCACCGCGCAGGTCACCAGCTTGGTCTTGAAGCGCGGGTCGCGGGCGAGGCCGCCGGGGGCGAGTTTGGCGACCAGGTCGAGCAGCCGGGGGCCGCCGTCGACGAAGACGCCCCAGAGCGCGCCCGCGCCGGTGACCCGGCCGATGGCGTCGGGGTACTCCTTCGCCAGGGCGTTCAGGCCCGGTCCGAGGACCGCGCCGAGCGCGCGGGCGCGGGCCGGATAGTCGTCCTCGACGGCGATGTTGACCGCTTCCAGCGCGGTCGCGCACTCCTCGCCGAAGCCGTAGTAGGTGGTGGAGGTGGACTGGAGGAGCGCGTCGCCGAGATTGTCGTAGGCGCGGCGGAGCACGGGCTCGCGGGCGATGTAGGCGGAGACGGAGGACTTGCCGCCGCCGAAGGACTTGGAGGTGGTGAGGATGTCCGGGACGAGCCCCTCGTACCGCATGAAGTGGAAGAGCGAGCCGGTCTTGCCCCAGCCGCTGTAGATCTCGTCGAAGATCAGCACGATGTCGTGGCGGGTGCACAGCTCGCGCAGGCCGCGCAGGAACTCCTCGGAGCACTGCTGGACGGTGGAGGCGCTGAACGGCTCGATGAGGAGGGCGTAGACATCGCCGGGGTGGGCGGCGACCGCCGCGCGGACCGAGTCGAGGTCGCCGTAGCGGAAGGTGCCGATGCCGGGGATGGTGGGGAAGGGGAACCGGCTCTGGCCGGTCAGCCCGCCGGAGCCGAGCAGTTTGCCGTGGAAGGCGCAGTCGGCGCGGAGGACGGTGCCCCGGCGGCCGTTGTGGTACTTGTACGCGAGTTTCACCGCGCCCTCGACGGCCTCGGCCCCCGAGTTCGGCAGGAAGGACATGGTCAGATCGCCGGGGAGGACTTCGGCGAGATTGGCGGACAGGGCGGCGAGATAGGGCGAGAAGTAGGTCTTGTGGACCTCCATCCGCTTCTCGCGGGCGAAGCGCTCGCGGACGGCGAGGATGCGCGGGTGGTTGTGGCCGTGGTTGAGGACGCCGACCCCGCCGGTGAGATCGAGGACGCGGCGGCCGTCGGTGAGGGTGAGATAGGGGCCTTCGGCGTGGTCGACCAGCTCGCGGCCGAAGCCGAAGGAGGTCATCAGGGACACCTGGCTCTTGTTCACATGGCGTCGGTAGAGGTCGTGGACCTCGCCGATGTCCAGGCGCTGGGCGTCGTCAAGGGTGTACACGGGGGTCTCCCACGGGGGTCGGGTTCTTGAGGTCTCTGTGCCGTGCCCAGGTGAGGACCACGGCCGAGCCGCCGAGTTCGGCGGCCACGCACACGGCCCGGCTGGCGATCGCGGCCGTGGCGGCGGCCCCCGCCGGGAGCACCGCCGACAGGGCGGCGGTGATCGTCAGCTCCCGTACGCCCCAGCCGTCCGGCACGATCACGGCCAGGCTGCTGACCACCGCCGCCAGCGCGAACGCGCCGACCGCCGCGGTCAGTCCGGACCAGGGCGGGGCGTCCAGGGCGAGCACCAGGAACCACAGATGCAGGCCGGAGATCAGCCAGGACGCGAGGGCCAGCAGGATCGACCGGCGTACGGCGCTGTCCGGCGGCGGCTGGACCGACTGGCCGAAGAGCCGCAGCAGCGCGGTGACCGGGCGGGTCGCCAGCGCGGGGCGGACCGTGCAGGCGAGCAGGGCGAGCGCGGGGAGGCAGAGCCAGGGCCAGTGGCCGCCGCCGGGCAGGGCGGCGGGCGCGGCGAGCAGGGCGATGCCCGCGCCGGTCACGACGGTCAGGGCGAGGGCCAGCAGATAGGCGGAGGTCATCCGCGCGCCGGTGACGCCGGCCGCCCGCCCGTGGGTGACATGGGCGAGCAGTCCCCAGATCCGGCCGGGGACGTACTTGCCGAGCTGGCCCAGGAAGAAGATCCGGGCCGCTGTCAGGCCCCTGACCCGGTGCTCGCCGGGGACGAGCGCCCGCCAGGAGCGCACCGCGAGGAACAGCCCCGCGAGATACGCCGTGAGGGAGGCGGCCAGCAGCGGCAGCGCCTCGGCCCGGCCGAAGGCGCGGGCGGCGGCCGGGCCCTCGTCGCGCAGCAGCAGGACGAGGCCGGTGAGCGCGGCGAGGATCACGACGGGGGTGAGGAAGCGGCGTACGGCGCGGTCGACGGCCGGGGAGAACAGCCGGGCGGCGAGGCCTGTGCCGGGACCCGCGCCGGGGTCGGTGCTCATGCCGGGCTCCGGTCGCGGGTCGCCGCCGGGGCGGGCTCCGGGGCGGGCTCCGGGGCGGGCTTCGGGGCGAGGGCCGTGCGTACGGCGCCGGTGGCCGCGCCG
Organism: Streptomyces amakusaensis; assembly: GCF_039532665.1. Taxonomy (NCBI): domain Bacteria; kingdom Bacillati; phylum Actinomycetota; class Actinomycetes; order Kitasatosporales; family Streptomycetaceae; genus Streptomyces; species Streptomyces amakusaensis. The sequence goes on along the minus strand of NZ_BAAASB010000002.1, from coordinate 46,017 downwards.
GCCAGCAGGGCGCCGTGGACGAGGAGATGGAGCCCGGCGACGTACGGCGCGAAGGCCGGGCCCCGGTGCCGGGCCGCGAAGCGCAGCAGGCCGAGATTGGCCCCGCAGAAGGCGAGGGCGGCGAGGGCGGGAACGGCGGGGCGTACCGGGAGCAGGGGCAGGGTGGCGAGGGTGAGGGCGGCGGCGGCCACCGAGGCGGGGGTGTTGGCGGTGAGGTTGCGCCGGCCGCTCCGGCGGGCCGAGACGAGCGCCGGCACCAGCAGCAGCGCCCGGCGGTAGGTCTCGGCGAGCAGCGGGAGCAGCCGGTGCTCCTCGTCGTGGTGGGCGACGATGCGGTCGGTGAGCACGATCCGGTAGTGGGGGGCGAGCCGGTCGCTGAACTCCAGGTCCTCCGAGTCGCGGAGGCTCTCGTCGAAGCCGCCCACCCGTTCGAGGACCGCGCGCGGCAGGGCGGCCTGGGCCAGGAACGCGGTCTGCGTCTCGCCCACTCCGCGCGCCCGCCACCAGTGGGCGTGGAGCACCTTGTACCGCTCGACGGGGCCGTCGTCGTACAGCGGATCGGGGGCGATGACGCCGTGGACGCAGCCGCAGCGGGGGTCGGAGCCCAGGATGTCGACGGCGGCGGCGACCGAGCCGGGGGTGAGGGCCTCGTCCGAGTCGAGGAAGAAGACGATGTCGCCGGTGGCCGCGGCGACACCGGTGTTGCGGGCCGCCGACACGCCCCTGTTCCGTTCGTGGCGCAGCAGGGTGCAGGGGCGGGCGCGGGCGATCTCGGCCGTACGGTCGGTGCTGGCGTCGTCCACCACGATCACCTGGTGGATCCGGGAGGTCTGGGCGTAGACCGAGTCCAGGCAGGCGGCCAGGGTCCGGGCGGAGTTGTGGGCCGGTATGACAACCGATACGGAGAGCGTCATACGGACAGTTCAGTCGCGCGCCGTATCGGTTGCGTATTCCGTGGCTATCGTGCGGTTATCACGTGACTATTGATCAGCTATCGGACGATTATCAGTCGATTATCGGTCGGCTATCGGCACGATATCGATCACTGGGGTTCTTCAGCGGCCCGCGCCGTCCAGACGGCGGCGCTGGCCCTCGTCCAGCCGGAGGGCGAGCGAGCCCATGACCTCCTCCAGCTGGGTCACGGAGCTGACGCCGACGATGGGCAGGGCGGCCGGGTCGCCGTCCAGCAGCCAGGCGAGCACGGTCTGGTTCACGCTCGCGCCCAGTTCGTCCGCGACCTCGCTCAGGGCGGCGAGGCGGGGGCGGGTGCCGGGGTGGTCGTAGGCCGCCGGGAGTCCGACGTCCTTCCGGGTGTAGCCGCCGGAGAGCAGCGCGCTGTAGACCCAGAGCCGCAGATCGCCCTCGGCGCCGACGTAGTCGAGGAGTTCGGGGGTGACGTGCCGGTGGCCGGAGGAGGGCAGCGGCATGTCGAAGCGCGGCTGGAGATAGGAGTGGCGGTACTGGAGGTGGGTGTAGCGCGGCCGGTCCCCGGCGAGCGCGCGGGCCCGCTCCACGCTCCACACGGCGTGGTTGCTGACGCCCAGCTCCGCCGCCTTGCCCTCGTCGACCAGGGCGGCGAGCGCGCCGACGGTCTCGGCCAGGGGGACGCCCCGGTCCTCGACATGGGACCAGTAGACGTCGATCCGGTCGGTTCTCAGCCGGCGCAGGCTGTCCTCGGCGGCGGACCGGATCGCCTTCGCGGAGAGGCCCTCGGTGCCGCCGGGGCCGGGGCCGGTGCCCGAGGCGGCGGGCCGGCCGCCGGCCTTGGTGCTGATGACGAAGTCCTCGCGGACGCCACGCCGGGCCAGCCAGTTCCCTACTGTGATCTCACTCTCGTCACCTGTGCCTCCCTCGACCCAGTAGGCGTAGTTGTTCGCGGTGTCGAGCACCGTGCCGCCCAGCTCCGCGAAACGGTCGAGAATCGCGAAGGACAAAGGCTCGTCCACGGTTGTGCCGAAGGCCAGGGTGCCGAGGGCGATGGTGCGATCAGGTGTCGTCATGCGGCCACTCTGGCAGTTAGAGCTGACTCTCAGTCAATTGATGGCGCAGCTGAGCCCGTTGAGTTCGCGTGTTCTCTCGCGGCATACTGCGAGGCCCGGGGGGACGGGCTGCGTACAGCCTGTCGACCAACCCCCCGGACGGGTGAACGAGCCACGTTCGCCCTCTTCGCTCATCTCCAGGGGGAGACTTGCGTAGTCAAGTAAGCAAAGTGGCCGTGACCACGATCGCCGCGGCGGCAGCCGTGGCACTGACGGCGGGCATGACCGGCCCGGCGTCAGCGATCGAGGAGCGTGCCGAGACCCAGAGCGCCGCCTTCGCCCCGTCGGGCAAGGCCGGTGCCGGGCGTACCGAACACCGGATCACCCTGATCACCGGCGACCGTGTGCTGGTGGACGCCAAGGGCCGGGTCGCCGGTCTGGAGCGTGCCAAGGGCCGCGAGGACATACCCGTGCAGACCCGCACGGTCGACGGCGACACCTATGTCATTCCGCTCGACGCCGCCGAGCTGATCAGCTCGGGCAAGCTCGACCGCCGTCTCTTCAACGTCACTCAGCTGAGCAAGGCGGAGAGCCGCAAGGCGTACCGCGACGGCCTCAAGGTCATCGTCAGCTACCGGGGGGCCTCGGCCCAGGCGGCCAAGGCCGACGTCCGGTCGGCGGGCGACACCGAGGTGCGCCGCAGCCTGAAGACGCTGAACGCGGACGCGGTCACCACGCCCGAGCAGGACGCGACCTCCCTGTGGGAGGCCCTCACCAGGCCCGGCGACAACGGGCGCGCCACGGCGGCGGGCATCAGCGGGGTGTGGCTGGACGGCGTCCGCCGCGCCCACCTCGACAAGAGCCGCGCGCAGATCGGCACGCCGAAGGCGTGGAGCGCCGGTTACAAGGGCAAGGGCGTCAAGATCGCGGTGCTCGACACCGGTGTCGACACCACCCACCCGGACCTCAAGGACCAGGTCGTCGGGGCGAAGAACTTCACCGCCTCCCCCGACACCAAGGACCGCTTCGGCCACGGCACCCATGTCGCGTCCATCGCGGCGGGCACCGGCGCGAAGTCGGGCGGCAAGTACGCCGGCGTCGCCCCCGAGGCCAAGGTCCTCAGCGGCAAGGTGCTCGACGACAACGGCTCCGGCGACGACTCCGGGATCATCGCGGGCATCGACTGGGCGGTGGAGCAGGGCGCGAACGTCATCAACCTCAGCCTCGGCGGGTACGACGGCCCGGAGCTGGACCCGCTGGAGATCCACGTCAACAAGGTGACGGCGGAGAAGGACGTCCTCTTCGCGATCTCCTCCGGCAACGAGGGCCCCGGCGCGGGCTCGGTCGGCTCGCCCGGCAGCGCGGAGGCCGCGCTGACCGTCGGCGCGGTCGACGACAACGACAAGCTGGCGAGCTTCTCCAGCATCGGCCCCCGGGTCGGCGACGGCGGCATCAAGCCGGACGTCACCGCCCCCGGTGTGGACACCACCGCCGCCTCCGCCCCCGGCAGCCTGATCGCCAGGGAGGTCGGCGAGAAGCCCGCCGGATACTTCTCGATCTCGGGTACGTCGATGGCGGCCCCGCACGCGGCCGGCGCGGCGGCGCTGCTCAAGCAGCAGCACCCGACGTGGAAGCCCGCGCAGATCAAGGGCGCGCTGGCCGGTTCCGCCAAGGGCGGCAAGTACAGCGCCTTCCAGCAGGGTTCGGGCCGTATCGCGGTCGACCAGGCCATCAAGCAGACCGTGATCGCCGAGCCGGTGTCGCTGAGCTTCGGGGTGCAGCAGTGGCCGCACACCGATGACAAGCCCGTCACCAAGCAGGTCACCTACCGCAACCTGGGCACCACGGACATCACCCTGAACGTCTCGGCCACGGCGACCGACCCGAAGGGCAAGCCCGCTCCGGCCGGCTTCTTCACCCTCGGCTCGAACAAGGTCACCGTCCCGGCCGGCGGCACCGCGACCGTCGACCTGACGGCCGACACCAGCCTCGGCGGCAAGGTCGACGGGCACTACTCGGCGACCGTCGTGGCGACGGGCGGCGGCCAGACCGTCCGCACGGCCGCCGCGGTCGAGCGCGAGGTCGAGTCGTACGACGTGACCGTCAAGCACACCGGACGCGACGGCAAGCCCTCGCCCAACGGCCGCACCAGCCTCTTCACCTTCGCCGACGGAGCCCGCTGGTACGACGTCAGCGACCCCTCGGGCGAGCAGACGATCCGGGTGCCCAAGGGCGAGTACATCGTCGACGGCATCGTCGTGGTCGACCCGCAGACCTGGAACAAGGGCGTCGACGTCCTCGTCCAGCCGAAGCTGAACGTCAACAAGAAGACGACGCTCAACATCGACGCCCGTGCCGCCAGGCCGGTCGACGTCAAGGTGCCGAACGCCAAGGCCAAGGCCTCGTACGGCGTCTTCGAGTACAGCCTCGACTTCAAGGACGGCGGCTACGGCAGCGGCTACTTCGCCGACAGCTTCGATCAGTTCCGGACCGCCCACCTCGGCCCCGAGGTGACGGACGGCTCGCTCTCCCAGGCCTTCGCCACCCAGTGGCAGGCCGGCGCGGGCACGGAGTACAACACCATCTCCGGCGGCAAGACGAAGAAGATCGCGGCCGGATACACCAAGCACTACAAGGCCGCCGATCTGGCCACCTTCAAGGCCGGGCTCGGCACCTCGGCCAAGAACAGGCAGGCCGAGCTGCGGTTCTGGGGCTTCCTGCCCGGTGGCGGCGGCGTCTCCTCCGCCGGTCCGGTCAAGGCTCCCAGCACCCGGACGGTTCACCTCTCCACCGACTCCAAGGTCCAGTGGAACGTGAACTACAACCAGGTCGCCGGCGTCGACCCCGACGGCTGGCCGCTCTACGACGGTGGATACCAGATCCCCTCCACCACGTACAAGGCCGGCAAGACCTACTCCGCGAACTTCAACACCGGCGTCCACGGCCCGGTCGTCGGACCGGAGTTCGGCGTCTTCCGCGAGGGCAACGAGCTGGGCGGCTCGGTCCCGGTCTTCGGTGACGGCGCGGGCCACGCGGGCTGGTCGGAGCTCTCCTCGGCCAAGACCACCCTGCACCGCGGCAAGACCAAGGTCGGCGAGAACGACGACCCGCTGTACGGCGAGAAGACCTTCAAGGTGGGCGCGGCCGATGCCGAGTACACCCTGGCCACCTCCCTGAAGCGCGACGCCAAGGCCGGTGCGGCGGCCAGCCGCATCGACGCCAGCTGGACCTTCCGCTCCAAGAAGCCCGCGGCGAACAAGACGTCCCAGGTGCTTCTCTCCACCGCGCACTTCGGTGCCAAGGTGGGCCTGGACAGCACCGTCCCGGCCGGCAAGACCCAGTCGGTGCCCGTCACCGTCCACGGTCCGGCCGCGGGCAAGAACCTCAAGTCCCTCACCGTCAAGGTCTCCTACGACCAGGGCAAGACCTGGAAGAAGCTGACCGTCACCAAGGGCAAGGTCAGCGTCAAGAACCCGGCGAAGGGCAAGGGCATCGCCTACCGCGCCGAGGTCGCCGACAAGAAGGGCAACAAGTCCTCCTACACGGTCTACAACGCCTACCTCGGCAAGTAACCACCAGCATTACTTGTACAACTGACTGAGCGCCGGGCGATCCGGCGAACGAGGGCGGCCCACCGGAGACTTCTCCGGTGGGCCGTCGCTCTGTGCGGCAACGGACCTTCCCTCTTCTGTGAGAACACCTTCGCCATGCTGACCGCTGTGTTTCGAGGCCACGGAGCATTCGTGGCCCTCGCCCTCGTGCTCACCCTCCTCGCCGGAGGCCTCGCCCACCGGGCCGCCCGCGCCCGGGGCGATCGTCCGGTGGTCACGGCCCTGTGGGTGGCCTGCACCACCGCGATCCTCTCGCTGACGCTCTGGACCACGGGCGGCGCGACCGATCTGCGGTGTGTCGTCGACAGAGAGGTGCTGGAGCCCTTCCGGCACCTGGAGGGCAGACTCAGCGCGGGAATGTTCGTCCCCTTCGGATTCCTGGGCGTCCTGGCCACCCGCCGGGTCGCCCTCATGGCGTGTCTCGCCCTGGTGCTGCCCGTCTCGATCGAGACCATCCAGGTACTGGCCTCGCCCCTCAGCGACGGCTGCGACCCCAGCGATCTCGTCGCGAACGCCTTCGGCGCGATCTGCGGGGTGGGCCTGGGGGCCGCGGTCAACAGGATGCGCAGAAGCCCCTGTGCCCCGACGCCGCGCTACGCGCTGGTCGCCTGCGGGGTGACCTTCGCCCTCATGGGCGCATCGTGGGCGGCATGGATGAACGCCACCGTCTGGGACCGGACGATGACCCTCGCCTCGGCGAGCCCCGCGCAGAAGGCCGCCGTCTCCGATGCCCTGGACCGGGCCTTCGGAGACCACTACCCGATCACGGGCGTCGACTTCACCCACTGGGAGGGCGGCACCGGAACGGTCACCGCGCATTTCAGCGCCGGAGCGGCCGAGTTGTCATGGCCCGACCTTGAGCATTTCACGGTCAACCTGATCCCCCGGCGTGTCGAGGAAGGGCACGCCTTCCCCGTACCCGGCACCAGTGGACCCGTCAGAACGGAGAAGGAGGCGGAGCGCGTCGCCCTCGCCTATGCCAAGCGGTTCGCCCCCTGGGGGCTGAGGCGATCGGTCGTGGACGTCGAGCGCCTCGGCGAGGAATCGTCCCCCGGCTGGCTGGTCAGCTGGCGGCACCGGGACGGAGACCTGCCGGCGCCGACCCGTCTGGATGTCCTCGTCGACTCCGAAGGGCACATCAGCGACCTGATCACACGCCGTGCCGGCGAGTAGGATTTCCGCGTATGAGCCCCCCGCAGCCCCCCGGTAAGCGCCCCCTGGATCCGGCCGGAGCGATCATCCGCTCTGTCGCGTCGCGCATGGCGCGCCGCCTCGCGGACCGTCTGTTGCCGGTGAGGGCGCTGTCGTCGGTCATGGAACTGACGGAGAACGACGAGACCGAGATGGCCATGGACGAGATCGGACGGGTGATCGAGTACTACCGGCTCCCGGTTCTCCGGGCGGAGTACGGGGAGCTGCTCTTCGCCGCCGAGCAGCTGGACTCGCTGGACTCGCTCACCGACACCGGGGTCGAGCGGTTCGTCGTCGACGACTAGGCCGTTTCTTACGGCCTAGCCGATCTGTTCGGCGAGGGCGAGGACGATGCCCGCGGGGCCCCGGAGATAGCAGAGGCGGTAGGCGTTCTCGTAGCGCGCCACCTCGCCGAGGAGTTCGGCACCGTGGGTACGGAGACGGGCGAGGGTGTCGTCGATGTCGTCGACGGCGAACATGACGCGGTGCAGGCCCAGCGTGTTGGGGGGCGGGGCCGCGGGCTCGGGGCGGGTGGCCGCGGGGCTGTGGTACTCGGCCAGTTCGAGTCTGCCGCGGCCGTCCGGGGTCCGCATCATCGCGATGTCGCTCAGGATGCCGTCGAGGCCGACGGTGCGGTCCGCCCAGGGGCCTTCGATCCGTGCCGTGCCCTCCAGCTCCATGCCCAGCTCGGCGAAGAAGGCGACGGCCGCGTCCAGGTCGTCCACGACGATGCCGACATTGTCCATGCGCTCAACAGCCATGCCTCCGACCATAAGGACCGGGGCGAACCGCCGCCTCCGGAGCCGCCTCCGGAGCCGGAGCGGGCCGGTGGCTAGGAGGCGTGGCGGCCGGAGGTCTTCTTGGCCGCCTTCTTGGCGGTCTTGTCAGTCTTGGCGGTTTTGGCGGTCTTGGCGGTCTTCTTCGCCGTCGACGTGGTCTTCGTGGCCGTGGGTTTCCGCTCCGCGCTCTTCGCAGCGGTCGACTTCTTCGGCGCGGCCTTCCTGGCCGCGGCCTTCCTCGCGGTGATCGTCTTCTTCGCCCCCGCTCCCCCGCCGGAGGCGCTCCCCCGGCCCTTGAGCGGCGTCACCTCCGCGACCCGCTCCCCGTCGCCCCCGCGCGACTGCCGGGCGGCCCGCACACTGTTCTCCAGCGCGGCCATGAGGTCGATGACCTGCCCGCCGCCGGGCTCCTCGCCGGCCGTGGCGGGAAGGGCCGCGCCGCCGTCGGCCTTGGCGGCGATCATGGATTCGACGGCCTCGCGGTAGTCGTCGTGGAGGGAGGACATGTCGACTTCGCCGAGGGTGTCCATCAGGGCGTCCGCGAGATCGAGTTCCGCGTCGCGGACGGTCACCTCGGACTCGGGGGCGATGCCCTCGGGGCGGCGGATCTCGTCGGGCCAGAGGAGGCCGTGCATGGCGATCACGTCGTCCACCACACGGAGCATGCCCAGGCGCTCCCGGCCCCGGAGGGCGAATTTGGCGAGGGCGACCTTCTGGCTGCGCTTGAGGGCCTCGCGGAGCAGGGTGTAGGGCTTGGCGGCGGGGACGCCGTTGGCGGAGAGATAGTAGGCGGCGTCCATCTGGAGGGGGTCGATGGAGGCGGCGGGGACGAAGGCGACGATCTCGATCGTCTTGGCCGTCGGCAGGGGCAGCGCCGCCAGGTCCTCGTCGGTGATCGGGATGATCGACCCGTCCACGTCCTCGTACCCCTTGCCGATCTCGGCCGACGGGATCTCCTTCTCCTCCAGCTCGCAGACCTTGCGGTAGCGGATCCGGCCGCCGTCGGCGGTGTGGATCTGGCGGAAGGCGACGGAGTGGTTCTCGGTGGCGTTGACCAGCTTGATCGGGATGCTGACCAGGCCGAAGGAGATAGCGCCGTTCCAAATGGATCGCACCATTGATCCCTCTCCTCCGAAAAATCCTTATTCGTGGGATTCTCATCGTATGACGCCGATCACCGAGGTGGCCGGGCGGCGGCTGGCGCTCAGCAATCTCGACAAGGTCATCCACCCCGCGACCGGCACCACCAAGGGCGAGATGCTGCACTACTACGCCCTCACCGCCGATGCCCTGCTCCCCCACCTCCGCGACCGGCCGGTCTCCTTCCTGCGGTATCCGGACGGGCCCGGGGGCCAGCTGTTCTTCACCAAGAATCCGCCGCCCGGTACGCCATCGTGGGTACGGACCACCCCCGTGCCCCGCTCGGAGGACCCGGGCGCGCGCCAGATCGTGGTGGACGATCTCCCGTCGCTGATGTGGGCGGCGAACCTGGTGGTGGAGTTCCACACCCCGCAGTGGCGGGCCGGGGAGCCCGCCGTCGCCGACCGGCTGGTCCTCGATCTCGACCCCGGCCCGCCCGCCACCGCCGCCGACTGCTGCGCCGCCGCCCTGTGGCTGCGGGAGCGGCTGGCGGCGGACGGGCTCGAGGCCTGGGTGAAGACCTCGGGCTCCAAGGGGCTGCATCTGATGGTGCCGATCACACCGACCGGCTCCCGGGAGGTGTCCGCGTACGCGAAGGCCCTCGCCGTCGAGGGGGAGGCCGCGCTGCCCCGGCTGATGCTGCACCGGATGGCGCGCGCCCTGCGGCCCGGGAAGGTCTTCGTCGACCACAGCCAGAACGCCGCCGCGAAGACCACGGCCGCGCCCTACACCCTGCGGGCCCGTGCCGAGCCGACCGTCTCCACTCCGCTGACCTGGGAAGAAGTGGCGGACCGCCGGAATCTCAGCTGCTCGCTCGCCGATCTCGCCCCCCGGCTGGAGCGGTACGGCGATCTCTTCGCCCCGCTGGCCGACCCCGGCCGGGCCCGGCCGCTGCCATGAATCCGGCCACCCGCCCCGACTCGCCGCTCCGGCCGCCGCTGCGGGTGGCCCGCGCGGAGGCGGTCAGCGTGCTGCCGCGCGGCGCGAACCTCGCGTACGAGCCGAAATTCGACGGCCATCGGATGCTGATCTTCCGGGTGGACGGGGAGACGGTCCTCCAGGCGCGCTCCGGGCGGATCGTCACCGGCGCGTTCCCGGATCTTGCGGAGGCGGGGCGGGCGCTGCCGGAGGGCTCGGTGCTCGACGGCGAGGTGGTCGTCTGGACCGGCGGGCGTACGGATTTCGCCGCCGTCCAGCGGCGCGCCACCGCGACCCCGGGGCGCGCGCCCGCGCTGGCGCGCCGGCTGCCCGCCTCGTACGCCGCCTTCGATCTGCTCGCGGAGGGCGGCGAGGATCTCCGGGGCCTGTCGTACGAGGCGAGACGGCGGCGGCTGGTGGCGCTGCTGGCCCCGCTGGGGCCGCCGCTCCAGGCGGTGCCGATGACCCTGGACCCGGAGGAGGCGGCGAACTGGTACGCCTCGCTGCCCGCGATCGGCGTCGAGGGGCTGGTGATCAAACGGCTGGACCAGACGTACCAGACCCACCTGGGCGGGGCCCGTGCCTGGCGGAAGCTGCGGCACACCGCCGTGCGCGACGCGGCGGTCGTCGGCTTCACCGGCCCGCCGGAGCGCCCGGCGGCCCTGGTGGTGACCGTGCCGGACGACGACGCCCCGGTGGTGACGGCTCCGCTGACCCCGGCGCTGCGACCGCAGGCCGCGGCGGCCCTGCCCCCGCTCGCGGCGGTGCCGGGCGAGCCGCCCCGGGCGATGGCCGTCGGGATCGGCGCTGTCGCCTATCTGCCGGTGGAGCCGGGGCTGATGGCCGAGGTCGAACAGCGCACCACCCGGCACGGCACGACCTCGGTGGTGCGGCTGCGGCTGCCGCAGGACCTCGACGCGGACGACGCGGAGACGGACGACGGCCCCTGATTCGGGGCCGAAAATGGCGGCGACGGCCAGCTGGTTGAAGCGTAAAGTGCGGGCCGTGGACCCAGCTGACTTCTACACCGGTATCGTCGCCGACCTGTACGGACCGCTGAAAGCGGTCTCCCAGGACCCGGCCCCCTACGCGGCGTTCGTCCAGGAGGCGGGCGCTCCGGCGCTCGAACTCGGGTGCGGGGACGGCGATCCCCTGCTCGGTCTGCGCCGGCTGGGACTGGATGTCGAGGGCGTCGACTCCTCGGCGGACATGCTCGACCGATGTCGTCGCCGGGCGCGGCAGGAGGGCCTGGACGTCACCGTCCACCATCAGCGGATGGAGGCGCTCGACCTGCCGCGCCGCTACCGCGCGGTCTTCCTCGCCGGGCCGACCTTCAATCTCCTCCCCGACGACGCCACCGCGCTGGCCGCCCTCCGGGGCGTCCGGAGCCATCTCGCCGAGGGCGGCACCGCCCTCGTGCCCCTGTTCGTCCCCTCGCCCACCCCCGCCGAGCAGTTCGGCCGGGTGCGCACCGCCACCGCCGACGACGGCGCCGAACTGCGGGTGTCGGTGGTGTCCGAGGAGCGGGACGAGTCCGCGCGCACCCAGACGACGCTGTTGCGCTACGAGCGGCACCACGGCGGCGGAAGCACTGTCGTCGACCGCCCCTGGACGATCCACTGGCACAGCCGCGAGGGCTTCGAGTCCCTCGCCGCGACCGCCGGTCTCACCGCGGTCTCCGTCCGGGACACCGCGGAAGCCACCCTTCAGGAATACCGTCTGCGAAGCGCCGGCTGAGGTGCCGGTCCCACCGGGACCGGCATTTGTTGGTACGGACTTATTCACGGCATAGCGTGCTGCCCATACGCGCGATGCCCCGGTCCGGCGACAGACGCTATCGACCATGAAATCAGGCCGGGGGCCTTCTGGGCAATATCCCCTCGATGTCCTGGGAGTGGTGCACACTCTCCCCAAGCACTCGGTTCCGACAGGTGGTTCCGAGCGCGGAAGAGTTTCGCACGGCTCTTGGGAGGGGGCGGCGTGTTCGGGGGAATCGACGAGGTCGACTGGGCCGCGCTGGAGCATGCCTATGGACCGGCGGATGATGTGCCGGGCCTGCTGAGGGGCCTGGCGTCCGCCGATCCGGCGGAGCGCGAGGCCGCGCTCGACGGTATGTACGGCGCGGTTCATCATCAGGGCGATGTGTATGACGCGACATTGGCCTGTATACCGTTCCTGCTCGAATTGGCGGCGGATCCGGCGATCCAGGATCGCGGTGGCATTGTCGAGCTGCTGACCAGCATCGGCGGGATCGATCTGGACGGAGACGAAGAACTCGACCCGGATGACGAGGAGTTCGAGTACGCGGCGAATTACGCCATGGCCTCTTCGGCGGTGACGGCGGGGGCCGATGTCTTCCTCGCGCTCGTCGACTCGGACGACCGGGGGGTGCGGCTCACCGCCCCGCTGGCGCTCGCCGCCCTGCACGGCGAACCGGAGCTGGTGCTCGGCCTGTTGCGCGAGCGGCTGAAGATCGAACAGGACCCCGAGGTGCGGTTCGCCTGTGTGGAGGCGGCCGGGCGGATAGCGCTGCGGCACGGCCGGCTGGCCCCCGATGTGGTCGAGTGGCTGATCGAACTGGCCCATCTGCCCTACGAGCCGACTCCCGGCCACACCCCCGGCCCGGCCGCCGGTTCGGCTTCCGGACCGGCCGCGGGTGAAGGCGTGCCCCCGGGCACCCCGGGAGCCTGGGACGCCCGGGGTTCGTACGACGCCGGGCTCCGGCTCTCCGCACTCGCCCAGCTCGCCCGGTGCGCGCCCCACGCGCTGCCCGCCGATGTGGTGCCGGGCGTCATGGGCCTGCTGCGGGAGGCCAGGGCGGAGACCGTCCCCGCTCGCGGGGAGACCGGCGGGGGCGGGGAGGACGGGCCGCACGCGCCGTGGACCGGCGATCTCCTCCGTACCCTGCACTCCGGCCTCGGCGACCGCGTCGCCGACCGCACGGCCCTCCTCGCCGGACAGCTGCGCAGCCCCGACCCCGCCCAGCGGATCGACGCCATCCGGATGAGCAGCGGGCTGCTGCGCTCCTGGCGCGGCGAGTACGGCGAGCTGATCGGCCTGATCGGGGAGCAGCTCGACGCGGCGGAGCCCCGGCTGGCGAACGCCGCCGCCACCGCGCTCGGGGAGCTGTTCAAGCTGGCCGCGCCCGCCACGGACGCGCTCGCGGAGTTCGTGAGCGCCGAGCCCGCGCACTGGGTGCAGGAGTGGGCGAGCGGCCCCCGGATGCTCGGCAACGCGGTGGCGGCGCTCGCCCGCGCCGGTGACGCTCGGGTGGTGCCGGTGCTGGGGCGGATGCTGGAGCTGCCGGAGGCCCCGCAGGATCTCGGCTATGTGCTGGACCATCTGGGCCCGGCGGCGGCCCCGCTCGCCCCGGCGCTGCGCGGCCGGCTGGCCGAGACCCGGCTGGACCACCGGCTCTACGACGTCGCGGGGCCGCTGCTGTACGGGCTCACGGCGCTGCGGGCGGTCGACGCGCTGCCGGAGGTGCTGCGGATACTGCGCGGCGCGCCCGAGTACCGCAGGGAGTGGGTGGAGGAGCTGGTGCTGCGGGCGCTCGCCGCCTTCGGCCCGGCCGCCGGGGAGGCGGTGCCCGATCTGCGGGCGCTGCTCGGCCGCGCGGACCAGCTGCCCGGGGGGTTCGAGGTGAAGGTCGCGGCGGCGTTATGGGCGGTGGAGGGCGACGCGGACGCCGTGCTGCCGACGCTGCGCGCGGCGCTGGCCTCGACGGACGCCGGGACGCGCCGCTCGGCCGCCTGCACGCTGGGGTCGATGGGTCTCACCGCCAATCCGGCCTTCCCCGAGCTGCGGCTGCTGCTGCGGGCCTCCGATCCCTGGACCCGGGTGGACGGGGCGCTGGCGCTGTGGCGGGTGACCGGCTATCCGGAGCCCGCCTGGCGGCTGCTGCGGACCTCGTGGGGCGCGATGCCGTTCACCAGGGTGCCGATAGCCGAGCGGCTGGCGGAGCGGGCGTGGACCGCGGGCCCGCCGGTCGCGGAGTGCGCCGAGGGCGCGGAGCGGGTGCTGAGCGCCGAGCTGTCCCGGGCGAGGCGTCACAACGCCGTGGACGGGGGATACGGCAGCCATGACATCGTGAGGGACGAGAGGCTGCTGGCCCTGTGCCGGCGGGCGCTGACGAGGGAGAGACCGGGCGCATGATCATTTTCGGTACCAAGGGGTACATCCACCAGCTGGCGATACTCACCTTCGTGTGCGGCTTCTGCGGCAACCCGGCCGCGCACACGCTGCGGAAGCGGATCACCAAGTTCACGCTGTTCTTCGTGCCGCTGTTCCCCGTCTCCACGAAGTTCGCGACGCAGTGCACGTTCTGCGGCGCGGAGCGGAAGGCGAGCCAGGAGGAGGCGGACCGGCTGCTGGCGCAGAGCGCGGCCGGGCCCGGGCTCTCCGGTTTCGGCCCCTCGGCCCCGGGGGCGCAGGGCTACGCCGGCGGCGCGCAGGGCCAGGGGCAGGGCCAGGGGCCGCAGGGTCCGCAGGGGGGCAATCCGTACCAGCGTTGACGCGCCGGGGCCCGGCCCACGGGCTGCCGGGCGGTGCGCAACGTTTCCGAAATCTCCCTGCGCATATGGTGGACGGACCGACCGGCCGTCCACCCGACGAGGAGAGCCTTGCGCGCCCGCCCGCCCCGACCTCCGTACGCCGCGCTGCTCGCGGTGACGGCCGCCGTCGCCGCGCTGGCGGGCTGCGGCGACGCGGGCGGGTTGAAGAGCGCCGGTCCGACGGAGACGGCCACCGGTCCCGTACGGCTGTGGCCCGGGCTGCCGCCGGTCACCGCGCCGCCGTACGACTACGGCGAGGCGGACACCGCGCTGGTCCGGGGGGTGAGGGTGCCCCCGGGCGGGGTGCGCGGGCTGAATCCGGTCGCGGTGCTGCGGGCCGAGGAGACCGTCGGCCCCGACGGCAGGCGCGGCATCGACGGGATCTACCAGGAGACCTCGGCCAAGCTCCGCGACTGCGGGAGGAGGCCGGGGCGGAAGGCCGGGGAGAAGCCGGGGTCGTGCCCGGTACTCGTGCCGCACCACCGCGATCTGACCGGCGACGGCCGCGAGGAGCTGATCATCGGGATCACCATGCCGGAGCAGCAGACGGCGGTCCGCTGCTACATGCCCGACGCGAAGGGCCGGCTCACACGGATCATGGCCACCTCCGACCAGCTGGTGAGCGTGCGGCTGGCGGGCCGGGACATCATTCTGCGCTCGGTCTCGGCCGGGATCCCCGGGTACGAGTACCGCACGGTCTGGTCCTGGGACGGCCGGCACCAGGCGATGCTCCAGACGAGTGACGAGATCGTCCGGGTGAAGCCGCGCTCCGCCGAGCGCCCCCCGGCCCCGAAGCCCTCCGACGCCTCCGGACCCCCGGCGGACCAGCGGTGAGGCGGACCGCCCGCCGCGCCGGCCGCCCCCGGCTCCCGCTGCCCCACTGGACGGCGACGCTCACCTGGAAGGCCGCGCTCTTCATCACGGTGATGTGCTGCGCCCTCGCCGCGCTGCTGGGGGCCCTGGTGCACGCGGCGGTGACGACCCAGACGGTGGACCGGGCCCGGGAGAAGGCCCTCGGCAAGCTGGCCGAGGTCACCGAGGCGTACGAGGCGGGCGAGCCGCTGCCCCCGTACGCGGGGGTGAATCCGCCGGGGCTGCCCGACGCGCTGCGCGAGCTGGCGCTGCGCGGGGAGCACGGCACGATGGTGAGCACCCATCAGGACCGTCCGACCATGTGGGCGGCGGGCCCGGCCGACGGGCGGGCGCTGTCCGTGCGGATCGACTACACGCTGAGCGCGCGGACGATCACCGGTCTCGACCACGCGATCGTGGGCTCCTCGGTGCTGGCGATCGGGGCGACGCTGCTGGTGGGCGCGTTCGCGGTGACCCGGGTGACCCGCCGGCTGCATCTGACGGCGCAGGTGGCGCGGCGGATCAGCGCGGGCGATCTGGACGCCCGGGTGAACGATCCCCGGACCGCGGATCCCCGCAGGCCGCAGGACGAGGTGGCGACGGTGTCCGGGGCGCTGGACACGATGGCGTCCTCGCTCCAGAACAAGCTGCTGAGCGAGCAGCGTTTCACCGCGGACGTGGCGCACGAGCTGCGTACCCCGCTGACCGGTCTGTCGGCCGCCGCCGAGCTGCTGCCGGAGGGGCGGCCCGCGGAGCTGGTGCGGGACCGGGTGCGGACGATGCGCTCGCTGACCGAGGATCTGCTGGAGATCTCCCGGCTGGACGCGGGCCGGGAGAGGGTCGATCTGGACGTGTACGAGCTGGGGCGGCTGGCCGAGCGGGTGGTGCGGGCCTCGGGCACGGAGACCGAGGTGCGGGTGGTGCGGGACACCGCCGTGGAGACGGACCGGCGGCGGCTGGAGCGGGTGCTGGGGAATCTGGTCGTCAACGCGCACCGGCACGGGCGGGGTCCGGTGGTGCTGACCGTGGACGGTCCGGTGGTGACGGTCGAGGACCGGGGGCCGGGCTATCCGGCGTATCTGCTGGAGCACGGTCCGGCGCGGTTCCGCACCGAGGGCGGCAGCGGCAAGGGGCACGGTCTGGGGCTGACGATCGCGGTGGGGCAGGCGGCGGTGATCGGCGCGGAGCTGCGGTTCCTGAACGCGGCGGAGGGCGGGGCGGTGGCCCGGGTGAAGCTGGCCCACGCGTGTCCGGCACAGCCGGCGCACGGCATGACACACGGCATACCGCAAGGCACATAGGGAACATCGGGGACATAAGCATGCGGTCTTGCTACGTTGCGCAGCATGACCGCAACGACGAGGGCCGCGGACGCTCCCCCGCCCGCCCCCCGCCTGCCCAAGCGGCGCGGCGTCGAACTCTCCCTCCTGCTCGGCGCCGTCCTCATCACCGTCCTCGGCTACACGATCGTCGGCGTCACCCGCGATCACGCCGTGCCCCCGGACATGCCGCGCCACGGCGCGGGGCTGGCCGCGCTCGCGCTCCTGGCGCATCTCGCCGTACGCCTGTGCGCCCCCTTCGCCGATCCGCTGCTGCTGCCCATCGCGCTGCTGCTCAACGGCCTCGGGCTGGTGCTGATCTTCCGGCTCGATCTGGAGACCCCTCAGTCGGTCGCCGCCCCCGCCCAGCTGATCTGGTCCACGCTCGGCATCGCGCTGTTCATCGCCGTCGTCGCGGTCCTCCGCGACCACCGGGTGCTCCAGCGGTACGCCTATCTCTCGGTCGCCGCCGCGCTGGTGCTGATGACCGTGCCGATCTTCTTCCCCGCCGTGAACGGCGCGCGGATCTGGATCCGGGTCGGCGGACTCTCCTTCCAGCCCGGCGAGTTCGCCAAAATCCTGCTGGCCGTCTTCTTCGCCGCGTATCTCGCCGCCAACCATCACACCCTGGCCCTCGCGGGCCGCCGCTTCTGGCGGCTCCAGCTGCCGACCGGCCGGGTGCTGGGACCCATCGCCGCCATCTGGCTGATCAGCGTGGGCGTCCTGGTGCTGGAGCGGGACCTGGGCACCTCGCTGCTCTTCTTCGGGCTCTTCGTGGTGATGCTCTACGTCGCCACCGGCCGGACCGGCTGGATCGCGGTGGGGCTCACCCTCGCCGCCGCCGGGGCCTTCGCCGTCGGCACGCTGGAGCCGCATGTGCACGGGCGGGTCGAGGACTGGCTGAACCCCTTCGCCTCCATCGAGGCGGGCGAGGGCCCCAGCCAGGTCGCCCAGTCGCTGTTCGCGTTCGGCGCGGGCGGGATGCTCGGCACCGGACTCGGGCTCGGCCACTCCACACTGATCGGCTTCGCCGCAAAGTCGGACTTCGTCCTCGCCACCGCGGGCGAGGAGCTGGGACTCGCGGGGCTGAGCGGGATCCTGCTGCTGTACGCGCTGCTGGTGGCCCGCGGCTACAAGTGCGGGCTCTGTCTGCGCGACCCCTTCGGGCGGCTGCTCGCCGTCGGGCTCGCCTCCATCGTCGCGCTCCAGGTCTTCGTGATCACCGGCGGGGTGACCGGGCTGATCCCGCTGACCGGCATGGCGATGCCCTTCCTCGCCCAGGGCGGCTCCTCCGTCGTCACCAACTGGATCATCGTGGCGCTGCTGATCCGGGTCAGCGACTCGGCCCGCAGACCGCTGCCCGGGACGACCGGCCCCCTGGTCCTCGCGGCGGGAGAGCGCCGGTGATCCGCCACGCCCGGCGGGCCGCCGCGCTCTGTCTGGTCCTGCTGGCCGCGCTGCTGGTCAACGCGGCCCGGGTGCAGCTCATCGAGGCCGATTCACTGGACCGCAACCCGGCCAACCGGCGCTCGGTGATCGCCCGTTACGCCGAGCCGCGCGGCGACATCCTGGTCGGCGGCCGGCCGGTCACCGGCTCCCGGGACAGCGGCCAGCAGCTGCGCTTCGAACGCACCTACACCGACGGTCCGCTGTACGCGCCGGTGACCGGGTTCTCCTCGCAGACGTACGGCACCACCCTGGTGGAGAGCGCCGAGGACCCGCTGCTCTCGGGCACGGACCCGCTGCTCTCCCCGTTCCCGCTCTGGAACGACCTCAGCCGGGGCCGGCCCGCGGGCGGGCGGGTCGTCACCACCCTCGAACCGGCGATGCAGAAGGCCGCGTACGCGGGGCTCGGCGGCAAACGCGGCGCGGTGGCCGCCGTCGAACCCTCCACCGGCCGGATTCTCGCGCTGGTCAGCAGCCCCTCGTACGACCCCGGCGCCCTCTCCGGCACCGGGCGGGCGGTACGCGAGGAGTGGGCGCGGCTCAACGCCCTGCCCACCCAGCCGATGCTGAACCGGGCGATCCGGCAGACCTATCCGCCCGGCTCCGCCTTCAAGATCGTGACCGCCGCCGCCGCGCTCGACGCGGGCGTGGTCACCGACCCCGAGGCCCCCACCGGCACCCCCGACCCGTATCTCCTCCCCGGCACCCGCACCACCCTCCCCGACGCGGCGGCCGGCTGCGGCGACGCCTCACTCGCGTACGCCCTCCAGTGGTCCTGCAACACCGTCATGGCCGAGCTGGGCGTACGCGTCGGAGGGCCCGGAATGCTCGCCGCGGTCCGCCGGTTCGGCTTCAACGACCACACCCTGAGGATCCCCTCGGCCGTCGTCCCCTCGAACTTCGACACCCATATGTCGGTGGACCAGCTCGCGCTCTCCTCCATCGGCCAGTTCAACACCACCGCCACCCCGCTCCAGATGGCCATGGTCTCGGCCGCCGTCGCCAACGGCGGCACCCTCAAACACCCCCACCTCGTGGACCGCGTGACCTCCGGCAGCGGCGCCCGCACCGTCACCCAGGCCCACCAGCGCTCCTACCGGCAGGCCATGACCCCCTCCACCGCCCACCGGCTCCAACGCCTCATGATCTCCGCCGTCGAGCAGGGCACCGGCTCCCCCGCCGCCATCCCCGGCGCCACCGTCGGCGGCAAGACCGGCACCGCCCAGCACGGCCTCGGCAACTCCGGCACCCCCTACGCCTGGTTCATCTCCTGGGCCCAGAGACACGGCTCCGTCCAACCCGCCGTCGCCGTCGCCGTCGTCGTCGAGGACGCCGAAGCCGTCCGCGGCCACATCAGCGGCGGCGGCAGCGCGGCCCCGATCGCGCGGGCGGTGATGGAGGCGGGGCTGCGGAGGTGAGGGTTACGGGGTGGGACGGGGGCTCAGCGTGGACAGATCGACGTCCAGGGGGAACGGACGTTCAAGCTTGAGCTGCTTGTGGTGAATCCCCATGAAGCTGTACGACCTGGCGGCCGGGTCGAGTTCGTAGACGTGCACGACGGGAAGGCCGTCGCTCTCCTCCACGCGCCAGAAGTGCGGGATGCCCGCGCGGGCGTACTTGTGGGGCTTGACCTCGCGGTCGCGGTCGATGGAGTCGGCGGAGACGATCTCGACGGCGAGAAGAACGCTCTCCGGTTCGTACCACGTCTGTCCCGGGCCCGTGAGCGCGTCCTCCGACACCACCATCAGATCGGGCTCCGGGCGGTCTCGTGCGGTCAGTTTGGTGGTCATCTCCCGAATGACGGCGAATCCCTCCGGCACTTGGGCCAGCATGGCGTTCTCCAACAGGCGCAGTACGGCCATGTGGAAGAAGGTCTGCGGACTCATGAGGATGAGGCTCCCGTCGATCAGCTCCGTGTGCGGAGGAAGATTCGGAAGCTTGTCGAGGTCGTCCGCTGTCCAGCCGCCGGCCGGCGGCCGCAGCCACTCGACGTGCTCGTGGTGCACGTACTCGCGTGCGGCGCTCATGATTGCTCCCATGCGACGGAGTCTGCCCGGCAGTGCCAGCGTACCCAGGAGAGATGCCATAAAGCCGCCCATACGGGTGAGCGAGACTCGCACACATTGACGCCCTCACCACTCGGGGAGTGCCTCGCGGCGGGCCAGCCAGGCCGGGGGGACGGAGTCGACGCCGGTGGCGGAGGAGACGATGCCGCCGGTGATGGCGCAGGTGGTGTCGGTGTCGCCGAGGGCCTCGGCGGTGGACCAGAGGGCGGCTTCGAGGTCGTGGGGGTGGCGGGCGGCGGTCCAGACGGCGAAGGGGACGGTGTCGTCGGCGCGGGTGTGGCGGCCGTTGCCGAGGAGGGCGGCGGCCCGGTGGGGCGGGGTGGTGAGGGGGAGGGCGGCGGCGCGGCGGAGGCCGTCGTGGACGGTGCCGAGGGGAGTGCGGTCGGCGACCGCGTCGACGGAGAGGGCGTGGCGGGCCGAGAGCGCTGCGGCCACGGCGACCGCGACCGCGCCCGCGACGCCCTCGGGGTGGGCGTGGGTGACCCGGGCCGAGAGTTCGGCCTGCGCGGCGGCGCGGTCCAGGTCGGCGGAGAACCAGGCGCCGAGCGGGGCGACCCGCATCGCCGCGCCGTTGCCGAAGCTGCCGCCGTCGAAGAGCCGGGGCGCGAGCGTCCGCCAGCTCCCGGGCTCCGCCAGCAGCCGGGGCAGCAGCAGCCGCATCCCCCGGCCGTAGCCGCGCGCCGGATCGTCCTCGTAGGTGCGGGCGAAGGCGTCCGCCAGCCGGTCCTGGTCGATCTCGCCGCAGCGCGAGAGCGTCTGATGGACCGCCAGTGCGAGGGCGGTGTCGTCGGTCCAGCGCCAGTCGGGCTCCTCGGGGGTACGGCGGGCCCTGATCTCGTCGAGCGCGCGGGCGGGGTCCCGGAGGAGCGGGAACCAGCGCTCCCCGAAGGCGTCGCCGAGGGCGAGCCCCTGGAGGCTGCGGCGGGCGGCTTCACGGTTGGCCTGGGTAACGGTCGAGGTCATGACGCCATGCTGCCGGAGCGGGTACGCGCCGTACATCCGTCTCCCCGGCCGGGAACCGGGCCGATTCCGGCCCGGTCGCGGACGGTCTCCGGGCGTTTTCCCGCCGGGTGTTGACGGGCTTGCTGACAGCGAGTCTCATAAGGGGTGCCGGGGACGCGCCCGCACCCCGGACGACGAGGCCGGACCCGATGCGGCGTCCGGCCAACGCCCACGAGGGGCCGCCCGTATGACAACCGCCGGCGCACGCGACCCACGCCTCCGACACGACGCACTCGGCCCGCTCCGCGACCGCGAATCGGTCGCCCGGCGGCTGCTGGAGGCCTCCGCCAAGCACTCCTTCGACCCGGACCGGGAACTCGACTGGGACGCGCCCTTCGAGGACGGCAAATGGTTCCTTCCGCCGGAGCTGGTCTCCCTCCACGACACCCCGCTGTGGCGGCGGATGCCCGAGGAACAGCGCCAGGACCTGGCCCGGCACGAGGCCGCCGCGCTGACCTCGCTCGGCATCTGGTTCGAGATCATCCTCATCCAGCTGCTGGTCCGGCACATCTATGACAAGCCTCTGACCAGCCGGCACGTCCGCTACGCGCTCACCGAGATCGCGGACGAGTGCCGGCACTCCATGATGTTCGCCCGCATGATCGAGCGCCTCGGCACACCCGCGTACCCCGTCCCCCGGCGCTACCACGGCATCGCCCGCGTCCTGAAGACCTTCTCCACCACCCCCGGCTCCTTCGCCGCCACCCTGCTCGGCGAGGAGATCCTCGACTGGATGCAGCGGCTGACCTTCCCCGACGAGCGGGTCCAGCCGCTGATCCGGGGCATCACCCGGATCCATGTGATCGAGGAGGCCCGCCATGTGCGCTACGCCCGCGAGGAGTTGCGCCGCCAGATGGCGACCGCGCCGCGCTGGGAAAGGGAGTTGACCCGGATCAGCTGCGGCGAGGCGGCGCGGGTCTTCTCGGTCTGCTTCGTCAGTCCCCGGGTGTACACGGACGTGGGCCTCGACCGGCACGAGGCCGTCGCCCAGGTGCGGGCGAGCGGACACCGCCGCGAGGTGATGCGTTCGGGGGCGCGCCGGCTGACCGACTTCCTCGACGACACAGGGGTGTTGGGCGGGGCCGGCCGCCGGCTGTGGAGAAGCTCGGGACTGCTGGCGTGAGCAGGGGCGACGGCGTTCGATGTCATATCCAAGGCCTAGGCTTTCCGCCATGACGACACCCGTGACCACCACCCGTGCGTACCGACGGCTGAGCGTCGAGGAACGCCGGGGGCAGCTGCTCACCGCCGCGCTCAGGCTGTTCGCGCACCAGCCGCCGGAGGAGGTCTCCCTCGACGACGTCGCGGAGGCGGCGGGGGTGTCACGGCCGCTGGTCTACCGCTACTTCCCCGGCGGGAAACAGCAGTTGTACGAGACGGCCCTGCGCTCCGCCGCGGACGAGCTGCGGCGCTGTCTGACCGAGCCGCCCTCCGGACCGCCGACAGAACGGCTGGCGCGGCTCCTCGACCGGTATCTCGCCTTCGTCGACGCGCGCGACACCGGCTTCAGCGCACTGCTGCGCGGCGGCAGCGTCGCCGAGACCTCCCGTACGACCGCGATCGTGGACGAGGTCCGGCGCACCGCCGCCGACCAGATCCTGGTCCACCTCGCCGCCGCCCGCCCGGGCCCCCGGCTGCGCATGCTCGTCCGCACCTGGATCGCGGCGGTCGAGGCGGCCTCCCTGATCTGGCTGGACGAGAACAAACAGCCGCCCGCCGAGGAGCTGCGCGACTGGCTCATCGACCATCTGATCGCCCTCCTCGCCGCCTCCGCGACCACCGACCCCCAGACCGCCGCCGCCGTACGCGGACTCCTCGCCCTCGAACCCGGCGACGGCCGCGCGGCCCGGCTGGCCCGCCGGGTGGGGGCGACACTGCGCGGGGCGGCGAGCCTGTCCTAGGTCGTTTCTTACGGATCTGGCTGGATCAGGGAGCGGGGCCTGGTGCTCCCCCTGGGCCTTCGGCCAGGGAGGTACCCCCCGATCGCAAGGCGGAGGATGGGGGCACCTCCCGGGCGAAGCCCAGGGGGAGCACCCCCACCCGGGCCGCCAGGCCCAGGGGGCGTCCGGCCCGCGCCGGGTCCGCCCCGGTGCGCCCGCCTCGACCCGGCGGGCCCCGCCAGGGCCCTCCCGGTCAGAAGCCGACGGCCCCGTCGATGCGCTCCCTCAGCAGATCCGCGTGCCCGTTGTGCCGGGCGTACTCCTGGTTCAGATGGACGAGGATCCAGCGGAGGGAGACCGTCGTGGAGCCGCTGAGATCCACCACCCGCCCGTCGATCGCGCCGGTCTCGTCCAGCGACCCGGCGGCGGCGCTCAGCTCGCGGCTGCGGGCCGTCTCCGCACGCCAGACGGCCAGGACCTCCTCGTACCCCCGCTCCGGATCGAGGGCGAATCCGCCGCCGGCCGCGCGCCCCCCGTACAGCTCGGGGACGTCGAGTGCGGCGAACACGCGCTGGAACCACTGACGCTCGACGGCGGCCAGATGCTGGAGCAGCCCGAGCAGGGTCATCGTGGAGGGCTCGGCGGCCGGGGTCCGGAGCTGGGCCTCGGTGAGGCCGGCGCATTTGAGGGCCAGGGTCTCGCGCTGGAAGTCCAGCCAGGCTTCGAGCATGGCGCGTTCGTCGGCGTGCGGGGGCGGGAAGACGCGTCCGTCGGGAAGTGTGGGCATGGGTTCCAGCCTGCCACAAGGGCTGTGGCGGCGAAGGGGAGTTGATCAGGGGCGGCGCGCCGGGAAGCCGTGGCTGCGGGCGGCGGTCACCACGATGAGGGAGGGGATCAGGAGGGCGAGCACGGCCCAGGGGAGGGAGGAGGGACCGGCGGCGGTCAGGAGGAGGGCGCCGATGGCGCCGCCGGCGGCCATGGCGATGTTCCAGAGGGTGACGAGCATGGCCTGGGCGGTGTCGGCGGCGGGGCCGGCCGCTTCGGCGACGGCGGTTTGGAGGAGGGCGGGGATTCCGCCGAAGCCGAGGCCCCAGAGGATCACGGCGGGGTAGACGAGGGCGGGGGTGCCGGAGGTGACCGCGAGGACGGTGGTGGCGGTGGCGAAGAGGGCGACGGCGGCGAGGGTGAGGGCGCGGAGTCGGCGGTTGATGTGGACGCCGACGATCCAGATGGCGGTCAGGGAGGCGAGGCCGAAGGCCAGGAGGACGAGGTCGATGGAGTCGCCCATGCCGAGCCGGGCGAGGAAGGCGGCGATGTAGGTGTAGAGGACGGTGTGGGCGAGGACCGTGGCCAGGGTGATGAAGAGGACCGGGACGACGCCGGGTACGGCGAGGGCGCTCCGGACGGGGATCCGGTCGCCGCTCGCCTGTCCCGGGCGGTCGGGGACGAGGGCGGCGATCCAGCCGATGAGGATGACGGCGAGTACGGTCACCGCCCAGAAGGCGGCCCGCCAGCCGGCCCGTTCGCCGAGGAAGGTCCCGGCGGGCACGCCGAGCGAGAGGGCGGCGGGTATGCCCGCCATGACCACCGCGACGGCCCTGCCCCGGAGCGGGACGGGGGCGATCCGGCGGGCGTACCCGGCGAGCAGGGCCCAGACCAGGCCCGCCGCGACCCCGGCGAGGAAGCGGGCGGCCATGGTCAGCGGGTAGTGCGCGGAGAACGCCGTGACGGTGTTGGCGACGGCGAAGCCGGCCATCCCGGTCAGCAGCAGGCGTTTGCGCGGCAGGCGGGCGGTGGCGACGGAGAGCGGGATCGCGGCGGCGGCGGAGCCGATCGCGTAGACGGTCACCGCCTGTCCGGCGGCGGACTCCCCCACGCCGAGTCCGGCGCTCATCCCGGGGAGCAGCCCGGCGGGCAGCGCCTCGGTCAGTACGGTGAGGAAGGCGGCGGTGGTGAGTGCGGTCAGCGCTCCGAGCGGGAGCTTCCCGTCCTCGGCGGCGGGGCTGGGAACGGCGGTTCGAGCCGTGTTCGCGGTCATGCCGCGTATGCTCGAACGCTGACACTGATGTGAAGGTCAAGCGACGACGAGACGCGAGGGCGGTCACATGCGCATCGGAGAGCTGTCCGAACGCACCGGAACCCCACGCCGGCTGCTGCGCTACTACGAGGAACAGGGGCTGATCCTCGCCACCCGGGCGGCGAACGGCTACCGCCACTACGACGAGCCCTCCGTCGACCGGGTGCTCCAGATCAGGGGGCTGCTGGACGCGGGGCTGCCCACCCGGATCATCAAACAGATCCTGCCCTGTCTGGACAAGCCCCGGATCATCCACTTCCCGGACGCGACACCGGAGATGATCGGGACCCTGGAGCGGGAGCGGGACCGGATGACCCGCCGCATCGAGTGTCTGACCCGCAACCGGGACGCGCTCTCGGAGTACCTCGACGTGGTCTGCCCCGAAGGCGGTCCGGTCGGCAACCCCGTCGGCTGATCCGCGTGCCCGGTGGCGGGCCGGGGCCGGGGCTGGGCGAGACTGGCCGGTGTGAGAAGCGAGAACACCCCCTTTGTCGGCGGTCCGCTGGACGGGCGCGTACTGCCCGTGCTCGTCGGACCCACCGGCCACCCGCCGAAGTGGTACGAGATCCCCGTGCCGAACGACGACGGCCGCCCGCCGACCGCGCACGCCTACCGGCGGGAGCCCCTCGGCCACACCAAGCGGCTCGGCCTCCAGCGGGGGTGGAAGTACGTCTACGCGCCCGACGGCCGGGAGCGGCGCGAGCTGAAGTGGCCGTGGTCGAAGCCGGGCGGCGGGGACGGCGGCGGCACCGGCGGCACACGAGCCGACACGCCGTAGCCGGGGCGGACTCCGACCCGACGGGTGACCCGGTTGCGCCGATCCGGCCACCGGCGGGGCGGCCCGGGTGGCGGCCCCGCACGATCGGTGCGCGGGGCGGACCGGCCGCCCGGCGACCGGAGGTGATGTGGTGTCAGGCCGACTGCTGCGTACGGTGTGCACGGCGGCGCTGGTGACGGCCGTGGCGGTCCCGGCCGCCCCCGCTCCCCCCTGGGCGGCGGCGGCGCACCGGCACCCCGGGGACGCCGCCGTACCGGTGCCGGGCGAACAGGACGCCGCCGGGGCCGAGGCGGTGCCGGAGGCGCTGACCCGGCTCCAGACGCTGTACCGCGAGGCCGAGGAGGCCGGCGCGGCCCACGGGAGTGCCGAGCGGCGGCTGAAGGCCCAGCGGGCCAGGACCGCCCGGCTCGGGCGGGAGCTTTCCCGCGCGCGGGAAGAGCTCGGCCGGAGCCGGGCGGCGGCGGGCCGGCTGGCGCGGGAGCAGTACCAGGGGCACTCCGAGCTGTCCTCGCTGCTGAGGGCCCTCCTCGCCCGCCACCCCGACCAGGCCTTCGCGGAGGCCCATCTGCTGGAGCGGGCCGCCGCCCACCGGCTCACCACCACCGCCCGGCTGGAGAAGGGGGCCGAGCGCGCGGCCGGCCTCGAACGGGACGCGCGCGCCGCGCTCGCGCGGGAGCGGGACCTCGCCTCGGCGCGGAAACGGGCGCGGGACACCGCCACACTGCGGCTGAGGGCGGTGGAGGAGTCCCTCGCCTCCCTCACGGCCGCCCAGATCGCCCGGCTGACCTCGCCGGGGGTACGGGACCGGATCACGGCGGCGGGCGGCCCTGGCACCTTCGGACGGCGGCCGACGGAGCGGGGCGCGAAGGCGGTGCGGTACGCCGTCGGGCAGATCGGGAAGCCGTATGTGTGGGGCGCGGAGGGGCCCTGGTCGTACGACTGCTCCGGGCTGACCTCCCAGGCGTGGGCGGCGGCCGGCCTGCGGATCCCGCGTACCAGCCAGGAGCAGTGGGCACGGCTGACCCGGGTCCCGCTGGGCGAGCTGCGCCCCGGCGATCTGGTGGTCTACTTCCCCGGGGCGACCCATGTGGCGATCTATCTGGGCGAGGGAACGGTGGTCCAGGCCCCCCGTCCGGGCGCGGTCGTGAAGGTCTCCCCCGTCGCCGCCAACCCGGTGCTGGGGGCGGTGCGGCCGGATCCGGACGGAGCGGTGCTCGGCGAGGGCGCGTACGTCCCGCCGCCGCTGCCCGAGGGCGCGGCGGCGGGGGACGACACGGGCTACTCGGCGGCGGAGGCGCCCGCCGAGGCGGTGACCTCGGCGAGGTACTCCCCGGCGAGTGCGGGGTCGTAGAAGAAGTTCTCGAAGTCGGCCGGGTTGTTGAAGCCGTTCGCGACCCGGTCCGCCACCGGCTGGAGCTGTCCGGCCGCGCCGAAGAGGTTCAGCACATGCTCGGGCGGGGGCGCGAGCATGGTGTTGGTCCACTTGGTGACGTGCTGGGCGGTCTCCCAGTAGCGGTCGAACGCGGACTGCATCCACGCGCCGTCGAAGGGCTTGTCCCCGTGCTCCACGATCGCCCGGAGGTAGGAGGCGGCGCACTTGGACGCGGAGTTCGAGCCCTGGCCGGTGATGGGGTCGTTGGCGACGACCACGTCGGCGACGCCGAGGACCAGTCCGCCGCCGGGCAGCCGGCCGATCGGCTTGCGCACGGTGGGGGCGTAGCGGCCGGCCAGGGTGGCGCCCGAGTCGGTCAGCTCGACCTTGGAGGCACGCGCGTACTCCCAGGGGAGGAAACGTTCCAGCAGTTCGAGTGTGAGCTTCAGGTGCTCGGCCGGGTCCTTGACGCCCTGGAAGACGTCGAGCGGTCCGCCGGGGATGCCCTCCCAGAAGAGGATGTCGGCGCGGCCGGAGGTGGTGAAGGTCGGCATGACGAACAGCTCGCCGACGCCGGGGACCAGATTGCAGCGGACCGCGTCGAACTCGGGGTGCTCGGGGCGCGGTCCCATGCCGTGCACATAGGCGACGGCGAGGGCGCGCTGCGGGGCGTCGTACGGGGAGCGGGCGGCGTCCCTGGCGAACATCGAGACCAGCTCGCCCTTGCCGGCCGAGACCATGACCAGGTCGTAGGCGCGGGAGAAGTAGTCCAGGTCGCCGACGGCCGCGCCGTGGATGACCAGCTGTCCGCCGCGCTGGGCGAAGGCCTCCATCCAGCCGGCCATCTTCACGCGCTGGTCGACGGATTGCGCGTGGCCGTCCAGCCTGCCGACCCAGTCGACGAGCCGCTGGGACTCCGGTCCGGCGACGGAGACGCCGAGGCCCTCGATCCTCGGGGCCTGGGACTCCCAGAAGTTGATGCCGAGGTCGCGCTCGTGCTGGAGGGCGGTGTGGAACATGCACTGCGTGGACATCACACGGCCGGTACGGATCTCCTCGGCCGTGCGGTTGGACATCAGGGTGACCTCGTAGCCCTTGGACTGGAGGCCGAGGGCGAGCTGGAGGCCGGACTGACCGGCTCCGACAATCAGTATCTTCCGCATCCGGGGGGAGTCACCTTCGTCTGTCTCGGCTATTCGGGAGTGGTTTCGAGCGCGTGGGCCACCAGTCCGAGCAGGGACTCGATCACGGTGGTCCGGTTGCGTGCGTCCATGATCACAATCGGTACACGCACCGGTATGGTCAAGGCCTCCCGCACATCCTCGGTCTCGAAAAGCTCCGATCCGTCGAAATGGTTGACGGCGACGAGATAGGGCAGCCCGCTGCTCTCGAAGTAGTCGAGCGCGGGGAAGCAGTCCGACAGCCGCCGGGTGTCGGCGAGCACGACGGCGCCGATCGCGCCGCGCGCGAGGTCGTCCCACATGAACCAGAAGCGCTGCTGTCCGGGCGTGCCGAACACGTACAGCACCAGGTCCTCGTCCAGGGTTATCCGGCCGAAGTCCATGGCGACGGTCGTGGTGAGCTTCTCGGGCGTGGCGGAGAGATCGTCGGTCTCCTCGCTCGCCTGGGTCATCAGCGCCTCGGTCTGGAGCGGGGTGATCTCCGAGACCGCTCCGACGAAGGTCGTCTTGCCGACGCCGAAGCCGCCCGCCACCACGACCTTGGCGGCGGTGGGGGCCCGGGTGTGGTCCAGCTGCCAGGCCTGGAGTCCGTCCTCGGCGGGATCGGGCCGCGGGTCGGGCCGGGGCTCGGGGCCCCGTATGCCGGAGCCGAGCGTGTCAGAGGCGGCGAAGTCCACTCAGCACCCTTTCAAGCAGTGCGCGTTCGGGCCGTCCCGGGCCGTGCCCGGTGCCGTACACACGGATCTTTCCCTGGTCGGCGAGGTCGCTGAGAAGCACCCTGACGACGCCCAGCGGCATCTTGAGGATCGCCGAGATCTCGGCGACCGTACGCATTCTCCGGCACAGCTCGACGATGGCCAGCAGCTCGGGCATGACCCGGCTGGAGAGGTCGCCCTTGGGCAGCTCCCGGCGCTCCTCGGGAGCCTCCAGGGCGGCCACGAAGGTCTCCACCAGCAGCACATGGCCGAAGCGGGTACGGCCGCCGGTGAGCGAGTAGGGGCGTACGCGGGCGGGGCGGCGGCCCTCGCCGCGCACCGGGAGCCCGGCGGGGGTCGAGGAGGGCGGGGGCGGTGAGGCCGTCACAGGGAGCCCTCCAGGGACTGACGGAGTTCACTGCGGAGTTCGGGGGTGAGGACATGTCCGGCCCGCCCCACGAAGAGCCCCATGTGGTAGGCGACGACCGACATGTCGCAGTCGGCCTCCGCCTGCACCCCGAGCAGTGAGCCGTCGCTGATCGACATGATGAACACGCAGGCCCCCTCCATGGCGACCATCGTCTGTTTGACGCCGCCGCCGTCCATGAGCCGGGCGGCGCCGATGGTGAGGCTGCCGATGCCCGAGACGATGGTGGCGAGATCGGCGCTGGAGCCTCTGGGGCTCTCCTGGCGGGCGGCGCTCGCGGGCCGCGCGGTGTTCTGCTCCGGGTCGGAGGAGAGCAGCAGCAGTCCGTCGGACGAGACGACGGCCACCGAGCGCAGTCCGGGCACCTCCTCCACCAGATTGCTCAGCAACCAGTGCAGATTGCGGGCCTCACTGCTCAGGCCGAACGTGCCGGTCGCGGTCAACTGCGTGCCTCCTCGACTGTGTCCCCCGCTTCTTGGACGGTCGTGCCGGTCGTGCCCGCGATCTCCGCCTCCGCCTCCTGACGGCCCTTGTCCGCCCCCTGCTGAAAGCCCCCCAGCTTGCGGCGGAGTGCGTCGGCGTCGACGCTGCCGGTGCGTTCGCCCGGCGCGGCGACGGGCTTGACGATCTTGGGTGTGCGCTTGGGCAGGCCCTTGTCGGTGACCCGGTCCCAGGCGGGCGCGGGTCCGGCGGCGGGCGGCTCGGCGACGGCCGCCGGGGCCTCGGCGGTCTCGGCGGGCTCCGGGTCGGGGGCCGCCGGGGCCTCGGCGGGCTCGGCGGGCTCGGGAGCGGGCTGCTCGGGCAGCCGCATGGTGAAGGTCGGCTCGTCGGTCCCGGAGGCCTCCGGGTCGCCGTCGGCGGTCCGCTCGTGCGTGTCCGGCTCGGGGTCCCGCTCGTCCCGCTCCCGCTCCCGTTCCCGCTTCTCCTCCGAGGCGCGGACCGCCGCCTCGGCCGCCGCGACGAGCGGATCGGCGGAGTCCTCGGCCGTCGCCCCCCGGGGGGCCAGCGGCCGGCGCCGGCCGGCGGGCAGGGCGTTGGAGTTGACCTCGGCGACCGATCCCGGCAGCTGGACCTGGGTGGAGCCGGTGTCCGACATGGACGCCGGGCTCTCGGCCGGCGGCTCCTCGGGCAGCAGCCCCTGCGGCAGCACCACGACGGCGGTGATCCCGCCGGGCGACTGCTCGCGCAGCTGTACGCGCACCCCGTGACGGGCCGCCAGCAGCCCGGCGACCCGGAGCCCCAGCCCCTCGGCGTCGCTGTCGGAGGGAGCCGTCTCGTACGCCTGCGGGTCCTCCAGCCGGGCGTTCAGCTCGGCGAGGCGCCCGGCGGTCATCCCGATGCCGCCGTCCTGCACGGAGAGCATCACCTCGCCGCTCTCCAGCAGCCAGCCCGACAGCTCGACCTGGGCGTCCGGCGGGGAGAAGGAGGTGGCGTTCTCCAGCAGCTCGGCGACGAGGTGGCTGAGGTCGTCGGCGGCGAAGCCCGCGACCTGGGAGTGCGGCGGCAGGGACTGGATGACGACCCGCTCGTACCGCTCGATCTCGCTCACGGCCGCGCGCAGCACATCGACCAGCGGCACCGCCCCGACATGTGCGTGGCCGTGCTCGGCACCGGCGAGGACCAGCAGGTTCTCGCTGTGGCGGCGCATGACGGTGGCCATGTGGTCGAGCTTGAAGAGGGTGGCGAGGCGCTCGGGGTCCTGCTCGCGCTCCTCCAGCTTCTCGATCACCGAGAGCTGGCGCTCGACCAGGCCGAGGGTGCGCAGCGAGAGGTTGACGAAGGTGTGGTCGACGGTGTGGCGCAGCCGCCGGAGTTCGGCGGTCAGCTCGCCGGTGGTCTCGCGCAGCTCGGCGCGGGCCTCGGAGAGCTTGGCGGCGAGGGCGTCGCGGGAGCCGATGGCTTCGGCGCGCTCCCTCTCGGTGTCCGCCGAGCGCTCGGCGAGCCCTCGGACCGCGCCGTGGAGGGTGTTGAGGGAGCGGACGACCTGCGCGAACTCGTCGTTGCGGCCGGTGAAGCCGATGGGCTCGGCGCTCTCGGGGGCGGCAGCGAGGCGGGCCGCGCCGATCCGGAGGACGGCGAGCGGACGGGTGAGGGTGCGGGCGACGGCGGCGGAGACGCCGATGGAGAGCAGTACCAGGCCGCCGAGGACGGCGACCTGGATCTCCAGGGCGGTGACATCGTCGTCACGGAGCCGTTCGAGGCCGGTGATGCGCTGGGAGGCGAGGGTGGACTCGACGCCGCGCATCTGCTCGATACGGGCGGTGAGCGCGGTCTCCAGCTTCTTGTGGTCGGTGTCGCGCTCGCCGCCGGACAGCTCGGGCTGGTCGGTGAGGCGGGAGAGATGGCCCTCGGCGGACTTGACCTCCGCGCCGGTGACGGTGGCGGCCAGGGAGTCGCGGGCGTCCTTGGCGGCGGCCTGGTCGAAGTCGGCGAGGGCGGCCAGCTCGCGCACCCGGGCCTGCTGGGCGGCGGCGCTCAGTTCGCCCCGGGTCCGCCGGGCCTCCTCGCTGTCCTCGCCCTCGGTCTCGACGGGCAGTCCGGTGACGGAGTCGACGGCGGTGACCGGCGGGGGGCCGGGCACGGCGAGCGCCGCCAGCAGCAGCCCCCGGGTGGCCGAGGCCTGTTCGACGGCGAGGCCCAGTTCGGCGGAGGCGCGGGCGGCCTTGGCGGCACCGGCGGCGCGCGGCGGGGACGTGTCGGCGAGTTCGTCGGCGAGGGCCTGGAGGGTGCCGATGACGGTGGTGTACGCCCGGTGGGCGTCGGTCGCGGAGCCCTTGCCGGTCAGCGCGGTGCGGCGGACCGAGGGGACGGTGGCCAGCTCGCGGCGGAGTTCGGCGCGGTCCTCGGGGGCGGCGGCGCGGATCTCGTCTATCTGCCGGTCGACCCGGGCGGCGCGCGCGTCGGTGACCTGGCGGCGGTCCTTCTTGGGGCCCTGCTGCTCGTCGCGTCCGGCGGCGATGTACGCGGTGACCTCGTCGCGCTCGTCGGAGAGCGAGTGGGCGAGGGTGACCGCCTGCCGGTTCAGCTCGGCGAGGGTGACCAGCCGCTGGGACTCGCTCAGCTCGGCGGAGCCGGCCAGTATCCCGGGGACGCCCGCGCCGACGACGACGAGGCTGACGACCGCCACGCCTATGACCAGCCGGTTCCGCACCCGCTTGGCCCGGCCTCCGGCGACGGGGACCGGCGCGGGGCCCTGTGCCGGATACGTCTCAGGGACCAGGGGGGCCTGAGGCCGCTTCTTCTGCACCGGTGCTCGCAATCCTGCTTGACTCGTCCACCTTTTGAACCGTGAAGCAGAGATGACGACCGGTCACACACGTGATCCCACCCCTGGCACGACATAAGACCATTCCAGTGCATTTGGGAAGGGAGGCGCGCATCGGCCGCTCCGCCACCTGAACGAGTGAACATCACTGGGGAGTTGGCAAACAACTCCTCTCGGTTGCCGTCGGGGGCATTCCGCGGACGCTGACTGGATCTTCCGGCCGGGCTTTGGCAGGATGCGCGCCCGCAGCTTCACCCGATGGTCCGTCAGTCTTTTCGAACACCTGCTGACCTGCCCGTACGAATTGTTTGTGCGTTTGTGCAGGACGCGTGAACGAGTCATGCAGACTGGGGTCCATGCGCATGGATCTGGCCACTTCCCCCGGCTCGCCCGAACGCCCCAACGAGGACTGGGCATCCGTGGCCCTGCCCGCTTCGGGCCAGGGAGGATCACTGGTGGTGCTGGACGGAGTGACTCCTCCGAGGGGGGAGTACGGCTGTGAGCACGGCGTCCCCTGGTTCACCGCCCGGCTCGGGGGCGCGCTGCTCGAACTGTCCGCTTCTCGGCCGGATACGCCCTTGGCCGGGATTCTCTCCGGGGCAATCAGGCGCACCGCCGACGCCCACCGTAAGAGCTGTGACCTTTCTCACGTTCGAACTCCACAGGCAACGGTCGTCCTCGCCCGCTGGGGAGATCCTTCCGGCGATCTGGAGCATCTGGTGCTCTCGGACTCGGCGCTGCTGATCGAATCGCCGGAGGGCGAGGTGCGCGCGGTGCTGGACGACCGGCTCGACCGGCTGCCCCGCGAGGCGCTGCGCACCCACGCCTCGGCGGACGCGCTGCGCAACGCGGAGGGCGGCTTCTTCACGGCGGCGGCGGACCCGGGGGTGGCCGCCCGCGCGGTGACGGGCCGCACCCCGATGGCGGCGGTCCGCTCGGTGGCGGCGCTGACCGACGGGGCTTCGCGGTGGGTGGAGATGTTCGGCCGGGGCGACTGGGCCCAGTGCCTGGGGGTGCTGCGCAAGGAGGGGAGCCAGGGGCTGATCGACCGGGTGCGGGAGCTGGAGTCGGCGGCGGTGCGCGGGGGCACGGCCCGGGGGAAGGCCCACGACGACGCGACGGCGGTCCTGGCGGAGTTCTGAGAGCGCGGGCGTCCTGACGCTCCGCGGGCGTTCAGTCCTCCGCGCGGGTGTTCAGCTGATGCAGCAGCCGGGCCAGTTCCGAGATCTCCGCGCGGTCCCAGCCGGCGAGCTTGGCGACATAGCGTTCGCGGCGGACGTCCCTCACTCGGCGGAACCGGGTCAGACCTTCTTCGGTGAGCCGTACGAGTGACGCCCGGCCGTCCGCCGGGTCGGGCTCCCGAACCACCAGGCCCAGCCCCTCCAGCGCGCGCAGCTGGCGGCTCATCGTCGCCTTGCCGACGCCGAAATACCCCGCGAGATCGGTGGCGCGCAGCGAGCCCGACTCCTCCAGGCGGACGAGAAGGCCGTAGGCGGCGGCCTCCAGATCGGGGTGGAGCTGACGGGCCATCTCACCGGCCGAGGCCCTGGCGCGGCGGTGGAAGACGGCCAACTCCCTTTCCAGTGCGAGGAATACCGGGTCGGCCCCGCTTTCCTCCCGGGCTCCGACCTCGCTTCCCGTACTGCTTCCGTGCACGTCAGCACCCCTCGTACGCTTTCCGAATCCTGAAAGTTCCCGCCAACGGCACCGATAGCCGCAGCTCGTTAAGTATTTCGCAGGCATAGACCAACGGCGGCACTTCGCGCCTCTTCCCGGACGGGTTTCTCCGCGCGTAGCGTCCTATATGACATGCCCACACCATATTGCTCCATCGCGGTATGCCGGCTCATCGTCATATCCCCCCACCGAAGGTCTTCAGAGGCACGCTATGTCCGTGCACAGATCCGGAACGACCGTTCCCCTCAGCTCGTCGGGGAGACCCCGCCGCTCGCTCCTGGCGACGGCCGGCGCTCTCCTCGCGGTCCTCTCCCTCCTCCTCACCCTCCCCGGCCCGGCCGGGGCCTCCGAGGCCCCGCCCCGAGGCTCCGCCCATCTGGGCATCGGGGTCATCGAGCACGACGGCCAGGGCGGCCTGCCGCCGGAAAGCCGCGCGGCCCAGACGGAAGGCGTCGACGTCGCCAGCCATCAGGGCAACGTCGACTGGCCGACCCTGTGGAACAGCGGGGTGAAGTGGGCCTATGTGAAGGCCACCGAGGGCACCTACTACAAGAACCCCTACTTCACACAGCAGTACGACGGCTCCTACGACGTCGGAATGGTGCGGGGCGCGTATCACTTCGCCACTCCCGACACCACGAGCGGCGCGGTCCAGGCCGACTACTTCGCCGACAACGGCGGGGGCTGGGCCCGGGACGGCAGAACCCTGCCGGGGGCGCTCGACATCGAGTGGAATCCGTACGGCGACGCCTGTTACGGCAAGTCCCAGTCGGGGATGGTGACCTGGATCCGGGACTTCCTGAACCGGTACAAGGCCCGCACCGGACGGGACCCGGTGATCTACACCGCGACCAGCTGGTGGACGCAGTGCACCGGCGACTACGCGGGCTTCGGCGCGAGCAATCCCCTGTGGATCGCCCGCTACAACACCACCCCCGGGACGCTCCCGGCCGGCTGGAGCGCGCAGACGATGTGGCAGTACACCTCGTCCGGGCCCCACGTCGGGGACCACAACAAATTCAACGGGGCCCACGACCGGGTCGTGGCCCTCGCGAACGGCTGACCGCCCCACCCGCCCGAGCGGCCGGCCGTCCCGGAACGGCCGCCCCGCGCTTCCCCCCTGGCCCGGGGCCCGTTATGCGGTTCAGGACCAGTGCGCGGGGCGGTCCAGTGCCGGCGGCAGCCGGGTGGCGGCATCGCCCCGCGCCGCGTTCACCTGCGGCTGGGTGAGGAAGATGCTGCCGGTGAGATCGGCTCCCGACAGATCGGCGGCCCGCAGGTCCGCCCCGATCAGATCGGCCAGCCGGAGATCCGCGCCCCGGAGGTCGGCGGCGATCAGATACGCGCCCCGCAGGCTCGCGCCCCGCAGATCCGCGCCCTTGAGCCTGGCCCCCATGAGGTCGGCCCCCCTGCGGTCCTTCTTCTTCCGGCCGCCGCCGGCCCCCGCCCGGACCAGCTCACTCGTACGGAGCAGCAGGGTGTTGACCCGCTGCCGGTGGGCGGCGACGTCGAGAGCGGCGAGTTCCTGTGGGCCGAGCAGGGTCAGGGCCCCGGTCTCCGCGAGCAGGGGCCGCAGCTCGGCGTGGAGGGAGCGGGCGGGGGCGAGGGTGAGCGCCTCGGTCAGATACCAGAGCAGTTCCTGGAGCTGCCGTACGACGGGGAAGACCGCGAACATCGAGGCCGCCGTCGCCGGGGAGCCGCGCCAGTCGGCGCCGCCGAAGGTGACCAGCGAGACCTTCCGGCCCGCGCCGAAGCAGTCGTAGACGGTGCAGCCGGTGAATCCGCTCGGACGCAGCCGGGTGTGGATGCCGCAGCGGAAGTCGTCGCCGAGATTGCGGCACGGCTCTCCGGCCCTCTTGTCCACGGCGAAGTCCGCCGACGCGGAGAAGGGGAGGGCGACACAGCACAGGCCCGCGCAGTTCGCGCAGTCGGCCTTCAGCTCGTGTCCGGCTCCGGAGGCCCGGCCGGTGATCGATTCCATCGGCCCATTGTGAGGGGGACGGCGACCGCCGCCGGCCGCCGCCCCTCGCGGGGACGGCGGCCGGCCGGAACGGTCCCGGGAGTCAGGCCGCCTCGGCGAGGACGGGCGCGGCGGCCGGGGAGAGGGCGATCTCCAGCACCTGGCGGACGTCCGTCACCGGGTGGATCTCCAGCTTCGCCAGGATCTCCGCCGGGACGTCGTCCAGGTCGGGCTCGTTCCGCTTGGGGATCACCACGGTGGTGATGCCCGCCCGGCTGGCGGCCAGCAGCTTCTGCTTCAGACCGCCGATGGGCAGCACCCGGCCGGTCAGCGACAGCTCACCCGTCATCGCCACGTCCGTGCGCACCGGACGCCCGGAGAGCAGCGAGGCCAGCGCGGTCGTCATGGTGACGCCGGCGCTCGGGCCGTCCTTGGGGACCGAGGCGGCCGGGAAGTGGATGTGCACGCCCCGGTCCTTGAGGTCGGCGACCGGAAGCTCGGTCTCCGCGCCGTGCGAGCGCAGGAAGCTGAGCGCGATCCGGGCGGACTCCTTCATCACGTCGCCCAGCTGGCCGGTGAGGGTCAGCCCGGACGCGCCGGTCTCCGGATCGGCGAGCGACGCCTCCACGAAGAGGACGTCGCCGCCCGCGCCGGTCACCGCGAGTCCGGTGGCGACACCGGGCACGGCGGTACGGCGCTCGGCCGGGTCCTGGGCGGACTCGGGCACATGGTGCGGCCGTCCGATCAGGTCGCGCAGCTGCTCCGCGCCGATGGTGAACGGCAGCTCCCGCTCGCCCAGCTCGTGCTGTGCGGCCACCTTGCGCAGCAGCCTGGCGACGGCCCGCTCCAGGTTTCGCACACCCGCCTCACGGGTGTACTCGCCCGCGAGCCGGCGCAGCGCCGAGTCCTCAAGGGCGACCTCGCCGCTCTCCAGCCCTGCCCGCTCCAGCTGGCGCGGGAGCAGGTGGTCCCGGGCGATGACGACCTTCTCGTCCTCGGTGTAGCCGTCGAGGCGGACCACTTCCATCCGGTCGAGCAGCGCCTCCGGAATCGCCTCCAGCACATTGGCGGTGGCCAGGAAGACGACATCGCTCAGATCGAGTTCGACCTCCAGGTAGTGGTCGCGGAAGGTGTGGTTCTGCGCGGGGTCCAGGACTTCGAGGAGGGCGGCGGCCGGGTCGCCCCGGAAGTCCGAGCCGACCTTGTCGATCTCGTCCAGCAGGACCACCGGGTTCATGGAACCGGCCTCCTTGATCGCCCGTACGATCCGGC
Source organism: Streptomyces amakusaensis (assembly GCF_039532665.1). Classification (NCBI taxonomy): domain Bacteria; kingdom Bacillati; phylum Actinomycetota; class Actinomycetes; order Kitasatosporales; family Streptomycetaceae; genus Streptomyces; species Streptomyces amakusaensis. The sequence continues at coordinate 8,577 of NZ_BAAASB010000002.1, read as the reverse complement.
CGGGCATGGCTCCGACGTAGGTGCGCCGGTGGCCGCGGATCTCCGCCTCGTCGCGGACGCCGCCGAGCGCGACCCGGACGAACTCGCGTCCCATCGCGTGCGCGACGCTCTGGCCGAGGCTGGTCTTGCCGACTCCCGGCGGGCCCACGAGGGCCAGCACCGCGCCGCCGCGCCGTCCGCCGACCACGCCGAGCCCCCGGTCGGTGCGGCGCTTGCGCACCGCCAGGTACTCGGTGATGCGTTCCTTCACGTCCTTCAGGCCCGCGTGCTCGGCGTCCAGCACGGTCCGCGCGCCCCGGATGTCGTACGCGTCCTCGGTGCGCCTGTTCCAGGGCAGTTCGAGCACGGTGTCGAGCCAGGTGCGGATCCAGGAGCCCTCGGGGCTCTGGTCGCTGGCGCGCTCCAGCTTCTCGACCTCCTTGAGCGCCGCCGTACGGACGCTCTCCGGCAGGTCGGCGGCTTCCACCCGGGCGCGGTAGTCGTCGGACTCCTCGCCCTCGCTCTCGCCGTTGAGCCCGCGCAGCTCCTTGCGGACGGCGTCGAGCTGACGGCGGAGGAGGAATTCGCGCTGCTGCTTGTCGACGCCCTCCTGGACGTCCTTGGCGATGGACTCGGCCACGTCCTGCTCGGCGAGGTGCTCGCGGAGCTGGTCGGTGGCGAGCTTGAGCCGGGCGACCGGGTCGGCGGTCTCCAGCAGCTCGATCTTCTGGGCGGTGGTCAGGAAGGGGGAGTACCCGGCGTTGTCGGCGAGCTGGGAGACGCCCTCGATCTGCTGGACGCGGTCCACGACCTGCCAGGCCCCGCGCCGCTTCAGCCAGTCGGTGGCGAGCGCCTTGTACTCCGTGACCAGCTCGGCGAGCTGGCCGGGCAGCGGCTCCGGAAGCGTCTCGTCGATCCGGGTGCCCTCGACCCAGAGCGCCGCCCCGGGTCCGGTGGTGCCCGCGCCGATGCGCACCCGGCCGCGGCCCCTGACGAGCGCGCCGGGGTCTCCGTCGGAGAGCCGTCCCACCTGCTCGATAGTCCCGAGGACGCCGATCGCCGCGTACTTTCCGTCGACCCTCGGAACAAGGAGCAGCTCCGGCTTGCTGCCACCGGTGTGACCGGCCTGGGCGGCTTCCACCGCGGCCCTGACCTCGGTGTCGATCAGGTCGAGCGGCACCACCATTCCGGGCAGCACGACCTCGTCGTCGAGCGGCAGCACGGGCAGGGTGAGCGGTGTGAACGTCTGGGACTCAGCAGCCATGATCTCCCCTTAGGCAGTGAAGTTGAGCTATGTGGACTCAATGCATGAGAGCCTCCGGATGTTCCCGAACCCTCGTTCGCTGTCAGCGATCGGCCGGGCGAACGGCCCGGGGCGGCGTGATCCCGGGCACCGTGAACCGGGCGCGGGCCCGGCGGCGATAGACCGGTCGTGAGATGGATCCGCCCCGCGCGGGCTGACACAGGAGACACGGACCCGGGGCCGGTGGAGCGGGACCTCGACGACGCCGCGCTGTTACGGGCCGTGGCCCAGGGCGACGCGGACGCGCTGGCGACGCTCTACGACCGGCACGCGGGCTGGCTGCACACCCGGCTCATCCGCCGCTGCGACGATCCCGAGACCGTACGGGAGGTGCTCCAGGACACCTTCGTCGCCGTCTGGCGCTCCGCCGCGTCCCACCGGGGCGGCGAGGCGGGCGGCTGGCTCTGGGTGATCGCCGCCCGCCGGCTGGTCGACGCCCGGCGGGCGCACGCCAGGGCGGAGCGCCGGCCGACCGTGCGGACGGCCGCCCTGACCGCCCCGTCCGCCGAGGACCGGGTGCTCGCCGGGCTGGAGTACGGCGATGTGGGCGCGGCCCTGGACCGGATCTCCCCCGAGCTGCGGGAGGTCCTGCGCGCCACCGTCATCGACGGCCTCACCACCCGTGAGGCGGCCGGGCTGCTCGGGATACCCGAGGGCACCGTCAAGACCCGGGCCATGCGGGCCCGCCGCGAGCTGCGGGCCGCGCTGGCCCTGCTCGCACCCGACACATCCCCGCTGGGAGGCACGGCATGAGCGGCTGGCACGTGAGCGGGCCGCTGGCCGAGCGGTACGCGAGCGGCACGGCCGCCGAGGCCGAGGCCTGGTCGCTGGAGAAGCACGTGGAGTCGTGCGGACGCTGCGCCGCCTCGGTCTCCGCCGCCGTACGGGCGGGCACGGCGGGGCCCGCGCTCGACGGGATCCGCGCGGCGGTGCTCGCCGGGGCCCGGCGCTCCCCCGCCCCGGCCGCCGTCCGGGCCGCCCGGCCGGGCCCCGGGCCGGTCGCCCGGCTGCTGTGGGCGGCCGGTCCGGCGCTCCGCCCGTCCTGGCTGACCGCGCTGGCCCTGGTGCTCGGGGGCTCGCTGTTCCTGGCGTACGGGGTGGGCTACGACTCCACCCGGCCGCTGCTGCTCGCGCTCTCCCCCGCGCTGCCGCTGACGGGGGTGGCCATGTCGTACGGGCGGTACGCCGACCCGCTGCACGAGATCGCCGCATCGACCCCGTCGGGCGGGCTGCGGCTGCTGCTCACCCGTACGGCGGCGGTGACGCTGGTGAGCGTGCCGGTGCTGGCGGCGGCGGGCGCGCTGCTGCCGCCGCCCGCCACCGAGGTGCTGAATGTGCCGGGGCCGTCCGCCTGGCTGCTGCCGAGTCTGGCGCTGACGCTGGCGGCGCTCGCGCTGGGCTCCTTCGTGGGCTGCCGGTACGCCGCCCTCGCGGTCGCCGGGGTGTGGGCGGCGCTGACGCTGACGCCCCGACCGGGGAGGCCGGGGCTCCCGTTCTTCGTCACGGAGCTGCCGGACTGGGTCTCCGGACCCTCCCCGCAGACCTGCTGGGCGGTCGCCGCCGTGGTCTGCGCGGGGCTGCTCGCCGTACGCCGTTCATCCTTCAATCGACTGGAGACGCTGTGACAGGGACGGGTGCGAGGGTCACGGGACTGACCGTCACCCACCGGAAGACGATCGCGCTGGACAGCGTGGACCTGGACTTCGGTACGGGGGTGCACGGGCTGCTCGGTCCGAACGGGGCGGGCAAGACCTCGCTGATCCGGGTGCTGGCGACGGTCGCGGCCCCCGCCGGCGGCCGGGTGGAGCTGCTCGGGCAGGACATGACGGCGCACCGGGAGCGGTCGCGGGTGCGGCGGCGGCTGGGCTATCTGCCGCAGGAGTTCGGTTTCTACCCGGGGTTCACGGTCCGGGAGTTCGTGGCCTACGTGGCCTGGCTGAAGGAGATGCCGGCCGGCTCGGTCGCGGACGCGGTCGAGCGGGCGGTGGAGAGGGTGGGGCTCATGGACCGCATCGACGCCAAGGTGAAGACGCTCTCGGGCGGGATGGTCCGCCGGGTCGGCATCGCGCAGGCGATCGTGAACGAACCGGATCTGCTGCTCCTGGACGAGCCGACCACCGGTCTCGATCCGGAGCAGCGCGTCGATTTCAGAGCACTGCTCCGCGAAGTGGGCACCGCCTGCGCCGTCATCGTCTCCACCCATCTCGCGGAGGACGTCGCCGCCGCCTGCGAGCAGGTCACCCTGATGGAGTCCGGCCGGGTCGCCTTCCGCGGCACCACCAGCGAGCTGCGGGAACTGGGCGAGGCCACCCCCCACGACGCGCCCGACGGCACGGTCAGCCCGATCGAGCGCGGCTACACGGCGGCCCTCCGGATCCACCGCGCCTCCAGCTGGGACCCGGGCACGGCCCCCGGCTCCGGGTCCGGGTCCGGGTCCGGGTCCGGGTCCGGGTCCGGCTCGAAAGCGGGCCGATGACCTCCTTGCCCACCTGGCGGGCCCACCCGGTCCGCGCCGAGCTGCTGCGCGGATCCGCGCCCTGGGCGGGGGCCGCCGTCCTGGTGGTGCTCGCCGTGCCGCTCGTCCTCACCGCCGACGAGTGGCAGGGCGGCTGGGGTCAGACCCAGAGCCTGCTGCGCAGTCTGATCACCCAGCTCGCGGCCCCGGTGGCCACGGCGGCCGGGTGCTGGCAGGGCCAGCGGGAGCACCGCCGGGGCACCCGGGAGTTGCTGCTGAGCGCGGCCCGCACCCGGCTGGCCCGGACGCTGACGGCGGCGCTGCCCACCGCGGTCTGGGTCTCCGGGGCCACCCTGGTCGCCTCCGCGGGCGCGCTGCTCGCCTGCCGGCCGTACGCGTCGGCGGGCGGTCCGGCGCTCTCCGCCCTGTGGTCCGACGCGGGGCTCGTGGCCTCGCTCTCCCTCTTCGGCCATGTGGTCGGGGCGGTGCTGCGCTGGCGGCTGACGGCCCCGCTGCTCGCCCTCTGCTCGCCCTTCGCCCCGCTGCTCCCCGTGCTGCCGCTGTGGCCGATCCCCTCCAGTCCGCTGGTCCCGGGCATGTCGGGGCCGATGCTCCACACCTCGGTCCCGGTGTGGTGGGAGCCCGTGGCGACGGTCGGCTGGCTGGGCGGTCTCGCCGCCACGGCGCTCCTGCTGTACGCGGCACGCCGCCGCGTCTACGCCCTGCTGCCGCTGACGGCGGCGCTCGTGGCGGCGACGGTCCTCGTCCAGGGCGGCGACCGCGCCTGGCGCCCCAACCCGCTGGTCTCCCGGACGGCTTGCGACACCAGCGTCCGGCCCGAGATCTGCGTCTCGGGCCTGCACCCCGGGATGCTTCCGGAGGTACGGAGAGCGCTCTCCGGTCTCACCTCGCGTCTGGAAGGGGTCGAGAACGCTCCCACCCGTCTCTCGGACGCCCACCATCTGATGATGCGGTCCCACGCGCTCCTGGGCCGGGAGGACGAGGTGCCGGAGCCCGACCCGTACGAGGCCGCGACTCCCACCATCGTCCTCTTCGGCCAGGGCGTGATCCGCAGCAGGCTGGTCGACCCCGAGAGATTCGCCTGGGACACCGCCCGGTCCATCACCGGGGACACCGTCTCCTGCGAGGCGCGCCGGAAGCACCCGGAGGTCCACCGGATCGACCGGGCCGTCACCGAGTTCCTCGCCCCGAACCCCGCCGGGGACGGGGCCGAGAACTGGAGCGGCTCCTGGTCCCCGTCGGCCGGGTACGGAGAGCCGGCGGACCGGGACGCGCTCGTCGCGGCCCTGGACCGGCTCAGGGCCATGGGCGGCGAGGAGCGCCGGCGGTGGCTCTCCGCGTACTTCGCGACCTCTCGCGTCTGCGAGGACGGAGTGCCCGCCAGGGTGCCCGCGCTCTGAGAGCACCGGCCGGGTATGCCGTCCGGGGCGGCATACCTGGCCAAAACCGCTTGCCCGGCCCGCTTCCGGACACCAGCATGACCCCCACCGCCCCACCCCTGCCCGGAGGTCACGTTGTCCCTGAGTGCTCCCGTCGGCTCCGCCGACCCCGCCCATCCCGTCACCCTCGACCGGCGCGAGGGACCGTACGGGGAGGTCGTCCTGCGCCGCCGGGGCGAGCATCACGAGATCATCGCCAATGGCTGCTTCCTGATGGACACCTCCGACGGGCGCTCGGAGCGGCTGCTCATCGACGCCGCGCACGAGGCGCTGCGGGCGGCGGGCCGGGAGAGGCCCTCGCTGCTCATCGGCGGGCTCGGCGTCGGCTTCTCGCTGGCGCACGCGAGCGTCAATCCCGAGTGGCGACACATCGCCGTCGTGGAGCGAGAACAAGCCATCATCGACTGGCATCTGAGCGGCCCACTCGGCCGATTCTCGGCTTCCGCGCTCGCCGACCCCCGGACCGTGATCCTCCGCACGGACCTGCTGACGCACCTCCGTGAGACAGAAGTCCGCTATGACGCACTCTGTCTGGATATCGACAATGGACCCGACTGGACGGTCACCGAGGACAACGAAACGCTCTACTCCCCGGCCGGACTCGCCTTGTGCCAGCGGGGGTTGACCCCCGGAGGGGTGCTCGCCCTCTGGTCCGCGCAGCCCTCCCCCGCTTTCGAAGAGACATTGCGGAATGCCGGATTCACCGGGGTAAGAACCGAAGAGATCCAGGTTGCCCGAGGCGTACCGGACGTGGTCCACCTCGCCGTCCGGTCCGCGTAGCCCGAAGTCTCCAACTGCCTTTACGCTGCTGAGCTACACAACTCTCACACCACAGATCTACCTAGCGCTGCGAGCACAGACAGCGCTTACAGGGGCGGGCGATGGAACAGACACACACCACCCACAACGGCGTGGCGGCCACGCCCGGCGCCCAGCGCAGAGTGCTGGTCGTGGAGGACGACTCGACCATCGTCGACGCCATCGCCGCCCGGCTGCGGGCGGAGGGCTTCCTCGTCCAGACGGCCGTCGACGGGCCCGCCGCCGTCGACGCCGCCGAGGCCTGGCAGCCCGATCTGATGGTGCTCGACGTGATGCTCCCCGGCTTCGACGGCCTGGAGGTCTGCCGCCGGGTGCAGTCCCAGCGCCCCGTCCCGGTGCTGATGCTCACCGCGCGGGACGACGAGACCGACATGCTGGTGGGGCTCGGCGTCGGCGCGGACGACTACATGACCAAGCCGTTCTCCATGCGGGAGCTGGCCGCCCGGGTGCATGTGCTGCTCCGCCGGGTCGAGCGGGCGGCGCTCGCCGCCGTCACGCCGCGCAGCGGGATCCTGCGCCTGGGCGAGCTGGAGATCGACCACGCCCAGCGCCGGGTGCGGGTCCGGGGCGAGGACGTGCATCTGACGCCCACCGAGTTCGATCTGCTGGTCTGCCTCGCCAACACCCCCCGCGCGGTCCTCTCCCGCGAGCAGCTGCTCGCCGAGGTCTGGGACTGGGCGGACGCCTCCGGCACCCGGACCGTCGACAGCCACATCAAGGCGCTCCGCCGCAAGATCGGGGCCGAGCGGATCCGTACCGTGCACGGCGTCGGCTACGCGCTGGAGACGCCGGCCCCATGAGGTGCGGCCCGGAGCAGCGGCGGCGCAGGGGCGTGTCCATCTCGATCAAGACCAAGCTCGGCACCCTGGTCGTCGTCTCGGTCTTCATCACCACCGGGCTGCTGCTCGTCGCCCTGGAGACCTCCACCGAGCTGCGTTTCATCACGGTCTTCTCGGTGATCGCCACCCTGCTGATCACCCAGTTCGTGGCGCACGGCCTGACCGCGCCGCTGGAGGAGATGAGCACGGTGGCGAAGGGGATCTCGCACGGCGACTTCACCCGCCGGGTGCGCGGCGCGGACCGCCGGGACGAGCTGGGCGACCTGGCCTCCACGATCAATCTGATGGCGGACGACCTGGAGGCGGTGGACCGGCACCGCAAGGAGCTGGTGGCCAATGTCTCGCACGAGCTGCGCACCCCGATCGCCGCGCTCCGGGCCGTCCTGGAGAACGTGGTGGACGGGGTCTCGGCGGCCGACCCCGAGACGATGCGCACCGCGCTCAAGCAGACCGAGCGGCTGGGCCGGCTGGTGGAGACCCTGCTGGACCTGTCGCGGCTGGACAACGGCGTCGTACCGCTGCGGGCCCGCCGCTTCGAGGTGTGGCCCTATCTCTCCGGGGTGCTGAAGGAGGCCAACCTCGCCGCGGGCCGGCGCGGGCTGGCGTCCGGCTCCGGGCGGCACACCCGTACGGACGTCCATCTGCACCTGGACGTGGCACCGCCGGAGCTGACCGCGTACGCGGACGCCGAACGGCTGCACCAGGTGGTCGCCAATCTGATCGACAACGCGGTGAAGCACTCGCCGGCACACGGCCGGGTGACGGTACGGGCCCGGCGCGGGGCCCAGCCGGAGTCGCTGGACCTGGAGGTCCAGGACGAGGGGCCGGGCATTCCGGAGCAGGAGCGCCATCAGGTCTTCGAGCGGTTCAACCGGGGGGCCGTCAGTTCTCCGCACGGAAAGGGGAGCGACGGCGGCACCGGGCTGGGGCTGGCGATCGCCCGCTGGGCCGTCGATCTCCACGGCGGGCGCATAGGGGTGGCCGAATCGGCCCGGGGGTGCCGCATCCTGGTCACTCTTCCGGGGATCCACCAAGCCCGGGGTTGACGTAAGGTTCGAGCGGAAGCGAGCCTTCAGCCGAAAGATGATCAGGTCGGAGCCCCTGTGCGGGGGGACGGACCGGTGGATTCGCCGCCGCGTGGTGCCTCATACCAGCGGCGTGGCGCAACCGTGCTTATTTCCCGCCATACCAAGCCTCGAAACCCGTCTTTCGGTGTGACTTGCGCGACTGTCGCCCGCCCGGCCTGCACCTCTCGGCCAGGGAGGCGTAGCCTTGATTCCCGCTGTCCATCACCTTGTGAAGCGGAAGAGGGCGGTTGCCGCCGTGTCGTCTCAGTCCCCCAGTAACTCCAGCACTCCGACCGACCAAAGCGCTCAGGGAATCGACCCTGCCGCCGCGTTCGGCCCCAACGAGTGGCTCGTCGACGAGATCTACCAGCAGTACCTCCAGGATCCCAATTCGGTCGACCGAGCCTGGTGGGACTTCTTCGCCGACTACAAGCCCGGCGCGAAGAACACCGCCGCCCCCGGAGCGGAGTCCGAGGGCACGCCCCCGGCCGCCCCGGCAGCGCCGGTGACCCCTCAGGCCGCGACGCCCGCGCCCCGCGCGGCGACCAACGGAGCCGGCCCCGCGACTCCGCCGGCCGCCCCCGTGCCGCCCGCCGACGCCCCGGTGGCCCCGCCCGTGGCCCCCGCGCCCGCGCCGGTCGTGGCGGCCCCGGCC